>JAKFVA010000006.1 GCA_021732385.1 Burkholderiales bacterium | reverse complement strand
TTGAATCAGGTGTACGCCAAAGCGTGATACCACGGGGTCGCTGATCTGGTTGGGTGCCAGCGTATTGAGCACGTCTTCAAACTCGGGCACAAATTGGCCTGGATTGGCCCAGCCCAAATCGCCGCCAGACTGGGCACTGCCGTCTTGCGAGTGCTCGCGCGCCAGGTTGGCAAAAAAGGTCTGGCTGGAAAGCAGGCGCTGCTTGAATTCCGCCAAGCGCGCCACGGCCTCGCGCTCGCTGAGCTGCGGGCTGGGGCGCAGCAAGATGTGGCGGGCTCGGGTTTGCGTAACAGTAACGCTGGGCACGCCTGCGTTTTTCTTCTCGATCAATTTGAGAATATGAAAACCTGCGCCTGAGCGCAAGGGCTCGGTAATGGCGCCAACCGGCAACGCGCTCACCGCACTCACAAACAAATCGGGATAGCGCTGCGTGCTGCGAAGCCCTAACAAGCCGCCGTTATTGCGCTCCGCAGAGTCCGAGAACTCGCGCGCCAGTGCGGCAAAGTCTTCGCCCGCACGGGCACGCTCAAGTGCGCGCTTGGCACGGGCGGCCAGCGCATTAATCTGGGTTTCGTTGGCGCTCTCGGGAACAGCCACCAGAATCTGCGCCAGGTTAATCTCGAGGTTGGCAATGTCTGTATTGCCTTGCTGCTCGCGGATGAACTGGTCAAGGTCCGCCTCGCTAATGCGCACCCGCGCCTCGATTTCACGCTCGCGCAGGCGGCCCAGCAAAATTTGCTCCCTAAGATCACTGCGGAATTTCTCGACGCTTACGCCATCGAGCCCGAGGCGGCGACGCATCTCCGTCACGCTAATCTGGTTTTGCCGGGCCACCGTCTGCTCGGCAAGGTCCAGCGCTGCGTCATCGGCGCGCAAGCCCGTATCCCGCGCCACTTGCAACTGTGCACGCTCAACAACCAAGCGCTCAAGCACGCTGGCCGTAACTTCGCGCCGCGGCGGCAGTGGCGTGCCTTGCAGCGCCAACTGCTGCTCAAAGCGCAACACCTGCAGGCGCACTTCGTTGTTGGTGATGGGCTCGGAATTCACCACCGCCACAATGAAGTCACCGCCCTTTTGCGCAGGCTCAGCGCTGCCCAGCGAGCGCTGGGCACTCAATGCCGTACTGGGGCGCAAGGCTTGGGCCTGGACAACCGGGACCAGCGCACTGGCACCCAAAATAAACAAGCCGGCGCAAAGCAGCCGCTGCAATGCAAAAAGTAAAGTGTTCATGATGGCAAGCGGGCGTTCATTCAACAGGGTTGTAAGGCATTGATAAAAGAGGGCAAAACAGGCGGCTACTCATAATTGCTGAAGCGGCTTGGCGTAGCCCCGGGCTGCCCCAGCGGCTGGTAACGCGGAATACTTTCCTTGAGGGTTCTCAGTGGGTTGGAGCCCAGCCGCGAAAAACCCACGAACTCCATTTGGAACATGATGCGGGTGTTGGCGTCAGTGCCGCTGCGCTGCAGCCGCTCCAGCACCACACGGGCAATGTAGCAGCATCCATCGTACTCAAAACCAATCAAGGAATCCACTAGGCGGCTGTCGCGCAGGCTGTAATTGAGCCGCCCCACGGTATACCAGCCGCCCTTGGGTTTGCCCGCGGTGGCGGAGCCAGTCGATGCGTCGCCACCGAGCAGGCTGGCCAGCGGCCATTGCCAGCCAATGTCGAGCTGCTCGCTTTGCTCACGCTGCAAGCGGTACGCGGCACTGAACACCCGGTAATTGCCCGGGTTATAGCGCCCGGCCAGCACAGCGCGCTCTGAGCGCTCGGTTTTGGGGTTGTATTGCACCGTAGTGTCCACCCCCCAAACTGGCGTCAGGTTGACCGAGCCGCCCACTAGCACGTCGCTGAGCCGGTCGGCCACAGGCACATCGCCAGGCAGCACCACCTGCTGGTTGCTCAGGCGCAGGCGTTGTGCCACACCAAAACGCGCCAGCTCGGCTCCGCTTTGCGCGTTCAGCAAACGCGAGGTGACACCCAGCGTAAAGAGGTTGTTGTCGGCAATGCGGTCGTTGCCACCAAACGAATTTTCGGTGTAGATGGTGGCGAAGTTGAAATCGTTGGCTGCCGAATCGTAGTTGGGCAAAAAGCGCTGCTCACGAAACGGCGTGTAAACATAAAACGCCCGGGGCTCCAGCGTTTGCGTGTAAGCCGTGCCCAGGTAGCTGGCTTCGCGTTCAAACACCAGGCCACTGTCCAGGCTGAAGGTGGGCAGCACCCGGCTGGCCGTGCGCGCACCATTGGCCAGCGGTGCATCAAACTCGTAGCGGGTTGCATGCAGCTGGACTTTGGGCTTGACGAAAAGACCCGAAAGCTCAATTGGGTAGCTGACTTGGCCAAGCGCAAAACTGCGGCGCGCATTGGGCTGGGCTGTCAGGCGTGTGTCGGCCTCGAATTGGGTGTAATCCCCCTCTAGCGACAGATCGAACCCGCTCAGGTTGTTGCGGCCATAGCGGGCGGTAACCTGCGGCAGCCGGTCGTAGGGCGGAATGATCGGTGAGTCGATGGCCTGCAAGGTCTGCCATTTGAGGCTGCGCGCCTGCACCGCAAAATCCCCGCCACCCCAGCCCAGTGCGACCTCGCTGGGCAAGATGCGCTGCGTCAGCGAATTGCTGTTGCGCGACGAGCCGGAAAAATCGCGCCAATAATCATCATCACTGACCCGATTGAGGTTGAGGCTCAAGCCCAGCGCTTCAAACCCTTTCAAGCCGGTGTTGAAGCTGGCCTGGTGATTGATGCTGTAACCCCAGCGATCACGATCGCGCAAGCGGTCGCTGGGCAAATAGCTGGCGCGCAGGGTGCCGTTGTAATTGTCTTCGAGGTAGCGAAATTCCGCTCCCAGATTGACACCGCGCTTGGTTTTGATCTCAGGTGTAAACGTGGCGTCGCGGTTGGGCGCAATGTCCCAGTAGTAGGGCAGGGAAAATTCTGCGCCGTCCACGCTGTCCAGACCAATGCTGGGCGGCAAAAAGCCGGACTTGCGCCGCTCGCTCAGCGGAAACTCAATCGAGGGCACCGGCAGCACCGGCACGCCCTTGAAGCGCAGCACGGCGCCTTCAGCGCGGCCCACATCAGCCTCACTGTCCAGCTTGATGGTGTCGGCCGTCAGGATCCAGTCCGGCATCCAGTTGGCAAATGGCTCACGCTGGCAGGTGGTGTAGGTGGCATTGCTGACGACGGCGCGCTTGTCGTCGATGAAATCAATGCGCGAGGCCACGCCATAGGCATCATTCTTTAAAAAACGGTAGCGCGTGTTGCTGAAAAAACCCTCGAACGATTCCACCTTGAGCTCCAGCACATCGCCCTCAAACACATTGCCCGCGCGGTTGATGCGCACATTGCCGCGTGCCTTGGCCAGGTCGCCAGGGTGGTAGTACTCCAGCCGGTCGGCGCTGATCACAGTCTCGCCGCGGCGCAACTGGGCGTTGCCCTCCAAAATGGTTTCCAGGTCAGGGCGGCCCGTGCTGCGGTCTGCAGAGACAAACGTCAGTCCGCTGTTGCCCACGGTCAGTGGCGGGCGCTCTTGCAGTTCGCGGCTCAGTTGCAGGCGCAGTGGCGCTTCGGTTGGCACGCTTTGCGCGCTGCTAGGCGGGTTGTGCAGCAAGCTGGCCACCAGCAGGGCCACCGGGCTGAGTGCAAACACCGCGTTGTGCGCGCGGGCCACGGGCCTGCAGCGCAGGGCCTGCGTTAGCGACGCCCGCACGGCAAGCGCCGCCGGCAGCAAAACGGGAGCGGTAAATGCAACAGCAGGAAACGGCATGTCAGTCTGTCAGGCCCAGCAAAGAAGTACGGCGGCAGACCGGTCCGCCGGGCACCGCTCCCCCATGGTCAATCCAGCGCGGCTGGATTTGTAGAATCCGATTATCCATGAGCCACCTCCCTTCGCCTTCCGACGCCGTTGAACCCGCATTGCAGCCACCAGCGCCTGTCACCTGGCCCGACGCGCAACGCCAGACGGCATTTGCCATCTGGTTGCAGGCGCAGCAGGCAAAGCACAGCTTGGTGCCCACAAGCCTGCGGCTGGCCAGTGCCGACGCCAGCTTTCGCCGCTACTTTCGGGTCGACACGCAAAACGGCGCAAGCTGCGTCATCATGGATGCGCCGCCCGCGTTTGAGGACTGCCGCCCTTTTGTGAAAGTCGCCGCCTTGATGCAGGCCGCCGGGTTGCGTGCGCCGCAGGTGCTGGCCTGGGACGAAGCGCAGGGCTTCATGCTGCTGACCGACCTGGGTCAGCACACGCTGCTGGCTGTTATGGACACTGCCCATGCCGAGCGCAACCACGGCCTGTACCTGCAAGCCATTGACGCGCTAATTGCCTGGCAGCAGGCCTCGCGCCCGGGTGTGCTGCCGCCTTACGACGACGCACTGCTGCGCCGCGAGCTTGACCTGTTTCCCGCCTGGTACCTGGCACAGCACCGCCAGATCCAGCCCGATGCCGCCATGCAGCAAACGCTGGATGGCTTGTTCAAAAAAATCACCGCGCACAATCTGGCCGCGCCCTGCGTTTATGTGCACCGCGACTTCATGCCACGCAATCTAATGGCGGTGGATACAGCGCACGGTCAGGCTGACGCACGCATTGGCGTGCTGGACTTCCAGGACGCCGTTTACGGCCCCATTACCTACGACATTGCCAGCCTGCTGCGCGACGCCTTCCTCACCTGGCCGGAAGACTTTGTGCTCGACATCAGCGTGCGCTACTGGCAGCAGGCGCGCGCGGCCGGCCTGTTTGGCGGGCACGCTTTCGGCGACGACTTTGGCGAGTTCTACCGCGCGGTGGAATGGATGGGCCTGCAGCGCCACTTGAAGATTCTGGGTATTTTTGCGCGCCTGACGCTGCGCGATGGCAAGCCCAAATACCTGGCTGACACGCCCCGCTTCATTGCCTATGTGCGCGCCACCTGCGCGCGCTACCGCGAGCTTACGCCGCTGCTGCGCCTGATTGACCAGGTCGAGGGCACGGCTGCGCCCGTCGGCTACGCCTTTGGCCGGGTGGCATGAAGGCGCGCTGAATGGCCCGCATTTACTGCGCTGGCACACTCGCCAGCGGTGCCACCCTGCTGCTGCCACCGGCGGCCGCGCGCCATGTGCAGGTGCTGCGCCTGCAACCGGGGAGCGCACTTACTCTGTTTAACGGCCAGGGCGGCGAATTTGACGCCGTGGTGACGCACATGGGCCGCAGCGATGTGCAAGTGCAAATCGGCGCGCACCACAGCGCAGAGCGCGAGGCCGCGCGCCCCGTGCACCTGGCCGTGGGCATACCCGCCAACGAACGCATGGACTGGCTGGTGGAAAAAGCCACCGAGCTGGGCGCGGCCAGTTTGCAGCCCTTGCTGACCGAGCGCAGTGTGCTGCGCCTCTCGGGCGAGCGCGCCGACAAGCGCCTGGCGCATTGGCAAGCGATTGCCGTGGCCGCCTGCGAGCAATGCGGGCGCAACCGCGTGCCGCTCGTTCACCCGCTGCGCAGCCTGGCGCAATGGCTGGCCACGCCACCTGCCGGGCCGCAACGCTGGCTGCTGTCCTTGCAGCCAAATGCCCAGGCAGCGGGGCCGCTGCTAGCCCAGGCCGCAGGGCCACTGCTGGCGCAAGCCCACACTGGCAACCTGCCGCTGATTTTGTTGTCTGGCCCTGAAGGCGGCTTGTCGCCAGCGGAAGAAGCGGCCGCCCTGGCCAGTGGGTTTGCCCCCGTCACACTGGGCCCGCGCGTGCTGCGCGCCGAAACCGCGCCGCTAGCCTTGCTGGCGCTGGCCACTTTGGCGCTATAAAAGGCATAGTAAAAAAGTAGAGCGCTACCCGCACGTCAGTAGGGCGTTTTGCTGGGTTTTAATGCCTGAAATAGGCCCATTTTTCTTAATTTTCAAGACCAGGCGCTTGTTTTTCAATCTGCCACGGCGTTTTAAGCCTCGTTCTAAAGGTTTTGGGCCGTTTTTCAAGCATCAAAACCGCTTTTTCCTCAATATTGACGTGCGGGTAGCGCTCTACTTTTTTACTATGGTTTTGGTAGCATTTCGCAGCCCTGCGCCACGCGGTCTTAATTTGACGCGGGGAATTGCACGTCCAGCCAGGTTTGCAGGCAAGCCAGCACCTCGCCGCGGCTGGGTTCTGGCTCGTTGAACAACTCGTGGTAGCAATCGGCGAAGCAGTGCGCCTGCACGCAGGGCGGTGCCCCCGAGGCAAAAGCGCGGCTGCCCGCCGGATTGACCAAATGGTCTTGCCCGGCATACAAAAGCAGCGTGGGCACCGTCCACAGCGGCGCGCTGGAAACCGCCGCACGCCCGGCCTCGGCAATAAAGTGCGCCAGCCGCACGCTGACACGGCTGTGCACGCGGTTGTCGCGCTGGTAGGCCTGCACCACATACGGGTCGCGGCACAGGCGCGGCACCTTCAGGCCATTGGCCAGGCGCAGATTGGGCCAGCGGCTGTGCAGCAAGCCCAGCAAGCGCTTTTGCCAGGGCCGCAGGCCGGGGTCAAACGCCGGTGACGACAACACCAGGGCAGCCACCGGGCGGCGCGCCAGGGCCACAAACTGCGCCGCCACCGCGCCGCCCATGCTGTGGCCCAGCAGCAGCACGGGCACCGGCTGATCGAAGGTGCGCTTGAGCATGCTGTGCGTGTCGTCCACCAGCTCGGCCAAATCATCGAGCAGGCGCGTCTGTTCAGGCAAGGCACCAGGCTTGCCGTCGGAGTAGCCATGGCCATGCTGGTCAAAGCCGCGCACGGCAAAGCACAAGGTGTTGAGGTGCAAGGCCAATGCGTCGTAGCGGCTGCTGTGCTCACCCAGGCCATGCACCAGCAGCACCTGCGCGCGCGGCAGGGCGTCGTCGGGCAGCGACCAGTCGTAGACCGCCAGCTGGTGGCCCAGGTCGGTGATGTAGCGGGAATGGCTGGTGGCGGTCATGCGCGGCGGCGGGCAGTCCAGTGGGCAGGCTAGCCAGTTATCAGGCCGCGGCCATGGGTCGCGCAGCCATTTGCGCAATGACGTGTGCCACCGCGGCGGTGAGTTTTTTGGCGTAGGGCACATGCAAAAACTCGTTGGGTCCATGTGCGTTGCTGTGCGGACCCAACACGCCACACACCATCATTTGCGCCTTGGGAAAGCCCTGGCTGAGCAAATTCATCAGCGGAATGGTGCCGCCCTGGCCAATAGTGGCGCAGGGCGAGCCAAAGTGCGCTTGGCTGGCCGCCTGCAAGGCGTTTTCAAACCATGACGCGGTGGTGGGAGCGTTCCAGCCGGTGGTGCCGCCGCCGTCAAAAGTGACCTTGGCTTGATACGGTGCGTTGTCTTCCAGCAGGCGCTTGAGCTCCTGCACGGCGGTCGCCGCATCCACCAGCGGTGGCAGGCGCAGGCTGAGTTTGAAGGCGGTGTAAGGGCGCAGCACATTGCCCGCATCCGCCAGCGCAGGCAGGCCTTCGGCGCCAGTCACGCTGAGCGTGGGCCGCCAGGTGCGGTTGAGCAGCGCCTGTACGGGATCTTGTGTGGTGGGCAAGGCGAAGGCCGTGGAGCCACCGCAGTCGTGGTGCGCCCAGGGGAAGCGCTTGAACAGTTGGTCACCCAAAATGGCCGCTGTGGCCTGCGCTTGCGCCAGCCGCTCGGGCGGTACCGCGCAATGAAAGCTGGCCGGCAGCAGGTGGCCAGTGGTGCTGTCTTCCAGCCGGTCCAGCACTTGGCGCATGATGCGAAAGCTTGACGGCACCAGGCCCGAGGCGTCGCCCGAATGCACGCCCTCGGTCAGCACCTCGACCTTGAGCACGCCACCCGCCATGCCGCGCAGGCTGGTGGTGAGCCAGAGCTGGTCGTAATTGCCGGCGCCGCTGTCCAGGCAAATCACCAGCGCCACATCGCCCAGCCGGTTGTTTTGCGGGCTGCGCAGGGCATCGACATAGGGCAGTAAGTCGTAGGAGCCCGATTCCTCGCAGGTTTCAATCAGGCCGACGATGCGCGGGTGCGCGACTTGCTGGCTTTTGAGCGCCTGGATGGCGGCAATGCTGGCGTAGACCGCGTAGCCGTCATCGGCACCGCCGCGGCCATAAAGCTTGCCGTCTTGCAGGCGCGGCGTCCAGGGGCCCAGGTCGTTGCGCCAGCCAGTAAATTCGGGTTGCTTGTCGAGGTGGCCGTACATCAGCACCGTTTGGCCCGAGGCGCTGTGGATAGTGGAATCAGCCGCATTAGCTTGCCCGGTGCCACTGCATGCGGGCACCTCAAAGAACAGCACCGGTGTGCGGCCAGGCAGGCGTATCACCTCCAGCCGCAGACCGGCTACCTTTTGCGCCTCGATCCAGGCGGCGGCTTGGCGTACCACGGTGTCGATATGGCCGTGCTCTCGCCATTGCGAATCAAAGCCAGGCGACTTGGCCGGGATTTCGATGTAATTGGACAGCTGCGTCACGATATCGGCGTCCCACTGCGCGGCTACTTGCGCCAGGGCCCGCGCTGGATCGAGTAGACCGGCGGGAATTTCGCGGTGCAGGGGTGCATTCATAGTTTATTTAACCCAATGAGAATCCAGGGGTATGTTCGCTGTCGAACAAAACTGCTTACTTAAGTATGACGGCAAACCACCCCGAGCGACCAGGCTCAACGATTTGACCCGCGCCAGCCCAGGCCAGCCGTGGTGCCCCCGGGTACTGCCCCGCGGCTTGGCCGGTATTCACAGCCCATCCAGCCATGCCAGCCGCATTGCGCCGCCAGCTCGTCAACCAGCGCCAGCAGGTAGGTGTAATTGAGCTCGCCTATATCGGGCTCATGGCGCTCGGGCACGCCGGCAATTTGCAGGTGGGCAACGCGGCCTGTGGGCAGGTATTTGCGCAGCTTCATGGCCACGTCGCCCTCGACAATCTGGCAGTGGTACAAGTCCATTTGCACCTGCAAATTGGGGGTGTTGAGCGCGCCCACAATCTCATGCGCATGGTCTTGCCGGTTCAAAAAGTAGCGCGGCATGTCGCGCGGGTTGATGGGCTCAATCAGCACCTGCACACCTTGCTGCGCCGCCTCGGTGGCAGCCCACTGCAAGTTGCTTATGTAAAGCGCCTGCAGTGCCTCACGCTCAACACCCGCCGGCAAAATGCCCGCCATCACATGAATGCGCGGGCACACCAGTGCGGCGGCATAGGCAAGCGCCAGTTGCACACCGGCGCGAAATTCAGCTTCGCGCCCCGGCAGGCAAGCCAGACCGCGCTCACCCGCTTGCCAAGCCTGCGTAATGGAGGCCGCATCGTAGCCACCAGGCGGTGCATTGAACAACACCTGCTGCAAGCCGTGGGCGTCAAGCCGGGCCTTGATTTCTGCGGCGGCGCAGTCGTAAGGGAACAAGAATTCCACGGCTTTGAAGCCGTCTTGGGCGGCGGCTTCAAAGCGCTGCAAGAAGTCCAGCTCGGGGTACATCAGCGAGAGGTTGGCGGCGAGTTTGGGCATGCTTAAAACCCGGCTTGCTTGATTAACAGCCCGGCCACACCACTGGCCAGAATGACCGGGATCACACCCGCTTTGTAGCGCAGCAGGGCCAACAATGCCAGGCCCGCAAGCAGCAGCGCCGCCACATCGGGCTTTGCACTGGATATGCCCCCCGTGCTTGCTGGGTAGGCCACTACCGCTATAAAAAACAAAGCCAGGCTGGCAATGACGCCAACCACCGCCGCCGTGATGGCCGCCAGCGGCGCGGTAAATTGCAGCTTGCCGTGGCTTGATTCCACCAGCGGCCCGCCCGCCAGAATAAACAGGAAAGACGGCAAAAAGGTAAACCACGTGACCAGCAGGGCCGCCAGTGCGGCACCAGCAAACAAGTGGTCTGGCCCCAACACCTGCTGGCCCCAGCCACCCACAAAACCCACAAACGCCACCACCATGATGAGCGGGCCAGGTGTGGTCTCGCCCAGCGCCAGACCGTCGATCATCTGCACGGCGGTCACCCACTGAAACTGCTCTACCGCGCCCTGGTACACATAGGGCAGTACCGCATAGGCACCGCCAAAGGTGAGCAGGGCTGCCTTGGTGAAAAACCAGCCCATCTGCGTCAATGTGTCGCTCCCACCGCGGGCAAAAAATAGCCAAGTCATGGGCAGCAGCCACAGCAGCGCTCCAGCCGCCAGCACACGCGCCAGCCGCGCTGGCTTGAAGCGCGCGTGCTCCGGTGTGGGCGTGTGATCGTCAATTAGCGCCGGGCCGTGCGCTGATGCAGCCGAGTCATGCCCTGCCCCGCCAGCAAATTGTGCAGGCAGATAGCGCGAGCCCACCCAACCCACCAAAGCCGCCGCCAACACCAGCCAGGGGAAGGGCACCTTAAAAAAGTAGATCAACACAAAACTGGCCACCGCCACCGCCCACAGCAAGGGGCGTTGCCCGGGCGTCTTGAGGCTGCGGCTGCCAATGCGCTGCACCGCCTGCACCACGATGGCCGCGACCGCAGGCTTGATGCCATAAAACAGCCCCGCTACCAGTGGCTGGCTGCCATACACCAGGTAAATCCAGCTCAGCGCTACCAGGATAAACAGCGAGGGCAGCACAAACAACACGCCCGCCACCACGCCGCCCCAGGTGCGGTGCATCAGCCACCCCATGTAAGTGGCCAACTGCTGCGCTTCAGGCCCGGGTAACAGCATGCAGTAGTTGAGCGCATGCAAAAAGCGCTTCTCGGAAATCCAGCGCTTTTGCTCGACCAGCTCGCGGTGCATGATGGCAATCTGTCCGGCCGGGCCGCCAAAGCTGATGAAGCCGAGTTTGAGCCAGAACTTCAAGGCCTGGCTAAAAGACACTCCGGCAAAAACCGCAGCCACGGGGTCAGGAGCATCCGTTATGGAGCGGTCCGTCTGCGCCACTCGATTTACCGCTCAAACTTGTTTTTAAGCCAGTTCAGCAAAGCGCGCTGGTCTAGCGCTGTGGCGCGCCGAACTTGCACCATCAGCTTGTTCAAGTTTGGCCTTGGCAGCGTGACGTTGGACGCGCCTTCGTTACATACCGAGCAAATAGCGCGCAGGTTGGCGATCTCATCACTGCCGCCCAAACTCTTGTCAATCACGTGGCCGATATGCAAGCGCGTTTTTCGGCTCGGGTCATATGGATGCGTCTCGCCGGCAACCGCGCCGCACATCTGGCAGGTAAAACCATTGCGGTCCAACACCAGCGCGCGCGTCTCTTTAGAGATGGCACGGGCGAAAGCAGGTTGCGGCTTGGCTGACTCGAGCAGGTATTGACCGGGCTTGAGGTCGGCACGGTCGTTGTGGGTTTGAATTTGATAGCCTTCTTCGGTGCGCAGCTCGCGAACACGGCGCGCCCATTCGCTGATGCCACCCGCAACGCCACGCAGCTCGTCTGCACCCATTACACGGGCCAAGTTGGCCAGAAAATGCACCCGCAGTTTTGCGCGCGCGCCATTGGACACTTTGATTGGCTTGACCATCAGGCGGCTTTTTTAATCAGCCGCCTGACGCTTGTCTGCTCAATGGCTTGCGCTATTTGCGCGCTGACCGCGTGCGCCACAGGGGGCGGGAAGGCATTGCCCACCTGCCGGTAGCTAGGTGTTTTTTTGCCGGCAAACTGCCAGTCATCTGGAAAACCTTGAACACGAGCACACATGCGTACTGTGAGCCGCGGCATGCCCACAAAATCCGCTGGCGGCGCTTCATTGGCCAAACCACGGCCATCAACACCCAAGCTGGCCCACGCCGCACGAGCGCGTGTAGGCCCTAAATCAGGGCCGCCGTGTTTCTTACTGCCGCCAACCAGAGTGGGCGCAATATCACTCGCACGTTCACGCCAAGCTTGCGCACCGCGCCAGCCATCTTGCGCCATCAGGTCATATAACAAGTTCCCCACAGTATGAGCAGGCTTGAAATGCGGTGTGGGCCACTGAAAATGTGCTGCCACATCTTTTTGCAAAGCAATGAAGACCACACGTGGGCGCAATTGGCACACACCAAAATCTGCGGCATTAAACAAATGCCAGTCCGTCCAGTAGCCCAACGCTTGTAGCTGCGCTGCAATCTTCTGCCGGTAATCAACAAATACCGCATCAAGCAGGCCACGTACGTTTTCGAGCATGACCGCTTTGGGCCGAGTTTCATCGACAACGCGAATGGCTTGCGGAAATAAGTCACGGGCATCTTCAGCACCCAATTGCTTGCCTGCTTTTGAAAACGGCGGGCACGGCACGCCGCCGGCCACTAAATCAACCCCCGCGTAAGGCCGTGCATCAAAGTGCGCCAAGTCGCCTTGAATAACGTGCCATTGCGGTCGATTTAGCCGAAGTGTGCTGCATGGCGCAGCATCCAATTCAACTAGCGCCAGATGCTCAAAACCAGCACGCTCCAAACCCAGCGCCTGGCCTCCCGCACCCGCACACAGTTCAAGGGAATTCATGTTGTAAGTAACTGATTAAAAATACACCATTCTCGGGGTTGGGTGCCTTTTGCGCAAGATCAATTTCTCCGGAATTTAAACACCGCCGTGCCGGCTCTCGCATTGGGCCACCAACGCACAGTCTGGCCGTTTTGCAGGCCAAAGGCGTCGAGCATGTGCAACTGGTTTTTTTGCGCCAGCGCGGCAAAGTCGGCAAAGGTGCCAACGCGGATATTGGGCGTGTCATACCACTCGTAGGGCAGGCGTTTGGTAATGGGCATGCGCCCGCGCAATACGGCCAGGCGGTTTGGCCAGTGGCCAAAGTTGGGAAAAGCCACAATGCCGGTTTGGCCTACGCGCGCGGTTTCGCGCAGCATGACCTCGGCGTTGCGCAGGTGTTGCAGGGTGTCGATTTGCAGCACCACGTCAAACGAGACATCGCCAAACAGGGCCAGGCCTTCGTCAAGGTTGAGCTGGATGACGTTCACGCCGCGCTGCACGCAGGCCAGCACATTGGCGTCGTCAATTTCAATGCCATAACCACTGCAGCCGCGCGCTTGTATGAGGTGCGCCAGCAACGCGCCGTCACCACAACCCAAGTCCAGCACGCGCGCGCCGCGCGGCACGAGCGCAGCAATGGCCTGGTGCATCAAGGTGTTGCTCATGGGCCAAGCTCCAATGCCACTTTGCTTTCAAAATAGGAGCGCACAATGGCCACGTAGCGGGCGTCATCAAGCAGGAATGCGTCGTGGCCATGCGGTGCGTCTATTTCGGCGTAGCTCACATCGGCGCGGTTTTCCAGCAATGCCTTGACGATTTCACGACTGCGGCTGGGGGCAAAGCGCCAGTCGGTGGAGAAGCTCACCAGCAAAAAACGCGCGCTGGCCGCTGCCAGGGCCCGGCTCAGGCTGCCGCCATGGGCGCTGGCGGGGTCAAAGTAGTCGAGCGCACGGGTGATCAACAAGTAGGTGTTGGCGTCGAAGTACTCGGCGAATTTGTCGGCCTGGTGGCGCAGGTAGCTTTCAATTTCAAATTCCACATCTTGCGTGCTGTAGCGGTAGGCATCGCGCACCATACCCTCGGCGGCGCCGGTATTGCGCTTGAGCTCGCGGCCAAATTTGGCGTTCATCAAGTCGTCGCTCAGGTAAGTGATGTGGCCCAGCATGCGGGCGATGCGCAGACCGCGCCGCGGAATGACGCCGTGGCGGTAAAAATGCCCGCCATGAAAATCCGGATCGGTGGTGATGGCGCGGCGCGCCACTTCATTGAAAGCAATGTTCTCGGCATTCAGGCTGGGCGCGCTGGCCACCACCACCGCATGGCGCACGCGCTGCGGGTATTGCAGCGTCCAGCTCAATGCCTGCATGCCGCCCAGGCTGCCGCCCATGACGGCGGCGAGCGTTTGAATGCCCAATGCATCCAGCAGGCGCGCCTGCGCATTGACCCAGTCTTGCACCGTGACCACCGGGAAGTCGGCGCCATAGATTTCCCCGTTGTCGGGGTTGACGTGCATGGGCCCGGTGGAGCCAAAGCAGGAACCCAGGTTGTTGACGCCGATGACAAAAAAGTGGTTGGTGTCCACGGGCTTGCCGGGGCCAATGAGGGTGTGCCACCAGCCCTCGGACTTGGCTTGCACGCCGCCTTGCGCGTCGGCATAGACGCCAGCCACATGGTGCGAGGCATTCAGGGCATGGCAAACCAGTACCGCGTTGGAGCGGCTGACGTTGAGCGTGCCGTAGGTTTCGTAGGCCAGCGTGTAGCCGCGAATCTGCGCACCACTTTGCAAGGCCAGCGGCGGCACAAACTGCATGAACTGAGGTGTGGCAAACATAAAAAACCCGGCATCGCTAAAAAACGAGGCCGGGCATTACGGGTGCTTCTGGGCGTTCGGTCTTTAGCGGTATTTATTGAGCGCCCGCAAGCTGTGGCAAATCAGCGCTGTGGTTGCAGTATAGCAATCCGTGCGGCTTAGGCGGCCACGCTCATGCACACCGGCTCGGCGCGCATCAGGCCCTCTTCCCACCACTGCGCTAGCCAGCCGCCCAGCACTGACGGATCGTCCAACTGGCCAGCAGATTGGAGGATGTCGCAGGCCGCTGCAATCGACGAGCCGCCAGACAGCTGGCGCAGGAAAACGCCCTCTTGCGTATCCAGTGTTCTGAAATGCGGCTGTTCGGCTTGTCGCCAAACGGCCAGCAGCGCCGGTGCGGGCAGGGCCACGGCAGGCGGCACGTCCTGGTCGGCGTCAATGGCTTTCCACAGCTGCACGACGTTGGTGGTGACCTCCAGCAAGCGCACGCCAGGATGCAATGGGGTTTCGCCAAACAGCCAGCGCTGATCAACATCTGCGGCGGCGCTTGCGGCGTCCAGGGCGGCAATATCGGCACCGTCAAAGCTGGCACGCAGGCAGAAGTCGAGCTGGGCCAGCTCGTGCAGTTCGGGGTTGCCGGGGTAGCGCGCGGCAAACCAGGCGGGCAGGTCCGCGCCGTAGCGTGACAGGCTGCGCGAGAGCGGTGGGTGGCTGACGCAAAACTGCGCCGCGTCGGAATCAAAGGTGTCCGAACCCATGAACAGGTAGGTTTTGGAAAACGTGTCGGCCAGCACCTCGGTCAGGCGCGCGCGGTAGGCGTGGTGGTAAACACCCAGGCGCTGCTGCACGTCACCCAAGGCGGGTTCGCGGATCAGGTGCGCCACAGGCAAGTCGCCAGGGCCCAGCACGTAGTCAGACAGCAGGCGTTGCAGCGGCGCCAGCAGTGGGGCACTGGCTGGCGTTGCCAACTCAGAAACCGCTGTGCCTGATTGGATAGCCGCGCCTGACGCAGCGATCTGGCCTGGCGGCACCGTGCAGGTTTGCGCAATGCGCCGTGCGTGGTCGAGCTCGGCCAGCAGCTCGGGCAATGGGGGAATATGGTCGTCGCGCTCAATCATGGCTGACACTGGGCCAAACAACTGGCAAGCCTGGCCATACAAGTCCCACACCGGGTCAACGATCGGGTGGTCATGCGTGTCAATGATGTGGTCACCCATGTTGGAGTGGCCAGCCAAATGAAACTGCTGCACGCGATGCGCAGGCAACCCGCGCAAATAGGCCATGGGGTCAAAGCCATGGTTGAAGCTGCTGACGTAGATATTGTTGATGTCGACCAACAGGAGGCAATCGGCCTCTTGCGCTATGTGGCTTAAAAACTGCCACTCCGAGCAAGCCGAGTGTTTGAAGTCGATGTAGCTGGAAACGTTTTCCAGCACAAAGCGGCGCTGCAGCACGTCTTGCGCACGCTTGATTTGCGCAATGATGTGCCTGGCCGCTTCATCGGTGTAGGGCAGGGGGTAGAGGTCGTGCAGTTGCTGGGGGCCGGAGCCGATCCAGCACAGGTGGTCGGAAATCCACAATGGCTGGACACGGTCGGCCAGCGCCTTGACCTTGAGCAGGTAGTCGTGCGCCGGGCCTTGCGGCGCGCCAATTGACATGGCCACGCCGTGCATCACCACGGGGTAATCGCGCCGGATGGTGTCAAGCATTTTGAGCGGGCGGCCACCCTCAACCAAAAAGTTGTCAGTGATGATTTCCAGCCAATCCAGCGGCTGCTTGGCGGCTAGAAAATCAGGGTAGTGCTGCGTGCGCAAGCCCAGACCAAAGCCCGCATTGGGGGCCGTCAAGCGGGGGATTGTGAAGGCGTGCTCGTTCATGGTGGCAGGTCGATAAAAACTTTATACCACTCGCTGGAAATGTGCGGCGGAAACAAAAAAGCGCCCCCGCCAAAGGCAGGGGCGCCTGCAATCTAAAAAGTAGCTGACGCTACGTTCAGGATTTACAGGTCGGCAATGGTGCCTTTTTGGGCCAGGCATTCGCCAGCAGTCACGGCGATGAAGCCATGGCCTTTGCATGCGTTTTGGCCTTTGCAGCTGTGCTCGGCGGTCTTGCAGGCGCTGTTGCCCTTGCAGTCATGCACGTTGTAGCAATGCACTTTGTCGGCACCGGCAATGGCTTTGCCAGAAGCGCCTTTAGGAGGGTCGGCAGCGAAAGCAGAAGCGGCCAAAGCAAAAGTGGCGGCGGTCAGGGCGAAGGAAGCGATAGATTTAGACATAAAAACTCCAGAAGTTGATAAACACACATCCGCTACAGGTCGAAGCATATTTTTGTTCGCGGTAGCCTTAGGTCGAACGAAACAGGTGTTTCTTACAACCCTGGCTTATACGCATATGCGTTGCGTTTGGTTTTTTAATGTTTCAGCGCCGGAAAAGAAAAAAGCACCTGGTTTTGCAGCCAGGTGCTTTTTATCAAGGCAATAGCGTTGCTATTGGCTCAATTTACAGGTCGGCAATGGTGCCTTTTTTGGCCAGGCATTCGCCAGCAGTCACGGCGATGAAGCCATGGCCTTTGCATGCGTTTTGGCCTTTGCAGCTGTGCTCTGCGGTCTTGCAGGCGCTGTTGCCTTTGCAGTCATGCACGTTGTAGCAATGCACTTTGTCTGCACCGGCAATAGCTTTGCCTTTGGAGCCCTTGGGGGGGTCAGCAGCAAAAGCAGAAGCAGCCAGGGCAAACGTGGCAGCGGTCAGGGCGAAAGAAGCGATAGATTTAGACATGGTAAAACTTCCGGTAAAGATAGAACATTCAAGTGCAGGCTTAGCAAGGTGTCAAAACTACATTGCTCCTTTGAGTCGCACTGGTTGGCGGTAAATTACACTGAAGGCTTTGGTGTTAACCCTAGTCGTTTGATTGGCTTGGCTTGTAAAGCTTAGGCCAAACGTACCGGTCAAGAGACCATGCGCCCGGTCCAAAAATGACGATATAAGCCAACACGGCGCCCCACATATAGTGATAGGCCAGAGCGGCCGCAGGAATTTCGCTTAGAGAGATTACTGCAACCACGTTGACCACCGACAGCCCAAGCGCGGCAAAACGACCCCCCAATCCCAACGCAAGCAAAACTGGCAAAACAAGTTCGCCAGCTGTGCCCATGAAAGCCGCCATTGCTGGTGGCAAAAACGGTACCTTGTATTCGTCGGTAAACAATGCAACCGTGGTGCCCCAATCGCGCAGCTTGGTAAGGCCAGATAGAAAGAACACCTCGGCAACATACAAGCGCGACAGCAACAGCGTCAAAGGCTGCAATCCATTCAGGGTGCGACTAAAGAGCGCGCCCAGGGTGATTGCGCGATCCAGCAAAGCGTTCTTTGGGGTATTCATGAGATTCCTGTGTCTTTGTTATTGATAGGTACAACAGCCAGCAGCAAACCGGTGTTTACCGCCTGTGTCAGCCAAAGATTAAAGTTGAGCTCCGGCGATTCAGCGAACGCCTTAGCTAGTGAGTCGCCTGCGAGCAAGACGTTCAATAAATCTGCCTCGCCTGACAAGGCTAGCCTCAGGCAAGGCTTGTAACCATGCCGCCATATCAAGGCAACTTCACCCTGGCCTTGACGCAAGCGCGCGCCGGCCTCGTCCAGCGAAGGCGTCCCGTCCATGTGGGCAGACACGATGCTGGCCACTGGGTAGCGGCTGGAAATAATGCAAGTGCCCGGGGCGAGGCGCAAACGAATGTGGGCTGGATCCTGCGACAGCATCAAGGCAAAGCTTTGGGCATCAGTGTCGGCATCTGCCGCACTGGCAGCTTGGTGCAGCGCCCACTCTGCAAGCGCAACGTCGCACAGATAGGGCTCATCTTGTAGCTGGCTGCTGCGCGCGATAAAGTCAGGCAGGTCACCACCCCATTGCGCCATGTCACCGCGCTGGGGTGGACAGGCATTCCAAAAGGCATGGGCTAAACCGGTAAAGCTCTCCAAACCCAGAAGTTGTGTCAGTACGGGGTAGGTGGCCTGCAAAGCACGCAGCGCCAGTACTTGGGCGTTGGACTTGTAGACATCCAAGCCCCTTTCCCAGTTTGAGCGTACGTGCGGTGCCAAGGTTTTCGAGGCGGATGCCAGCGGCTGAAAAAGAGCCAGCAACAGCGCCTGTTGCTGTTGCTGCAAACCGTACGTCACTGGGTTGCCTCGGCTGTCTCCAGGACGTCAGCCATCACGTGGTCCGCGTAAGCCGCCTCCTGGAGCAATACACCCAGCGGCGGAATATCGGTGTCCCATTCAATTAAGGTGGGAACAGCACCAAACCGGCCTATGGCGTGCCGATAAAGCGCCCACACTTCGTCGCATACGCGGCTTCCATGATCATCAATGACTATGTCTGGGCCTTTATGGTGGCCGGCCAAATGAAACTCAGCAACATGATCGATGGCAATCGCATCAAGCCAAGCGCAACAGCTTTTTAACGCTTTCTCTGGCGACTCAGCATGTGTAAGGATGCGCTGACGGTGTGCATTCAGCGCATTCACATAGATGTTATTTACATCTACCAGCAGCTGGCATCCCGCACGCGATGCCAATTCATTCAAGAAGTAGGGCTCTTGCAATTCTTCCGCGCTGTCCGATTCGTTCCAGGTGATATACGCCGACAGGTTTTCTACTGCGATGCGCCGCTTCAATCGGTCTTGCACGTGCTGAACGTTAGCAACAAGCAGTTGCAAAGACGCGTTGTTGAAGGGTATAGGAAGCAAGTCAGCCGCATGGACCGACAAGGTTTGACTCAGCGTACCGCGCGCAAAGCATGCGTGGTCACTAATCCGTACTGGCTCAATACGCTCAGCCAAATCAGCAAGTTTGTTCAGATGCCATTCGTCAATTCCAATGGCAGAACCTAATCCCAACCCAACGCCGTGGAGGCTAATTGGAAAATATTCACGGCCTTGGCTAAGCACAGCCAGCGCCGCCCCACCTTCGGCAAAAAAGTTTTCGGAATGCACTTCAAGGAAGTTCAGCCCCGAATGCTGCAAGCGATTGGCTTGCTGCAACAACTCGCCGTAATGGGGGTGGCGCCAGCCTATGCCTGCCATGGCAAAAGGATCAACCTTTTTTAACGGCAGCTTTAGCTTGGTCTGCAGTCAGGCCTTTGAGGCCAGCGCAGGTACCTTTAGCCACATACTTCCACTCGCCTTTGTCATCGCTGACTGTGGATTGGCCAGCGCAAGAATGGGTACCAGCCAAATTAGCGCAGTCATTCTGACCGGCTTTGGCAATACCGTAGCATTTTTCTTTTTCTTGAGCTGCTGCCGGGGTGGCAATCAGCATGGTGGAAAACAGGGTAGCTGCAGCAGCAGCGATAACAGCGCGTTGATTCATTCAAAACTCCTTGAGGTGGATAAAAAGACTATCGTTAAAAAATATCAGCTTGAACTGATAAACGTTAGTCGGGCATTAGCGTAACTCATTACAGTTAATCAGGGAAGTCTTTGTGCGCTGGTGCCCCGCCAACTCTGTTTTCCCAATGAACAACTCAGAAAAGGTCAGATATTTTGTCCCATGCTTCCGCCGGAATACGCCCTGCATAACGCCCAACTATCTTGCCCGTTTTGTCGATAACATAAGTTGCCGGCAGACTGGGGTGAGCGCCCAAGTTGTCTTTGTAGGACTGGTCGCCGCTCCAAAGCCAAACTTGGCGGGCAGTCATAGGTACTGTGCGAGCCAGCACTTTTTCATAGTCATCAAGGTCTTTAATTCGCTTATCGGTGCTGACCAATACCACTTCAAAGGGCTTACCAGCCCAGCCATCATGGTTTTGCCTGATCTCCGGCATTTTGTCGCGGCACACTGGGCAACTTGTCGACCAGAACATTAAAAGAACTACTTTGCCTTTGAGCGAACCAAGTTCAAACGGCTTGCCGTCAGTGGTGCTGCCCTGCACCAATGGCACAGTCTGAGCGTTAATCTGAAGGCTCGAAAGCGCCAAAAGTAACAAAATTACACGCAAAATTTCTTTGAACATGATCTTTGTCCTTTATTTTGGCTATTTCTTACATACATACTATCGCCCATGACCATAGAAAACCAAATCGCCGAGCACCGCATCTATTTGCTGCGCTATGCACGCTTGCAGCTGCGTAACGACACTTGGGCCGAAGACGCCGTATCAGAAACAATATTGGCTGCGTTGACAAAGCCCCAAGCTTTTGCCAACAAATCACAGCTAAAGACGTGGCTCGTCGGTATTTTGAAGCACAAGATCATTGACTCCATTCGCCAGCGTACGCGTGAGGTGACCATGGATGCATTTGAGGATGACGACCGCGGCGACTTGCTTGATACATTAACCTTCAAGCCGGATGGTCATTTTGTCGAGTCCCCGGCTGACTGGGGTAATCCAGAGCAGGATTTGAGTTCTCAACAGTTTTTGATGGTGCTCGAGGCCTGCAATGAGAAATTGCCGCCCGCTATGGGCCGGGTATTTTTAATGCGCGAGTGGCTGGAATTGTCATGTGACGATATCTGTAAGGAACTGGGCCTGACCTCGACCAATTTATATGTTCAACTGCACCGGGCTAGATTGCGATTGCGTGAATGCCTTGAACTCAACTGGTTTGGCAAAATAATTCCTACTCCCTGATACTACATCATGCTTTTAAGACGCACATGCCAGCAAGTTGCTCACTTGCTGATAGCCAGAGAAGATTGCGAGCTCAAGCTGGCCGACCGGATTGCATTGCGCGCCCACCTTTTTGCCTGCAAAGCCTGTCCACGTTTCGAGCGTCAAATTTTCACCATGCAAAACGCTATGCGCCAGTGGAAAAACTACACCGGTGAGTAAAAATACTATGTAAATTGCTGAATTAGCAGCATAATAAGAGTATGTGGCTTTGATTTGCCACATTAGTTTGCGGTGTCAGGTCAGTTTCGCGTCTCTTTCTGTTTATTGGTTTGTTGATTGCGCAGAGTGGACTCCATCGCTTTTTTGAGTGTTTTTGAGGAGTCCCTTTCATGGGCAACAAACTTTACGTAGGCAACTTGCCTTATTCCGTGCGCGACGAAGACTTGCAGCAATCTTTCAGCCAATTTGGATCTGTTTCCAGCGCCAAGGTCATGATGGAGCGCGACACTGGCCGCTCCAAAGGATTTGGTTTTGTCGAAATGGGCAGCGATGCTGAAGCACAAGCTGCCATCAGCGGTATGAATGGCCAGAGCTTGGGTGGCCGTGGCATTGTGGTTAACGAAGCCCGTCCAATGGAGGCACGCCCACCCCGCACCGGCGGTTACGGTGGTGGTGGTGGTGGCGGCGGTGGGGGCGGTGGTCGTAGTGGCGGCGGTGGAGGCTATGGTGGAGGCGGCGGCGGTGGTCGCGGCGGCTACTGATCAACCGTTGATCAACTACTTAGTAAAAAGGGCTCTTTTCGGAGCCCTTTTTTTATGGCTTTGCTAGGGTGCTTAGTTTGTCATTTGCCGATTTTTACGCGGTCGCCCAGCAAGGAGTCGGTCAAAGATGGCGTTCGGTAACGCCCTGAGCAGTTTGGCCAAAACACCCATTTGCCAGGGTATGACGATATAGCTGGTGCCGCGCTCAATCGCACTGTAAGCCTCCTCGGCAAAGCGCTCTGGTGACATTAAAAAAGGCATGGCGTAACGATTTTGGCGGGTCAGTGGTGTATCAACATACCCCGGGCACAGAGTAACCACCTTCACAGCACCATGGCTACTTTGCCGCAGTTCACCGCGCAGACTCTCGCAATAGCTGATAACGGCGGCTTTGCTGGCGCAATAAGCCCCGTGCCCAGGCAAACCGCGCACACCAGCAACACTGGCGATACCCACCAACCTGGCACCGATACCCTGCGTTTGATAGCGCAGCAAAAGCGGCGTGATAAAAGGATGGAAAGTAGCCGCCATGCCAATGTTATTGGTTAAAAACACCTGGGCCATAACCTCAATATCTTCTCGAATGGCCGTATCCATGCCAATGCTGATGCCGGCGTTGGCAATAACCACATCCGGCAAGCCTTGCTTGGCCATGCAGTCTTGCGCAGCAAGAACCAGGCTGTTGCTCACAGAAACGTCGGCCGCATAAACTTGGTACGCATGCTCTGGAATAGCCGCTTGGCTGGCCCACTGCGTCATTGCGTCGGCACGCCTGGCCACCAGAGCCAGCCGGTAACCCGCTTGGAAAAAGCGCAAGGCCAGTGCCTGCCCAATACCGCTGGACGCACCCGTGATAAAAACCAGTTTATTCATTGAAGCGGTTCGCTTTCCGATGCTAGTTCGACCTGTCAGGCATCAAAACACCCTTGACCCTACCGCGCAGGTGGATGACGCGGGTCTTGTCGTCATATTCCATGGCGTCAGCCGAAAACCGATCCGCGCCACGACTAAGCACGACGGGCTTGTTTGAAACCAGCCGTTTATCGTCTAACCAGGCATACAAATACGTCCCCCGAAACTCCAGCGTTTCCTTGGGGCCGTTGCGCTCGGTCAAGGTGGTTTCCCTTACCACCAACACGTTCTCAAAAAGCTCAATTTGTTTGGCATCGGCACTGCTCATTGCTTTGTCTGCCACGGCCGTCATTTGCCGCCCCTGCGGGTCGATGCTGCGAATACGTACCTTGTCTATCTCTATTTTGTCGGTGTCGGGGTAGTGCTGTGCCAGCTCACCCGTCACCTCGCTCTTTACCTGGCCCATGGGATCAAACACCTTCAAGGCAAACGACCGCATAAAGTAATCGACCTCATGGCGTGGCGGTTTTTTTTCAGCCAGTAGTTGCAGGATCGGCGTATTACTGACCAGCAAATACGTCACCAAAGCCATCACCGCCATTAGCACCACCGGCAGATACAAGGACAGCCGATCCCAGGCCAGCCGGAGCGCATTCATACGTTTGTCACCTGATTGAGAAACTGCTCATAGCGCCCGGTAGCGTGCAGCAGCAGGTCGCAAAATTCGCGTGTTGCGCCAGCGCCGCCTGCCCACTGCGTCACGTAATCTACCCGTGAAAGCACTTCAACATGGGCGTTAGGTGGTGCACAGGAAAATCCACAGCGCAGCAAAACGGGCAGGTCAGGCCAGTCGTCTCCCATTCCCGCCGCCTGCTGCCAGCTGTAGCCCATCTCATCCAGAACTGTCTGCGCCATGGGTTGCTTGTTTTCGATACCGAAATAGCCTCTCAAGATGCCCAATGCAGCCAGCCGCGCCCTCAGCGCCGGGCTGTCTCTACCGCTGATTACCACCGGGGTAATACCCGCTTGTTGCAGCAGCTTCAAGCCATGACCATCGAGTGTGTGAAAGCGCTTGATGGTTTCACCGGCGCTGTCAATGAAAAGACCGCCATCAGTCAGGACGCCGTCCACATCAAGAAACGCCACGCGCACTTGCGCGGCCTTGCTGAGTATCTCTTTTGCAAAAGTATTCATCGGTTCATCAAATCACTTTGGCGCGCATCAAGTCGTTGCTGTTTATGGCACCCATCAGGCGGCCCTGCGCATCAACGATCAATACGCTGGTGATTTGATGCAGCTCCATCAACTCTGCCGCTTCTACAGCCAATGCATCGGCCGCAATGGTGTGTGGGTTTGTGTGCATCACATCACGGGCTTTTGCCGCCCGCAAGTCGACGCCTTTTTCAATGAGGCGGCGTAAATCGCCATCCGTAAAAATACCCCTGAGTTGCCGCGTGTCATCCACCACCGCAGAGGCCCCCAGGCCTTTGGCACCCATCTCACGCATCAGGTCAAAAAATCCGGTATCTAAATGGACACAAGGCACGCTATCGCCCGAGCGCATGACATCGCTGACATGCGTCAGCAGCTTTCGTCCCAGGGCACCGCCGGGGTGGGAGCGGGCAAAGTCCTCGGCTCTAAAGCCACGCGCGTCCAGCAATGCTACGGCCAACGCATCGCCCATCGCTAACTGTGCGGTGGTGCTGGCCGTCGGTGCCAGATTTAATGGGCAGGCTTCTTTTGCCACGCTGGCGTCCAGCCGCACTTGCGCGTGCTGAGCCAAGGCCGATTCGAGATTGCCCGTAATTGCCACAAGCGGCGTTCCCAGGCGCTTGAGCACCGGCAGGATCACCATCAATTCTTCGGACTCGCCGCTGTTGGAAATAGCCAGTACCAAGTCGTCGGGTTGGATCATGCCCAGGTCGCCATGGCTGGCCTCTGCCGGGTGAACAAACAAGGCGGGGGTTCCGGTCGATGCCAGGGTGGCGGCAATCTTGCGGCCGATGTGCCCACTTTTGCCCATGCCCATCACCACCACACGCCCGCGCACCGCCAGCATCATCTCAACAGCCCGCGCAAATTCAGCGTCCAGGCGCTGCTTTAGCCCCAGGATGGCGTCGGCTTCAATGTCAAATGTCTGTTTTGCCAAGCGCAGCGCTTGCTGCCCATCAAAATGCTGGCCACGACCAAATTGCAGACTCATCCGTTCATTCTATCGATGCGTCCATTGTCTGCGGGTGTACTGCTACATTCGCAATTTGTAGCAGTAGTCTGCACGCGACTTGCTAGTATTGGCGCATGAGCTCGCTGGAACTTGCCCTACTTTATCTTTTTGCCGCCGTTGTAGGCGTGGTGCTCTGCCGTGTCATCCGTGTTCCGCCCATGCTGGGCTATCTTGCCGTGGGGGTCGTGATAGGCCCCAATGCGCTGGCCCTGGCACAAAACTCGTCAGCTATTCGCCATCTCGCTGAGTTTGGCGTGGTTTTCCTGATGTTCGTAATTGGCCTGGAATTCAATCTGCCCAAGCTGCGCGCCATGCGCCGCCATGTGTTTGGCTTGGGCTTGTGCCAGGTGGTGCTGACCATGTTGATTGCAACACTGGCAGTACTGGGCCTGAGCGCTGCGTTGCCCAACATACTCTCGGTGAATTGGCAAACAGCGCTGGCACTCTCGGGTGCGCTGGCCATGAGCAGCACGGCTATTTTGGTCAAACTGATGACCGAGCGGCTGGAGATTGAGGCAGAGCATGGCAAACGCGTAATGGGCGTGCTGCTTTTTCAAGATTTGGCCGTTGTGCCGCTGCTCGTGCTTATTCCCGCGCTGGGCGCTAGCGGCGAGGCGCTCTTTATGGCTTTAGCGCTGGCCGCATTAAAAGCCGCGGTATTGATTACGCTGTTGTTGACCGGTGGCCAGCGCGTCATGCGCTGGTGGTTGACTTTGGTGGCGCGCCGCAAGAGCGAAGAGCTTTTTGTACTCAATCTGCTGCTGATTACCCTGGGGCTGGCCTGGTTAACAGAGCTGGCTGGGCTGAGTCTGGCACTTGGGGCCTTTATTGCTGGCATGCTGATTTCGGAGACTGAATACAAACACCAGGTTGAGCAAGATATCCGGCCTTTTCACGATGTACTGCTTGGTTTGTTTTTCATCACTATTGGCATGATGCTGGATTGGCGCTTGGTGTTTGAGCGCTGGCCGCTGGTGCTGCTGCTGGTGACGCTGCCGGTGCTGTTCAAGCTGCTGCTGGTCACGGTTTTGGCCAGGTTGCTGGGCGCCACGGCTGGCGTTTCGCTGCGCACCGGCTTGTATTTGGCGCAAGCGGGCGAGTTCGGTTTTGTGCTGCTCACGCTGGCCGCTGACAACGCCTTGGTGCCGCTGCAATTACTCAACCCCATCTTGGCCAGCATGGTGCTTTCTATGCTGCTCGCACCTTTCATGATCATGTACAGCAATACGCTGGTAATGAAACTAGTGCAAAACGAGTGGTTGCAGCAATCATTGCAAATGACCAGCATTGCGCGCAAGTCCATTAACGTTAATCAACACGTCATTATTTGTGGCTATGGCCGTTGCGGCCAAAATCTGGCACGCATGCTCGAGAGCGAAGACATCCCCTATATGGCACTCGACTTGGACCCCGATCGGGTGCGCCAGGCTGCTGCTGCTGGCGATTCTGTGGTGTACGGCGATGCTGTGCGTTTGCAGTCGCTAATGGCTGCTGGGTTGGTGCGCGCCAGCGCGGTAGTCGTGACCTACCTTGACATCAATAGCGCCCTCAAAGTGCTGGCCAATACCCAGGCTCATGCCCCGCACGTGCCAGTCATTGTGCGCACACAAGACGACCACGACCTGGAGCGGCTTCGGCATGCTGGCGCAACCGAAGTCGTGCCGGACGCCATTGAGGGCTCTCTGATGCTGGCCAGCCATGCGCTGGCGCTGGTCGGTGTGCCGATGCGGCGCGTGATTCGCCGTGTTCAAGAGCAGCGCGATGCCCGCTACAACCTGTTGCGCGGTTATTTTCACGGCGTTGATGATGACGGCGTTGACGAGCACGAGCACGAGCGTTTGTCCAGCGTCAGCCTGACGCCAGGGGCTAAATCACTGGGCAAAACGCTCGATCAGCTGACATTGCATGCCAGTGGCACCCGTATTGTGAATTTGAGACGCAACAACGGTCAGGTGCTCAAGCCCGCAGGGGATCTGAAATTGCAAGAAGGCGACACACTGGTGTTGTCAGGCAAACCCTCTGCTTTGGAGCGCGTGCAAGACAGGCTCTTGCACGGCTGACGAGCCAGCCAGGCCGTGCGCGCAACCAATCGCTTAATTCAGGCCGCCGTACTGGGTCCCGCTGAGCGCTTGCGGGTCGTCGTCTTCAGCCATTTCCGTGTCTTCATAGCCGTTTAGCAGCGCGTAGCTTTTACCGGGTTTTTCGGCAGCCGCCGCCGAATCTGGCGCGCTCATGCCGCTGGCCAGGGCACGCTTGAATGCGGCAACCTCGCTGTCGTCAATCGGGTCGTGCTGATTAGACGGCACCAGTGGGGCGGGGCGGGTTGTGCGCGTTGGGCGCGGCGCGGCGCCAGAAGCTGCGGCGAGCTTGTTAAGCGCGGCCAAATTGGCTTTTTGCGGCGCGCCAACCGCCACATATTCATTGATCCGCCAGTAAACCGCCGTGACCAAAATGTCATGCCGTGCCTTGGCCCCCTGAGCAATCAGGGCTTCGATTTCCGACAGGCGGGCGGCGTCGTTGCCAAATTCCAGTGAGACATCCATCATCACCAAAAACTGCCGGCCGCGTGCGTCCAGAGACAGCACCTTGAACTTGTAACTGGACGACAAAACGCCCACGCGCATCATGGCCTCACGCACCACCACATACAGCAACTCGCGCCGTGCCATGCGCTCGGATTTGCGGTTGGCGGCGTGCTGTGCGGGCGATACCGGTTTACCCCCGTCCCTGACCGACTTGACAGGCCGGGTGGACTCCATGCGAGCCAGGCCTGAGCTTTCCGTCACAGGCGCTGCGCGTGGACTTTTTTTGCCACCTATCCAGTCAAACAGTGCCATAGGACGCTTTCAAGGATGCGTGCAAAAGCTGCACAATGTGTGCGCAAGTGTAATAGTTTGCTAGTGCGGCGGCAGGATTGCACGACACGGGAAATCCCGAATTTGAGGCATTTTCGAGTGTTTCGTGCCGGTATTGCGCGGTTAACCGCGCTGTTACGTAATCGCTACCCGTTTGGGTCGGTTAACCAGGCGCTTGGCCAACACACTGCCCAGCGCCATGCTCAGCTCAAGTGCCAAGGCAGGGTGGCGATTGGACAACTCGGTAAAGCGGGTGGGGGTCAGGCACCAAAGTTTGCAGTTGCCCGCCGCCTGCACCGTGGCGTTGCGTGGCAAGTGTGAGAAAAAAGCGCCTTCGCCGACCACGGAGCCAACGCCCACCAGGGCCAGCCTGACGCGGCCTTTCTCGTCTTGGTAATGCACGCTCAACTGACCAGACTCGACAAAATAAAGGCTGCGGTCTTTGCCGCCCTGCTCAATAACTACCTGACCCTGCAAAGCGGCAAATGGTTGGATAAAGCTGCCCAACACGTCCCATTGGGTTGGACTGAGCTTGCAGCACAGGGCGTCGTAAGCGTTGCTGTCGGCGATGACGCTGGCCAAGCCGCTGACTTCGAATTTGAGTGTTTGAGGCAAAGGTGCATTCATGTAGCCAACCATAGCGGTCAGCCCCCTTTATCACAAGGCCTTCTAACGCCCGCTTACACCTGATACACGGGCTGTTTGTGCCGCTAAGGGCGGCTGCGCTGCCGTAAAACGCAAAAAGTGCTGAAAATTGGCTTTTACAGGCTTTTTTGAAGTATCAAATACGTACTTTACGTAGACAGGACGTGCGGGTAGCGCTATCTATTTATACTATGCTTTTTATAGCAATCAACTGATTTCAGCGCGTCGGGATGGTATGACTAATCTTATTTGCCTATGCAAAACCGGGAAAAAATCACGCCCAGCAATTCATCGGCGCTGAATGCGCCGGTAATTTCGCCCAGCGCGTTGTGCGCCAGGCGCAATTCTTCGGCCAATAGCTCCATGGCATCAGGCAATCCCTCGCCGTAAACCCATGCGGCTTGCAAGTGCTGCTGGGTCAGCGCCAGCGCTTGTACATGGCGGCTGCGGGCAATAAAAGCATCTTCGCGCTCGGCCTCCCAGCCTGCCAGGTGCAGCAAGCGCTGGCGCAGCTGCGCCAGGCCAACGCCGGTTTTAGCAGACAGATGGATACCTGTTATGGCGGCGGGCTCGGCAAGGTCTGTTTTATTCCAAACCGATAGTACGGGCACGCTTTTGCCCGCTTTTTGGGCCAGTTCGCCCTCTAAGCGGGCGTCTTCAGCGCTGTAGTCGGGCTGCTGCTGGCGGCTCGCGTCGCGCAGAAAAATCACCACATCGGCGCTTTGCACCTCGCCCCAGGCGCGCGCCATGCCGATTTTTTCAATCTCATCGCCCGATTCGTGCGCCGGGCGCAACCCGGCGGTGTCCACCACATGCACTGGCACGCCCTCAATTTGAATGGATTGCGCCACTTTGTCGCGCGTGGTGCCCGCAATCGGGCTGACGATAGCCAGTTCAGCCCCAGCCAATGCATTTAGCAGGGAGCTTTTGCCCACGTTGGGCTGCCCCGCCAGCACCACCTTGATGCCCTCGCGCAGCAATGCGCCTTGCTGGGTACGCTGGCGCAGGGTGGCCAAGGCACTGCTGGCCTGCGCCAGCCGGTCAACAATCGGTTGGCGCTGCAAAGCGCCCAAGCCTTCTTCTGGAAAATCCAGGTACGCCTCAACCAGCATGCGCACCTCAATCAGTCGTTCGCGCAGCAGCTGCACCTCCGCAGAGAAAACCCCCGCCATTGCGCGGGTAGCCGAGCGGGCCGCGGCTTCTGTGCTGGCGTCAATCAGGTCAGCCACGGCCTCGGCCTGGGCCAGATCAAGCTTGTTGTTAAGGTAGGCGCGCTCGGTAAATTCACCCGGCCGCGCCAGCCGCACCGGGCTGGCCGCGCTACCACCAGCGGCACCGGCCTCCAGGCAACGCGCCAGCAGCAACTGCAAAACCACCGGCCCGCCATGTGCTTGTAGCTCCAGCACATGCTCGCCAGTGAATGAGTGGGGGGCGGGAAAGTAAATCGCCAAGCCGTGGTCTATGGGCTGGCTTGCGGCATCCAAAAAGGCCAAATAGGTGGCCTCGCGGGGTTTCAGCTGACGGCCACACAGGCCCTGTACCACGGCTGAAATTTCGCCGCCCGAAACTCGGACAATGCCCACCGCGCCACGCCCTGGCGCGGTGGCAATGGCGGCAATGGCAGCGCTGCGCTCGTGCATGGCTTGCGCGTTGGGCCTTGGGCGTTTATTTGCCCAGCACGCCCATCTGCTTGTTAATGACCCATTGCTGCGCAATCGACAGAATGTTGTTGGTCAGCCAATACAGCACCAGACCGGCGGGGAAGAAGAAAAACATCACGCTGAAGATGAGTGGCATGTACCACATCAGCTTGGCCTGCATGGGGTCTGGTGGCCTCGGGTTAAGCCACGTTTGGAACATCGTGGTGGCCGCCATTAGCAACGGCAACAAAAAGTAGGGGTCTGGGGAGGACAGATCCTTGATCCATAAAATCCAGGGCGCATTGCGCATCTCCACGCTGGACAGCAGCACCCAGTACAGCGCAATAAACACGGGGATTTGAATCAGGATGGGAAAGCAGCCGCCCAGCGGATTGACTTTTTCTTCTTTGTAGATGCGCATCATTTCCTGCTGCATTTCTTGCGGCTTGTCTTTCAGGCGCTCGCGCATTTCCATCACCCGCGGATTGATGCCCTTCATCTTGGCCATGCTGCGGTACGCCTGGGCATTGAGCCAATAAAACGCGGCCTTGAGCAAAACCACCAGCGCCACAATCGACCAGCCCCAATTGCCCACATAGCCCTGCACCTTGTCGAGCAGCCAGTAAAGCGGCTTGGCCAGGATGGTCAGCCAGCCATAGTCTTTGACGAGCTCAAAACCAGGCGCCAGCGTCTCCAGGGTTTTCTCGATCTGCGGGCCGGCGTACAGGCGCGCCTCGATCGTTTTGCTTTGGCCGGGGGCCAAGTCGCCCGCCGGGGTAATCATGCCGGCGGCATAGAGGTTGGCATTGACTTTGCGCATGAAAAAGTCGCGCTGGATGCCATTGGCCAGCAGCCAGGCGCTGGCAAAGTAGTGCTGCACGATGGCGATATAACCATCGTTGGCTTTTTTCTCAAACTCCGCTCTGCCTTTTTCGATGTCGCTGAACTCGACCTTCTCGTATTTTTTCGCGTCGGTATAGACCGCAGGGCCCGTGAAGGTGGAATAAAAAGCCGATTCACCGGGTGGTTTGTTGCCGTCGCGTATCAATTGCAGATACAACTGAGGCGAGGCCACCTGCGTGCCGTTATTAATGATCTCGTGCTTCACGTCAATGTCGTACAGGCTACGCTTGAATGTGTAGGTTTTGACCAGCCTGATGCCGTCTAGCAATGGCGACTCAAAACGTATGTCAAGGGCGTCTGTGCCGTCAGGCAAAACACGTGCGCCGCTGGCTACCATTACGGTTTTGTGGTTGGGGTATTGCGCGCCTGCGCCAATCAATCCGGTCTGCGCCATATACAGGCGGTCGGTGCTGTCGTCAAACAACACAAAGCTGCGGGTTTTGTTTTCCATGTCGGCATGCGCCAGCATTTCTGCTTTAACCAGCGACCCGCCTGCAGTGTCAAAAGTTACACGCAGCACATTGGTCGCCACTACAAAACGCTCACCTGCATTGGCTCCTGCAGCTTTCACGACATCCGTCGGCGGCTGCGAAGCTGCCGCCGCAGTGGCTGGCAGCGGCGGAACTGCCCCTGCGCCCTGTGCCGATGGCGTGGGTATGGCGGTGTTATTCGCTGCTGCGCCGCTTGCGCCCTGGTTGACGCCATCCGATTGCGCTACAGCATCAACACGCTTTGCCGCGCTGGATGGCGAAGGGAAAAAAGTCGCTTTCTGCCCGTTGTGTACCTGCCATTGGTCCCACAACAAAACCATGGAAAAGCCAAAAATAACCCACAAAATTGTGCGGCGGATATCGTTCATGAGAATTTCTTTGGTACGCGCGCTGGCGGAATCGATGAAAGCAAGGAATTAAACAAAGCTGGCTTTGAGCCAGGAACCGGATCGTGCCCGCCCTGGCACCAAGGGTGACAGCGCACCAGCCGCCGAAGCGTGAGGTAGCTGCCCGCTGCCGCACCATGTTGCTGTAGACAACCCAGCGCATAGGCCGAGCAACTGGGGGTAAAGCGGCAGGCGCTGCCCAGCCAAGGGCTAAGCAGCAGCCGGTAAGCTTGCACAAGGGCAATCAACAGCACCTTCATCATGCCTCGCGCGGTAGCGCCTTCATAGGCTGGACATGGCCAAACAATTGCACCAGTTCGGCGCGCACGGCCTGGCGAAGAGGCGCCGAAGAGGCGCTGACAAACGCTGCCGCATCAAAACCACGGCGCAAACGAACCACATAAGGCACGCGAGCCAACGCCCGTGCGTGTAGGCTGGCGACGCTGTAGATTTGGCGGCGTAGCAAATTGCGTGTCACCGCGCGCTTGGCCCAGCGCTTGGGCAAGAGCGCGCCCAAGTACAGGCTTGCAGACACAAACAGGGCTTCGTCCACAGGCGTGGCCAGGCGATGCAATGCAAAGTGCGGCACGCGAGACACGGTGTCGCCCGCCAAGACCGCCTGAAACTGCGCCCGCGTTTTGATACGCTGCACTCGGCTTGCGTTTGTAGCGGACAACAGCAAAGATCAGACTGCCAGACGCTTGCGGCCTTTGGCGCGGCGGGCATTGATGATGGCGCGGCCAGCACGGGTTTTCATGCGAACCAGAAAGCCATGGGTGCGCGCGCGGCGGGTTTTAGATGGTTGATAGGTGCGTTTCATGGGGAGTCCTTTGGGCTTGTTTGGTGGAGTGTCAGAGTGTCAGGACGCGCAGCATTTTCAATTGGCCTCGCTTTTTCTAGCGAAAACCCACTGCAGCGCCACAGACCAATGCCAGACATGCCTCTGAATCGAGCCCATGATTATCACAAACTTTGGCGAATCAGGCAATTTTTGCCGTGCCGACTTGGGTTTTGCGCCCTTGCGTTGCCGTTTTAAATATGTGGATAAATTCTTGATAAGTTATGATGCCATGCCACAGTAAAGCAAGAATATCCACAGTGACGAATACGCAATATGAGTGAAGACGGGTTTTCGGCGCCAGAAGACACTGGCGTTGGCCATGGCAGGCAAAGCTTGTGGCAAAGCTGTATGGATTTGCTGGCCCAGGAGCTGCCTGAACAGCAGTTCAATACCTGGATTAAACCGCTGAGTGCGCAAATCAGCGACGACGACTCCAAGGTCACGGTCTTGGTGGCCAACCGTTTCAAACTTGACTGGATTCGCGCGCAGTACGCACCGCGTATCACCAGTCTGCTGGGAAGGCTGTATGGCCAGCCGGTCAGTGTTGAGCTTGCGCTCATGCCGCGCGAAGCACCACCAAAAGTTTTCCCCTCAAAGTCACGCGCAGAGTTTTCCCCCGGCACCGACAGCCAAGGGCTGGTTGATGACGCTAGCCAGACGCAGTTCAAAAATCGATTAAACGCCGCCTTGACTTTTGATACCTTGGTTGAAGGAACCGCCAACCGCATGGCGCGCGCGGCTGCGCTGCACGTGGCCTCTGTTCCAGGACAACTCTACAACCCGCTGTTTATCTACGGCGGTGTTGGTCTGGGCAAAACCCATTTGATGCACGCCGTAGGCAACTATATGCTGGCCGAGCGGCCCGACGCCAAGGTGCTGTACATCCACGCCGAGCAGTTTGTCTCTGACGTGGTCAAGGCGTACCAGCGCAAAACATTTGACGAGTTCAAGGACCGCTACCACTCCCTGGATCTGCTGCTGATTGACGATGTTCAGTTTTTGGCCAATAAAGACCGCACACAAGAGGAGTTTTTCAATGCCTTTGAGGCGTTATTGGCCAAAAAATCCCACTTGGTCATGACCAGTGACACCTATCCCAAGGGCCTGCGCGACATCCACGACCGTCTTATTTCACGTTTTGATTCCGGCCTGACTGTGGCGATTGAGCCTCCCGAGCTTGAAATGCGGGTTGCTATCTTGATCAAGAAGGCAACCATCGAAGGCACGGAGATGCCCGAGGAGGTCGCTTTTTTTGTAGCCAAGAATGTGCGCTCCAACGTGCGCGAGCTGGAAGGTGCTCTACGCAAAATCTTGGCTTACTCGCGCTTTAACCAGAAAGAAATCTCGATTCAACTGGCGCGGGATGCGCTGCGCGATTTGCTGTCCATCCAAAATCGGCAAATATCCGTGGAAAACATCCAGAAAACGGTAGCGGACTATTACAAGATCAAGGTCGCTGACATGTACTCCAAAAAGCGGCCCGCCAGCATTGCCCGGCCGCGGCAAATAGCGATGTACATCGCCAAGGAGCTGACCCAGAAAAGTCTGCCGGAGATTGGCGAGTTGTTTGGTGGACGCGACCACACCACTGTTTTGCACGCCATCCGCAAGATTTCCGCTGAGAGACAGCAATTGACCGAATTAAACCAACAGTTGCATGTGCTTGAACAGACCCTCAAAGGCTAATTACACCAACTTGACAGACCACACGAGAAAGCTGGGGACGAATAGCGCACAACTTTGGCCTTATGCACAGAAAAATCCAATCTGCAAAGTTGTCCCCAATTCACTTCGTGCAAAAAGCGCATCTACAAACCTACTTATGAATCTGGCAAGTGACTGTGAAAAAAGGAGAAAATGTACTTTTCCACAGGCTGGTGCATTGCTTATCTACTACTGCTAATTTAAATTAAAGAAATAAACAGAGGCTGTCATGATCGTCCTGAAGGCTACGCAAGAAAAAATCCTGTCTCTTTTGCAGTCGGTCTGCGGCATTGTGGAGCGCCGTCATACGCTGCCCATCCTTGCCAATATTCTGATTCGTCGAATCGAGGGCGGCTTGCAGTTCACTACCAGTGACCTGGAAATCCAGATCCGCACGACGGCAGAATTTGAAGGTGATGCAGGCGCTTTTTCCACGACAGTTGGCGCGCGAAAACTCATTGATATTTTGCGCACCATGCCGGGTGACCAGACGGTTTCCATCGAATTCAGCCAGAACAAGCTTTTGCTCAAAGGTGGAAAAAGCCGTTTTACGCTGCAAACTTTGCCTGCCGAAGACTTTCCGCTGGTGCAAGAAGCACCCAGTTTTGGCCCGGCTTTCAGCGTTCCACAAAAGACACTGAAAGAATTGCTCGATCAGGTGTCGTTTGCAATGGCGGTGCACGATATCCGCTACTACCTCAACGGCATTTTGTTTGTGGCGGAGGGCAAGCAATTGAGCCTGGTCGCGACCGATGGGCACCGCTTGGCATTTTCCTCTGCCACACTGGATGTGGAAGTGCCTCGCCAGGAAGTTATCTTGCCGCGCAAGACCGTGCTGGAGATGCAGCGTTTATTGAATCAGACGGAAGGTGCTATCGAGATGCGCTTTGCCAGCAACCAGGCCAAGTTCAGTTTTGAAGGCATGGAGTTTGTGACCAAGCTGGTTGAAGGCAAATTCCCCGACTACAACCGGGTGATTCCCAAGAATCACAAAAACCTGATCACATTGGGTCGTGTTGCGTTGCTGGCTTCCCTGCAGCGCACCGCGATCCTAACCAGCGAGAAGTTCAAGGGCGTTCGCTTGAATATTGAAACCGGGACCTTGCGCGTGGCCTCTACCAATGCAGAGCAGGAAGAAGCCACCGATGAACTCGACATTGACTATGCTGGTGATGAAATTGAAATCGGCTTTAACGTCAATTACCTGATCGATGTATTGGCCAATATGCAGCAAGACATGGTTCGGCTGGAGCTTTCTGACGCCAACAGCTCGGTGCTGTTCACCATTCCCGATAACACTACCTTCAAGTATGTAGTGATGCCCATGCGTATTTAGTTTGCGGTGAATGCAAACGCGCATTTCCCGCACCTACGCATCTTTTGCGGCCTTGGCTAAATCCCGTGGTCGCTCCCCAATCGAACCAGGGCATTCATGAGCAACGAGAACAGCAGTAACAGCGATACGGGCGACAGCGGCAAGTCCAACTTCCAACCCAAAATAGACAGCCAGCAAGCGGGTGCCAGTGAGGCGTATGGTGAAGGTGCCATCCAAATTCTGGAGGGCCTGGAGGCTGTGCGAAAACGCCCGGGCATGTACATCGGCGATACATCAGATGGCACCGGTTTGCACCACCTGGTGTTTGAGGTAGTCGACAACTCGATTGACGAAGCGCTGGCTGGCCACTGCGACGACATCATGGTCACCATCCATAGCGACAACTCGGTCAGCGTGGTGGACAACGGTCGCGGCATACCCACGGGCGTCAAGCAAGATGACAAACACGAACCCAAGCGCAGCGCAGCAGAAATTGCACTGACCGAGCTGCATGCGGGTGGCAAATTCAACCAAAACAGCTACAAGGTGTCTGGCGGCCTGCATGGCGTGGGCGTGAGCTGTGTCAATGCGCTCAGCATCATGCTGCGCCTGACGGTGCGCCGCGACGGCAAGGTGCATGTGCTGGAATTTGCGCGTGGCTTTGTGCAAAACCGGCTGCTTGAAATGCAAGGCGGCGTGGAGATCTCGCCGATGCGCGTGATGGGAGAGACGGAAAAGCGCGGTACTGAAGTGCACTTCTTGCCCGATACCGGTATCTTTCAACAGAACAACGAGTTTCACTACGAAATCCTGGCCAAGCGGCTGCGCGAGTTGAGTTTTCTGAACAATGGCGTGCGCATCCGCCTGCTCGATGAGCGCAGCGGTAAAAGCGATGATTTTTCGGGTGCGGGTGGGGTCAAGGGTTTTGTCGAGTTCATCAACAAAGGCAAGAGTGTCTTGCATCCCAACATTTTTCACGCCGTGGGCGACCGCCAGAGCGACCAGAACACCAATATCGGTGTTGAAGTGGCGATGCAGTGGAACAGCGGCTACAGCGAGCAGGTGCTGTGCTTTACCAACAACATCCCGCAACGTGATGGCGGTACCCACCTGACGGGCTTGCGCGCCGCCATGACGCGCGTCATCAACAAGTACATCGACGAATCTGAAATGGCCAAGAAAGCCAAGGTGGAAGTTACTGGCGACGACATGCGCGAGGGCTTGTGCTGCGTGATGAGCGTCAAGGTGCCAGAACCCAAGTTCAGTAGCCAGACCAAGGACAAGCTGGTGAGCAGCGAGGTGCGCGGCCCGGTGGAAGAAATCGTCTCCAAGCTGCTCAGTGATTATTTGCAGGAGCGCCCCGGCGACGCCAAAATTATCTGCGGCAAGATTATTGAGGCCGCCCGCGCCCGTGAGGCCGCCCGCAAGGCGCGCGAAATGACGCGCCGCAAGGGCGTGCTTGATGGCATGGGCTTGCCCGGTAAGCTGGCCGACTGCCAGGAAAAAGACCCCGCGCTGTGCGAGATCTACATTGTTGAGGGCGACTCGGCCGGCGGCTCTGCCAAGCAGGGTCGCGACCGCAAATTTCAGGCAATCTTGCCTTTGCGCGGCAAGATTTTGAATGTGGAAAAAGCGCGCTACGAAAAATTGCTGACCAGCAATGAAATCCTGACATTGATCACGGCCTTGGGTACAGGCATTGGCAAAGCCGGTGGCAGTACTGGCGGCGATGATTTTGATGTGGCCAAACTGCGCTACCACCGCATCATTATCATGACCGACGCCGATGTGGACGGCGCCCACATTCGCACGCTGCTGCTGACTTTTTTCTACCGCCAGATGCCCGAGCTGGTCGAGCGCGGCCACATCTACATTGCTCAGCCGCCACTGTATAAAGTGAAGGTAGGCAAAGAAGAGCAGTATTTGAAAGACGCACTGGCGCTGGATGTGTTTTTGTTGCGCATTGCCTTGAAAGATGCCAGCGTATTCACTGGTGGAGACAGTGGTACTACCCTGGCTGGCGACACGCTGGCCGAGCTGGCGCGCAAGCACCAGTTGGCCGAGGCAGTGATTGCGCGTCTGGGAAATTTCATGGATGTACAGGCGCTGCGTGCACTCGCTGACGGCGTGTCTTTGAATCTAGACACGCTGTCCGAAGCGCAACTGAGTGCGGCAGCGCTGCAAACGCAATTGCAATTGTTGGGCAGCGGTGCCAGTGTGGCCGCCGAATTCGATGTGCGCACCGACAAACCGGTGTTGCGCATCAGCCGTCAGCACCATGGCAACGTGCGCAGCAGCGTGATCACGCAAGATTTTGTGCATGGTGCCGACTACGCCGCGCTGACCGGCGCGGCCAACACCTTCCGCGGTTTGTTGGGTGAGGGCGCGCGCGTGATGCGCGGCGAGGGCGAGCGACAAAAGAGCGAGCGTGTCAGCGATTTTCGCGAAGCCATGCGCTGGCTGATCGTGCAGGCTGAGCAAGCCACCGCCCGCCAGCGCTACAAGGGCTTGGGCGAGATGAACCCCGAACAACTGTGGGAAACCACCATGGACCCTACCGTGCGCCGCCTGCTGCGCGTGCAAATTGACGACGCGATTGAAGCCGACCGCGTATTTACCATGCTGATGGGCGATGAGGTAGAGCCAAGGCGTGACTTTATCGAAACGAACGCACTGCGGGCGGCCAATATTGATGTTTAAAACGGTCGTGCGCTAGTAGGCACACAGCGAAGGCCAAGCGCCATTGATACCAAAGTTAAATGGGCATTTCCGTACCCAATCTGTCGTAATTTGGTCGCGCAAGTCATCTTGCGATGACTTTTTATCGCAGTGAAATCGCAAGTCAACGGCTTGTCACAGTGCCGCCACATACTCTTTTCAGAACAACTCAATGTATGGATAGAGGCTTCAAATGCAAAACAACTGGTGGCGTCAACTGCGCTTGGTACTTTTAGCGGGCCTGATAGGCTCTTTTCTATGGGCCTGTGGCGGCGGAAATGATGCCCCGGCACCAGCTGTATCGAGTGAGGCTACGCCAACCAGCTTGTCATTGAGCCGGATCGGCGGTTTTACGCATTCGGGGGGTATTGCATCAGCTGAAATTACCGCCTACGACCCGCTTAGCCAGCGTTTGTTTGTGATTAACGGTGCGCTTGGCACAGTTGATGTACTTAGTCTGGCCAATCCTGCCGCACCTGTTCAGGTGGGCACCTTGACCACGGCAGCTTTCGGGCCCGGCTTGGCAGGCGCCAATAGCGTGGCTATTTTCAATGGCGTTGTGGCACTGGCAATCGAGGCCAATCCAAAAACCAACAATGGCGTGGTCGTGTTTGTACGCGCTTCCGATCTGCGTTTTTTAGCGCTTGCCCCAGCCGGCGCGCTGCCGGATATGCTGACCTTCACGCCGGATGGCCGCTTTGTTTTGGTGGCTAACGAGGGTGAGCCCAACAGCTACAACCTGCCCGACTCAATTGACCCGGTTGGCTCCATCAGCATCATTGAGGTCAGTGGCCTTTCGCCTACAACGACGGCTGTGTTCACCACCGTAACCAGTGCGGGTTTTGAAAGCTTCAACAACCAAGCGGCAACACTGCGGGCCAGTGGCGTTCGTGTGTTTGGCCCCAATGCCTCGGTCGCCCAGGATCTAGAGCCAGAATATATTGCTGTATCGGCAGACAGTCGTACGGCTTACGTGACGCTGCAGGAGAACAATGCCATTGCCATTGTGGACATTGCGTCTCGCCGTGTCAGCGCCATTCGCCCATTGGGTTTCAAAGACCACAACGTGGCTGGTTTCGGTCTGGACCCCAGCGATGAAGACGGTGGAACCAACACCAACAGCGGGACATCGACCATCCGGATTGCACCTGTACCCGTGCGAGGCATGTACCAGCCTGACGCCATTGCCAGCTTTATGGTCGGCACGGCAACCTTCTTGGTAACAGCCAATGAAGGCGATGCTCGCGACTACCCCGGTTTTAATGAAGAGGTTCGCGTGCGCGCCCATTGCACCGGTGGTCTGGCGCCAACATTCGCCAACGCCACGAATCAATTGTTTGACTCTGGCTTGGGGCGCCTGCAAATTACCTCAACCCTAAATGGTGGCCAAGGTGTTTTAAATGCCAGCAGCCAGTGCACGGATTTGTATGCTTTTGGCGCTCGTTCGTTTTCCATCTGGAATTCCGATATCAGCCGCGTATTTGACTCCGGGGATCAATTCGAACAGCGCACAGCAGCATTGAGCCCAGGCATAGTTTTCAACGCCAGCAACGCCAACAATACGTTCGATAACCGCAGCACGTCCAAAGGTCCCGAGCCTGAGGGTGTTGTTACCGCTGTATTTGGTACCCGTACGTTTGCTTTTATTGGCCTTGAACGAGTTGGTGGCGTGATCGTATATGACGTTTCCAATCCTGCAGCTGCCAGTTTTGTCACTTACATCAATACGCGCAGCGGTGCGGCCGGTACGCCGATTGCTGGAGACAACGGCGCTGAGGGACTGACGTTCATTCCGGCGTCACAGTCGCCCAATGGCCGTCCTTTGCTTGTGGTGGGCTTTGAGACCAGCGGGACCACGGGAATTTTTCAGATCAATTTAATTAACTAGCCGCCCTCGACGCGCGGGCAGGCATGCCGTGTAATGCGGCTTTAATTCTGGCCTGGCAGTAAGCTTTCTTGGACTTTGGGCGACTGTTATCAGCGAAAGACATGCGGTGTCCTGTTATCAGGGGCCGCATCGATCAATTGATATCAACCTGCACACAAGGCCTACTATGAAATACCTGCTCCTCGGCGCCATTTTGATGGCCGCCAGCCAAGCCATGGCTTTAACGCTCAAGCCCTACAACGCTTCCGATTTGGCGGCGGCGCAAGCCAAGGGCGCGCCCGTGGCCGTGCATTTTCATGCCGACTGGTGCCCTACTTGCCGCGCGCAGACACAGTCGCTTGACAAACTCAAAGCCAAGACCGATTTGGATGTGACTGTTTTTGTGGCCAACTACGACACCGAAAAAACCCTCAAGGCCGAGCACAAAGTGGTGACGCAATCCACATTGGTAGTGTTCAAAGGCAAGCAAGAGGTCTCGCGCCTGGCCGGGCAAACCGCACCCGAGCCGATTGAGGCGGTGCTGCGCAAGGCGCTCTAAGCGCGTCTTTTTTTAAGCCACCCCCCATATTGCCCATACAAAACCTTGAACCATGAGCCTGGGCGTTACAGAAATCGGCTTGGGCGTGGTGGCGGGCTCACTCAGTACCTTGTCGCCCTGCGTTTTTCCGTTATTGCCGCTGGTGGTGGGCGGGGCGACGCAAGCCAGCCGCTTCACGCCAGTCTGGATGGCCACGGGCATGACGCTGAGCTTTGCGCTGGGCGGCATGGTGTTGGGCACAGTGGGCGCGCAAATTGGCATTGATGGCGACGTGCTGCGCATAGCGGGCGCCTACCTGATGCTGTTGATGGCGGTGGTTTTGTGGAGCCAGTTTCTGAGCAACGCCTTCAGCCAGTTGGTCACGCCGGTGGCTAACTGGGGCAACCAGCTCTCCGGCCATTTGCAAAACCGTGTGCCAGGCAATGGCGCGCTGTCTTCGGTGCTGTTGGGTGCCTTGTTGGGCATGATCTGGAGCCCATGCTCTGGCCCATTGCTGGCCTCCGCCTTGACCTTAGTGGCCAGCGAGGGCGGTGCCCTGCGTGGTGGTGTGATTTTGGGCGGCTTCGGCCTGGGTGCGGCCGTGCCGCTGATGCTGGTGGCCTATGCCTCACGCAACAGCATGGGGCGCGCACGGGGCTGGCTGATGAGCCATGGCGGCCAGTTGAAAAAAGTATTCGCCGGCGTTATTGGTCTGTGCGCTGTGGCGGTACTGCTGGGGTTGGACAAGCGGCTGGAAGCAGCGCTGGTTACTGTTATGCCGGACTGGTGGGTGGCCCTCACCACCCGTTATTGAGCCAAGGAGACACCATGCCGCGTCAACTGCTTGCCACAGCCCAGGTTCACCCCGCCATTCAAGAGGTGGTTGCCATGCACCAGCACGCTATCGTGCACGAGGTACAGGCAGCGCTTGTAGCCCATGCGGTTGTTGTTGTGGGCATGGCCACCAACCCGTTTTGCAAAAAGGCCCGCACCCTGCTGCGCAAAGCGGGTGTTGCGCACCACTACCTGGAATATGGCAGTTACCTCAGCCAGTGGTGCCAGCGTAACGCCCTCAAGATGTGGACCGGCTGGCCAACCTTGCCCATGGTGTTTGTGCGCGGCACGCTGGTGGGAGGCGCAAATGACCTGCAAAAACTCATCGCCAGTGGCGAACTGGCTGCGTTGCTGGCTCACTGAATTCAAACCAATCACGCTTCATCTGGGCAGCGGGTAGCGCCCCCGGTTTTTCCAAGGACACAGCATATGAACAACGCAATCAACAGCCCAACACCCACCTCATTGGCCACACAGCTGGCCGATTTCAAGACCACGTCGCGCAGCCGTGCGGCCCCCGAGCGGGTTGCCACCATTGAGGCCCAGATCGCGCAATTGCAAGCCTCTGGCATCGCCCGCACGGCACTGCAGCCAGGTGCATCCGCGCCCGCATTGACCCTGCCAGACGCTACCGGCCAGGCCGTGTCGCTCGCCGCTTTGTGGGCGCAAGGCCCGCTGGTGGTGGTGTTCTACCGTGGCGGCTGGTGCCCGTATTGCAACCTGGGCTTGCGTGAGTGGCAGCGCCTGTTGCCGCAAATCAAGGCCAAGGGCGCGACCTTGGTGGCTGTGTCGCCGCAAACGCCCGATAACTCGCTGTCTACAGCGCAAAAGAGCGCACTTGAATTTACTGTGCTGAGTGACTCAACGCTGGAGGCGGCCCGCGGTTTTGGTGTGCTGTTTGACATGTCGCCCGAGCTGGTGGCGCTGTACCAAGGCATGGGCAACGACCTGCCACTAATTAATGGCAATGGCCGCTGGGCGCTGCCTGTGCCGGCCACCTATGTGGTAGGTAAGGGGGGCGTGGTTACTTACGCGCATATCGATGCCGACTATAGCCAGCGGGCCGAGCCCGCGCAGGTGCTGGCCACGCTAGGCTAGTTTTTGTAGCCCGGGTCGGCTCGCTCGGCCTTGCGCAACAATGCGGGCCAGGCAAAGGCGCCACCCGCGCCGCCGGTCTGCACCCGCATCGCCTGTGCCACGCCCGCCACAATGACCGGGTTGACTTGCGTTAACTCACCTCCGGCTTGCGCCGCAATCTGTATCTGGCACGTAGTCTCAAAAATATACATGTGCAAAAACGCATCAGCAATGGTGTGGCCCACGGTGAGCAAGCCGTGGTTGCGCAGCATCAGGTAATTGGCATTGCCCAAATCGGCTTGCAGGCGCGGCTTTTCGTCGTCACGAAAGGCCACGCCCTCGTAGCCATGGTAGGCCAGCGAGCCCAGCACAAAGGTGGATTGCTGGCTGATGGGCAACACCCCCGCTGCCTGGGCACTCACTGCTACGCCGGCGCGTGTGTGGGTGTGCAGCACGCAACCCGCGTCAGGCCGCGCCTCGTGCACGGCGCTGTGAATCACAAAGCCGGCCGGGTTGACGGGGAAGGGCGACTCGTGCAGCTTGTTGCATTGCATGTCGACCTTCACCAGGCTGGAGGCCGTGATTTCGTCAAACATCAAACCGTAGGGGTTGATTAAAAACTGGTGCGTCGGCCCACTGACCGATTCCGGCAGCTTGGCGCTGATGTGGGTAAACACCAAATCGCCCCAGCCGTACAAAGCCACCAGCCGGTAGCAGGCGGCAAGGTCGCAGCGCAATTGCCACTCTTCGGCGCTGACCACTTCTTTCAATGAGGCAATGTGCATAACAGGCTCCTGTGCGGGCAACGCCCTATTGTGTTGGCAAGCGCTACCGGGCGTGTTCGGGGACAACCCGCAAGCCACTAGACGGCCGAAGTTTGCTATATAATTAATAGCTGCAGGCGCCTGCTGTAAAAGCGCCAGCGCCCGATTTAATGCACAATCTGGGCACAGATGCGGCCTTCCGGGGCATGGGGCCATACCGCCGCAACCCGCGCCCGCGCCGGGACTGGAAACCGAGCTGATTGGAACCGCAGATGGATTACCCCCAAACCTTTGACGTGATTGTGGTCGGCGGTGGCCATGCTGGCACCGAAGCCGCGCTGGCGGCCGCGCGCATGGGCGCGAAAACGCTCTTACTCACGCACAACATTGAGACGCTGGGTCAGATGAGCTGCAACCCGTCGATTGGCGGCATCGGCAAGGGCCATTTGGTGCGCGAGGTTGATGCCCTGGGCGGCGCCATGGCGCTGGCCACAGATGAGGGCGGCATCCAGTTTCGCACCTTGAACAGCTCCAAAGGCCCTGCCGTGCGCGCTACCCGGGCGCAGGCCGACCGCGTGCTGTACAAGTCGGCCATTCGGCACCGGCTGGAGAACCAGCCCAATCTGTGGCTGTTCCAGCAGGCGGTAGACGACCTGATGGTCGAATCTGACGGCGTGCACGAGCGGGTGGTAGGCGCAGTGACGCAGGTTGGCATACGCTTTCGCGCCCGCACCGTGGTGCTGACGGCAGGCACATTCCTTGACGGGAAAATCCATGTGGGGTTGAACAATTACCAGGCTGGCCGCGCCGGTGACCCGCCTGCCGTGTCGTTGAGTGCGCGCTTGAAAGAGCTTAAATTGCCGCAGGGCCGCCTGAAAACCGGCACACCACCACGGCTTGATGGCCGCACGATTGATTACGCCAAATGCACGGCGCAGCCCGGTGACGGCATGCCAGGCGGCGAGAGTGCGCAAGTGCCGGTTTTCAGCTTTATGGGTACGGCGACCATGCACCCACAGCAGATGCCTTGCTGGATCACGCACACGAATCAAAACACCCACGACATCATTCGCTCGGGTTTTGACCGCAGCCCGATGTTCACTGGCAAGATAGACGGCATTGGCCCGCGCTATTGCCCCAGTGTGGAAGACAAGATCAACCGCTTTGCAGGTAAGGACAGCCACCAGATCTTCCTGGAGCCCGAGGGCCTGAACACACACGAGGTTTACCCCAACGGCATCTCGACCAGCTTGCCGTTTGATATTCAGTACGCGTTGGTGCGTAGCATGGCCGGGCTGGAAAACGCCCATATCCTGCGGCCCGGCTATGCCATCGAGTACGACTATTTTGACCCGCGCGCGCTCAAAGCCAACTTTGAAACACAAGCCATTGGCGGGCTGTTTTTTGCCGGGCAAATCAACGGCACCACCGGCTATGAAGAGGCCGCCGCCCAGGGCTTGTTTGCTGGCATCAATGCCGCCTTGCAATGCCGCGGCCTGACGGGGCAGGCCAATGACTTTGGCGGAAGTTGGTTGCCCCGGCGCGACCAAGCCTACCTGGGCGTGCTGGTGGACGACCTGATCACCAAAGGCGTGACCGAGCCTTACCGCATGTTCACCAGCCGCGCCGAATTCCGCCTCCAATTGCGCGAGGACAATGCCGACGCTCGCTTGACTGAAATGGGCCGCAACCTGGGCCTGGTGGACGACGCCCGCTGGACAGTGTTTTGCCGCAAGCGCGAGCTGGTTTCACGTGAAACCGAGCGGCTGCGCAGCATCTGGGTGAACCCCAAAAACCTCGCTCCTGAAGAAGCCCAGCGCGTGCTGGGTAAAAGCATTGAACACGAATACCACCTGGCCGATTTGCTGCGCCGCCCCGATGTGCGTTATGCGGCCTTGATGACTTTGAGCGGCGGCGCGTACGCCGGCACAGTCATCCCGGCGCTCGCCGCGCAGCCCGAGCCGCATCTCAGTGCCGCCGTGGTGGTGGAGCAAGTGGAAATTGCCATCAAATACGCCGGCTATATCGAGCGGCAAATTGGCGAGGTGGAGCGCGCCGCGCACTATGAAAACCTCAAGCTGCCTGCCGACCTCGACTACAGCCAAATAACGGCCCTGAGCATCGAGGTGCGGCAAAAACTGGGACGGCAGCGCCCGCACACCCTGGGCCTGGCCTCGCGCATTTCGGGCGTGACTCCGGCCGCCATTTCCCTGTTGCTGGTGCACCTGAAGAAAAATGCCTGGCGTGGCCTGCCGCTGCCAGAAGCACCTGTTGTCAGCACTGAAGATGCTGCCGCACCAGCCGTTGCCGCTTAAGCCGGTTTCTCCCGAGCCCGCACAGCCCATCGCGCTGCGTGCCCTGTTGGACGCAGGCGCGCGCCGCCTCGCATTGGCGCTTACACCCGTGCAAACGGACCAGTGCCTGGACTACCTGGCGCTGATCAACAAGTGGAACAAGGTGCACAACCTCACGGCCATTCACAATCCCCAAGCCATGCTGACGCACCACTTGCTGGACTGCCTGGCGGTGGTGAATCCCTTGCTTCAGCGCCTGGGGACTGGGCCCCTGCGCGTGCTGGATGTGGGCGCAGGTGCGGGGTTGCCCGGCGTTGTGCTGGCTATAACGTGTCCGCAACTCAAGGTGATTTGCGTTGATGCCGTGGCCAAAAAAGCCGCCTTTGTGCAACAAGCTGCCGCCACACTCGGCTTGCCCAATTTAAGCGGCACGCATGCCCGGGTAGAGCAATGGCGCGGCGCGCCAGTCGACGTGGTGACCAGCCGGGCATTTGCCTCGCTGGCAGACATGACTCGCCTAACTGCGTTTCACGTGAAACCACCCGATGCAGGCCACCCCGCAGGGGGCTATTGGCTGGCCATGAAAGGGCGGCAACCAGACGATGAAATTGCGGCACTGCCCGCAAACGTGCGGCTGCTGGCTATAGAAAAAATTCAAGTGCCCGACCTCACTGCCGAGCGCTGCATTGTCTGGCTCAAACCACAGCGCGTCACGTAAACTCAGCCCTTCATAAAAAGGGCCTGCCGACATGGCAAAAATCTTCTGCATTGCCAACCAAAAGGGCGGCGTTGGCAAAACCACCACCACAGTCAATCTGGCCGCCGGCCTAGCCAAACTGGGCCAGCGCGTACTGATGGTGGATCTGGACCCGCAGGGCAATGCCACCATGGGCTCTGGGGTGGACAAGCGCCAGCTCAAGCTCAGTGTCTACGATGTGCTGCTGGAGTCGGCCAGCATTGCCGAGGCGTGTGTGACCAGCGACAAGCTGGTGCAGGCGGGTTGCGGCTACCACGTGCTGGGTGCCAACCGCGAGTTAGCCGGGGCTGAGGTGGAGCTGGTCGATGTGGAGCGTCGCGAGAAACGCCTGAAAAAAGCGCTGGATGCCGCTGCCGTTGATTACGATTTCATCCTGATCGACTGCCCGCCATCGCTCAGCATGCTCACGCTCAACGGCCTGTGCTCGGCGCACGGCGTGATTGTGCCGATGCAATGCGAATATTTTGCGCTGGAGGGGCTGACGGACTTGGTCAACACCATCAAGCAGGTGCATGCCAACCTGAACAAAGAGCTGGCCATCATTGGCCTGCTGCGCGTCATGTTTGACCCGCGCATCACCTTACAGCAGCAAGTAAGCGACCAGCTCAAGGCGCATTTTGGCGACAAGGTGTTCAACACCGTGATTCCACGCAACGTGCGCCTGGCTGAAGCACCCAGCTACGGCGTGCCCGGCGTGGTGTTTGACCCGGCGTCCAAGGGCGCGCAGGCGTTTGTGGCGTTTGCGCAAGAGATGATCGAACGCCTTGCGACGCACTGAATTGCCCGTCACGCCAATAGCAAACTGCCCTGTAAGCCAATAAAAGCAAGCGTTAAAAGCTATTAATTAGATAGCATTCAAGCTGACCCTCAACGAAAGCAAAGCCCCCATGGTCACCAAAAAACCCAAAGGCCTCGGCCGTGGACTCGAAGCCCTGCTGGGTCCCACGGCCGATGAGTCCGCCGTGCCCGCCGCGGGCAAGCGCGCCGACGGCACGCCGTCCACGCTGGCCCTGGCGGCCCTGGTGCCCGGCAAATACCAGCCGCGCACGCGCATGGACGAAGGCGCGCTGTACGAGCTGGCTGAGAGCATCAAAAGCCAAGGCATCATGCAGCCCATACTCGTTCGGCGCGTTAGCGACGAACACTATGAAATCATCGCTGGCGAGCGGCGCTTTCGTGCCGCCAAACTGGCGGGCCTGGACAGCGTGCCGGTGCTGGTGCGCGAGGTGCCCGATGAATCGGCGGCGGTCATGGCGCTGATTGAAAACATCCAGCGCGAAGACCTGAACCCGCTGGAAGAGGCGCAGGGCTTGCAGCGCCTGGTCAAGGAGTTTGGCCTGACGCACGAACTGGCCGCGCAGGCGGTGGGCCGCTCACGCAGCGCCGCCAGCAATTTGCTGCGCCTGCTTAACTTGGCTGAGCCAGTGCAGACCATGCTGATGGCGGGCGACATTGACATGGGCCACGCCCGCGCCTTGCTGGCGCTCGACAAGGCCGCACAGATTACGGCGGGCAACCAGATCAGCGCCCGGAAAATGTCGGTACGCGAGGCCGAGAGCCTGGTCAAAAAGCTCAGCGCCGAGTTCAACCTTGCGCCGCAAAAACCCAAGAAAGAAAAGTCGCGCGACCTGCGCCGGGTGGAAGACGAGCTGGCCGACTTGCTCACCGCCGCCGTTGAAATCCGCATTAAAAAGCGCATCAAGCGCAGCGGCCGCATGGAAGAAGTGGGCGAGCTGGCCATCCAGTTCGGCTCGCTGGATGCGCTCAATGGCTTGATCGAGCGGCTGCGCACCAGCAGCCCAGCCTAGCCTAGCCACACCTGCAGCCCAGGGCGCAAGCCGCGCAGCCAGCCCTGCAGCCAGCCAGCCACCGACGCAGGCCAGGCAGGCACACTTACCAGCTGAAAATCTTGCCGGGGTTCATGGTGTTGTGCGGATCCAGCGCGTGCTTGACAGCCCGCATCATGGCCACCGCGCCCAGCCCGGCTTCCTCAATCAAGAAGCCCATTTTGTGCAGGCCAATGCCGTGCTCGCCAGTGCAGGTGCCGCCCAGGCGCAGCGCGCGCTGCACCAGCGTGTGGTTGAGCGACTCGGCCAACTCGCGCTCCACGCTGCTGGCCGGGTCAATCAAATACGCCACATGAAAATTGCCGTCGCCAACATGGCCGACGATGAAATACGCCAACCCCGAGGCCTCGGCTTCATCAATGGTTTCCAGCAAGCAATCGGCCAGGCGCGAGATCGGTACACAGGTGTCGGTGGTGATGGCGCGGCAACCCGGCTTCATCTGCAAGCCCGACAAGAACGCCCGGTGCCGTGCGGCCCACAGCTTGCTGCGCGCCTCGGGCGTAGCGGCCCACTCAAAGTCCTGTCCGCCTTGCTCGGCGGCAATGGCTTGCACGGTTTGCACCTGCTCCGCCACGCTGCTGGGCGAGCCGTGAAACTCCATCAGCAGCATCGCGCCTTCGCGCAAGCCCAGGTGGTCGCAGCGGTTGACAGCGCGCACGGCATGGGCATCGAGCAGCTCGCAACGCGCAATGGGCACGCCCATTTGAATCGTCTGGATGGTGGTGCGCACGGCGGCCTCAATGCTCGGGAAAGCGCAGGTCGCGGCCATCACGGCTTCGGGCAGCGGGTAGAGCTTGAGCGTGACCTCGGTGATGACGCCCAGCGTGCCCTCGCTGCCCACCATCAGCCGTGTCAGGTCGTAGCCGGCGCTGCTTTTTTTGGCGCGGGTGCCGGTGCGAATCACCTCGCCACTGGCAGTCACCACTTCCAGCGCCAGCACGTTTTCGCGCATGGTGCCGTAGCGCACGGCGTTGGTGCCGCTGGCGCGGGTGGCGGCCATGCCGCCAATCGAGGCGTCGGCGCCAGGGTCGATGGGGAAGAACAAGCCGCTGTCTTTGATGGCCTCGTTGAGCTGCTTGCGCGTCATGCCGGGCTGCACGGTTACCGTTAAATCATCGGCGTGCAGCGCCAGCAGCTGGTTCATGCCGCTCACGTCGATGCTGATGCCGCCTTGTACCGCCAGCAAATGCCCCTCCAGCGAAGAGCCCACGCCAAAAGGAATCACCGGCACACCGTGCGCGGCGGCCAGTTTGACGGCAGCGGCAACGTCGGCCGTGCTGTGTGCAAACACCACGGCGGCGGGCGGCGGCGCGTCCAGCGGGGATTCGTCGCGGCCATGCTGCTCGCGCACCGAAAGGGCGGTGGAGCAGCGCGCGCCAAATTGCGCTTTAAGTGCATCCAGCAGGGCGGGCGGCGTATCGCGGCGGTGTATCTCCGGCAATAAATGGCTGGTGGCCGTGGGCGCATTCATGGCGTTGTCTCCGGTGTTTTGCGCAGTTTACGACTTGCAAGGCGCGGGTGCAGGACAATGGAAAAACAGCACTTGCAGGAAAGCACACCATGGGACAACGACTCACACAAATCGCCACCCGCACCGGCGACGACGGCACCACTGGCTTGGGCGACGGCGCACGCGTGCGCAAAGACGCGCTGCGCGTGCACGCCATGGGCGACGTGGATGAACTCAACTCTAACCTCGGCGTGCTACTGTGCGAGAGCCTGCCCGATGGCGTACGCACGCTGCTGGTGGAGGTGCAGCACCAGTTGTTCAACCTGGGCGGCGAGCTGTCAATCCCCGGCTTTGAGCTGCTCAAGCCCGAGGCCGTGCTGGCACTGGACGAGGCGCTAGCTGAGCACAATGCGGCCTTGCCCAAGCTGCAGGAGTTTATTTTGCCGGCGGGTACGCGCGCGGCGTCGCTAGCGCATGTGTGCCGCACCGTGGCGCGCCGGGCCGAGCGCGCAGTGGTGGCGCTGGGCGCGCAGGAGCCTTTGAAAGACACGCCGCGCCAGTACCTGAACCGCCTGAGTGATTTGCTGTTTGTATTGGCCCGCGTGCTCAACCGCGCGGATGGCGGCGACGACGTATATTGGCGCAGCGAGCGCCTGGCGCAGGCGACACAAACTTGAGCGCTATATAAAGTATAGTAAAAATAGATAGCGCTACCCGCATGTCTGCATTGGTTATAAAGCCAATTAGAGGTATGAAAAACCGCTATAAAACCTAAAAAATCGCCAAACAAAGCGTCCAATGGGCCAAAACGAGCCCACGAAGACGTAATTTCAAGAAAAAGCAGTGTTTTTCAGGTATGTAACTGGCCGCAAACCCTTTACTGGCATGCGGGTAGCGCTCTGCTTTTTTACTACACCTTCAATAGCAAACCAGCGCGGGTCAGTGGCCCGCCCGGCACTCCTCAGGGCACCAGCTGCGCCCAATCGGTCACTTGCAAACGTGCCAGCACGCGCCAGGCAGTGCCCTCGGGCTTGAGCACGGCGGCCTCGCCTTCGGCCAGATGCGGCGCGCCCGCCACGGCACGAAACGGAATACCGTGGCCCACAATGAAGCGGTTGCCCAGTGCGGGGCCAACGGCTGTGCTGGCTGCGGGCGGCGTGGCCAGCCAGCGCTTGAGCTCGGCGTAATCGGCTTGGTAGCCGCTGCTCAGGCCGCCCGCACCGCCGCTGTTGCCGCTGGCCTGTGCGCCTGCCTGTGCTTCGCGCAAGGCGGCGCGGGCGCTCACGGCGGCCTCACCAAAACTCAGGCGCGCATGTGCCAGCGTGCGGCACATGGGGCTGGCCAGCACCTCGGCCACAGGCAGCTTCAGGCGCTGGATTTCCTTGCCAATGGCCAATGCGTCGGCCTGGCCCTGTGCCGACAGCAGCCGCTGGTTGGCGCAGTCGCTGTAGCCGCTGCTGGCGCTGTCGGTTTGCGAAAAGTCGGTGGCGGTGTGGCGAAAGTAAATCACCAGGCCCCCGGCGCGCAGGGCTTTTGCCAGCGCAGCGCCGGCAAGCGCCCGGCTTGGGTCGGGCGCAGAGTAGGTGGCGTTGGCCAGGTCGGCGCTGTGCGCGCTGGGCGGGGCAAGACAGATTGCCGCCAGGAGCGCCAGCAAGGCACCGCCAACAGCCCGGCGGGCATTGATTGGGGTTGAGCTAAAAAACGGTGGGCGAGACAGCGGCATACGGAGGGGCTTGGAAAAAATGCAAGCCTAGCGCGTTTGGCGGTGCCCTTGTTGTCCGAAGGGAATCAGGCGGCTGGCGGTGTTGCCTGCAGCATCGCCAGCGTCAGCCGCGACACGCAGGTGAGTTGCCCCGCGTCGTTGTGCAGGTCAATTTGCCAGACTTGGGTGCTGCGGCCAATGTGCACTGGCCGCGCTGTGCCGGTAACCCAGCCTTGGGCGGCGGACTTGAGGTGGTTGGCGTTAATGTCCAGCCCCACCGGCCGCCAGCCGGGCTCGGCGCTGTAGGCGGCACCGCAGGAGCCCAGGGTTTCGGCCAGCACCACGCTGATGCCGCCATGCAAGATGCCGTAAGGCTGTTTGGTGCGCCCGTCTACCGGCACGCGGGCGGTGATGAAGTCGGGGCCAACGGCCAGAAACTCTATCCCTAAGTGTTCCACGGCGGTACCCACATGGATGCCAGCCAGAATGTCCAGCGAAATCGGCTGGCGCCAGATGGGTTTTGTACTAACGGTAGTCATGGCAGGGCGGTGCAAAATGGCAATGCTTCATTATCAGCACGAACGCCATCTGGCATGCTGCCCCATCGCTATGATCCAAAACCCTGCCTCGCCCCTGTCATTGCCGGTGTCACGGCCGCCGCCCTACATTCCGCAAATCCGCCTCTACCAAGACTGGCTTGCCCGCGAGCGCGGCTTGCGCTTTGACAGCTATGACGCGCTGTGGCGCTGGTCGGTGGGTGACCTGAATGCCTTCTGGCAAAGCATCTGGGACTACTTTGATTTGCAATCACCAACGCCCCACAGCGCCGCGCTGGCGCGCAACACCATGCCGGGCGCGCTGTGGTTTCCGGGGGCGCAGGCCAACTATGTGCAGCAGGTGTTCCGGCATGTTGATGCGGCACACCAGGCGGGGCAGCCCGCCCTCATCAGCCGCAACGAACGCGGCAACCACCGCGAACTCAGTTGGCCCGAATTGCGCAGGCAGGTCGCCTCGCTGGCGCTGCATTTGCAGGCCCAGGGCGTGCAGCCGGGCGACCGCGTTGCCGCGTACTTGCCCAACATCCCCGAGGCCATGGTGGCGTTCCTGGCGGTAGCCAGCATTGGCGGCGTCTGGAGCATTTGTGCGCCCGACATGGGTACCGCTGCCGTTCTGGACCGCTTTGCGCAAATCACGCCCAAGGTGCTGATTGCCTGCGACGGCGTGACCTATGCCGGCCGCGACCACGACCGCTGCCAGGTGGTGCGCGAACTGCGCGCCGCCTTGCCCAGCGTGCAACACACCTTGCTGCACCGCCATGCGCGCGCCAGTGCCGACCACACAAACGCTACTGATTTAATAGCTAAATGCGCGGACCTGGCAAACGCCACAGCCCAGAATGATGCAAAAACCACGGCCTTCGAGCCGGTTTGGCTGCCGTTTGACCACCCGCTGTGGATCGTCTACTCCAGCGGCACTACCGGCCTGCCCAAGCCCATCGTCCATGGTCATGGCGGCACCGTGCTGGTGGCGCTGGCGCTAAAGTGTCTGCACAACGACATAGGCTGCAGCTACGCGCCCAACAGCGCTGGCGAGCGCTACCACTGGTACAGCAGTACGGGCTGGGTGATGTGGAACGCGCAATTGAGCGGCCTGCTCAACGGCACCACCTGTTGCATTTTTGACGGCAACCCCGCAGGCAGCAAAGACCATCCCGACTTGGGCACACTGTGGCGCTTTGCGGCAGAAACCGGCGTCACGTTTTTTGGCGCAGGCGCGGCTTTTTATGCCAACTGCATGAAGGCGGGCCTCGACCTCGCCACCTGCGGCGACCTGTCGCGCGTGCGCGCGCTGGGCGCGACCGGCTCGCCATTGGCCCCAGAAGTGCAGCGCTGGGGCAGCGCGCAGTTCCAGGCATTGCAAACCTTGGCGGACGCTGGGCCGCCCCAAGGCGCGCAGGCCCCCTCGGGGGGCAGGGCGCTACACGCAGTGAGCAACCGTGGGGGCGACATGCGTGCCGCCGGGCCGCCCCAAGGCGCGCAGGCCCCCTCGGGGGGCAGGGCGCTACACGCAGTGAGCAACCGTGGGGGCGACATCTGGTGGTGCAATTTATCGGGCGGCACCGACTTTGCGGGCGCATTCATTGGCGGCCACCGAGAGCTGCCGCAAGTGCCTGGCCAGATGCAATGCCGCCTGATGGGCTGCGCCGTAGAGGCCTGGAACGAGCAGGGCGAACCGGTCACCGACCAGGTGGGCGAGCTGATTTGCACCCAGCCGATTCCGTCCATGCCCTTGTTTTTGTGGGGCGACGAGGGCAACAAACGCTACCTGGCCAGCTATTTCGACCAGTACCCTGAAGGCCATGGCCGCGGCACAACGCCCGCGCCTGCAGGCCAGCGCGCAGAAAAAAACGCCGGGTTCGTTTGGCGGCACGGCGACTGGCTGAGAATTTTGCCCAGCGGCGCGTGCATCATCTATGGCCGCTCAGACGCCACCATCAACCGCCACGGGTTGCGCATGGGCACCAGCGAGCTCTATAGCGCGGTCGAAGCCCTGCCCGAAGTGCTCGATGCCATGGTGGTGGATCTGGAATACCTGGGCCGCGAAAGTTATATGCCGCTGTTTGTCGTGTTGCGCTCCGGCCTGGCGCTGGATGCCGCGCTGGAGCAAAAAATCAACAACGCCATCAAGACCGCGCTGTCGCCGCGCTTTATTCCCAACGCGATTTTTCAGGTGGCAGAAATCCCGCGCACCCTGAGCGGCAAAAAGCAGGAGCTGCCCATCAAGAAGCTGCTGCTGGGCCAACCCCTGGACAAGGTGCTCAACAAAGACGCCATGGCCAACCCCGCGTGCCTGGACTGGTATGTGGCGTTTGCGCAAAGCCGCCTGGCCTGATGCGTGTGCAGCAGCCGATACCGAGCCTGGGGCTACAAAGGATGCTCGGTGTAGAACTGCCCGTCGTGAAACAGCAGCGGCGAGGCATTGGCGCGGTGCGCACAGTGCGCAACAGCGCCAACAAAAATCACATGGTCACCTTCTGCGTAACGGCTACGGTTGACGCACTCAAAATGCGCTGCTGCACCTTCAATCAGCGGTGCGCCGCAGAAGCCCTCGCGGGCGGCAACGCCGTTGAAGCGGTCCGTGCCGGCGCTGGCAAAGCGCAGCGCCAGGTCTTTTTGGTCAGCCGCCAGTACGTTGATGGCGTAGTGTGTGCTGCTGGTGAAAAAAGCCAGCGAGCGGGCGTTTTGTGCCAGGCTCCACAACACCAAAGGCGGCGAAAGCGAGACCGAGTTAAACGAGTTGGCGGTAAGTCCCAGCCATTGACCGTCCGGTGTACACGCAGTGACGATGGTTACCCCTGTAGCAAACATGCCCAGGGCGGCGCGGAATTCGCTTGCACCAAAAGCCGCCGTCAACGCTGGGGGCGTGCTGGTGGACAGGCTGCTTTGCGCAGCGACGGTATTTTGTACGGAGATTGGCATGGCATCGCAGTCTGCCACAGCCCGCCCAGCGGCGCTGTGGCAGCAGGGACACGCCCCGGTAAATGTATGCCAACACGCCAGTCTGAGTCCTTGCACTTCTTTGCCCTGCGCTCGCGCGGGCATGCCGCTGCATGAAAACGGCTTGGCTTGCCGCCCTGCTTTGTTTGGCATTGCCTGCTTATGCCGCAGCGCCTTGCGACGAGTTTGCCCGCCGCCTGCCCAATGTGAGCCAGGCCCTATGCGACGCTGCTGGCTTGCAACCCGGCTTGGGCCGCTCGGTTCAGGGCCGCCCCCTGTGGTGGCGCGATGTGCTGCCGCAAAGTGTGTTGGATGGGCCCGTTGGCAGTGCCGCTTTCAAGGTGCTGGTGGTGGGCGCGATTCATGGCGATGAGCTGTCGTCTGCTGCCTTGGCCTTTCACTGGATTGGCCAGGCCAGCCAGGCGCAGACGCAGGTGCAAGCTTTGCAGGGAGCTGCTCAGCCGGCTGCAAGTGCGTTGCCCATGACACTGCCCATGAACCGCGTGCACTGGCGCTTTGTACCTGTACTCAACCCCGACGGTCTGCTGGCGCGTCCGCCCAAACGTGTGAATGCGCGCGGGGTTGACCTGAACCGCAATTTCCCCACGCGCAATTGGGCGCAGGACGCCCGCCATTATTGGGAAAAGCGCACCCGCAAAGACCCGCGCCGCTGGCCCGGCAATGCGCCCCTAAGCGAGCCCGAGTCGGCCTTTTTGCATGCGCAGATTGCCAGCTTCAAGCCCAATTTAATTGTCAGTATTCACGCACCGTATGGCGTGCTCGACTTTGACGGCCCGGTGGGCGACAAGCTGGTACCACCCGCCCGGCTGGGCCGCCTGTACCTCGACCAAGTGGGTATTTTCCCAGGCTCGCTGGGCAATTATGGTGGGTTGCATCAGGGCGTGCCGGTGGTGACGGTGGAACTCCCCAACGCCACCCGCACGCCGCTGAATGCCGAGATGCGCCAGATGTGGCAAGACTTGCTGCGCTGGATGAGTGAGCGCCTGCTCACGCCATCGGCCAACCCTGCAAACGGTCCACTTTCAGCGCCTGGGATGGCCGCGCCTGCAAATGCGCTACCGCTACCCTGAAATCACACCTAGCGTACCAAACACAACCTGGCGGTAACAAAACAGCCTGGCCATCTACATTTCAAGCCATCTGGCTAGAATATAACTATGGATATGAGTTGCAGCATCAAGCTGTCGTTTAAAAAGCAGATGCTGCGCACGCGTGAAGACGCCATTGTGCGCACGGTGCACCGCCTGCTGTGTGAAAAAGGCTTTGACGCCATGACGGTGGACGAGGTCGCCGCGGGTGTGGGCATAGCCAAGGCCAGCTTGTACAAGCACTTTCCCAGCAAAGAGGATTTGGCCGCCGCCGCCATGGTGGGCGTGATGCGGCAGGCGCAGGCGTTCGTCAAAGCGGTGCCCGCCGAGCTGGCACCGCTGGACAAGCTGCGGCGCGTAACGCGCTGGACGCTGGAGCTGCAATTGGCCGGCGACATGCCCACACTGCCCAGCCACAACTCCAGTCTGCGCGCCGTTTTGATGGCCAGCAAAGATTACATGGACGGTTTGCTGGAGGTCAGCGACGTGCTAGGCGGCTGGATCGAGCAGGCGCAAAGCGCTGGTCAGATCAACCCGCAGCTGCCAGCCATTGCCGTGCTCTACACCCTGTTTGCCCGCGCCTGCGACCCGGTGCTGGAGTTTCTCAAGCTTGGTGGTCAGCATACCGACGCGCAAATTGCCGACATGGTGCTGGGCACCTGCTTCGATGGCCTAAATGCGCGGAGTTGACGCGGTCGCTATTAAAAGCATAGTAAAAAACCATAGCGCTACCCGCGCAACTTGATTGGTTTAAGTGACAATTTCAACACATAAATCAGGCCTAAAAGTAGCTTGTTCACCCTTGTCGGCGTAGCCCATGGGGTTGGCGACCACTCGGCAGCCGTTTTTCACATAGCTGCTGGGCGAGTGCAGGTGGCCGTGCAGCCAGGCGGTGGCTAGCGGCAACAAATCGTCCAGCGCATTGCAAAAACCGGCGGTGCCGGGGTGCAGGCCATAACGCGGGTCGGCGCTGGCGAGGCTGGGGGCAAAGTGTGTCACCACCACGGTGGGGCCGGCAAACGGCTCGGCTAGCGCCTGGCGCAGCCAGCCCTGGCAGGCCAGCGCCAGCTCGCGCACCTGGGCCGCCATCAAAGGCGCGCCATGGCGTGTACCGCCAGTGGTGCGCAGGTAAAAATTGGCTGCGCGAAAGGCTTTTTCCCGCGCCTTGAGCTGCTGCGCCAGGGCGTTGGGCGCGCGGCTGTGGCTGGGGGCCAGCACGTCAAAATCGCTCCACAGCGTGGTGCCAATAAAGCGCACGCCCCCCATCACCAGCACCTCGCGCTCCAGCCAGATCAGGCCCAGCCGCGCGCAGGTGGCGCGCAGGCGGGCGTGCGTGGCGTCAAAGTCGAGCGCGTCGTACTCGTGGTTGCCGGGGATGTAAATCACGGGGGTCGGCCAGGCCGCGCCGCCTTCGGCTAAAGACAGCGGTGAAAAGCGCGCCAGGCCAAAGTCGGCATCTTGCAGGCGCGAGCGAGTCTGGTAAGAGCCAATATCACCTGCCAGTACCAGTACGTCAGCGCCGGGCGCTGGGCAAGGCACAAAATCGGGGTGGGTTTCAAGGTGCAGGTCAGACAGGAGCTGGATTTTCACGGATTGGGCAAATCAAAAAAGAGGGCCAGCTCTGGTGCACGGCGGGTTGCCCAAACGCCTCAATAGCGCAGAAAAAGCAGGGCCGTAGGAGCAGACTGGCAAAATCTAGGGTAAACCCTTAGAATGGGTGACCTCAACAAACCGATTACCTATGAACATGACCCGCATTCTGGCCCAGATTAGCCCCACCTTGAACGGCAATTTAACTAGTGTGCCCACCTTCTTTGCGGACCCTTTGGTCCCAGGCTTTGGTACGGGGGCCCATCGGGCTGATGCAATTAGCTACCCATCAGCCGGCTTGATGGAGCAGGCCAATGCCATGGCGGGCCGCAGCCCAGCGCAAGCCAGGCAATTGCGCGCCGGTGCGCTGGCCATGCTAAGCGTGGTGCGCTAATTTGCCGTTGCCCAACAAAGGCAGCGCCATAAAAAAAAGCCCTGCGGTTTTGCCCCAGGGCTTTTTTGTTGCTTTGCGCAGGCTGTGGCCTGCGGCGAGCCAGCTCAAAATCAGGCGGCCAGGCGCTGCTCAATCTGCGCTTTGGTGGCGCTCATTTCGGTTGGCAAGTGGTGGGCAAGCTGCTCAAACAACTCGGCATGCAGTTTGAGCTCGGCTTGCCAGGCGGCTTTGTCGATGCTGGTGACGGTGTTGAACTGCTCGGGCGTAAATTGCAGGCCGGTCCAGGTCAGCTCGTTGTAACTGGGGCTAACACCAAACACATGCTCCTTACCGGGTGCGCGGTTCTCAAGGCGGTCAATCATCCACTTGAGCACGCGCATGTTCTCGCCGTAGCCGGGCCAGACAAACTGGCCGTCTTCGCCCTTGCGAAACCAGTTGACGCAGAAGATGCCGGGCAGCTTGGCGCCTGTGGCCTCGAGTTTTTTGCCCAGATTCAGCCAGTGCTGGAAATAGTCGCTCATGTTGTAGCCAATGAAGGGCAGCATGGCAAACGGGTCGCGCCGCACCACACCGGCGGCGCTGGTGGCGGCTGCGGTGGTTTCCGAGCCCATGGTGGCAGCCATGTAGACGCCCTCCGTCCAATTGCGCGCCTGCGTGACCAATGGCACGGTGGTGGAGCGGCGGCCGCCAAAAATAAAGGCGTCAATCGGCACGCCCGCGGGGTCGTCCCAGGCGGAATCGAGTGCGGGGTTGTTGGTAGCGGCCACGGTAAAGCGGGCATTGGGGTGGGCTGCCTTGGCACCGGTTGCCTTGGCAACGGCGGGCGTCCAGTCCTTGCCTTGCCAGTCGATGCAATGCGCAGGCGGCTCGCTCATGCCTTCCCACCAGACATCGCCATCGTCGGTTAGCGCGACGTTGGTGAAGATGGCGTTTTCATTCAGGCTGGCCATGCAGTTGGGGTTGGTGAGCTGGTTGGTGCCGGGGGCAACGCCAAAATAACCCGCTTCGGGGTTGATGGCGTGCAGCTTGCCGTTGGCCTGTGGCTTGATCCAGGCGATGTCATCGCCGATCGTGGTGACCTTCCATCCCTCAAAGCCAGCCGGTGGAATCAGCATGGCGAAATTGGTTTTGCCGCAGGCGCTAGGGAAAGCGGCTGCCACGTGGTACTTTTTGCCTTGCGGATTGGTCACGCCAAGAATGAGCATGTGCTCAGCCAGCCAGCCTTCGCTTTGTCCCATCGTGGAGGCTATGCGCAGCGCAAAGCATTTCTTGCCCAGCAACGCGTTGCCGCCGTAGCCCGAGCCGTAGCTCCAGATTTCGCGCGTTTCGGGGTAGTGCACGATGTACTTGGTTTTATTGCACGGCCACTGCACGTCAGCCTGGCCGGCCTGTAGCGGCGCGCCCACGGTGTGCACGCAGGGTACAAACTCGCCCTTGCCGTCCAGGCCATCGCCCAGCACGTCGTACACGGCCTTGCCCATGCGCGTCATGATGCGCATGTTGACCGCCACATAAGGGCTGTCAGACAGCTCAATGCCAATGTGCGCAATCGGGCTGCCCAGCGGGCCCATGGAGAACGGCACGACATACATCGTGCGGCCTTTCATGCAGCCGTCGAACAGTGGCTGTAAGGTGGCGCGCATTTCAGCCGGCGCCATCCAGTTGTTGGTGGGACCGGCGTTTTCCTTCTTTTCGCTGCAGATGTAAGTGCGGTCTTCCACGCGTGCCACATCGGTTGGGTCGGAACAGGCCAGAAACGAGTTGGGGCGTTTTGCGGCGTTGAGCTTTTTGAAGGTGCCTGCGTCGACCAGTTGCTGGCATAAGCGATCGTATTCTTCCTGGCTGCCGTCGCACCAGTAAATGCTGTCGGGTTTGCACAGGGCGGCCATGTCGGCCACCCAGGCAATCAGGCGGGCATTTTTGACATAGCTCGGGGTGCCAAGGTTAAGTCCCTGCATGGCGGGTTGGTTCATACGAGTCGCTCCTGAAGTTAAAAAATGCAATTTCAGGAGGCGTCGGTTGGTGTGCCGGGACAATCGGCACTGCACGCGAGACACCTGCCGAAATTCCACTGGGCAATTGCGGTGGTCTCGGTCGGCGGCGGGGCTGCGTGGGATGGAACTACAGCGCGAAACACCAGCCACCTGGTAAGGCAGCCACTGGTTCCGCAAGTCGGCCAAGGCATGACAATTTTATGAAAGTGCAGAACCCCTTGGATTGCAAGGGCATGCAAAAGGCGCATAACTTTATGCGCGTGGCGCTTGATGGTGTTCGGCGTTGTTGACTTCGGCGTATGTGCTGAATAGATAACCCAAACGTTGCTATCATCGCTATATACTTGTCTATATAGAGGTGCTGCGGATGAGAAAAACAAGCGTTGTGGGTTTGCTAATGCTGTTTTGCGTGATCCCGGCACAGGCGGGTGAGGTGCACGTAGCGGTCGCGGCGAACTTCACAGCGCCCATGAAGGTGATTGCCGCCGAATTTGAAAAGGCGACGGGTCATCAAGCCAAACTGAGCTTTGGTTCCACTGGCAAGTTTTACGCGCAAATTAGCAACGGCGCGCCGTTTGAACTGCTGCTGTCTGCTGACGACGAAACGCCGGCTCGCATGGAGCGCGAGGGGCTGGCAGTGGCGGGTACCCGCATAACGTATGCTTTTGGCAAGTTAGTGCTGTGGTCAAGCAAGGTGGATGTGATTGATGGCCAAGTAGAGGTGTTGAAGAAGGGCAACTTCAAATACCTGTCAATTGCCGCGCCCAAGCTAGCACCTTATGGCGCTGCCGCCATCCAGACTCTGAAAAGCCTGGATTTGCTGGCCGCCATTGAACCCAAACTTGTGCAAGGTGAGAACATTGCGCAGGCCTACCAGTTTGTCGCTACTGGCAATGCCGATCTGGGCTTTGTAGCGCTGTCGCAGGTGCAGGAAAACGGCCAGATCAAAAGCGGTTCAGCTTGGGTGGTGCCCGACAATTTGTACAGTCCAATCCGCCAAGACATGGTGATTTTGAATAAGGGCCGGACTAATCCGGCAGCAAAGGAATTGCTGAAATTTATTAAATCAGAGGCGGCACGGGCAATTATTTTGTCTTACGGCTATGCACTTTAAAAAAGCCTGGCCATGCTGAGCGCAGCCGACCTGAATGCCGTCTGGCTGACTTTGCGGCTGGCCGCCACCACCACCCTACTGTTGCTGTTTCTGGGCACGCCTATCGCTTGGTGGTTGTCGCAAACCCGCTCGCGCTACAAGCCTGTGGTGGCCGCTGTGGTGGCCTTGCCGCTGGTTTTGCCGCCGACCGTACTGGGTTTTTATTTGTTGTTGGCGATGGGGCCCAATGGCCCAGTTGGGCAATTCACCCAATGGCTGGGCATGGGCAATCTACCGTTCACGTTCTGGGGGCTGGTGGTGGCCTCGGTGTTTTATTCAATGCCGTTTGTGGTGCAGCCGGTGCAAAACGCGTTTGAGGCGATTGGCCAGCGGCCGTTTGAAGTGGCGGCAACCTTGCGTGCTGGCCAGTGGGATCGATTTTTCAGCATTGCCTTGCCGCTGGCGCGGCCCGGATTTGTTACGGCGGCCATTTTGGGCTTTGCGCACACGGTGGGGGAATTTGGCGTGGTGCTGATGATTGGCGGAAATATCGAAGGCAAAACCCGTGTGGTCTCGGTGCAAATTTATGACCACGTGGAGGCACTGGAATATATGCAGGCCCATGGCCTTGCTGCCGTGCTGGTAGCGTTTGCCTTTGTGACGCTGCTGGCACTCTACACTTTGAATCGCCGGTTCAACCATCCCACACCATGAGCGCGGACGCGATGAGCCATGACCGTGCCACTTGCGAAGCGGTGACAGGGTTTTTCAAACTCAATTGGCCCGGCTTTAGCCTCGATGTGCCACTGAATTTGCCGGGCTACGGGATCAGCGCATTGTTTGGCCGCTCTGGCTCAGGCAAAACCACGCTACTGCGCTGCATGGCCGGTTTACAGCAGGTGGAGGGCGCGCGTTTGTCAGTCAATGGCGTGGTCTGGCAAGACGAGCGGGTTTGTGTGCCCACACACCAGCGTGCTTTGGGCTATGTATTTCAGGAGGCAAGCTTGCTGGCGCATTTGTCGGTGCAGCAAAACCTGGACTATGGATTGCGTCGCGTGCCAATGACGCAGCGCCGGGTTGCGCTGGAGCAGGCAATTGAGTTGTTGGGCATTGGCGCCTTGCTGACTCGCCGGCCGGGCGATTTGTCGGGCGGCGAGCGCCAACGTGTGGCAATAGCGCGTGCGCTCGCCACTAGCCCACGTCTGCTGTTAATGGACGAGCCCCTGGCGGCGCTGGATGCCGCCCGTAAAGCCGAGCTGCTGCCCTATATCGCCCAATTGCCTGCGCATTACCAAATTCCAATCGTGTATGTGAGTCATGCGCTCGATGAAGTAATTGCCCTGGCCGATCACCTGTTGCTGCTGGACCATGGCAAAGTGGTGCGCAGCGGCCCGCTGCTGGATGTGATTGCCGACGCTGAGCTGGGCCCGCTGCTGGGCCGCTTTGAGGCCGGTTCGGTGCTCGACTGCCGTGTGATGCGCCACGATGCCACCCAACAGCAGACCACGCTGGGCTTTGCCGGTGGGCAATTGCTGGTGCCACTGACAGATCACCTGCCCGGCCAAAGTCTGCGGGTGCGCGTGCGGGCGCGCGACGTGTCGCTGGCGCTAACCGAGCCGCACGGCATCTCCATCAGCAACCGCTTGCCGGGTTGCATTACGGCGTTACATGTGCGTGACGGCCCTTATGTGGATGTAAGTGTGGCGCTGCGCACCACGGCGGCAGAAAGCGGCATCAGCGTAATACGCGCCTTGGTTACGCAAGAAAGTGCCCGGAGGTTGAATTTACAGGTCGGGTTGCCGATTTGGGCGCTGATTAAAACCGTGGCTATGGACAGCCGCAGTGTGGGTTATGGCCAACGGGCACGTGTCAGCGAAGACAGTTAAGCCGGCACACCCACGATGACGCTGGAGGCCTTGAAAATGGCGCTGGCGGTGCAGCCCAATTGCAAGCCCATCGATTGGGCGCTGGCTTGCGTCACGATGGCAGCAACCGTGATGCTGCCAGTCAACTCAATCACCACTTCGCAGTTGACCGCGCCGGGCGTGATGCGTACCACTTGGCCCGTAAGTTGGTTGCGCGCCGACAGCTTGAGTGGTGCGCTGCCCGTGGCGAGCAAAATGGAAGATGCCTTGACCAGCGCAAATGCCTCGCTGTCTACCGCCAGCCCCAATTGTTCAGCGCTCTCATGGGTAATGATGGCGACCAGTAGTTGGCCTGGGGCAATCTCAAGCTCCACTTCGTCATTCACAGCACCGCTGGTGATGCGGCTAACCTTGCCAAAAAACTGATTGCGTGCGCTGGTCTTCAGGCTGCTGATGCGCTGCAGCAGTGCCATCTGTGCCGGGCTGCCCTGGGGGTGCTGAGCCAGTTGTGCCACAAAGCGGCGTTGCGCGTCTTCCATCAATTGAAAGCCTTCCACTAGTTGTTTGCCGCGCTCGGTCAAGGTCGTGCCGCCGCCGCCCTTGCCGCCGGGGCTGCGCACGACCAGTGGCTCACCGGCCAGGTTGTTCATGGCGTCTACCGCGTCCCAGGCCGCCTTGTAGCTCAGGCCCACGGCCTTGGCACCCTGGGTAATTGAGCCGTGCTCGCCAATGGCGTGCAACAGGGCGATACGGCGGCTGCCGCCAAAGTCCTGGCCGCCAACGCCCATGCGCAACTGGGCTTGCAGGTCAAAGGCGGGGGTCATGGCAGCACGCGGAATGCGGGTTAAAGCGCGAAGCGCCGCAGTTGCAATGCGCGTGTCCTGGCATCAGGACGGCGCGCGCGTCACGCCATGTAGATGGCAATAAACGCGAGTAAAAACATCAGCACGCCGCCGACCAGGGGCAACACCACCGGGACGACGTTGGCAAGGCTTTCTATCGTGTCGATAGGGGCGTCGGGCTCGGCGTGGTCGTGCGTGTCGTTTGCGGTGGGGCTGGACATGGGAATACCTTAAATACTGATCTGATAGCGATTTTAACGGCTTGCGCCGGTTGTGCCCAGGGTGTAAAAAACGGGCCGCACACGTGGTTTTTCAACACCTGCGTATTTCAATGTGTGGCCACCTGCGTTATGGTCAATTAGCTGGCGCCGTATTTCCGGCGTGTTGGCGTCGCAAGACCAGGGGGTTTGACATGGGCAAACGCAACGTGGTGGCTACTGCTGGCGGAATGCAGGCACTGCCTTCGCCTGGCCTCAAAGGCGCGCCGCTGCTTGATTTGATGTGTTCTCACTTTGTGTTGCTGCTGGCTACCCAGCAAGGACAGCGCCTAAATGTACGGCGCGACTTCAATGGCCTGATGACTCTGACCGGCCGCCACCTGAGCTGGCCGGTGGCGGTGCTGGCGCGGCTGCGCGAGTTTTTGGAGCGCCGCTGCAAAGACAACGAGGCTTGGCGTGGCCACCAAGCGCTCGCGCATGGGGATTTTTTGCAGCGCCACGGCACGTGGCGCGGCCCCTATGAGGAAGGCACTCTGTTTTTTTACCTGGACGAATATGCCAAAGACCAACCCAAAGACCTGTTGGCCCTGCTAGCGGCCACGGCCCAGTGCCTGGGGCAAAGCCTGAAAAAGCAGTCCACCCTGGTGGAGAAAAACATCGACGCGCTGAGCGGTTTGCTGCTGCTTAATCGGGCCGAACGCGCCTTGCTGCTTTACGGCACACTGGCGCGCTACCAGCGTGATCTGCGTTCGATTTTGGTGGAGTTCAAGGTCAATAGCGCGCCCGAGGCCTACGCTGCCTTGGCAGAGGTGGCGGGGGTCAGCGCTGCCGAATTGGGCGATGCCTTGCGCGGCGGCTCGCGGCTAGAGCGCATTGGCCTGGTGGAAAACCTGATTTCCGAGCACAACATCACAGACTTGGCTGACTTGATGAAGGTCAGTGAAAAACTGCCAGCCGTGTTGATGCGCGAGTACCGCAGTCAAGGCGATTTAATGGCGGTATTCACCCGGCCCAGCAGCCAAAGCGCACTGGCATTAAGCGACTTTGCCTATGTAGCCGAAGATGCTGCGGTACTGCGCGCGCTGCTGGGCAACGCCATGGCGCAAAAGGCACTAGGCGTGAATGTGCTGCTCTACGGCCCGCCTGGCACCGGCAAAACCGAGCTGGCCAAGGTGGTGGCGCAGGCCGCCGGACTGGCGCTATTTGAGGTGGAGTACGCCGACCGTGACGGCAATGCCCTAAGTGGCCGTGACCGCTACCGCTCCCTGCAAATTGCCCAGGTGTTCCTTAAGGGCAGCCCGCAAGCGGCGCTGCTGTTTGACGAAGTGGAAGACGTGTTCCCGCCAATCAGCGCCGAGGCCGCGCAACTCATGGCGCGCGCCGACCAGCTAGGCCAGGGCGCGCCCAGCAGCAGTGTCAACGGCAAGGCGTGGGTAAACCAGATTTTGGAGAGCAACGCCGTGCCCACCATCTGGGTCACCAACCGCATTGAGCAAATTGATCCGGCCTTTCGCCGCCGCTTTGCCTACCACCTAGAGCTAAAAAGCCCGCCGCCCGGCGCGCGCGAGGCCTTGCTGCACAAGGCGCTAGCTGGCGTGCCGGTGAGTGCCGGGTTTGTTGCCCATCTGGCCGAACGCAAGGGGTTGACGCCTGCACAAATCCAGACCGCAGTGCGCTTTGCCATGCTGGCTCAGTGCGCTGACGGCGCGCAGACCGAGGCATTAATAGAGCGCCAACTCAAGAATGCCGACCAGGCGCTGGGCCAGCTGCCTGCGCCGGTTCGCCGCTGCATCACTGCTTACCAGCTGGCCATGCTGAACGTTGAAAGCCATTTTGAAATTGCCCGCATTGTGCAGGCGCTGAAGTCGCGCGGCCATGGGAGCCTGTGTTTTTATGGCGCGCCTGGCACTGGTAAAACCGCACTGGCCGAACACCTGGCGCAGACGCTGGGCAAAACCCTGATCGTCAAGCAGGCCAGCGCACTGGTGAGCAAATACGTGGGCGAGACCGAGCAAAACATGGCGGCAATGTTCCGTGAGGCCGAGGCTGAAAAAGCCGTGCTGCTGCTGGACGAGGCAGATAGCTTTTTGGCGGATCGCCGCAGCGCGCAGCGCAACTATGAAATAACCGAGGTCAACGAAATGCTGCAAGGAATGGAGCGCTTTGCCGGCATCTTTGTCTGCACCACCAACTTGATGAACCGGATCGACCAGGCGGCGCTGCGTCGATTCACGTTCAAGATCCACTTCAAGCCACTCTTGCCTGCGCAGCGCGAGGCCATGTTTGTCACGGAAGCCCTGAATGGGGATGCCCAGCAACTAACCGTTGCTTTGCGTGTCCGTCTGGCCCGGCTAGATCAGCTTTGCCCAGGCGACTTTGCCGCCGTCAAGCGCCAGGCAGACATACTGGATGCAGCCTTGAGCGCCGAGGAGTTTGCCGAACAATTGGAGGCCGAGCACCGCATCAAACCGGAGGTGCGCGAGGCCCGGCCTATGGGCTTTACGTTTTAACAGTGCGCGAGCCATCAGGGATTAGGTAGCGCGCAAACCCGCAGCAGTTCTGCGCCATAGGCCTCGAGTTTCTTCGCGCCCACACCGCTCACGCCCTGCAAATCAGCCAGTGTGGTGGGGGCCAGCGCGGCCATGGCGGCCAGCGTGGCATCATGAAAGATGACATAAGCGGGCAGCTTGTGCTCGCGGGCAACCTCGGCACGCCATGCTTTGAGCGCCGCAAATCGTACCTGGCCTGTTCTGTCCAGGGCAGCGGCGGCAGGGCTTTGGAGCGCGGCCTTGCCCGTGCGTGACTTGCTGCCAGCGGTTGCCTCTGCGCCCTGGCGAAGCCGCACCGGCTGCTCACCTTTGAGCACAGTGCGCGACGCGGCCGTCAATTCCAGGGTATTGAAAGCTTGTGCATTGACCGCCAGCGCACCGGTGGCAATAAGCTGGCGCACCACGCCGCGCAATTGCAGTTCAGTAAATTGCGCGCCAACGCCAAAGGTGCTGAGTGCCTCATGCCCAAACTGCGTCACCTTTTCGGTTTTCTTGCCACGCACGATGTCCATAATGTGGCCCGCACCAAAACCAATTCCGCTGTGCTGCTGTACACGGTAAATGCACGACAGCAGCTGCCGCGCTGCTTCAGTTCCATCCCACAAAGCGGGGGGATTACAGCAGTTATCGCAATTTAAACAAGGGGCGGAGGACTCATCAAAATACCCCAATAACCGTACGCGCCTGCAATCGCTCGCCTCAGCCAGCGCCAGCAGCGCTTCCAGCTTGCCACGCATCACCTGTTTGAAATCTTCCCCCGCCGGACTTTCATCAATCATGCGGCGTTGATTTACTACGTCTTGCAGACCGTAAGTCATCCAGGCGTTGGCGGGCTCGCCATCGCGCCCGGCGCGCCCGGTTTCCTGGTAATAGCCCTCAATGTTTTTCGGCATATCCAGGTGCGCCACAAAGCGCACGTCGGGCTTGTCGATGCCCATGCCAAACGCTATTGTGGCCACCATTACCACGCCATCTTCGCGCAAGAAGGTGTCTTGATTGGCGCGCCGCACGGCCACATCCAAACCCGCGTGGTATGGCAGGGCACGCAGGCCCGCGCCGCACAGCGTTTGTGCAATTTCTTCCACCCGCTTGCGTGACTGACAGTAAACAATGCCGGCGTCGCTCGCGTGCTCGCGTTCAATAAAGCGCAGCAGCTGCGTGGTGGCATTTTGCTTTTCCACTATTGCGTAGCGAATATTGGGGCGGTCAAAACTACTGACAAACTGTTGCGCGCCCTGTAATTGCAGGCGCTCCACCATGTCAGCGCGGGTCAGTGCATCGGCGGTGGCAGTCAACGCCATGCGCGGCACGCTGGCATAGCGCTCGTGCAACACAGTCAGTGCACGGTACTCGGGTCGAAAATCGTGGCCCCACTGGCTGACGCAATGCGCCTCATCAATGGCAAACAGGCCAAGCTGGCCAAGCGCATGAAGCGCGTCGAGCTGGGCCAGAAAGCGCGGCGTGGTGATGCGCTCAGGCGCAGCGTAGAGCAGGGTAATCTCGCCGCGCTGCAGGCGTTTTTCTACTGCGTTGGCTTCTTCACCCGAGAGCGTGGAATTTAAAAATGCCGCCGCCACACCGGCTTCATGCAGCGCGCCCACCTGATCGTGCATCAGCGCAATCAGGGGCGATATCACCACCGTCACGCCGTGCCCGGCCTGCTGCCTGGCCAGCGCCGGTATCTGATAGCACAGTGATTTGCCACCGCCCGTAGGCATCAGCACCAGCGCATCGCCGCCCGCCGTCACATGGTCAATGATGGCCTCTTGCGGTCCGCGAAAGGCCGGGTAGCCAAAGACACTTTGCAGTAAAAAAAGCGGATCAGGCATGGGCGGGGTTGGCATGGCGGGTATTGTGCAGCGGCCATGAGGGCATGCAAGCGCCACTTAAAATCAATTTATGAAACCGCTTACCTACACCCGCGCCCAGACGCTGCCCGCCCTGCTCGGTCAACGCATCCTGATTCTGGATGGTGCCATGGGCACCATGATTCAGCGCTTTAAATTGAATGAGGCGCAGTACCGGGGAGCCGGGTATGCGGGACCCGGCGGGCAGGCCGAGCGCTTTAAAGATTTTCACCGCGACATCAAGGGCAACAACGAGCTGCTCAGCCTGACCCGGCCCGATGTGATTGCTGACATCCATGAGAGCTATCTGGCTGCCGGTGCGGACCTGATAGAGACCAACACTTTTGGCGCGACCACCGTGGCCCAGGCCGACTACGACATGGCGCACCTGGCGGTGGAGATGAACCGCGCCTCGGCCCAATTGGCCCGCGCGGCCTGCGACAAATTCAGCACTGCAGACAAACCACGCTTTGTCTGCGGTGCGCTCGGGCCCACACCCAAGACTGCCAGCATAAGCCCCGACGTGAACGACCCTGGGGCGCGCAACACCAGCTTTGAGGAATTGCGCGTCGCGTATTACGAGCAGACCGAGGCGCTGGTGCAAGGCGGCGCCGACGTGATTTTGGTCGAAACGATTTTTGACACGCTGAACGCCCGCGCGGCATTGTTTGCCGTGGACGAATACTTTGAGGCCAGTGGCGAGCGGCTGCCGCTCATCATCAGTGGAACCGTCACCGATGCGTCAGGCCGCATTCTCTCGGGGCAAACTGTTCCCGCGTTTTGGCACAGCGTGCGCCACGCCAGGCCGCTGGCGGTGGGCTTGAACTGCGCGCTTGGCGCGGCGCTGATGCGCCCGTATATTCAGGAACTGGCCAAGGTGGCGGGCGACACGTTCATCAGCTGCTACCCCAACGCCGGCCTGCCCAACCCCATGAGCGAGACCGGTTTTGACGAAACGCCCGAGGTCACCAGCCGCCTGCTGCACGAATTTGCGGCTGAAGGCTTGGTGAACATTGTGGGCGGCTGCTGCGGCACCACGCCCGAACATATTGCAGCGATCGGGCAGGCAGTTACGCCACTAGTCACGCGCAGGGTGCAGCCGTTTTACGCACAAGCTGCATAAGCGCTGGTGCGGGGCAATAGTCAAGTTGGCATCAAGCGATCCAGCTCCTGCTGCATCGCCAGCGTCAACTGCGCATACATCTGCAATTTGTGCGCGGATTCGCGCAGCCGATCGGCAATGCGCAATGACACGGCCAGCATCAGCTTGGCGGCGGTGCGTGGGTCGTCTTTCAACAGCTGTGCCAGCGCCTCGCGGTTCAAGATGGCGCAGTGCAGATGGGTGGCTGCCTTGCAGGAAGCCGAGCGCGGCTCGCCGTCAAGCAGGCCCATTTCGCCAATGATGTGGCCGGGGCCCAGCACATTCACCGTAATCGGCTCGGTGCGGCTGACCACGATGGACTCGACCATGACCTCGCCGTCCAGCACCAGCACCATAAAATGGGTATTTTCCTTGTCGCCCTGTTGAATGAAGGTGATGCCTTCGTCAATTTCCAGCGGCATCATGTAGCGCACTACCACACTCGCTTCTTCGGGCGTGAGCTGCATCAGCGCGCTGGGCGTGCGCAGCAACTCAGCCGCCATCACAGCAAGCTCGGCGTTCTGCGGGTCTTGCATTGAGGGGAATTGCGCTTCTGGTTTTTGACCAAAGAATCGTTTGAACATAGTGGTGGGCCTCAAGAGCAGTCAACCGGCTTAAAATAGCATCGTACCCAAGGAGCGTTGCAGCGAAAGTTCATTTCGTCAGGCTTGGGGTCTCATTTTGCAACGACGCTCACCTCCATTTCTTGTGGGTGAGCCATGTCTGATTTTGTTACCCCGCCCCGCTATGCCGAGCCAATGCGCCTGTCTGGGCTGGAGCCGCTGCGCATTGATGGCGAGTCGTTGTTCGTCAACATTGGCGAGCGCACCAACGTCACCGGCTCCAAAGTCTTTGCCCGCCTAATTTTGAACGGCGACTTTGAAGCCGCTCTGGCCGTGGCCCGCCAGCAGGTGGAAAACGGCGCGCAGATCATAGACGTGAACATGGACGAGGCCATGCTCGACAGCCAGGCTGCCATGGTGCGCTTTTTGAACCTGATGGCCAGCGAACCCGACATTGCGCGGGTGCCGGTGATGATCGACAGCTCCAAATGGAGCGTGATCGAGGCCGGGCTGCGCTGCATCCAGGGCAAGGGCATCGTCAACTCCATCAGCATGAAAGAGGGCGAGGCGCAGTTCAAGCAGCAGGCCAAGCTGCTGCGCCGCTATGGCGCGGCCGCCGTGGTAATGGCGTTTGACGAGCAAGGCCAGGCCGATACCTACCAGCGCAAGATCGAGATTTGCGAGCGCGCCTACCGCCTGCTGGTCGATGAGATCGACTTTCCGCCGGAAGACATTATTTTCGATCCCAACATCTTTGCCATTGCCACCGGCATTGAAGAGCACAACAACTACGCGGTGGACTTTATCGAAGCCACGCGCTGGATCAAGGCCAACCTGCCGGGTGCCAAAGTATCGGGCGGCGTCAGCAATGTGAGCTTTTCATTTCGCGGCAACGACCCGGTGCGCGAGGCGATTCATACCGTTTTTCTCTACCACGCGATTCAAGCGGGCATGGACATGGGCATTGTGAATGCCGGCATGGTCGGCGTCTACGACGACCTGGAGCCGGTGCTGCGCGAGCGGGTCGAAGACGTGGTGCTAAACCGCAGACCCGATGCGGGGGAGCGCCTGGTTGAGATTGCCGACTCCGCCAAGGGTGCCGCCAAAGACGAGGGCAAAAAGAACGAGTGGCGCGGCACGCCCGAGCAACCCGCTTTCGTCGGCCAGCGCCTGTCGCATGCACTGGTACACGGCATCACCGACTTCATCACGCAGGACACCGAAGAAGCTTACCAAGGCGTGCTGGCCCAAGGTGGCAGGCCGCTGCACGTGATCGAAGGCCCGTTGATGGACGGCATGAATGTGGTGGGCGATTTGTTTGGCCAGGGCAAGATGTTTTTACCGCAGGTGGTGAAAAGCGCACGGGTGATGAAGCAGGCCGTGGCGCATTTGATTCCCTATATCGAAGAAGAAAAAAAGCAGCAAGAGGCGGCGGGGCAGGACGTTAAAGCCAAGGGCAAGATCATCATTGCCACAGTAAAAGGCGATGTGCACGACATTGGCAAAAACATCGTCACCGTGGTCTTGCAATGCAACAACTTTGACGTCATCAACATGGGCGTGATGGTGCCCTGCCACGAGATATTGGCGCGCGCCAAGGTCGAGGGCGCGGACATCGTCGGCCTGAGCGGCCTGATCACGCCCAGCCTGGAAGAGATGCAATACGTGGCTGGGGAAATGCAAAAAGACGATCACTTTCGCATTCGCAAAATCCCGCTCTTGATTGGCGGCGCCACCACCAGCCGGGTCCACACGGCGGTGAAAATTGCGCCGCATTACGAAGGCCCGGTGGTCTATGTGCCCGACGCCTCGCGCAGCGTGAGCGTGGCGCAAAGTTTGCTGAGCGACCAGGCCGCGCAGTACGTCAGCGAGTTGAATGCCGACTACGAGAAAGTGCGCCACCAGCACGCCAACAAAAAGAAAACCGTGTTGTGGCCACTGGCCAAGGCGCGTGCCAACAAGACGCCGATCGATTGGGCGGCCTACACCCCGCCCAAACCCAAGTTCATCGGCCGCCGCGTGTTCAAGAACTTCGATCTGGCCGAGCTGGCGAAATTTATCGACTGGGCACCGTTCTTCCAAACCTGGGACTTGGCTGGCCCCTTCCCCGCCATCTTGAAAGACGAGGTGGTGGGCACCGAGGCCGTGCGCGTCTATGCCGACGGCAAGCGCCTATTGCAGCGCCTGATCGACGGGCGCTGGTTGACGGCCAACGCGGTGCTCGGCTTCTACCCGGCCAACGCCGTGAATGACGACGACATAGCGCTGTACCAGGATGAGTCGCGCAGCCAGATCGCCATGACCTGGTACGGCCTGCGGCAGCAGGCCGAGAAAACCGCTTTGGACGGCCCCGATGGCAAGCCGCTCATGCGCCCCAGCCGCTGCCTGGCGGATTTTGTGATGCCGCATGGCCAAGGCAATGACTACATCGGCCTGTTTGCCGTGACCACCGGCATTGGCAGCGAGAAAAAAGAAAAGTATTTCACCGACGACCACGACGACTACTCGGCCATCATGCTCAAAGCCCTGGCAGACCGCCTGGCTGAAGCCTTTGCCGAGTGCCTGCACCAGCGCGTGCGGCAAGACCTGTGGGGCTATGCGCCGCAAGAAGCGCTGTCAGCCGACGTCTTGATTGCCGAGAAATACCGCGGCATCCGTCCTGCGCCCGGCTACCCCGCCTGCCCCGACCACAGCGTCAAAAAAACCATGTTCGAGCTGCTGGGCTGCCACGACATTGGCATGGGCCTGACGGAAAGCATGGCCATGACGCCCGCCGCCAGCGTCAGCGGCTTTTATCTGGGCCACCCGCAGGCAGCATATTTCAACGTGGGGCAAATTGGCCAAGACCAACTGCAAGACCAGGCCCGCAGGCGTGGGGCCAATGAGCTTGAGCTGGCGCGCTTGCTTGCGCCCAATTTATAGAGCGCCGGTTTGGGCGTTACGCATAAACATGCGTCACCAAAATGCCCGTGCCTATGCCGATTAATAGTAGGCCGCCCACGATTTCTGCGCGTTGCCCGGCCACAGCGCCCAGCACCCGCCCCAGCATGACGCCAGCGGTGACCATGGCAAAAGTGGCCAGACCAATGGCTGCCGCCACGGGCCAGATGTTGACGTTGATGAATGCCAGCCCCACGCCCACGGCCATGGCGTCGATGCTGGTGGCCAGGCCTGTGGTGGCCAACAGCCAAAAGCTGTGGCGCGCGGGTTTGGCGGGGCGCTCGGGTTGACCACGCAGCCCGGCGCGGATCATTAGCAAGCCCAGCACGCCAAGCAGGGCAAACGCAATCCAGTGGTCCCAGGCCGTGATGACCTGCGCCGCTGCCGAGCCCAACGCCCAGCCCAGTACCGGTGTTGCGGCCTCGATGCTGCCAAATATCGCGCCCGTGCGCAGCGCCTCGCGCCAACTGGGCCGCTCCAGGGCGGCGCCTTTGACCAGCGCGGCGGCAAAAGCGTCAGCCGACATGGCCAGTGCCAGCAGGCAGATAGACAGGAAACCCATTGAATTCAAGCAAAAACGCTTAACTGCGGGCCTGCAAGCTGCGCCGGTACTGCACTGCTTCCGCCACGTGGGTGACTTGCGTGTGGCTGGCGCCGGCCAGGTCGGCAATCGTGCGCGCCACCTTCAGCGCCCGGTGCGTGGCGCGGCCTGACCAGCCCAGCCGGGCAGCGGCGGTTTGCAGAAACTGGCTGGCTGCCGGGTCAAGCAAAGCATGCTGGTCAATCTGCTGGCCTTGCAGCGCCTGGTTGGGTGTGCCCTGGCGTGCAACGGCGCGCGCCCGCGCAGCCTGCACCCTGGCGCGAATAGCTGGGGTCGATTCACCGGGCGGTGCTTTGAGCAACTCGTCGGCGGCCACGCTGGCAACTTCTACATGCAGGTCAATGCGGTCCATCAGTGGGCCGCTGATGCGGCTTTGGTAGCGCGCCACCTGGTCGGGCGTACAGCGGCAGGGTTTGAGGCGCGCGCCCAGGTAGCCGCAGGGGCAGGGGTTCATGGCGGCAATTAATTGAAACTGCGCCGGGAACTCGGCGCGGCGCGCAGCGCGCGAGATGGTGATGCTGCCGGTCTCCAGCGGTTCACGCAGCGCTTCCAAGGCCGCACGGGGAAACTCGGGCAGTTCGTCCAGAAACAGCACGCCATGGTGCGCCAGTGAGATTTCGCCTGGCCGTGGCGGCGAGCCACCGCCCACCAAAGCCACCGCGCTGGCGGTATGGTGCGGGCTGCAGGTGGGCCGCTGCATCCAGCGGGCTAGCGAAAAACGCCCACCCAGGCTGGCAATGGCGGCGCTTTGCAGCGCTTCATCAACCGCCATGGGGGGTAGCAGGCCGGCAAAGCGCTGGGCCAGCATTGATTTGCCGGAGCCGGGCGGGCCCATCATCAGCAGGCTGTGGCCACCGGCAGCGGCAATCTCCAGCGCGCGCTTGGGGATGGACTGGCCCTTCACGTCTGCCAGATCGGCGTAAGGCGTATCCGCTGGCAACGTGGTGGCAGTCAAGCGCTGCCAGCCGGGGTTGTCGTTCTGCGGTGGCGCTGCTGCGCCGCTTGCGGCTGCATCCTGGGGCAAAAAATGCTGCACTACATCCAGCAAGTGGCGGGCACGGTACACCTGGGCATCGGGCACCAGGGCGGCTTCCTCGGCACTGCCGGGCGGCAGTACCAGCTTGGCGCGCACCTGCTGGCGGTGCAAGGCCAGGCTCATGGCCAGTGCGCCGCGTACCGGCCGCAACTCGCCTGATAAAGACAACTCACCGGCAAACTCGTAACCAACTAGCGCGGTGGCATTAATTTGTCCGCTGGCTGCCAAAATGCCCAGGGCAATAGCCAGATCAAAGCGGCCCGAATCCTTGGGCAGGTCGGCCGGGGCCAGGTTGACAGTAATACGCTTGTTGCCCGGAAACTCCAGGCCGCTGTTTTGCAACGCGCTGCGCACCCGCTCACGGGCTTCCTTGACTTCCACATCAGCCAAACCCACCAGCGTAAAGCTGGGCAGGCCATTGGCCAAATGCACCTCTACCGTGACGGCTGCGGCTTCTAGCCCCAACAAGGCGCGACTTTGCACCAAAGACAGGCTCATCGCGAAATAGTCCCCATTAATGTGCAATCAAGCTGCTAATCAAGAAAACGAGAGGCAAACGCACCAACTCGGGGCGTTGTGAGGCAAAGCCCTTAAGCTTAACGCGTATTTAGCGCAGTACGCCTACGACGAGAACACAAGATTGCTGATTGGCATAGTCCATGCTAGTTGTGTTGACCCACTTATTAACCCTTGGCGCAAACAATGAGCTTGAAAAGCACCGCGTCCCTGATTCTTGCCGCCATGACCCTGTCTGGCGCTGCATTGGCGCAAACCGCCGCACTTGCTGCCCCGGCACCTGATTGGACCGTCACGGGCAATGCCGGTTTGTACACCGATTACCGTTTCCGCGGCTTCAGCCAGACCGACTACGGCCCCGCTTTCCAGGGCGGCATTGACTTGGCGCACAAGTCCGGCTTCTACCTGGGCAACTGGAACTCCAACGTCAGCAGCAATCTGTTCAACGGTGCCAGCCTGGAAATTGACTTGTATGGCGGCTACAAAGGTGCCATCACTGACGACCTCGGCTTTGACGTTGGCCTGATTTACTACTACTACCCCAAAAGCGGCCAGGGCAGCACCTTCAACACTGTAGGCACTGCCAAAATTGACAACACCGAAGTCTATTTTGGTCTGACCTACGGCCCCGTGTATGGCAAGCTGTATTACGCCGTCAACGACTACTTTGATCTGGCCAAGGCAGGCGGCGTACCCCGCTCCACCAAAGGCACAACCTACCTCGACTTGGGCTACAGCCAGGAATTCTCCGGCATCATTGTCGGCGCGCACCTGGGCTATTTGACTCTTGAGGAGAACCGCCAGTTTGTTGACGCCCGTGGTCGCGTGCTGTCCAAAAGCGTGACCGACTACAAAGTCAGCGTCGGCACCGATGTCGGCAATGGCTACATCCTGACGGGCGCCATCGTGGGCACCAACAAGAAAGAGTATTTCGCTACGGGTACGCCCAGCACCGAAAACGGTGGCAAGACCAAGTTGGTGGTTTCCCTGTCGAAATCATTCTGATCCCACGCTGGAAGGACTACATATGAAACTCGTAACGGCCATCATCAAACCGTTCAAGCTCGATGAGGTGCGCGAAGCCCTCTCCGGCATTGGCGTACAAGGCATCACGGTGACCGAAGTCAAGGGCTTTGGTCGCCAAAAAGGCCACACCGAGCTGTACCGCGGCGCGGAATACGTGGTTGACTTTTTGCCCAAGGTCAAGATTGAGGCGGCGGTGGCCGACGAGTTGGTCGAGCGCGTAATTGAGGCGGTGGAAGCCGCTGCGCGCACCGGCAAAATCGGCGACGGCAAAATCTTTGTGTACGACCTCGAGCAGGTCGTGCGCATCCGCACCGGTGAAACCGGCAAAGAAGCGCTTTGACGCAGACCCCTACTCCAGGAAAGAAACAACCATGAAAAAACTACTCGCCTCCCTGGCGCTGGGTCTGGCTGTGTTTGCGGCAGCCACTGCGGCAAGCACGCAGGCGCTGGCCCAGACACCCGCGGCCGCACCCGCGTCTGCGGCCGCTCCCGCTGAAGCTGCCAAGCCGGCAGAAGCGGCGTCTATGGCTGCTCCAGCAGCCGCCGTTGCAGCCACAGCCGCTCCCGCTGCAGCCACCCCTGCCCCGCCAGTACCCAATAAGGGCGATACCGCCTGGATGACCATGGCCACGGCCATGGTCATCTTGATGACCATCCCCGGCCTGGCGCTGTTCTACGGCGGCCTGGTACGCAGCAAGAACATGCTGTCGGTGCTGATGCAGGTGTTTGTGGTCTCCAGCATGATCTATGTGCTGTGGGTCATCTATGGCTACAGCCTTGCGTTCACTGGTGGCAGCCCTTTCATTGGCGGCTTTGACAAGCTGTTCCTGAAAGGCATTACGCCTGATTCCATTGCAGCCACTTTCAGCAAAGGCGTGGTCATTCCCGAGCTGACTTTTGTTGCCTTCCAGGCCACGTTTGCGGCCATCACCTGCGCGCTGATTGTGGGTGCCTTTGCCGAGCGCATCAAGTTCTCGGCCGTGCTGGCTTTTTGTGCCATCTGGTTCACTTTCAGCTACCTGCCCGTGGCGCACATGGTCTGGTACTGGGACGGCCCGGATGCCATCAGTGATGCCGCCTCGCTCGACAAAGTCACGGCCGCAGCCGGCTGGCTCTGGGCCAAAGGCGCACTCGACTTTGCAGGCGGCACGGTGGTGCACATCAACGCCGGTGTTGCTGGCCTGGTGGGTGCCTATGTGATTGGCAAGCGCCTGGGCTACGGCAAAGAGTCGCTCACGCCGCACAGCCTGACGCTCACCATGGTGGGTGCCTCGATGCTGTGGTTTGGCTGGTTCGGCTTCAATGCCGGCTCCAACTTGGAAGCCAATGGTCTGACCGCGCTGGCGGTTGTCAACACCCTGGTGGCGACCGCTGCCGCTACGCTGAGCTGGATTGCAGGCGAGGCCTTGTCCAAAGGCAAAGCATCCATGCTGGGCGCGGCTTCGGGCGCGGTCGCTGGCCTGGTGGCCATTACACCGGCCTGCGGTTTTGTTGGCCCCATGGGCGCCATCATCATCGGCTTGCTGGCTGGCTTCGTTTGCCTCTGGGGTGTCAACGGCCTCAAGCGCATGCTCGGTGCCGATGACTCGCTCGACGTGTTTGGCGTTCACGGCGTGGGCGGTATTTTGGGCGCACTGCTTACCGGCGTGTTTGCCTCACCGTCTCTGGGTGGTACCGGTGTGTACGACTACGTGGCCAACAAAGTCAATCCCGACTTTTCCATCACGGGCCAACTCTGGATTCAGTTCCAGGCGGTCATGACCACCGTCATCTGGACAGCTGTTGTTTCTTTCATCGCCTTCAAGCTGATTGACCTGGTCATCGGCCTGCGCGTGACGGAAGAAGAAGAGCGCGAGGGCCTGGACATCAGCTCCCACGGCGAAACCGCGTACAACCGCTAATCCCCATCGGCAGCAATGGCTCAGCGCCATTGCCCCGTTGCAAAGCCCGCCGCGCGCAAGCGCCGCGGGCTTTTTTCATGCGCAAGCGCAAGACTTCTGGCCGGCGCAAATCGAAGCGGCATGAGCGCCTGCGCACAAAACGCGCAGTAGGCACAATGGCAGCATGAAAAGAACAAGCCCAAAAATCGGCGGCTATGGGGCACTGTTGGCAGCCGCCTTGTTGCTGGCTGGCCCGGCGCAAGCCGAACTGACCATGACACAGCGGGCGACGCTGATCGAGCCCCGCGCCGTCAAGCTGAGAATGTTGTTGTTACAGCAAAAAACCAGCCCGCCAGCGATTGAAAAAGACGCTGATGAAGCCCTGCAACGCGCTGAAGAGTTCTGGCGCAGCGGCCAGTCGTTTCAAGCCTTGGTGGCCTTGGGAGTCTTACAAAAATACGCGCCCATGGCTGAACTGCCTTTCATCAAGGTGCAGTTGTTGCTTGCAGCCATTGCGCAAAATGAGCGCAACAACGAACTGACCAGCCATCACCGCGCCTGGGCGCAGGCGCTGGTCAAGGCCATCAATACCTCGGGCAACGGCACCAGTGAGCAGAGCGCCTACCGGTTGGTGCTGGCCAACGAATTGGCTGGCTGGGTACTGGCGCAGTCAGACACCCATACCCTGGTCGGCCAGCAAACCCTGGAAAAAAATGGCCGCAAATACACTGTTGTGCAACTCAAATCCACCGATGGAGCAAGCCGCCGCGTTTACTTTGAAGTTATGAACAAACCCGCCGTCCCCCGTAAATCCGCAGCACCCGCTGCTCCCCGTGCGCCCCAGACCCTGCACACAGCGCCGCTTGGCAGCCTGGCCAGCACAGCCCCACGATGAGCGCCGCACCCGGCCCAAGCGCCTTTGACACCGCGCTGCATCAAACTACCGAGCAAATACGCGCGGCTGCCGCCAGCGGCCAATCCTTGTGCATCCGTGGTGGCGGCAGCAAGAACTTTTACGGCACGCTGGCGACGGGTCAGGCCCCGCTGGCGCTGCTCGACACCCGGCCCCTGCGCGGCATTACCAGCTACCAGCCCAGTGAACTGGTGGTCACGGTGCGCGCAGGCACGCCACTGGCCGAACTGGAAGCCGCGTTGGCGGAAAAAGGCCAGTGTTTGCCCTTCGAGCCGCCGCACTTTGGTGCGCAGCGGGTCAAACTGGCATCCCAGCCGCCGCACTTGAATGCGCCGCCGGGCGAGGCCACCGTCGGCGGCATGGTCGCTGCTGGCCTGGCTGGCCCGGCGCGCGCCAGTGTGGGCGGCGTGCGCGACTATGTGCTGGGCGTGTCGATGCTAAACGGCCGCGCCGAGCCGTTGACCTTTGGCGGCCAGGTCATGAAAAACGTGGCCGGCTACGACGTCAGCCGACTGATGGTGGGCGCTTTAGGCACGCTGGGCGTGCTGACCGAGCTCAGCCTCAAGGTGCTGCCCGTGCTGCCGGGCGAGGCCACGCTGCGCTTTGACATGCCGCAGGCGCAGGCCTTGCAGCAACTCAATCAGTGGGGCGGCCAGCCGCTGCCCTTGAACGCCAGTTGCTGGGTACACGCCGATGGTGCCAGTACGCTGTATGTGCGGCTTCGTGGCGCGCTGGCAGCAGTGGAGGCGGCCTGCAAATCTATGGGTGGGCAGCGCATGGATGCGCAGCAAGCGGCGCGCGACTGGGCGCTGTGCCGCAACCAGCAGTTGCCGTGGTTTGCCGCGCGGGGTGCGCGCGCCCTGTGGCGCGTGTCGCTGCCGCATGCCGCGCTCGCGCTTGACCTGCCCGCTGAATTTGAGCCGCCACTGGTGGAGTGGCATGGCGCGCAGCGTTGGTACCAGCTGCCTTCTGGCCAGGGCGCGCTGCTGCGGCAAGCAGCGACCAAAGTGGGCGGGCACGCTACTTTATTTAGAGCTGACGGCGCGCAAACCGAAAGCGCAGAAAGCCGCTTTGATGCCATTGCGCCGCCGCTTTTGCGCATCATGCGCCAGCTCAAGCGCGAGTTTGACCCGGCGGGCATTTTCAATCCTGGCCGCCTGCACGCGGATTTTTAAGCCCCAATTTCTCTGACCTGCGTAATCCCTCAATGCAAACCCACCTCAGCTCCGAATACCAAAACACCGTCGACGGCCAGGACGCCGAGGCGATTTTGCGCAAGTGCGTGCACTGCGGTTTTTGCACCGCCACCTGCCCCACCTACCAGATTCTGGGCGACGAACTCGACGGTCCGCGTGGCCGCATCTACCTCATTAAACAGCTTTTGGAAGGCGAAGTACCCACGCGCAAAACCCAGTTGCATCTAGACCGCTGCCTGACCTGCCGCAACTGCGAAACCACCTGCCCCAGTGGCGTGCAGTACGGCCACTTGGTGGACATTGGCCGCAAGCTGGTCGACGCCAAAGTGCCGCGCCCCGCCGCTGAGCAAGCCCTGCGCTGGACGCTCAAGGAGGCCCTGCCCTCGCCGCTGTTTGCCCCCGCCATGAAGCTGGGCCAAGCGCTGCGCGGCGTGCTGCCAGTGAGCCTGAAAAACAAGGTGCCAGCACGGCAAAACGCGGGCACCTGGCCCACGCAAACCCATGCGCGCCAGGTGCTCCTGCTGGCCGGTTGCGTGCAGCCCGCCATGCAGCCTAACATCAACGCCGCCACCGCCCGCGTGCTTGATGCCGCCGGTATCCAGAGCGTACTGGCCGCACAAACGGGCTGCTGCGGCGCCGTCAAATTCCATCTGAACGACCAGGAGGGCGGCAAAGCCCAGATGCGCGCCAACATTGACGCCTGGTGGCCGTATGTACAGGGCCAGGACGGCGATGGCACAGGCCGCCACGCGGTGGAGGCCATCGTCATGAATGCGTCGGGCTGCGGCGTCACCGTCAAGGAATACGGCCACATCTTGAAGGGCGATGCGCAGTACGCCGCCAAGGCGCAGCGCATCAGCCAGCTTACGCGCGACCTGAGCGAGCTGCTGCCTGATCTGGTGCCCTTGCTGCAAGCCAAGCTCAAGCCCGCCGCGCTGGCGCCCGCCATGGTGTTGCACCCGCCCTGCACGCTGCAACACGGCCAGCAGCTCAAGGGCGGCATTGAAAAACACCTGGGCGATTTGGGCTTTACGCTGCGCACGTCGGTGAATGAAGCGCACTTGTGCTGCGGCTCGGCGGGCACTTATTCGGTGTTGCAGCCCGCCATTGCCCTGCAGCTGCGCGACCGCAAGCTGGGGCATCTGGCGCAGACGCAGGCGCTGCTGAAGGCGCAGATGCAAACAGGAACACAAACGCAGAGGCAAGCGCAGTCGTCGGCAACTGCAACGGCAGCAATCACAGCCCCGGCTCCAGCACCTGCACCAGCCCCTGAACCGGTGATTGTGAGCGCCAATATCGGCTGCATCACGCACCTGCAAAGCGGCACGGCCACGCCGGTCAGGCACTGGATTGAGGTGCTTGATGAGGCGCTGGCGTAAGCCGGGCGCTATTAAATGCAGAGCATTTTTTGATAGCGCTACCCGCACGTCAATATTGGGCTTGAGCAGCTTTTGATGCCAAAAAACAGCCTGTTTTTCCTAAAAAATCCGATTTTTACCACCGCAAACACCGTTAAACCACCTCTGACGGCGCAGATTTTAAGCTTTTAGAGCCAATTTCAAGCATCAAATTGGCATTTTGACCAGTAGAGACGTGCGGGTAACGCTATGCTTTTTTACTATCGAAAACAGAGCAAAAAGCGGCTTCTTTTTTAGTTGGCCAGCGCCGCCTCAATGTCTTTGGCGAGTTTTTCCGGCGCGTCCATGGAGGCGTAGCGCTTGAGCACCTTGCCGTCGCGGCCGACCAAAAACTTGGTGAAATTCCACTTGACCGCCTTGCTGCCCAGCAGGCCGGGCGCTTGCGCTGTGAGCCAGTGGTAGAGCGGGTGGGCGCTGGGGCCATTGACATCAATTTTGGCCATGAGCGGAAAGCTCACGCCGTAGTTGAGTGAGCAAAACTCGGAAATCTCTTCGTTGCTGCCGCTTTCCTGCGCGCCAAATTGGTTGCATGGAAAGCCCAGCACCGTCAGCCCCTTGACGCCGTAAGTGGTGTGCAGGTCTTCTAGTCCGCTCAGTTGCGGCGTGAAACCGCAGGCGCTGGCGGTGTTGACTATCAGCAGCACATGGCCCTGAAACTGGCGCAGCGGCACGGGCTGCCCGTCTATGCCCAAGGCTTCAAAATCGTAAATGCTGGTGGCAGTTTTCGGCATGGCGGTAAAAAGTTAAAGACAAACCAACGGTGAAACAAAGCCAAGCCTAACGCAAGGGGCGCGCCAACGGCTAGGTGAGATTACGCAGTGGGGGCTGTGCATTTGTGCTGCGCGCGGGTGCTTCATGGCGGTAATTCAGTGCGATCACTCAGCGCGGCCAGCAGCGCAGCGAGCAAAATCAAAGCGCCGCCCACCAGCGTGCGGGGGCTGATTTCAGACACCCCCAGCAACACGGAGGAGCCGCTGGCAAAGACAATTTCGCTCAGCATAATCAACGCTGTGGTGCCCGCTGCCAGCCGCGCCGCGCCGTATTGCAGGGCCGTGTTGCTGAGCAAAAAGCCCAGCGTCAGAGCGCCCGCCAGCAGCCAACCCATGTTACCCAGCGCCGCGGGTGCGGCAATGCCGCCGGTTGCCAGCCCCACCAGACCCGCGCCAGCGGCCAGCAGCGCACCGCCGCCAAACATGGCCAGCATGCGCGCCGCGCTGGGCGTATGGGCCAGTTGGCGCAGCAAGATGTTGGTCAAGGCAAAGCAAAAGCCACCCATCAGGCTGAGCGCATCCACGGCATCGCGCGGCAGTGGCCAGGGGGCGTCGGGCGTTTTCAGCACCACCACCACGCCTGCCAATGCCAGCGCTAGCCGTGCCAGGGCCGCCACACCGGGGCGCTCGCCCAGGAGCAGCCAGGCCAGCAGCACGGCCCAGGCTGGCATCAGGTAAAACAGCAGCACCACGCGAATCACGTCGCCCACGGTGACGGCCCAGTTGAAGCCCACATTGGTCAGGCCCGCAGCCAGCAGCAGCCACCACAACTGCGGGTGCGCCACAAAGCCACGCCAAGCCTGCGGGCGCAGGGCGGCAATGGATACCAGCGAGATGCTGTAGACCAGGGCAGTAGCCCACAACGGGTGCAGGCCCTGTGCCTGCAATTGTTGAAACGGCCACCACGAGACGCCCCAGACAAAGGCGTTGACCAGCAGCGCGCAGGCTGCCCAGGCTTTCATAGGTCAGGCACGCGGCAGGCGCGGTGCTGTGGCGAGTTCGCCGCCCACAGGCTCAGCCATGGGCGTTGTCGTTGCGGGCAATGACCAGCAGGCGCTCAATTTCCGCAGGGTAGGCGCGGCAGTTGTGCGCATGCCAGCGCTTGATTAACCACATCACACCAGCCACCACCACACCAAAGATGGTGATGGCGGCAAACGCCGACAAGCCCAGCATGCCGGTGGAAGCGGCATAGAACGCGCCTAGCAACAAGATGCAGGTTTGCTCGTTGAAGTTTTGCACGGCAATCGAGCGGCCCGCGCCCATCAGGTTGTGGCCGCGGTGCTGCAGCAGCGCGTTCATGGGCACCACCAAAAAGCCGCCCAGCGCGCCCAGCACAATTAGAAACGGCGCGGCCACCCAGACGGTGTCAATAAAGTTCATGCCTATTACCAGCACACCCATGGCAATGCCCAGTGGCATCAGGCGAGGCGCTTGCTCCAGCTTCATGCGAATGGCCAGCACCGCACCCACGGCCGTGCCGATGGCTACCACGCCCACCAGCCTGGAGGCCTCGGTGGTGCTGTAGCCAAGCGCGGCGGCGCTCCAGGCCAGCACGATGTAGCGCAGGTTGCCGCTGACACCCCAAAACAGCGTGGTGGTGGCCAGCGAAATCTGGCCCAGCTTGTCGCGCCATAGCCGTGTGTTGCAGCTCCAGAAATCGGCCAGCAGCAAGAGTTTGTTGGCGGGCATCGGGGTTTGCACGGCACCAGTCAGCGGAATGCGGGTGTTGAACCATGCCGCCACCATATAGACAAACACCAGCAGCATGATGGCGGCTTCGGGCGGTGTGTCGATGCCGGTGGTGATGGCGGGGAAATCAAAACCCAGCAAATGCGCTGATAGCGCGGGGCCAACCAATTGGCCACCCAGCAACACGCCCAAAATAATCGAGGCAATCGTCAGTCCCTCAATCCAGCCATTGGCCTTGACCAGCATGGAAGCGGGCAGCAACTCGGTCAGGATGCCGTATTTGGCGGGCGAATAGGCGGCTGCGCCCAGACCCACAATAGCGTAGGCGGCTAGCGGGTGCATGCCAAACAGCATCAGCAGGCAGCCCGCCACCTTGATGGCATTGCTAATGAACATCACCTGGCCTTTGGGCCGGGCGTCGGCAAAAGCGCCGACAAACGGCGCGAGCACCACATAAAACAGCGCAAACATGGGCACCAGCGCGGCGCGCTGCCACTCCGGGTGGCCCTCAGTGCGCAGCAACACCACGGCGGCCACAAACAGGGCGTTGTCGGCCAGCGAGCTGAAAAACTGCGCTGCCATGATGGTGTAGAAACCGCGCTTCATGGGCCTAAGGGCTGGTTGGGTGGCTTGGTGTGTGGTTGAAAGACTGGCGCACACAGGCTTTTGAAAATCTGCTGCAACCAACGTGGCCAGGTACCCGCGGTTTATAGCATGCCACCTGTGGCAAAGCGCTGTCAGAATCTGAAGCAGGCATTTGCCTGCTTGTTTGCTTTGCTTTTGCCCGACTATGCCGCGCCCGATTGTTGCCACCATTCACACCGACGCTTTGCACCACAACCTGCAGCGCATGCGCCATGCCGCAGGCACGGCGCGCGTCTGGGCGGTCGTCAAAGCCAATGCCTACGGCCATGGCATTGCCCTGGCGTACCCGGGCTTGCGCGGTGCTGACGGTTTTGCCGTGCTCGATTTAAGCGAGGCCGCCACCCTGCGCGAGCTGGGCTGGCGCGGCCCCATCTTGTTGTTGGAGGGCGCATTTGAGCCGCGCGACCTTGACGCCTGCTCGCGGCTTGACCTGTGGCATGTGGTGCATTGCGACGCGCAAGTGGCCATGCTGGCGGCGCACAAGACGCATGTGGCGCAGCGCGTATTTCTGAAAATGAATACTGGCATGAACCGCCTTGGCTTTGCGCCCGAGCGCTACCGTGCGGTGTATGCGCGCCTGGCTGCCTTGCCGCAAGTGGACGACATCAGCCACATGACGCATTTCTCTGACGCCGATGGCGCGCCTGGCATCACGCGGCAGCTGGCGCTATTTGATGCCACCACGCAAGACCTGCCCGGCGAGCGCAGCCTCTGCAACAGCGCCGCCGCCCTGCGCTATGCCAGCACGGCGGTTTGCGCCGACTGGGTGCGCCCGGGCATTGCGCTGTACGGCAGTGCGCCTGACTACCCCGAACGCAGCGCGCTGGCGTGGGGCTTGCAACCGGCCATGACGCTCACAAGTCGCCTGATTGCCGTGCAGCAGTTGCAGGCGGGCAGTACAGTGGGCTACGGCAGCACCTACGTGGCACAAGCGCCCATGCGCATTGGCATCGTGGCCTGTGGCTATGCCGACGGCTACCCGCGCCATTGCCCTGGCAGTAACGCGCAGGGCACGCCCGTGTTGGTAGAAGGTGTGCGCACCCGCACCGTGGGCCGCGTCAGCATGGACATGGTGGCGGTTGACCTCACGGCGGTGCCGCAGGCTGCGCAAGGCGCCGAGGTAACGCTGTGGGGCCGCGCCAGCAATACGGCGGTATTGTCAATTGACGAAGTCGCCCAGGCTGCGGGCACGGTCGGGTACGAACTGATGACGGCACTGGGTAGCCGCGTTCCCGTTCGCAGCGCATGAATCCGGCGCAATGAACCCGGCTGCGTCCGGCCGCCCGGCCACACGCTATTACGACTTTATTCTGGCGGCGTTCGTCTGCGTGCTGCTGTGCGCCAACTTTATTGGCGCGGCCAAGCAGGCCACGCTCACCCTGCCGCTATGGGGGCCGGTAACCTTTGGCGCGGGCGTGCTGTTCTTCCCCATCTCGTATTTGTTTGGCGACATCCTGACCGAGGTCTATGGCTATGGCCCAGGCCGCCGCGTGGTGTGGGCCGGATTTGCGGCGCTGGCGTTTGCGTCGCTCATGGCGGCGGTGGTGGTGGCCCTGCCTGCGGCCCCAAGCGAGTTCATGCGAACCTACCAGGGTCAGCTGGAGGGTGTGTTTGGCAACGCCTGGCGTATTGCGCTGGCCTCAATGCTGGCCTTTTGGTGCGGCAGCTTTGCCAACAGTTATGTGATGGCCAAGATGAAACTGATGACGGGCGGGCGCTGGCTGTGGAGCCGCACCATAGGCTCCACCGTGGTGGGAGAGTTGATTGACTCGGGGTTGTTTTATTTTGTGGCGTTCTACGGTATCTGGAAAACCAGCGACATCATTGCCGTGACGCTGGCGCAGTACCTGCTCAAGACACTTTGGGAGGTTGCGGCCACACCGCTGACCTATGTGGTGGTGGGCTATTTGAAGCGTGCCGAGGGGCTGGATCACTTTGACCAGCAAACCAACTTCAACCCATTTCGGCTGCGCGATTGAGTTGCGGTTTCGCCTAGGCAAAGCGGGCGCTATATTCAGACATGGCCAAAGACAAAATCCATTATGTTTGCACCGAGTGCGGCGGCACCAGCCCCAAGTGGCTGGGCAAATGCCCGCATTGCGCTGCCTGGAATACCTTGGTGGAGTCGGCGCTGCAAGCGCCGGAGGCAGGCAAAAACCGTTACGCCGCAGGCTTGGCGCTGGCCCCCGCCTCGCCGCTTTCTGCACTGGCCGACATTGAAGCCAGCGAGGTGGCCCGCAGCCCTACCGGCATTGACGAGCTGGACCGCGCGCTGGGCGGCGGTATGGTTGAAGGCGGTGTGCTGCTGATTGGTGGCGACCCCGGCATCGGCAAATCCACACTGCTGCTGCAGGCGCTGGACGGCATGCAGCGGCGTTTTGATGCGCGCTTGAGCGCCGCCGGGCCGCCCCAAGGCGCGAAGGCCCCCTCGGGGGGCAGGGAGCTACATGAAATGAGCGACCGTGGGGGCACTCTATACGTCACCGGCGAGGAATCGGCTGCGCAAGTGGCTGCGCGGGCGCGGCGGCTTGGGTTAGATGGTTCGCGTGTGCAGGTGCTGGCAGAAACCGGGCTGGAGAAAATCATCGCCACACTCAGCGCCAGCCAGCCGCAGATTGCCGTTATCGACTCAATTCAAACCCTGTACTCCGAGCAGCTCACCAGCGCACCCGGCTCGGTGGCGCAGGTGCGTGAATGCGCGGCGCACCTGACCCGGCTGGCCAAGTCCAGCGGCATAGCCATTGTGCTGGTGGGGCATGTCACCAAAGAGGGCGCTCTGGCCGGGCCGCGCGTGCTGGAGCACATGGTGGACACCGTGTTGTACTTTGAGGGCGACACGCACAGCGCCTTTCGCCTGGTGCGCGCGGTTAAGAACCGTTATGGCGCGGTAAACGAGATTGGCGTGTTCGCCATGACCGAACGCGGTTTGAAGGGCGTCTCCAATCCGAGCGCCATATTTTTAAGCCAGCACAGCGCGCCAGCGCCGGGCAGTTGTGTCATGGTGACGCTGGAAGGCACACGTCCTTTGCTGGTGGAGATTCAGGCGCTGGTCGACAGCGGCGGGCCCAGTCCGCGCCGCCTGAGCGTGGGCCTGGAGCGCGACCGCCTGGCCATGCTGCTGGCGGTGTTGCACCGCCACGCCGCCATTTCATGTGCCGACCAGGATGTGTTTGTCAATGCCGTGGGTGGTGTGCAAATTAGCGAACCCGCCGCTGACCTGGCGGTGCTGCTGGCTATTTACTCCAGCCTGCGCGGCAAGGCGCTGCCCAAAGGTTTTGTGGCCTTTGGCGAAGTGGGCCTGGCGGGCGAAGTGCGGCCCGCCCCACGCGGGCAAGAGCGTCTTAAAGAAGCGGCCAAGCTGGGCTTTGGCGTAGCCGTCGTGCCGCAGGCCAATGCGCCCAAAAACCCCGGCGGCAAAGACTTCGAGGGGCTGACGATTCACGCCGTGGAGCGAGTCGAGCAGGCGATTGAACTGGTGCGTGGCCTGACCTGATGCGGCTTGCGGCAAAATCCGCAACGCGTATGTCTATTAAAAAATTCGTTATCCCGTTGGCTTGCGTGGCCTTGCTGGTATTGGCTGGGCGCAATTACGGTTGGCCCGGCGTGGCCCTGGTGGGCGGCGGCCTGGTGATGTGGCTGTTACTGCATTTCACCCGCACGATGCGGGTCTTGCAGCGCGCGGCTAATCGGCCAGTGGGCTATGTGGGCAGTGCGGTAATGCTCAACGCCAAGCTCAAGCCTGGCATGAGTCTGCTGCATGTGGTGGCCATGACGCAGTCGCTGGGCCAGCTGCTGTCTGAGCGCGATGCGCAGCCCGAGGTGTTTCGCTGGAGCGACGGCGGCGCTTCACACGTGACTTGCGAGTTTGCGGTTGGCAAGCTCACCAGCCATGCACTGCTGCGGCCCGATGCCGATGAGGTGCAGGCGACCCCACCAACAAGCCTGTAATGGCGCGCCTGCGCCGCTTTACACTGCCCGACCACCGAGCAAAAATCAAAAAGGTGGAAAATCAAGGGCCTGCGCTGCCAAATAACGGGACTTGAACGCAGCCCAAAGTGCGCAAGTTCAAGGCAAGCCTGCTAGTCGCTGCGCAATGACAGCCGCTGGTCATTTTTGAAATTGAAAAAGGAATATTGACATGTCAGCCCAGAGCCCATCCATGGACGACCGCGACGGCAAAATCTGGATGGACGGCGCGCTCATTGAATGGCGCGACGCCAAGATCCACGTACTCAGCCATACCCTGCACTACGGCTGTGGCGTGTTTGAAGGTGTGCGGGCCTACAACACCGTCAACGGCACGGCAATTTTTCGCCTGCATGAGCACACCGAGCGGTTGTTCAACAGCGCCAAGATCCTGCGCATGAAAATCCCGTTTGGCTTTGAGCAGGTGGTTGAGGCGCAAAAAGAAGTGGTGCGCGCCAACAAGCTGGAGAGCTGCTACCTGCGCCCCCTGGTGTGGCTGGGTTCGGAAAAACTGGGCGTCAGCCCCAAGGGCTGCAAGGTGCACCTGATGGCCGCCGCCTGGCCCTGGGGTGCTTATTTGGGCGAAGACGGTCTGAAGCGCGGCATCCGCGTCAAGACCAGCAGCTACACGCGCCACCATGTCAACATCACCATGACGCAGGCCAAGGCGGTCTCCAATTACACCAATTCCATTTTGGCCAACATGGAAGCCGTGGACGACGGCTACGACGAGGCCATGCTGCTTGATGCCTCGGGCTTTGTCAGCGAAGGCGCGGGCGAGAATTTGTTTGTGATCAAGGGCGGCGTCATCTACACACCGGATTTGTCGGCTGGCGCCTTGAACGGCATCACCCGCAACACCGTCTTTCACATTGCCAAGGACCTGGGGCTGGAGATTGTGCAAAAGCGCATCACGCGCGATGAAATCTACATTGCCGACGAGGCCTTTTTTACCGGCACTGCGGCCGAGGTCACGCCCATCCGCGAGCTGGACCGGGTGGAGATTGGCAACCGCGGCGATGGCGGCTCACGCGGGCCCATCACCGAAAAAATCCAAAGCGCATTCTTTGACATCGTCAATGGCCGCAACCCCAAGTACGCCCATTGGCTGAGCAAGGTATGAGCACCACCACCGCGCCCGTTGAACTTGCTGCCAGCGACCTGAACCCGCAGGGCGGGGTGTACTGCCCCAACACGCTGGCCGGTATGGCGCTTTGGAGCAGCCACCCCCGGGTGTTTCTGGACGTGGCGAAAACCGGCCAGGCCAAGTGCGCCTATTGCGGAACGGTGTACCGCCTGAAAGACGGTGAGCACTTCCACGCCCACTGAACCAGGGGTGCAAGCGCTGGTCATTGCCCCGCAGTGGGTGGGCGACGCTGTCATGACCGAGCCCTTGCTACGCCGCTTACAGGCGCGCGGCGAGCGGCTTACGGTGGCAGCGCTACCGCATATCGTGCCCGTGTACCAGGCTATGCCGCAGGTGGCGCAAGTGGTGACGCTCCCGTTCCCGCGCAGCGGCTTGCAATGGCAGGCCCGGCGCAAACTGGCGCACGAACTGGCGGGCCAGTTTGGCGTGGCCTATGTGCTGCCTAACTCATTCAAGAGTGCGTTGCTGCCGTTTTTGGCGCGCATTCCAAAGCGCATTGGTTACACAGGCGAAGCACGCATTGGCCTGCTTACCCAGCGCCTGCGCAACCCGCCCAGGACCGAGCGTCCGCCGATGGTGGCGTTTTATTCTGCGCTCAGTGGCCAGGCGGCTGTCGAGCACGACCGCCCGCAATTGCGGCCAGACACTGCGCACAGCGCCGCCGCCCTGCAACGCTTTAACTTGACGCCAGGCGGCTACGTGGTGCTGGTGCCCGGTGCGGAATATGGGTCGGCCAAGCGCTGGCCAACCGCCCACTTCGCGGCGCTGGCGGCGCAACTGCGGTACAGCCACAGCCTGCCCGTGGTGTTGCTGGGTGCGGCCAAGGAAATAGCGCTGTGCGAGGCAATCGCTCTGGGCGCGCCCCATGCATTGAATTTGGCGGGCCAAACCTCGCTGGGCGAGGCCATGGCCCTGCTTGGCAGCGCCCGGCATGTGGTCAGCAACGACTCGGGGCTGATGCACCTGGCCGCTGCGCTGGGGGTGCGGCAGACTGCGATTTTTGGTTCGTCCAGCCCCTTGCATACGCCGCCGCTGAATGCGCGCGCCCGCGTGCTGTGGCTTAAGCACGACGCCAGTTACCAGCCGCCGCTTGATTGCGCGCCCTGCTTTGCGCGCGAGTGTCCGCTGGGCCACACCCGCTGCTTGCAAGACATGAAGCCCTCCACTGTATGGGCGGGCATGCTAGAGGCCGTGTAGCAGCCGCTGTGCGTCGGTTGTCATGCGTGCAATCACGTCGGCGGCGGGCGGTGCGTCGTGAATAAGTCCCACCGCCTCGCCTACGGTCGCATGCGCGCGGCTGAAGTCACCCGCTTGCACCCCGGCGTTGTAATTGGCGCGGGCGGCGTCAGGCGCGGCCTGCAAATCGGCCAGACGTGCTTCCCATTGCCGGTGCAGCGGGTTGCGGATGGCGCGAAAGTCATACGGCGCGGGCCAGTTCTTGCGCCGCAGCACATCAAAGACACTGCTGCGCGCCGTGCCGTCACCACTGGTGCCAACCGCCTGGTTTTTGGCCGCCTGCGCGGCCATGCTCTCGTGCGTGGCCCACAGGCGCGAGCCAACCAGCGCACCGTCAGCGCCGAGCACGCGCGCGGCGGCCAGTGTGCGGCCATCTGCAATGCCGCCAGCCGCTAGCAACAGGGTGTCTGGCGCGTTCGCGGCCAGCCAGTCGGCCAACTCGGGCACCAGCGTCATGGTGGCGCGGCTGTTCAAGCTGTTCATGCCATGGCCACCGGCTTCACCGCCCTGGGCGGCCAGCACGCCGGCGCCGGCTTCAATCGCTTGCGCGGCCTGCTCGACGCGCTGAATCTGGCAGATCAAGGCAGCGCCCGCAGCGGCAATACGCGGCGCATACCGACGCGCGTCGCCAAAAGACAGCATCACCGCACGCGGTGGCTGCGGCTGTGCCAACACCCAGTCGAGCGCGCTGGCGTCTTCATCGAGCTTCCAGGTAATAAAACCAATACCGATGCGCGCCAAGGCGTCGCTTTGCCGTGCGAGGTGCACCGCCAGCGTGTATTCGCGCTGTGTCCAGGCCAGCTCCCCATAGCCGCCGCCCACCAGACCCAGCGCGCCAGCCTGCGCACAGGCAGCGGCCAGCGCGCCGCCCGAGGCCAGCGCCATGGGCGCCAGCGCGATGGGCGTGGTGAGCTCAAAGGCGTGACTGAAGCGCGTTTGAAGTGGGGTTGAAGCGGGTACGGGCATGCGGCTATTTTGAATGCAATGGCAGCCTGACCACAAAGCAGGCACCGCCGCCAGGGTTGTCTTCGCAGTGCACGCTGCCGCCGTGACGCAGCACAATGGTTTTCACCAACGACAGGCCCAGGCCCACGCCGCCATCGCGCTCGCTGGCACCGGGCAAGCGGTAAAACGGCTCAAAGATGCGTTCACGTTCGGCGGACGGTACGCCAGGGCCGCGGTCGCGCACGCGCACCACGGCTTGCTGGCCCTCACGGCTGAGGGTCAGCAAGATGGGGCCACTGCTGTAGCGGCGGGCGTTCTCCAGCAGATTGCGCACCACACGGCGCAGTAGCTTGACCACACCACGTGCCCAAACTTCTTCGGGCGCGGTATCCTGGCCCTGCACTTCCAGCTCGGCATCCACGCGGGCACATTCTTCGGCTGCCATGCCAATCAAGTCCACGGCTTCGACCATGCCAAGATCGGCCTCCTTGGCGTCCAGGCGGCTGGCCAGCAGGATCTCCTCAATCAACTGGTCAAGCTCATTGATGTTGCGCGAGATTTCATTCTTGAACGCCGCTGAGGGCGTGCCGCCCATCAGCTCCAGGCCCATGCGAATACGCGTGAGTGGCGAGCGCAGTTCGTGCGAGGCGTTGGCCAGCAGCGATTTGTGCGAAGCCACCAGCATCTGAACGCGTTCAGCGGCCAGGTTGAAGCGCTGCGCTAAAAACGCCACTTCGTCGTTGCCACTAACTGACACTCGGCTGCCCAGATCGCCATCGCCCCACTGCTCAACGCCATGACGCAGGCGCTCCAGCCGCTTGGTGAGCTGCCGCACGATGGGGTAGCTGCCAATGGCCACGGCCAGCGCTACCAGGCCCAATATCCAGGCCAGGCCAGCCGGGCCGCGCAGCCACGCCCTTGGCAGAGGCTGGCCAGGTTGGCGCGTGCGCGGCGGCAGTAGCACCACCAGGGAACTGCCGTCTTTCATGGGGACAGAAAATTCGATGCCTTCGCCGGGTACGCGCACTGGGCGCACCTGCGCTTCGCCCAGCACATCACCAGCGTCGTTGCTGATGATGATCTGGCGCAGCGGGGCTTGTTCGGCGTTGGTGCGCCAAAGCCAGCCAAAGGCCAGCGTGAGCACTGCCACCACAAACACCACGGCCAGCCACAGGCGCAAATACAGCGGCATCGACCAGGTCCAGCCGGGCCGGGGACTTGGTGCGCCTGCTGCCGAGTTCACTGCGCCAGGGCCCAATCAGTCTTGCTGCTTGGCAAACACGTAGCCAACGCCGCGCACCGTGAGAATGCGCTTGGGCACCTTCACATCGTCTTCAATGGCCGAGCGGATGCGGCCCATGTGCACATCAATCGAGCGGTCAAATGCTTCCAGCTCACGGCCGCGCACGGCCTCCATGATCTGGTCGCGCGTGAGCACGCGGCCAGCGCGCTCGGCCAGCGCAATCAGCAGGTCAAACTGGTAGGAAGTAAGCTCACACGGCTTGCCATGCAGCATGACGGTGCGCGCATCGCGGTCAATCTCGAGAGAGCCAAAGCGCAGGAGCTTGACGCTGGGCACTGCGCCGTCGGTTTGGCGGCGCAAGATGGCACGGATGCGTGCCAGCAACTCGCGCGGCTCAAATGGTTTGGGCAAGTAATCGTCAGCACCCAGTTCAAGGCCCACCACACGGTCCATTGGATCGCCCTTGGCGGTGAGCATCAATACGGGAATCTGCGCCAGTGCATGCGCTTGCGAGCGGATGCGCCGGCACACTTCCAGTCCGTTGATGTCGGGCAGCATCAAATCCAGAATCACCAGATTCACCGCGCCCGGCCCACCCGCGTCCAGCAGCAGATCCAGCCCCTGCTGACCCGTGGCTGCATGGGTAAAGCCGTAGCCCGACTGGGTCAGGTACTCGCCGACCATGCTGGCCAGGCGGGCGTCGTCTTCAATCATCAGAAGCTTTTGCATGGTGCAATAGTAGCGGGTTGGGTGCCGGGCGGTGCAGGGACTTAACCTTTGGAGCCACCCCAATTGCGGCCAGGGCGGTCGCCGCGCTGCTTCATCAAATCAGCCAGCTTGGTGCGTTGCGCCGGATTGAGCACTTCGGCGGCTTCAATCATCAGCTGCGTCATGCGTTTGCTCAAGGTGTCGCCCAGCTGTATCTGGCTGACGCGCAGTTGTTCAACTGCAGAGCGGTTAATGGTGGCCTCAGACAGCAAGGCCATGCCGTCTTTGCGTGCTTTGCGCAATTGAGCGCGCACGGGTTGCAGCTCGGTCATGGCGGTTTTATGCAGCGCCAGCAAGCGCTCTTTCTGCTCGGGCGTGCCATCCACAGCCGTTATCAGAAAATTGATGCGCGCCTGCATGTGCTTGGCCATTTCTTCGGGGTTGCGGCCACGCCCGCCGTGCCCACCATGACCCAAGCCCTGGGCTGCAGCGGCGGTCGAGAGCAAGGCCACGCCGCCAAGCGCGGCGATACCGGCAAACCAGCGGCGGCCCGTGTTGGCCGAGGCAATGGCAGTGGTGGTTTCTGGGGTGGTGTGCAAGGTGTTCATGAGCGGGCTTTCTGTGAGGAGTAGGGAAGTGCAATAGTGGGCGCGCTCCATCACAGCCGCTTGAAGCCGGGGTAAAGATAGGTAAATCGCTGCGCTGCTAAAGCGGCGCTTTAGCCCGCTCTCGCGCTCGCATGGCCAAGGCCACCAGCAGCAGCACCGGCAAGCCCAGCAATGCTGTTGCGCTGAAGAAATTGGCATAGCCAAAAGCGTCTACATAACGGCCCGAGAAGCCCGCCAGAAATTTGGGCAGCAGCAGCATCATGGAGGTGAACAGCGCGTATTGCGTGGCCGAATAGCTGATATTGGTCAACCCCGAAAGGTAAGCAATAAACGCAGCCGACGCAATGCCGCTGGAAAGGTTGTCGGCTGAAATTACCAGCACCAATGCCTGTACGCTGTGGCCCTGCGCCGCCAGCCAGGCAAACAGCAGGTTGCTTGATGCGCTAAGCACCGCGCCCAAGAGCAGCACACGCATCACGCCAAAGCGCGCCGCCAGCACGCCACCCAGCAGCGCACCCACCAGCGTCATGATGACGCCGTAAATTTTGGTCACACTGGCTACCTCGTCCTTGGTGTAGCCCATGTCCACATAAAACGGGTTGGCCATGATGCCCATCACCACGTCGGAGATGCGGTAGGTGGCAATCAGCGCCAGAATTAGCGCGGCTTGCCAGCGGTAGCGCATCACAAAGTCGGCAAAGGGCGCAATCAACGCGCTGCGCAACCAGTCAGTGATGTTCTTGGCGGGCGGGATGGGCGTGGCCACCGGCTCGCGGCAAAACAACACGGTGACCACGCCCGCCAGCATGGAGGCGGCCATCACCAGGTACGCGGTTTGCCAGGCCGCTTGCTGGTAAGCCGCCACGCTGGCTACCTCGGCGCGCGCCGCCAGCCACAGTACGCCCGCGCCGGCCCAGATCAGCGCCAGCCGGTAACCAGTCTGGTACATCGCGGCGAGCGCAGCCTGGTGCTCTGTGGCGGCGGATTCGATGCGAAATGCGTCCAATGCAATGTCTTGTGTGGCGGAGGCGAACGCCACCAGCAGCGCGCACCACACCATCACCGCCAGCGACTCGACGGGGTTGGCCAGCGCCATACCCACCAGGCCCAGCATCACCACTAATTGCGATACCAGCAGCCAGCTTCTTCTGCGGCCCAGGGCACGGGTTAAAAAGGGCAACGGCAGCCGGTCAACCAGCGGTGCCCAGCACCACTTGAAGGCATAAGCCAATCCAACCCAGCTCAGGTAGCCAATGGTGGCGCGGTCAATGCCTGCCTCGCGCAGCCGAAAGCTCAAACTGCCCAGCACCAGCAGCAGCGGCAGGCCAGCGGCAAAACCCAGGCTTAGCATGCGCAGGCTGGGCGCTTGCAGGTAAATCCGCCAAGCGTCGCGCCAGCTGGGGATGGGCTGTGTGGCTGGCGCATGCGGCGCTGCGTCAACAGAAAGTGGGGGCGTCATTGAAATAAGCGGGTTTTTGTCTATCATGGCCTGATGTGCACACTATGTCATCTTAAAGAACACGCCACTGCCGCCAGCGCCAGTGGTGCATCGGGTCTGTGGTCGGCGCGGCGGGCGTTTGTCCTGGCGGCGGCGGCCAGTGCGGCATCCACCGCGTTGGCGCAAGTCGATGTGGGCAAACCGTCTGGCCTGCGCAAGCTGGTGCCTGCCGAGCAATTGGAGGGCGCGGCTGATCAGCAGTACAAACAGCTGATGGCCCAGGCGCAGGCCAAACAAGCCTATGTGCCCGCCAGCCACCCGCAGGTGGTGCGTCTGCGCAACATTGCCAACCGCATCATCCCGCACGCTGCGCCCTGGAACGAGCGCGCCAAAAACTGGCGCTGGGAAGTCAACCTAATCAGCAGCAAGCAGATCAACGCGTTTTGCATGCCCGGGGGCAAGATTGCCTACTACACCGGCATATTGGATCAGCTTAAATTGTCTGACGATGAAACCGCCATGATCATGGGCCACGAAATGGCCCACGCCCTGCGCGAGCATGCGCGCGAGCGGTTGGCGAAAAGCTCGGCTACCAGCATTGGCCTGTCGATTGGTGCGCAGTTGCTTGGCCTGGGCCAGTTGGGCGATGTGGCGGCCAATCTGGGCACGCAGTTGCTGAGCCTCAAGTTCAGCCGCGAGGACGAATCCGAAGCCGATTTGGTGGGTCTGGATTTGGCCGCCCGCGCTGGATTTCAGCCCAACGCCAGCGTCACCCTCTGGCAAAAAATGAGTGCCGCCTCTGGCAATAATGGCACCAGCTTCTTATCCACGCACCCCAGCGGCCCGGAGCGGATTGCTACTTTGCAGGCGAATGTGCCCAAGGTGCAGCGCTTGTATGAGGCAGCGCGCAAGGGCTAGTTTGCTGCGCTGTGTGTACAGCGCGCGCCGCCGCTCAGGTCCCGCCCACATAGGGATTCGTTTTTCGCTCGCGCCCAAACGTGCTCTCTGGCCCATGCCCCGGAATGAACACGGTCTCGTCACCCATCGGCCACAGGCGTTGTGTGATGCTGGCAATCAAGGTCGCGTGGTCACCCTGCGGGAAGTCGGTGCGGCCAATGCTGCCGGCAAACAAAACATCGCCCACAAACGCACGCTGGATATCGGGGCTGTAGAACACCACATGACCGGGGGTGTGGCCGGGGCAGTGGCGCACTTGCAAAACGCTCTCGCCAATCTGCACGGTGTCGCCGTCTTTCAACCAGCGCGTGGGTACAAAGGTTTCTGCCGGCGGAAAACCAAACATCGCGCTTTGCTGCGGCAGGCCATCAATCCAGAACTGGTCGCCGGGGTGCGGGCCAATGATGGGGAGTTGGTGTGTTCGGGCCAGCTCACCCGTGCCACCAGCGTGGTCAATGTGGGCGTGGGTGAGCCAGATTTGTTCCAGCTTCAAGTCCAGGCGCTTGACTTCGGCCAGCAGCACGCCGAGGTCGCCGCCGGGGTCGATGATGGCGGCAAGTTGCGTGGCATCGCACCAGACGATGGAGCAGTTTTGCTGGAATTGGGTGACGGGGACGGTGAGGTAATGCAGCATGGGTGTGTGGCTTTTGATGCCGTATTTTCACCGGCGCAGATGACGATTGCGTATGGGCTCAGGTTTTTTGCGGCCACAGCACGGAGCCAATCGCCACGACCATCAAGGCCACAGCCGCCCAATCCTGCCAGTGCAACACCTCGCCCAGGGTCAGAGCACCGGTGAAGAGGCCAACCACGGGAATCAGCATGACGCTCAGGCTCGACGCTGTCGGTGGCAGGCTGCGCGCCAGGTAAAACCAGGCTGCGTGGGCAAAACCAAAAATCATCACTGCGTTGTAGCCAATGGCGGCCCACGCACTGGCAGACGGCACAATCCACTGGCTGCTATTGATAACCCACTGGGGCTGCTCCAGCAGCAGTGCCAGCCCGGTCAGCACGGGCGCGGTGAGCGCCGTCATCCAGAACGCCAGCGTCAGCGTGGGCACGGGGATGGTGCTGCGGCGCAGCAGCTGCGTTCCCAATGCCCACGACATGGCCGACAGCAGCGCCAATATGACACCCAGCGGCGCGCCCGCCAGGCGCGTGAACTCATGCCAAAGCAGTAGCACCACACCCACGCTAGCCGCACCCACGCCTAGCCAATTGCGCCAGCGCAACACGGCACCAAACAACAGTGCGCCCAGAATCGCCGAAAAAATCGGCATGGTATAGCCCAGGATGGCGGCGCGCCCACTGCTCAGGTTTTTAATCGCCACAATGATCAGCGCGTGCCAGATGAACATATTAAATAGCGATAACCACAGCAGTGCGGGCCAGTGTGCGCGCGGGAGTTTGAATGGCGTTTTCAGCCACCACAGGCCCGCCGCCAGCACCGGTATGCCGATCCAGACGGAGATAGCGCGAAAGCTCAAAGGCGGCATTTCAGTTACACCCACTTTCATTACGGGCCAATTCACCCCCCAGACCAGCGTCAGTGCTACCAGCACAATGAGTTGCTGGCGTGACAGGGCAGATTGCGTCATGGGCGTGCTGGCAGCGGGGTTGCGAACAGAGGCGGTGGCAGCAGTGCCGGATGTTGTGGGCGATTCGATCATGTCCTGATGGTAAGCGCCTGCTGTAACCCGGGCTTTTTTGCGCCAAACCAAGCACCCACCTAAAATTTGGCCATGACTTTTATTGAGATGCTGAACCAGGCTGAGCGCACCAACCAGTCGATGTTATGTGTGGGGCTGGATCCGCAACCCGAGCGCTTTCCGCAAATGCTGGCGGGCGACACCAGCAAAATCTACGACTTTTGCGCCGCCATCGTGGACGCCACGGCTGATCTGGTGATTGCCTTCAAACCGCAAATTGCCTACTTTGCCGCGCACCGTGCCGAGGCGCAACTGGAGCAGCTGGTGGCGCACATTCGCCGCGCCGCGCCTGCTGTGCCAGTAATTCTGGACGCCAAACGCGGCGACATTGGTTCCACCGCCGAGCAGTACGCCATAGAAGCCTTTGAGCGCTACGGCGCCGACGCCGTGACGCTCTCGCCCTACATGGGCTTTGATTCGCTCGGCCCCTATTTGCGCTACCACGACAAGGGCGCGTTCTTGCTCTGCCGCACCTCCAACCCTGGCGGCGACGATTTGCAAACCCGGCGTCTGGCCGACGTGCCTGGCGGGCTGCGCCTTTATGAACACATCGCGCAATTGGCAACTGGCCCGTGGAACACCAATGGCCAGTTGGGCTTGGTGGTAGGGGCCACCTACCCGACTGAGATTGCGCGCGTGCGTGAACTCGCTCCCACTTTGCCGCTTTTGGTGCCCGGCGTGGGTGCGCAGGGCGGCGATGCGCTGGCCAGCGTGCGCGCGGGCTGGCGTGGTGATGCGGCGCACACCACGGGCCCGCTCATCATCAACTCTTCGCGCGCCGTGCTGTATGCCAGCGCGGGAGCAAACTGGCGCGAGGCCGCCCGGCGCGAGGCGCTGGCCACGCGCGATTTGTTAAATCAAGCGCTGCGTTAAGGCTACCAGCAGCGCCATGGCCATGTATAGCCGCTGTCAAGGCTGTGCAAAGCCCGGTGTCTCGGATGCATAGCCGGTGTAAAGGTGTGAAAAAGCCTGTGCAATTGTCATGCCGCGAGGCTATGCTGAGCCGGAATTAACCCCACGAAAAAGGCGGTATCCATGCGCTCGGTTCTTGAACATAAAGTCTCGCTAGCCCATACCAACGACCCAGCCGAAGCCACCGTGCCAGAGGCGCATGCCTGCCCTGCACCAAATGCGCCATCGGGCCTCCTGCCAATTGCGCTGCCACCCGCTGGCCTGGCAGGCCTGTCAGCGGCGGCTTTGCTGGCCGCTTGCGGTGGGGGTGGTGATGGCGGAGGCGTTAGCCCAGCCCCATCCCCTGGTGTTGCTCCTGCTCCAGCACCTGTAGCTGGTGGCCCACCTTCGCCAGCGCCAGCGCCTACTGCGGCTCCCACACCAGCACCAGCCGGCCAGCCACTCAGCGCAGAGCAAGCGTCGCGCTTTTTGCTGCAAGCGCAGTTCTCGGCGTCTGATGCCGACATCGCCAGCGTGCAGTCGCTGGGTTTTGCGGGCTACCTGAACCAGCAGTTTGCTGCCCCAGCCAGTACCAGCGGTTTTGCCTGGCTCGACAGCCGGGGCTACAACCAGGTCACCACCGCGCAGTTCTACAACAATAGCTACCCGGCAGACTACATGATCTGGAACCAGCTCTTTACCAGCGCAGATGCGCTGCGCAAACGCGTGGCGCTGGCGCTGTCGGAGATTTTTGTGGTGTCCACCAGCGGCGTAAATATCGACTGGCGCAGCCACGCCATGGCCGCGTATTGGGACGTGCTCGCCGCCAACGCTTTTGGCAACTACCGCCAGTTGCTGCAAGACATTACGCTCAATCCGGCGATGGGCGTGTACCTCAACACCCGCGGCAACCAGCGCGAAAACACCGCCACCGGCCGCGTGCCCGATGAAAACTACGCGCGCGAAGTGATGCAACTCTTCACCATCGGCCTGTACCAGTTAAACCCCGACGGCACCGAGCAGCGCAACGCGCAAGGCGTGCGCATCGACAGCTACACCGAGAGCGACGTTAGCAACCTGGCGCGCGTGTTCACCGGCTACGACTTTGACAACACGCAAAATACCACCACCCCCGAAACCAACGGTGGCCGCAACATTCCCAGCACCACCTACACCCGCCTGCCCATGGTGCTCAACGCCAATTTGCATTCCAACCTGGCGGCCACCTTTTTGGGCACCACCATTGCGGCCAATACGCCCGGTGCCGCGGCACTTACCACGGCGCTGAACACCTTGTTCAACCACCCCAACACGGGGCCGTTTTTTGCACGCCAGTTGATTCAGCGCCTGGTCACCAGCAACCCCAGCGCGGCCTATATGGGCCGGGTGGCCGCCGCTTTTGCCAACAACGGCAGCGGGGTGCGCGGCGACATGCGCGCCGTCATCTCGGCGGTTTTGCTTGATGCCGAAGCGCGCGGCGCCACCGGCCTGAGCGCCACCAGCTTTGGCAAAGTGCGCGAGCCCATGCTGCGCCTGGTGCAATGGGGCCGCAGCTTTGGCATTGCGTCGGCGCGCGGCAGCTGGAAGCTGGGTGAGCTGTCCAACCCCAGCACACAACTGGCGCAAAGCCCGCTGCGCTCAGCCTCGGTCTTCAATTTTTTCAGACCCGGTTATGTGCCTCCATCAACCGCGCTGGCGGCCACTGGCGCGGTGGCCCCCGAGCTGCAAATCGTCAACGAATCGAGCACCGCGGGCTACTTGAACTACATGCAAGGCGTGATCGGCAGCGGCATTTTTGTCAACGCGCCTGATGTGCCGCAAAACGCCAGCAACGCCACCAATGGCTTTGACATCAACGTCACCTATGCCAACGAGTTGCCGCTGGCGCTTGACGCCAACGCGCTGGTCAACCGGCTGGCCTTGCTGCTCACGGCCAACCAATTGGCCGCCACCAACCGCACGCTGATCGTCAATGCGCTCAACGCCACGCCGCTCACCGCCACCAGCACCGACGCCCAGCGCCGCGCGCGCGTACAAGCCGCCGTGCTGATGGTGATGGCCTCTGCTGATTACTTGGTTCAAAAATAAACGCTGCGAGACACACCATGCACACCATCAACCCCGACAAGCACACCCGCCGCGCCTTTTTGCGCCGCTCCAGCCAGCTCGCCATGGCTGGCACCGCGCTGCCGTTTGCGCTGAACCTGGCCGCCATTGGCGAAGCGGCGGCCTTCAACGCCACCGACTACCGGGCGCTGGTCTGCGTCTTTTTGCTCGGCGGCAACGACTACGCCAACACCGTGGTCACCTACGACGACCCCAGCTACAACCTCTACAACACCATCCGCGGCGGCTCGGCCGGCCAGGGCGCAGGCGGCATTGCGCTGGCCAAAAGTGCGCTCACACCGACCCTGCTGAACCCCACCACGCCGCTGGCCGGTGGCCGCCAATACGCCCTGCACCCCAGCATGGGCGGCATGGCCAATTTGTTCAACAGCGGCCGCGCCGCGGTTCAGCTCAATGTGGGGCCGCTGATCGTGCCCCTCACGCTGGCGCAATACAACAGCAGCAACCGCACGCTGTTTCCGCTGCCGCCCAAGCTTTTTTCGCACAACGACCAGCAGTCGGTCTGGCAGTCCAGCCAGTCCGAAGGCTCCACTGTCGGCTCGGGCGGCAATATGGGCGATCTGGCTTTGTCCAGCAACACCAATTCGCTGTTCACCTGCATCTCGGCCAGCGGCAACTCGGTGTTTTTGTCGGGCGATTCGGCCTTGCAATACCAGGTGGGCAACAACGGCGCGGTCGCCATTACCAGTGTGACCAGTGGCGTCTACGGCTCCACCGCCGTGCGCGATGCCATGAACACGCTGGTGCAACAGCCGCGCAGCCATGTGCTGGAGAACGAATACAACCGCATCACGGCGCGCTCGATTGGCGCGCAGGGGCAAGTCACCACCGCGCTGAATACGGTAACGCTGAACACCGCGTTCCCCGGCGGCAACAGCCTGGCCGACCAGTTGCGCGTGGTGGCAAGGCTGATTGGCGCGCGCAACAACCTGGGCGCGCGGCGGCAGGTGTTTTTTGTCTCGCTCGGCGGCTTTGACCTGCACGACAACCTGATTGACAACCAGCCCACCCAGCTGGGGCGCGTGAGCGAGGCCATGACCGCTTTCTACAACGCCACGGTCGAACTGGGCGTAGCCAACCAAGTGACGGCCTTTACCGCCAGCGACTTTGGCCGCACCCTTACCAGCAACGGCGACGGCTCCGACCACGGCTGGGGCAGCCACCACTTCATGGTGGGCGGCGCGGTACGCGGCCAGGCGTTTTATGGCAGCGCGCCGCCCGTCACCAACACCGTGAGTGGCGCGCCGGAAAACCAGTTTCACGTGGGTCAGGGCCGCTTGCTGCCCACCACCGCGGTCGACCAGTACGTGGCCACGCTGGCGCGCTGGTTTGGCGTGGAAGAAGGCGAATTGCCCGGCGTACTGCCCAACATCAACCGCTTTGGCGCGGTGGCCGGACGGCCGGATTACCCGACCAACCTGGGCT
>JAKFVA010000022.1 GCA_021732385.1 Burkholderiales bacterium | reverse complement strand
GCACCACCGTCTTCAAAGGAAGGTTTTGCATCATCAATGTTCGAAAAGTGGCATTTTGACTGGCATTGCGGGGACTATTTGCATTTTTCAGAAAACTGGTTGAAAATACAGTTACTGTGTTTGTAAACAGTTTTATTTAAATTCGGCATTTAATTCACTGCGTCAAGGAAAGCTCTCATGGAAATTCCAAAGCTCACCGCTCGCCAACAACAAATATTTGAACTCATTCAAAGCACTATTGCCCGCACTGGTGCGCCGCCTACTCGGGCTGAGATTGCCAATGAGTTGGGCTTCAAATCGGCCAATGCAGCAGAAGAGCATTTGCAAGCGCTGGCCCGCAAGGGTGTGATTGAGCTGCTCAGCGGCACCTCACGCGGCATCCGCTTGAACAATGAGACGCTGCGCAATATCCACGCATCGCGCATCAAGCAGTTCGCTTTGCCACTGCCCAGTCTGGCGCAACTGGTGTTGCCATTGATTGGCCGTGTGGCCGCTGGTTCGCCCATCTTGGCGCAAGAGCATGTGGACCAAACTTACTGTTTTGAGTCCAGTTTGTTCCAGCGCAAGCCTGATTATTTGCTAAAGGTACGCGGCATGTCGATGCGCGACGCCGGCATCATGGACGGTGACCTCCTTGCCGTGCAAAAAGCCAGCGACGCCAAGAACGGCCAGATCGTGGTGGCGCGTTTGGGCGATGAAGTCACCGTCAAGCGCTTCAAACGCCGAAACAGCGTGATTGAGCTGCACCCCGAAAACCCCGACTTTCCCACCATCGTGGTCGAACCCGGCCAACCATTCGAAATTGAAGGTTTGGCAGTGGGCCTGATTCGCAACACCATGCTGATGTAAATGCTCAAGTTGCACCACCTCCTGCCGCTTTGAAAGAACACCATGTCCATTGCTTTGTTTTCAGCCGCTAAATTGTTTGCCACCCACCCGGTATTGCCATTGACAAGCTTGCTGGCTTGGCTCTGGCGCGCACGCACAACCCAGCAGCCCAAGTGCGTTCAAAGCGCAGTGCTAGCCCGCACAGTGGCCAGCCCGCCGCTGCGGGTTTGGCGTCATGTAGAAATCGGCCAACCGGGCACCGCCAGCATGCGCCTGGTAATTTCAGGCCGTATGGCGGAAGTTTGTGCCGAACTGGACCGCTTGGCCGAACTGGAAGCCCGCGCGCACTGAACCCCATGGGCCCGGACGGCCCTTATCGCTGCGTCAGTCAATAGCTGGATAAGCGCCCAAGGCACAATGGCGCATGAATATTGTGATTCTGGACGACTACCAAGACGTTGTTCGCAAGCTGGCTTGTGCCGCCAAGCTTGAAGCCTTCCCCGCCAAGGTCTACACCAATACCGTCAGGGGTATCGGCCAGTTGGCGCTGCGCTTGCGGGACGCCGATGTGGTGGTGCTGATACGCGAGCGCACCAGCGTCTCGCGCCAGTTGCTGGAAAAACTGCCACGCCTCAAGCTCATTGCCCAGACCGGCCGTGTGGGTAGCCACATTGACATCGCCAGTTGCACCGAGCGCGGCATTGCCGTGGCTGAGGGCACGGGCTCACCTACTGCACCAGCTGAATTGACCTGGGCGTTAATCATGGCCGCCATGCGACGCTTGCCGCACTACATCAGCAATCTCAAGCACGGCGCATGGCAGCAGTCAGGGCTGAAGTCGGCCTCCATGCCAGCCAACTTTTGCCTCGGCAGCGTCCTGCAAGGCAAAACTCTGGGTATTTGGGGTTATGGGAACGTGGGGCGCTTGGTGGCGCGTTATGGGCAGGCATTTGGCATGCGCGTGGTGATTTGGGGGCGCGAAGCGTCCCGGACTCAGGCGGTGCAGGACGGCCATGAAGCGGCGGCTGACAAAGCAAGTTTCTTCAGCAACTGCGACGTCGTGTCAGTTCATCTGCGGCTGGGCCCCGAAACCCGGGGCATCGTCACTCTAGAAGACCTCACGCTGATGAAGCCCACAGCGCTGTTTGTCAATACATCGCGCGCCGAGTTGCTTGAACCCGATGCACTGTTGTCTGCGCTGAACCGTGGCAAACCCGGCATGGCCGCAATTGACGTGTTTGAAAGTGAACCGATTTTGCAGGGCCACGCCTTGTTGCGCTTGGAGAATTGCATTTGCTCGCCGCACATTGGTTTTGTGGAACAAAGCACTTACGAAGCCTATTTCGAGGCGGCTTTCGACAATATTTTGAATTTCATAAAAGGCGTGCCCAGCCAGATCGTCAACCCCGGGGCGTTACAGGTCAGGCGCTAGGCGTGTCCGGCAAATCGCTCAACGTGGCAGTCTTGGTGCCGGGTTTGCGCCCAAGCGTGTCAAAAAGGTTCATGTCGAGGCTGGGTGATGGTGGCAGGCTAGGCATAGCTGGCTGGCTTGGGGCAGGCAATTAATCGAGCTTGCTCAAATCAAAGTCCAGTCCGAGGCGCATGGAAGCGGGGGGCTTGAACAAATCTGGCGCCATCTCGGACATGGCATCGCCAAACGCAGCTTGATCAGGTACAGCCGACAGTGGTTGAATGTCGGTTGAGGGAAATCCAGAGGGAGTGGCGCCATTGCCGCGCTGATTTGCCAGACTTGGTAATGCAAGGCTGGGCGCGTCAGCGTCGGTTTTTAATGCTGAGCGCCCACTGTCGGAAGGGTCATCTTCCATCAAGGTCTTGACCAAGGTGTGCAGCAAAATCAGATCGCGGTAGGCTTCAAGGTCAAACGCCTCGCCGTCGGCTTCGCCAGGTTTTCTGAAGATTGATTCTGCAATTACATCCAGAACCTTGGGTGAAGGCCACAGCGCCTGAATGCGCGCCATGGCTACAAAATACGATTCCAAGCCACGCGTGCGAACGCCGAAGTCGGCAAACTTCGGGGCGTGTGCATTAAAAACTTTCTGGAATTCATCGCGCAACAGGCTGTAATCGACCTTGCGGTCTATGCTGTGGTAAATGTGTAGCAGGTCCAGATAAGCCACCGCGCTGGTCCGCACGCTGTCTTGAATATGGTCTTTAAGCACATTGATGGCTTGGTCGTATTGACCTAGTGAAACAAAAAAGTCGGCCTGTTGCTGAACATCAATCAACTCTTCGGCGTTCACGGCGCGGCCCATCTGGCTGAGCCCAAAGTCCGCGTTATCAGTAACTGGTGGATGCGGTTTAGGTAGGGGATTGACGCGGGCGCGGTTGCGCAAAGCGGGTTTGTTTAAATCCAGATCCAAATCCAGCTCGTCGGGCGCCCTTTCCACCGTGGCCGCACTGGCTGCCTTGGCCAGCTTCGCAGCAGCGGCAAGGCGCGTGTTGGGTTTTGCGTTAAGCGTTTTTTCAATTGGCTTTTCCATCACCCCCGTGGGGGATTTGGAAGCTGGCCAAGCCTGTTCCTCGGGGGGTTGATTTTGCTGTGCCAACCACCAAGCCGGGTCTGACAGGTTGCCCTTGCGGGCACGCCACCAGAAATAGCCAAAACCAACCAACGTCAGCGCAAGCAGGCCATACAAGCCGTATACCAAGGGATTCTTGTAGCGCTCTAGTCGTGCTTGTTCCAGCTCGATATTGAGTGCTCCAATTTGTTCTTGTTGCTGGCTATTTTGGATCCGCGCAGTGTTGGCCTGAGCCTCCAGGCGCTCGATTCGCTCAAGGTCGCGTAGCAAGTCAAGGGGCTGGGTATTCAAAGCCCGCCAGAAGGCAGCCGCCGCAGCGCGCTGCAGCACATTGTCGTTGGGCGTACTCAACAGTTCGGGCGAGAGCTTAAGCACTGGATCGCGTTCGGCAACCAGTTCCAACGGGTCGATGACCAGGCGTGCGCCAGGCGGTTTGGGCGCTTGCTTGCTGGCTTTGGGCACCGGCTTGGGCGGTCGGGTTTGAACCAAATTTACAGCAACTGGTGGCGCAGGCTTTTGCACAGCAGGGCGGGCAATTTCGTTGGTCTGCGTTGTGGCTACAGCAGATTTGGCACGGCGGGGACGCGGCTCCTTGGCCGGTGTTGCAGCAAGTGCCGTGGCCCCCGCCTGCGCAGCCGGCAGCAAGGGGGCTGCAACTGCGGTCTTTGGCAGGGGAGCCACGGAAGCCGCCGAGGCTGGTACAGGCACCAGGGCGGGTGTAATCGTTACGCCCGGCGTGGCAACCTCGCTGGCAACATCAGCCAACAGTACATAGCGACGAGTAACTTTTTCAGCGCACCCGGCGCGCACAAACAGCATGATGAAGGGCTCATCCACCACTGCCTGCGAGCGTATACGCAGTACGGCCTGGCTACCAGTTGCAAAAACTGTTGCCAAACTAACCTTGGACGCAGAAATCTGCGTGTCGGCATGAAACACATCGGCTTCAAAGCACAAGGCGCTGGTGGTTTCGCCCGCAGCCAGACTTAGCAATACATCTACGTTAAGGGGCTGGCCAATCAACACTGCACCGCGAGTGCGGCCCAGCGTAAGCGCCTGGCTGGCAACGCATGCAAGCAATAGCATGCCAGTCACCAGACAGCGATGAATAAATAAATTGCGAACCATAGTACTCAGCCATTTTGGCATAGGCGACAGCATCATGTGGCGCAAGACAACACGCATAATCCAAGCATGAAAGCAAGCTATTCACGGGTTGGGATTGTGGGAGCTGGCGTGATGGGCCAGGGAATTGCCCAAATTGCCACGCAAGCTGGCAGCAGCGTTTTGCTCTATGACATGGCACCCCAAGCCGCCATAAAGGCATGCGATGCGATCTGCGCCCAGTGGGACAGCCAACTAGCCAAAGGCCGTATCGACGACGCCTTACTGGCTCAGTACAAGGGGCGGCTGGCCCACGCAGCTGCGCTGGAAGACCTGGCCGATTGCGACTTGGTGGTTGAAGCCATCATTGAGCGGCTTGACGTGAAAAAATCTCTTTTTATCGCGCTGGAAAACATTGTTAAGCCGCAAGCTGTGCTGGCTAGCAACACCTCGTCTTTATCGGTGACAGCGATTGCCGCGGGCCTTAAGCGCCCCGAGCGTCTGGCGGGTTACCACTTCTTCAACCCGGTGCCGCTAATGAAGGTTGTCGAGGTGATTGCCGGCCTGAAAACCGACTCCGCGCTGTGCACTGACCTTTGCGCCTATGCGCGGCAAATGGGTCACACTCCTGTTTTGGCCCAAGACACGCCAGGCTTTATCGTCAACCACGCCGGACGCGGCTACGGCACCGAAGCGCTGCGTATTGTGGGTGAGCAGGTAGCGAGCTTTGCCACCATCGACCGCATTTTGAAAGACCAGGTGGGCTTCAAGCTCGGCCCCTTTGAGCTGATGGATTTGACTGGGCTGGATGTGTCGCACCCGGTAATGGAGTCGGTCTACCAGCAATACTACGACGAGCCACGTTACCGCCCCAGCGTGATTACCGCGCAACGCCTGGCTGGTGGAGTGTTAGGCCGCAAAACGCAAGACGGGTTTTACCGTTACATCGATAAAAAAGCCCAAGTGCCCCCCGATCCGCCCGTACCGCAAGTCGGTGAGATTCCACCGGTCTGGGTGTCGCCCAAAGCCGCCCGGCGGCTGGAATTGCTGCAACTCTTGAAAGACCTTGACGCCAAAATTGAAACCGGCGCAGCGCCGTCGCCGTTCGCGCTTATTTTGGTAGCCCCGCTCGGCTTTGATGTGACCACAATGGCCGTGGTTGAGCGGCTCGACCCAAGCCGCACGCTGGGCATCGACATGCTGGCCAGCGACACTGAAACCAAGCGCCGCGTCATCGCCACCAACCCCGCCACCAGGCCTGACATGCGTGATGCATTGCACGCCCTTCTGGCGCGAGGCGGCAAGGCGGTCAGCGTGATCCAGGACAGCGGTGGTTTCGTCACGCAGCGCGTGGTGGCGACCATAGTCAACATTGCGGCCGATATATGCCAGCAAGGTATTTGCAGCCCGCAAGATTTGGAAACCGCTGTGACCCTTGGTTTGGGCTATCCGCTGGGGCCGCTGGCCCTTGGCGACAAATACGGCCCGACCAATGTGCTGGAGGTGCTGTTCAATCTGCAAACGGTGTATGGCGATCCGCGCTACAGGCCCTCACCTTGGCTGCGTCGCCGCGGCGCTTTGGGCTTGAGTCTGCTGCATACGGGAGAGCAACCATGACCGCCCAACTCAAAAGTGAAGCCCGTGGCCAGACGCTGCTGCTGCGCATTAGCAATCCCGAACAACGCAATGCATTGGGCCCCGAGCTGTACGCCGCAGCAGTTGAGGTACTGAACGCGGCCGAGAGCAGCGCCGACATTCGCAGCATTGTGCTCGCTGGTGAGGGCGCATGGTTCAGCGCGGGCGGCAGCCTCCAGCGGCTGCAAGCCAACCGCCAGCAGCCACCTGAGGTGCAAGCCCAAAGCATTGAAGGCCTGCACAGCTGGATAGAAGCCCTTCGCGCCTTTCCCAAGCCGGTGATTGCGGCAGTTGAAGGCGCGGCTGCTGGCGCTGGCTTTTCCCTGGTGTTGGCTTGCGATTTGGTGGTGGCCGCGCGTAATGCCGTGTTTGTGATGGCCTATAGCAATATTGCCCTCTCGCCCGACGGTGGCGCCAGTTGGAGCCTTGCGCACGCCTTACCACGCCAGTTGGCCGCTGAGCTGTTGATGTGTGGCGAACGCATCGACGCCACACGCTTGCATGCGCTGGGTGTGGTTAATCGCCTGGCTGATGCCGGACAGGCACTGGACCAGGCGCTGCTACTGGCTGAACAGTTGAACGCCCGCGCACCCAACGCCTTGACCAGCATTAAAGAACTTTTGCTGGAGGCGCCACAAAGCAGCCTGAACGCCCAACTCGCAGCTGAAAAATTGCACTTTGTGAAGAATCTGCACCATGCCAACGCGGGCATCGGAATTGCCGCCTTTTTGGATAAAACCAAGCCACGCTATGAATAGGCACCGTTTGCCGCAAGCCATCTCAATGCTTGTGCGTCAATGCGGGTTACCTAGACGCCTGCGCGACAACCCAAACAAGCCCTTATCGCGTGCAGCGCCACAATAACGCATGGAAGATCCGATGTTGACCAACGACGAACGAGCCGCCATCAATGCCGGGCGTTGGTTCTCGTCACTTTCTCCGTCGCTTCGGCACGATATCTTGCGTTGTGCCTATGTACGCCGTTACCGTGACGACGAGCTGATTTCTGCCCGCGGCGACCCAGCAGAGGAATGGATTGCCTGCGCCAAGGGCGCGGTGCGGGTAAGTTCCACCTCATTGTCGGGCAAGCAAGTCACGCTGACCTATGTCGAGCCGGGCATCTGGTTTGGCGATGTGTCGATTTTTGATGGCGACCGCCGCACGCATGACAGTTATTCGCATGGCAACACCACCATCGTCTGCGTGGCCCGCGGTGATTTGCGAAAAATCCTCGACCAACATGTCGAGCTGTACGAAGCCCTGCTGCGCCTGCATGCGCGCCGCATCCGCCAACTTTATGGCCTGGTGGAGGACCTCAACACCCTGCCCTTGCGCGCGCGTCTGGCCAAGCAGTTGCTTCATCTGGTGCGCAGCTACGGCGTGCCCTCGCTGGGCGATGGGGCCGAGGTGCGAATTGGCCTTCAGCTGGCGCAGGAAGAGTTGGCGCAATTGCTGGGTGCCTCGCGCCAACGCGTGAATCAGGAGCTGAAAACCATGGAGCGCGAAGACGCTATCCGCATTGAGCCAGGCGGTTTGGTCGTGCGTAACCGCGAGGCGCTGATGCGCTTTATTGAAGTCGACAACTAAAAGCAAACACCCAGCCTATGAGCAACTTTGACCATTTCGCTGGCAGCCGTGCGCTGGATACCGCGCCATTTGACTTGGGCGATCTTAGTTTCTGGCTCACGCAGCATTTGCCCGGCTACCAGGGCCCGCTCACGCTGGAGCAGTTCAAGGGCGGCCAGTCCAACCCTACCTACAAACTCATTACGCCCTCGCAAAGCTATGTGATGCGCTGCAAGCCTGGCCCCAAAGCCGTGCTGCTGCCCTCAGCCCACGCCATCGAGCGCGAATTTGCAGTGATGCGTGGTTTGCAAGGCACAGGTGTGCCCGTGGCGCAAATGCTGTGCCTGTGCGAAGACGAAGCCGTGATTGGCCGCGCCTTCTACGTCATGGAATATGTGCAAGGCCGCGTGCTGTGGGACCAGTCGCTGCCGGGCATGACGCCCGTCGAGCGCAGCGCAATTTACGGTGAAACAAATCGCGTGATAGCGGCGCTGCACACGGTGGACTTTGCTGCACAAGGCTTGGCAGGCTACGGCAAGCCGGGTAATTATTTTGAGCGCCAGATTGGTCGCTGGAGCAAGCAATACCAGGCCAGCGCTGATAGCGCAGGCCCTATGAGCCAGCCAATTGCCGAGATGGAGCAGCTCATTGCCTGGCTGCCGGCCAACATGCCAGCCAGTGCCAAAGATGAGAGCAAAGTCAGTGTCGTGCACGGCGACTACCGACTCGACAATTTGATATTCCACCCCACCGAGCCGCGCGTGCTGGCGGTGCTCGACTGGGAACTCTCCACCTTGGGTCATCCACTGGCTGATTTCAGCTACCACTGTATGGCCTGGCATATTGAGCCGGGCGCGTTTCGCGGTATCGGCGGGCTCGACTTGCCGGCCTTGGGTATCCCCAGCGAGGCGGACTACATCAAGCGTTACTGCGAGCGCACTGGCCTGACCACACCCGCAGCGCTCAAGGCCGACTGGAACTTTTATCTCGCCTACAACCTGTTTCGCATGGCCGCCATCCTGCAAGGCATTGCCAAGCGCGTCGAAATGGGCACGGCGGCCAGCGCACAGGCAGCCGCATCGGCAGCCGGCGCACGGCCTTTGGCAGCACTAGGCTGGCGTTTTGCGCAACAGGTTTAAGCCATCGAAATTTTCCCCTTTCACACCACGAGGCCACCATGGATTTTGACTACTCCCCCAAGACACAAGCGCTGCAAACCCGTCTGCTACGGTTCATGGACGAGCAGATTTACCCGGCCGAAAAAACTTACGCCGACGAGCTGGCCGCCAATACCGCTGCTGGCAAGCGCTGGACGCATTTGCACACCATTGAACAGCTCAAAACCAAGGCCCGCAGTGCGGGGCTGTGGAATTTGTTTTTGCCGGTTGACAGCGCGCAAGCTGCTGGCCTGGATGACGCAGGCGGTGCTGGCTTGACCAACCAAGAGTACGCGCCGCTGGCCGAAATCATGGGCCGCGTGCCATGGGCGCCTGAGGTTTTCAACTGCAACGCGCCCGATACCGGCAACATGGAGACCATCGCCCGCTATGGCAGCGCCCAACACAAGCAACGCTGGCTCAAGCCTTTGCTCAATGGCGAGATCCGCTCCGCTTTTGCCATGACCGAGCCCGAGGTGGCTTCAAGCGACGCCACCAATATTGCCACCCGTATCGAGCGCCAGGGTGACGATGTCGTAATTAACGGCCACAAATGGTGGATCTCCGGCGCCGGCGACCCGCGCTGCGCTGTCTACATTGTTATGGGTAAAAGCAGCCCCGACGCGCCGCGCCACTCGCAGCAAAGCATGGTCATGGTAGCGGCTGATGCGCCCGGCATTCGCATCGTGCGTCCGCTAAACGTGATGGGTTACGACGACGCACCGCATGGCCATATGGAAATGTATTTTGAGAACGTGCGCGTGCCCGCCAGCGATATTTTGCTCGGCGAAGGCCGTGGTTTCGAGATTGCGCAAGGCCGCCTGGGGCCAGGCCGCGTACACCACTGCATGCGCCTGATTGGTCTGGCCGAGCGGGCGCTAGAGCTGATGTGCAAGCGCGCATCGAGCCGGGTGGCGTTTGGTAAAGCGGTCGCCGCGCAAACCGTAACGCAAGAACGCATTGCCGAAGCGCGCTGCAAGATCGACATGGCACGCCTGCTCACCCTTAAAACTGCCTGGATCATGGACACAGCAGGCAACAAAGCCGCTAAAAACGAAATCGCCATGATTAAAGTGGTGGCTCCGCTAATGGCCTGCCAAGTGATTGACTGGGCCATGCAAGCGCACGGTGGCGGCGGTATGTGCGACGACTTTCCACTGGCTTATGCGTACGCAGGCGCCCGCACCTTGCGCTTTGCCGACGGCCCCGACGAAGTGCACCGCAACGCCATTGCCAAGGCTGAACTGGGCAAGTACCCGTTGGCAACAACAGCGTAAAAAATTCTAGTGCGCCGTATTTTTGCTATTGAATGTATAGTAAAAAATGATAGCTGTACCCGCACATCTGTGCTCGCCGAAACACAGATTTAATACCTAAAAAAACGCCTGAAAACTTAAAAAACAGTCTCGCAATGTGCTGGCGAGTCAAAAGCAACCTTTTCAGGTCGTTTTCAGTGTTTTTAGGCGGTTTGTCGCCTTAAAGCGGCTGGCCCGCGCCCGCTGCGCCAAAAGCGCCCAACGCTGACTCGCAGGCGCTGGTGAAGATACTGGCGGCGTGTTCGAGTGTGGGCAGATTGGCGGGCTGGTATTCCATGCGCAAATACGCCTTGCCGCGTAGCAGCATCAGCATAAAAGGTGTCTGTACGTGCGGGCTGGGCGCAGGCCAGTCCAGCAGCAAATTGGCCAGTGATGCATCAAGCCAAGCCAGTGCATTGGCGCGCTGGTCGGCCAGCATGCTGTAGCGGTCCCAGAACTCACCGGGCAGGCTGTCCCAGCCCACTTCGTCATACATCGACAGCCAGCGCAGCTCTTGCGGCAGGCTGGTGTCAACTTGGGTTTGCAGGCTGTCGGTGTAGCGCTCATACGCCTGCTTTTCCAGCGCCAGTTTCAAGGGCCGGTTCATGATGAGCAGGCCAATGTCTTCATGGATGCCCAGTTCGGCGCGCGCCCGCAGCTCCTCGTTTCGGATGAAGTCGCGCGTCGGCTTGCCTATTTCTATGCGCCAGGGTTTGCCCATCACGCTGCCATCAATTGCCACGCCTTTGCCCTGGCTGCGCTGCTGTAGGTTCAAGCCGCGCATGGACGCCCAAGCCGAAGCCGGGTTGGCATCCAGTAGGCTGGGCAACTCGGCGACGGTCTGCTTGGCGAATGCTTTTTTGATGCGCTCCAACATGGTCTGGTCATTTCCACTAAAGTCGCATTATTGACCAAACTTTCACCAACTCTCTGCACTCCAAGTGACAACAAAGCAACTAGGTAAAACATGATCGACCTCTACTCTTGGCCTACCCCAAACGGACATAAAGTTCATATCATGCTGGAAGAGTGCGGCCTGCGCTACACCGCGCATCCGGTTGACATTGGTAAAGGCGACCAGTTCAAGCCCGACTTTCTGGCCATCAGCCCAAACAACAAAATCCCCGCCATGACCGACCCTGACGGGCCGGACGGCAAGCCCATTGCACTGTTTGAGTCGGGTGCCATCTTGCTGTATCTGGCGGCCAAAACCGGCAAATTTTTGCCCAAGACCGACCGCGCCAAGTACGAAGTTTTGCAGTGGCTCATGTTTCAAATGGGCGGCGTTGGCCCCATGCTGGGCCAAACCCACCACTTTCGCATTTACGCACCCGAGAAGATTGAGTACGCGGTTAACCGCTACACCAACGAAACCAAGCGCTTGTATGGCGTGATGGACAAGCAGCTGCAAAAAACCACTTTCATTGCCGGCAAAACGTACTCCATTGCCGATATCGCCATCTATCCGTGGCTGCGCAGCTGGCAAAACCAGGGCATTGACTGGGCCGACTACCCGACACTAAAGCAATGGTTCGATTCGATTGGCGAACGCCCGGCGGTGCAGCGCGGCTGCAAAGTGTTGGCCGATTTGCGCGTGCCATTGACCGACACCAAGGCACGCGAAGCACTGTTTGGCAATACGCAATACCAAAAGCGTTGAAACTTTGGTCTGCCCGGAGGGGATCGAACCCCCGACAACCGGCTTAGAAGGCCGGTGCTCTATCCAACTGAGCTACGGGCAGACAGTGCAAACAGCAAGCCAAAAATGAAACGGCCCACTGAACTTGGTCAATCAAGTCCAGCGGGCCATTTTTGCTGCATCGTGGTCGGAGTACAAGGATTCGAACCTTGGACCCCCTGGTCCCAAACCAGGTGCGCTACCAGGCTGCGCCACACTCCGAAGCAGTTATTTTAACCGATTCAATCCCAAAATTTCATCCACTGCCCGGATAACTTGTTCGGCAGGCATTTCATCCAGGCAGCGGCTGGCGCTGTTGGCATGCCGGTCGCATCCCTCTTGCTGGCAGGGTACGCAGGTTGCGTGGGTATTTTGCAGCAGCCAAGTGTTGTCTTTTTTTTGCAAAGCCTGCGCTGCGAGGTAGTGCTGTTCCACGGCTTGCTGGCCCTCGGGCACTTGACGCAACGGCCCCCAGATACGCGGATCGGTAGGGCCAAAAAGCGCCACTGTGGCGGTGCCGCAAGCGGCGGCCAGATGCGTGGTGAAGGTGTCGGGGCCGACATACAGCCGTGCGCCAGCGAGCACTTGGGCCGATTGGGCAAAACTCAATTGCCCATCTAAGCGGACCAAGCCAGGCACGGCTTCGAACAAAGTGTCCAGGTACTGCTTTTCAAACTCAGTGCTGCCACCAGTAATTGCCACTGACAAGCCCTTCGCTTGCAAATGCTGCACCAAGGCCAGCCAGCCTGCGCTGTGCCAGCGCTTGTAGGCCCAGCGCGCGCAGGGGTTGAGCACGGCATAGTTTTGCAATACGGGGGTAGCCTGTAGGTTTTGCGAACCATTGGCGTGCACAGTGCTGGTTTGAGGCACGCGCACCTGCAAGGCTGCTTGCACGCCCGCCTGCCGCATGACGCGTGCGCAACGGCTGGCAATGTGTTCGTGTGGCAACTCGGCCACCGAGCGTGGCGCGCTGCGCTTTTTCCACCAAGCATGCTGTGGATTCTCGGGTAGTGCACCAATGCGCTGGCGCGCCGCAGCCCAAAGCACTTGGTGCGGGAAATCACCCGACTGCGCGGTTAAAGCGAGGTCATAAGAGCGCCAGAGCCCAACCAGCAGGCGCATGCGCTCCATGGGCTTGGCGCGGGGTGGTAATGTCAGTACGGTATCTACGCAACCATTGCCTGCCAACACGCCTTGCATGCCCTCGTAAACCAAAAAATCCACTTGGCACTGCGGCCACTGGCGCTTGATGCCGTCAGCCATCATGCTGCTGATGAGCGCGTCACCCAAAAAGCGCAAGGAAATAATCAAAACCCGCCGCGGTGGCTGTGCGAAATACATTCAACGATGTTGCCACAAGCCACACCCACTGCACCAATGAACGCCGTAGCCGGCTTCAGCGGGCTGCAGCTACTGCCCTCTTGTAGAGTTGGCTATTCACCACTTCGGGCCGGAGGTCAGAGCTGCACGTATTGGTAATCAATTGGGTGGGCGTTGATGCCACGATCGGGCGGAGCAATCCAGCCAGCCATTTTGCCCGGCTCAGTAACGCGCTGCATTAGGCTCTTGACAAAGCTGATGTCGGCCGGTGTGGGTAGCCACTGGTCTTTTTGCGCTTCGAATGCATCCGCAGACAGGGGATTGCCTTCAGGGTCGGTATGCAGGCCCGCCCAGACACCCACCGCACGGCGAAAGCGAGTGGACGGCAGCTTGAATTCAAAGTCAACGCCCGCGCGCTTGATGCCCATGTTCCAGCGCGTCAGGCCAACATTGCAGTCCTTGACGTATTCCAGCCGGGTAATTTCATTCATGCCGTTACGTACCGTAATCGACTCGTCCATCAAACCGCCTTTGCCATCGCTGACCGTAATGGTCATGCGGGTGTCGCGCTCCAGATGATCGGCAAACTTGGCTTCGTCGGGACGGCCTTTGATGCTGTTGGCAAAGTAGTTGGCGGCGTTGCTCGACGCCTCGGAGCCAAACAAATCGAGCGAGCTGGTAAACCAGAAGTTCATGAATTTCTGAATCGTCGGCAGATCAACCACGCCGGCTCTGCGCAACGCGGCGACGTCGTCAGTATCAAGCTCCTTCATGACTTCCAGCGTGCGGCGGATGACGCGGCCAATGCCGGTCTCGCCAACAAACATATGGTGCGCTTCCTCGGTCAGCATGAAGCGGCAGGTGCGCGCCAGTGGGTCAAACGCACTTTCGGCAAAGCTCTTGAGCTGGAATTTGCCGTCACGGTCGGTGAAGTAAGTGAACATGAAAAAAGACAGCCAGTTGTCCATCGGCTCATTGAAGGTGCCCAGGATGCGCGGTTTGTTCACGTCGCCGCTGTGACGCTCCAAAAGTTCCTCGGCTTCCTCGCGGCCGTCTCGGCCAAAGTGGGCGTGCAGTAAATACACCATGGCCCACAGGTGGCGGCCTTCTTCCACATTGATCTGAAACAGGTTGCGTAAGTCGTACAGGCTGGGCGCGGTATGGCCGAGCAAACGCTGCTGCTCAACCGAGGCTGGCTCGGTGTCGCCCTGGGTGACGATTAGACGGCGAAACGCAGAGCGGAATTCGCCCGGCACTTCCTGCCACACGTCTTGCCCCATGTTTTCGCCAAAGCCAATCTTGCGGCCTTCTTCTTTGTCGGCCATGAAGATGCCCCATCGGTAATCGGGCATCGGCGTGTAGCCATAGCTGGCCCAGCCGGACGCGTCAACGCCCACTGCCGTGCGCAAATAGACTTCTTTGGCATTGAAATCACTTGGTCCCATCTCGCCCCACCAGTTCAAAAAGGCTGGCTGCCAATGCTCCAGGGCGCGTTGCAACTGGCGGTTGTCAGCCAGGTTGACGTTGTTGGGGATCAAGGCCTGTAGATCAATGGTGCTCATATTCTTCTCCAGTCAAATTTAGGTTTTTTACCCGTACCAAACAGTTTCAAGGCACCTTCATCGCCCACCGCATTGGGTCGAATGAAAATCCAGTTTTGCCAGGCTGAAAGGCGCGCGAAAATTCGCGTTTCCATGGTTTCTTTGCCAGTAAAGCGCAACGATGCCTCCATTCCGGTCAACGCGTCAGGCGACTGGCTGGCGCGCTCTTCCAGCATGATGCGGATTTCGTCGTCCCAATCGATGTCGTCAGGCGTCAATGTGACCAGGCCCAGCGCCAAGGCCTGGTCGGCACGCAATGGGCTGTCAGCCAGGCCTTGCAGTTGCGTGATGGCGCTGGCGTCTTCATAAAAGCGGGTTTGCAAGCGCGTCAGGTGGTTGACCATGGGGTAGCGGCCAAAATTGGCTGTGCTTAATTGCAGCGCGGGTGCAGCATCAGGCGAGTCCGGTAAATCCAGCATGTAAATGCGATCGCAAGCCAGCGCCAGTTCAAACAGCGTGCCCGCAAAGCACGAGCCCTGCTCCACCAGCGCAATCAGCGAGCGGCTGGTCACGTCAATGCGCGCCAATGTGCGGCGCAGCGCTGCAACGGTTTCGCGCACCAGCCAATGATCTTTGTGCTGTTCCAGCACCGCGTCGGCCTGCATCACCAACTGTGCATTGCCTCGGGTTTTGATAACCCAGGTGCCCACTTCGAGCTCATTGGTGCGCAGATTCAAAATCGCGTCATCCAGCTCGCGCTGCAGCTTGAGCGGCCACCACTGCACGCCTGCGGCAACGATGGATTCGGGTGTCGACTCAATGGGCGCGGCAGGGGCATGCACGGTAAAGGTGGCAATGCGTGTGTCACGGTTGACCTGCACATCCACCGTTTGGTAGTGGTAGCCGGCATCGTCAATCAGCGGCTTCAGCGGCGTGAGTTCAATGCCTTTTTCAGCACCAGTGCGCGTGGACTGTGTTCGCAGCGCTTCTATCTCAGTAGCAATCAAGGCGTCAAACTGTTGCGGCTTGGCAAAGGCGTCAATCAGCTTCCAATCTTTGGCGCGGTCGGCGCGCACGCCTTCCGAGGTGGTGCAAAAAATATCAGCTAAGTCGCGGCGCACCTGGCGCTTGTCAGTCACGCGGGTCAGTCCCCCCGTGCCGGGCAGCACGCCGAGCAGGGGCACCTCGGGCAGGCTCACGGTGCTGGAGCGGTCATCGACCATCACAATGCGATCGCAGGCCAGTGCCAACTCGTAGCCGCCGCCCGCGCAGGCACCAGTGACGGCAGCGAGTGATTTCAGGCCGTCGTGGTGCGAAGAGTCTTCCAGCCCGTTGCGGGTTTCGTTGGTGAATTTGCAGAAATTCACTTTCCAAGCGTGAGTGGACAGACCGAGCATGTAAATGTTGGCACCAGAGCACCAAATGCGCTCCTTGCCGCTCTCAAACACCACTACTTTCACGGCGGGATGCTCAAAGCGGATGCGGTTGATCGCGTCATGCAGTTCAATGTCCACGCCCAGGTCGTAGCTGTTCAATTTCAGCTTGTAGCCAGGCTTGATGCCGCCATCTTCATTGATGTCGAGCTTCAGACACGCCACGTCGTCTTCAACACGCAGGCTCCAGTGCTGATAACGGCTGGGATGCGTGGCGAAGCTGACCAGTTCACGTTCCTGACCGCCTAACGAGCGCTTGAACAACAGTGGCTCTGTAGGTGCATTCATTTTTTGTCTCCTATGGGTGTTGCAGCTGTTACGGCAACTGGAATGGCAACGGCACGCTTCAAATCGGCCAGGCTCTGGCGGGCAGTGCGAGCTGCTGTATCCACCACCGCATCAGCGCGCGCATACAGTGCTTCGCGGCTGGCCAGAATGCGGCGAATGTCTTCCATGGCTTCAGTCATGGATTGGTCAAAAGGCCGCATATCACCCTGCGCAACAACACGCGCCAAGTGCTCTTCAGGGCTGGCCTTAAGCCAGACACAGTAAAAATAGCTTTGCAGCAAATCAAAAGTTTCGCGCTCGCTCACAATGCTGCCGCCAGTGGTCATGATCACGCCCGCCTGGTAGCTGTCGGCAATCCGAAACAATGCCTTGCGCTCGTAGCGGCGGTAGCCTGCTTGGCCATGTAACAGCAAAATCTCATTCATGCTGGTGCCGGCCTCGCGCTCGATCTCGCGGTCCAGTTCAACGAACGGCACGCCGCGCAACGCCGCCAGCTGCGCCCCCAAGGTGGATTTGCCCGCACCGCGCAGGCCGATCAGGGCCACACGCTGCTCGCGCCCCTGCGCGTTACCCAGGCCAAAGGTGGCGGCCAGCAGGCTATAGGCCTGGTCAAGCTGGTTGTCGTCAAGACTGGCCAGCAAGCCCGCCGTTCGAGCCAGCAAGGGACGTGGCGCGTCTTGCAGCAATTCAATAGTAGAAATATTCAGCGCCAGCGCCACTGCCTCAAGCGAATTGATTGATACATTGCCACGGCCCGACTCGACATCAGCCAAAAACCGCTCGGAAAGTCCCGAGTCCGCCGCCAGCGCCTTGCGCGTTATGCCACGCCGAGCGCGCCAAGCCCGCACCCTGCTGCCCAACTCAACCAAAGTAGGCTTGCTGTCAATATCGGGCAGGATTTGCATGTTCATTTGCTTGAGGCTTGGTAATCCGCAATAATTGCAGTATAGTTCTTAAAAATACTGCGTCAAGCAGTTTATTTCATTTTTTGTGATGTTGCCAAAAATTTCAGGATAGTTTTATGAAACTCAAGATTCTGGTCGGTACCATGACCAGCACAGCACAGTATGTCGCGCAGTCAATCGAGATGGATTGCGCGGATTTGCTTGACACAATTGAAGTACTGATGATGGATGACCTGGGTGTTGATGTATTTGAATCCAGTGCCGCGCAAGATGTGTTATATCTCATTTGTACCTCTACTTACGGCTCAGGCGACGTACCCGACAACGCCCGTGCTTTGTATATTGCGCTGGATGAGCAGCCTCGGGATTTGAGCCATGTCCGCTATGGCGTCATCGCTTTAGGCGATCGCACTTACATGCAAACTTTTTGCTTTGGTGGCAAGCATTTCGATGAGCGCCTGCAAGGCTTGGGCGCGCAGCGCGTGGGCGAGGTTTGGCAACATGACGCCTCCAGTGGCACGCTGCCAGAGACCGAAGGCACAACCTGGTGCAGGCAATGGCTGACCCAGGCGCTGGCTAACGCATGAACTCTTGCAAATTGTCAGTTGGCATATGGTTGGCGCTATAAATACAAAAATATCCCGGAGACATGCCATGCAGCTCAGCCACGCTGACCACAGCACCAGCCCACCACATATCAGCATTGAGCGCGAGTACAACGCGGCATACGATTTGTTGGCACGACACGCCAGCCGGGCAGACAAAACCGCCTTCATCGACGCGGTGACTGGCGAAAAACTGACATTTGGCGAGCTGGCCGAGCGCTCCCAGCGCTTTGCCAACGCCTTGCGCTTGCACGGCTTTGCGCCTGAAAGCCGCATCATGCTGTGCATGCTGGACACGCCCGATTGGCCTGTAGCTTTTTTAGGTTGCATTTTGGCTGGTGTAGTGCCCGTGGCAGCCAACACTTTGCTTACCACCAAAGACTTCGACTTTATGCTGCGCGATTCACGTGCTCAGGGTTTGCTAGTCTCGAATGCCTTGATTGGCGCATTTGACGGCCTGCTGGGTCAGATTGCCACGCTACGCACGGTCATTGTGGTGGGCGCTGAGCCTGAGACTTTGGCCAACCTTCCGGAAGCTGTATCAAAACTCGGTTTTGAGCCTATGTGGCGTGAGGGCGAAGCCGCGCCACATACAGCGCCAACCTGTGCCGATGACGCCTGCTTCTGGCTTTATTCAAGCGGCTCTACGGGCACCCCTAAGGGCACGGTGCACCTGCACAGCCACATGATTCATACGGCCGAGCTCTATGCCCGCCCGGTCATTGGAATTCAGGAATCGGACGTTGTATTCTCCGCGGCCAAACTGTTTTTTGCTTATGGGCTGGGTAATGGCCTGAGCTTTCCGCTCTGCGTAGGTGCTACCACGGTATTGCTGCCTGAGCGCCCCGCCCCAGCAAGCGTTTTCAAGGCGTTGCAGCAATACCAACCCACTGTCTTTTATGGCGTACCCACCTTGTTCGCCGCCTTGTTGGCAGACCCGGCTCGCCCGCCCAAACGCGCCCTGAACCTGCGTATTTGCACCAGTGCCGGCGAAGCGCTGCCCGCCGAGATTGGCCGTCAATGGACGGCGCATTACGGCTGCGAAATTCTGGATGGCATTGGATCAACCGAAATGCTGCACATCTTTTTGAGTAACCGCGCTGGTAGGGTTCGATACGGCACTACCGGTCAGCCCGTGCCCGGCTACAAGGTGCGCCTGATAGCTGACGACGGGCACGAATGCAGTGTGGGAGAGATTGGCGAATTGCAGGTCAGTGGCCCGAGCGCCGCCATCATGTACTGGAACAACCGCGAAAAAACCAAGCACACCTTTGCGGGTGAATGGACACGCAGCGGTGACAAATACACGGTGGACGCCGACGGTTATTACACTTATGGTGGCCGCAGTGACGATATGCTTAAAGTCAGCGGTATTTATGTCAGCCCATTTGAAGTTGAGGCGTCATTAATGACGCATCCAGCCGTGCTTGAAGTGGCCGTGGTTGGCGCACGGGATGCCGATGGTTTGATCAAACCTAAAGCCTATGTGGTCTTCAAAACAGGCCTTGCCGCCAGTGCCGAGGACTTGAAGCTGCATGTCAAGAGCCAGCTCGCTCCCTATAAATACCCGCGCTGGTTTGAATTTGTTGCTGCCTTGCCCAAAACCGCCACTGGCAAAATTCAACGCTTCAAACTCCGCACTGAGAATCGCGCTATTGAATAGGGGTAAACAATAGCCAGACTTCCATAAAACTGCGATAAAGTGCAGGTTATTTCGACACACCATAGTCACACAGGAGACTTCATGACCACACGCCGTCTTGTTCTGTCACGCAGCGCCAGCTTGCTAGGTGCTGCATCTACGGGCCTTTTACTTCCCGAGTTGGCCCGCGCACAAGCCGGGAAAATTCGTGTTGGTTTGATGCTGCCTTACACCGGCACTTTTGCTCAGCTGGGCGTGGCCATTGAAAACGGTTTTCGTATGGCATTGGCCGAGCAAGGTGGTAAGTTGGGTGGCCGCGAGGTCGAGTTTTTCAAGGTGGACGATGAATCCAACCCAGCCAAGGGTATTGAAAACGCCAACATCTTGGTACAACGAGATAAGGTCGATGTGCTGGTAGGCACCGTGCACTCGGGCGTGCAAATGGGCATTCAAAAAGTTGCCCGCGATACCGGCGTTTTGAGCCTGATTCCCAACGCGGGTGTGCATGCCGCCACCCGCGGCCTGTGTGCACCCAATGTGTTTCGCACCAGCTTCACCAACAGCCAGCCGACCCGCGCATTGGGCAAAGTGATGGTTGACAAGGGCCATAAAAAAGCCGTGTGGATCACCTGGAAATACGCTGCCGGTGACGAGGCATTTGAGGGTTTCAAAGAAAGTTACACCGCCGCCGGTGGCACCATCGTCAAAGAACTCGGTCTGCCCTTCCCCAACGTGGAGTTTCAGGCACTCTTAACTGAAATTGCTTCACTTAAACCCGATGCCGTGGCTTGTTTCTTTGCCGGTGGCGGCGCTGCCAAATTCATTCGCGATTACGCTGCAGCGGGTTTGAAAGATAAAATTCCTCTTTATGGCTCCGGCTTTTTGACCGAGGGCGTTTTGACCGCTGCCGGTCCTGCTGCCGACGGTATCTTGACCACCATGCATTACAGCGACTCGCTCGATACAGCGCGCAACAAGAATTTCCGGCTCGCCTATGCCAAAGAATACAAGTTGCAACCCGACGTGTACGCGGTGCAAGGCTACGACACCGGTTTGCTGCTGGTGCAGGGCGCCAACGCAGTTAAGGGTGACATGGCCAACAAGAAAGCCCTGTACGCTGCGATGGAGGGTGCCACCATTGATAGCCCGCGCGGCAAGTGGAAGATGAGTCCCCAACACAACCCAGTGCAAGACATGTATCTGCGCAAAGTTGAAGCCGGTGAAAACAAAGTGATTGGTATTGCCGCCAAAGCCCTAGCTGACAGTGGTGTGGGCTGTAAACTAACTTGATGGTGCGCTACCAGCGCATTTGAGTAAAAACGGCGGACAGGTTCCTCCGTTTTTTTGCTCCCTGGCATACCATTTTGCCTAGCTCAATCGTCCTTGTTATTCGTTACCCTTATGGATTTCGGTACCTTTTTGATTCAGTTGCTCAACAGCATGCAATACGGCTTGCTATTGTTCATGTTGGCAGCTGGCCTGACGCTCATCTTCGGCATCATGGGCGTGGTCAATCTGGCACACGGCAGTTTTTACATGTTAGGCGCGTACATGGCGTGGTCGCTGTCATCGTTGCTGGGCAGCTTGCTGCTAGCCATTGTGGTGGGCACAATTTTGGCGGTCGCGTTTGGTTTGGCGCTTGAGTGGCTTTTGTTTCGACATTTTTATCAACGCGACCATCTGGATCAAGTGCTGCTGACCTTTGGTCTGATCTACATTTTTGAAGAAGCACGCTCCATGCTGTGGGGCGATGATGTGCACGGTGTGGAAATTCCGGCTTTGCTTTCAGCCTCGATACCGTTGACAGAAACCCTCTCCTATCCGGTGTACCGCTTGTTTATGTCGGGCCTGTGCCTGCTGCTGGCGCTAAGCCTGTACCTATTAATTTCCAAAACCCGGCTGGGCATGAAGATTCGCGCTGGGGCGTTCAATCGTGACATGGCGGAATCGCTGGGAATCAATATCAAGTTGATTCACGCCACGGTATTTGCCCTGGGCGTAGGCCTGGCCGCCATTGCCGGCATGATTGCTGCACCAATCTCTAGCGTTTACCCCAACATGGGCTCATCGGTTTTGATTACCTGCTTTGTGGTGGTAGTGATTGGCGGCATTGGTTCGGTGCGCGGGGCTTTGATTGCAGCGCTGTTAGTGGGCCTGGTCGATACCTTCGGTAAAGTGCTATTGCCCTCGATGGCGGGCATGTTGGTATACATGCTGATGGCACTGGTGCTCTTATACAAGCCGCAAGGCTTATTTAAACAATGAGCATTGCACAATCGCACTTGGAAGTACTGCCGCGCGGCATTCAAATTGTCCTGGGCTTGGCGGCTGTGGCGCTGGTGACTTTTCCGTTTGTCGGCAGCGACTTCCACAAGGAAATGGTCACTCGCATGATGATTTTGGCAATTTTTGCCATGAGTTTGGACTTGCTGCAAGGCGTTACTGGTTTGGTCTCGCTCGGCCATGCGGCGTTTTTTGGCTTGGCTGGTTATGCACTGGCTTTCATCACGCCCGCTGGCGAGCCCGCAAGCCTGTGGTGGACGCTACCACTGGCCGTACTGGGTGCAGCACTGGCAGCCTTGGTAATTGGCTTTTTTGTGGTCCGCACACAAGGCATTTACTTCATCATGGTCACCATGGCCTTTGCCCAAATGGTGTTTTACCTGTTTTTTGACAACAAGGTCCTGGGCGGCTCCGACGGTCTGTATGTCAACTTCAAGCCCACGGCCAGTGTGCTGGGACATGCGCTATTTGACCTTGACAAAAAAACCACCTTTTATTTCTTCACGCTGGCCTTGATGCTGGCCGTGTATGCGTTTTTGCGCCGCCTGCTGTGGAGCCCTTTTGGCCGTGCACTGGCGGGTATCCGTGTAAACGAGCACCGCATGCGAGCCATGGGTTTTGGCACTTTCGGCTACAAATTGGCTGCCTTTACCCTGGCGGGTGCGCTGGCCGGGCTGGCGGGTTACTTGTGGGGGGCACAAAACGGCTACATCAACCCTGAGTTGATGGGTTTTCACATGAGCGCGCACGCCATCATGATGCTGATTCTGGGTGGTATGGGCAACTTTGCTGGCGCTATTGTCGGTGCGTTTGCGTTTGAATATTTGCTTCACGCCTTCAAGGATTTGCCCACCATTGGTGCCTTTCAAACCGGCAAGCACTGGCAACTGTGGATGGGCCTGTTTATTGTGGCGGTGGTGCTGTTTGCGCCACGCGGTTTGCTTGGCCTGGCCGTGCAGCTGATGCGCGGCAAAGGCAGCTTGAATGAGTGAAACGACTTCCCGAAACGGTGAGGTTTTGCTCAGGGCACGCGGCCTGACCAAGCATTTTGGCGGCCTAGCCGCTGTGAATGATTTGACGCTCGACTTGTGGCGTAACCGCATTCATGCCGTGATTGGCCCCAATGGCGCAGGCAAGTCCACATTGACGCATTTGCTTTCGGGTGACTTACCGCCAACCTCGGGCACCGTCAACCTGCTGGGCCAAGACATCACCGGTTGGCTGCCTGAAAAAATTTCCCGCGCTGGCCTGTCACGCAGCTATCAAAAGACCAATATCTTTGCGCCCTTTACGGTTTGGGAAAACATTCGCCTGGCTGCACAATCGCGCAATCAGCACTTGCCTTTCAATCCACTGGGCTGGTTGCAAGACGCACGCAAAGCTGTATCGGCTGTGGTATTGGCTGAACAAGCCCTTGCGCTGTGCGGCCTGGAGCACCGCAAAAATACCGTATCGGGCACCATCAGTCATGGCGAGCAACGCCAGTTAGAAATTGGCATGACGCTGGCTACACAGCCTCAAGTGCTGTTATTGGACGAACCGTTGGCGGGAATGGGCGTGGCCGAAGCCGAGCGTATGGTGGCGCTGCTGCTGCAGATCAAAAACGACCATGCCATCCTGCTGGTCGAGCACGACATGGAAGCGGTATTTGCATTGGCCGACCATTTGACGGTGATGGTCAACGGCCAAGTGATTGCGAGTGGCCTGCCTGCTGAGGTGCGCGCCGATGCGGGAGTGCAGGCCGCGTATCTCGGAGAAGAACACTAATGGCCGACTTATTGATCGACGCCAAAGGATTGCACACCTACTACGGCGCCAGCCACATCCTGCGCGGCGTGAATTTCAGCGTGGCACGCGGAGAAACCATTGGCCTGATGGGCCGCAACGGCATGGGCAAAAGCACGCTGCTTAAAAGCATCATGGGCTTGGTCAAGCCGCGTAGCGGCAGTGTCAGCATTACAGGCAAGGACATGACGGGTGGTGCGCCGCATGAAATTTCCCGACGCGGCATTGCCTACGTGCCTGAGGGACGCGGTATTTTTGGCAATTTGAGCGTGGTTGAAAACCTAAAGATGGCGGCTCGTGCGGGTACTCGGGGACAAAAAGACTGGACCTATGAACGCGTGCTGGAAACTTTTCCTCGCCTGACTGAACGCCTAAATCATGGAGGCCAGCAGTTATCAGGTGGCGAGCAGCAGATGCTGACCATTGGCCGTGCACTCATGACCAACCCCGACGTCCTGGTGTTAGACGAAGCCACCGAAGGCTTGGCTCCACTGATTGCCAAAGAAATCTGGCGCATCTGCGCGCTGATTCGGCAAAGCGGCATCAGCAGTGTGATTGTGGACAAGAACTGGAAGCATGTAACGCAAGTTACCGACCGCAATATTATTCTCGTCAAGGGCGAAGTGGTGTTTGCGGGCAGTTCTGCCGATTTAGTTGCCCAACCCGAGTTGCTGGCGCAGCACCTTAGTTTGTAATGGCCAAAGCCCTGACCCCCCTAAAGGGTACGCGCATCCTCAGTCTGGCGCTGAACCTGCCCGGCCCCGCTGCCCTGCTGCGCTGCCAGCAAATGGGTGCAACCTGCATCAAACTGGAGCCACCGCTGGGCGACCCCATGCAGCACTACAGCCACGTAGCCAGCACTGCACTGCACCGCGGTATCAAAATCCTACGTGCTGATTTGAAGCAGTTCAGTGGGCAAAAAATGCTGCACCGCGAGCTCGCCAAGGCTGATGTGCTGCTGACCTCGTTTCGCCCTTCGGCAATGCTTAAACTCGGTCTCGCCTGGAAGTTGTTGCACAAACAATACCCTAGCCTGTCGCAGGTGGCTATTGTCGGCGCGCCAGGCGCACTGACCGAGGAACCCGGCCACGACCTCACTTACCTGGCTGATAACGGCCTGGTTACCGGGTTGGAGTTACCACCCACGCTTTACGCGGACATGGGTGGTGCGCTGACGGCGAGCGAAGCCGTGTTGCAGGCCACTTTGACGAAACGCAGCCAGGGTAAGGGCGTGTTCATTGAGGTGGCATTGTCTGAAGCGGCTGCTTGGCTGGCCCTGCCACGTACATGGCAGCTCACCTTGCCTGGCGGTGCCGTCGGCGGTGCGCATGCAGGCTACCGTGTCTATGCCTGCAAAGACGGTCGTGTGGCCGTGGCGGCGCTGGAGCCGCATTTTGCGGCGGCGCTTTGCGCGGCAGCGGGTCTTGCAGACAGCAGCGTGCAAGCCATGCTGAGTCCTGCTGCCCAGCACGGCATTGCCGCATTTTTGCGCACCCAAAGCCGCAAGCAGCTGGACAAGCTGGCGCAAAGCAAAGACATTCCACTGCACACCCTGGCCTGAGCCGAGCCACTACAATCACACCCTTTCGCAAACCGCAACGCGGTGGCGCGCACCTGCAAAAAAACAGGTGGTCCCTTAATTCAATGACCGGAGCATTTCATGGGCAACAGCATCGTTACCGAAGCGGACCGCAAGGCCACCCCCGCACCCCGTACGCCGCAAGGCGAAAAAGCCCGACGCGGCAATGGCCAAAAACTCAGCCTGGAACGCGGCACTGCCACTCGCAGCAAGAAGAATCCAGGCAAGCGGCCGCACAAAGGCGGTTGACCACCCGTCATGGGCGGTTAGCTGGGCATCATCAATAACCGCTTGTTCCATTGATTTGAAATGGAATTAAATCCGCTCATAGTCACCATGCCGCCCCAGTCCACCAGCAAAGCGGGCCGCCCCTGACGCGCCTTCCTTAAAGTGGGCTTCAACACCATTGGCCCATTCACGGCGCAAGGCCTCGCGCACCGGCGTGCCATAGGTTTCCAGCACTGATCGGCGGTCTGTTTGAACGGCTGCTTGCGGAAAGCGGGCTATGTTGTGCGCCATGGTCTCGGCCGCTTGACGGGCGGTGCCATTCGCTACCACCTGCTCGCACAGGCCGATGCGCAGCGCCTCTTCAGCCGGTACTTTGCGCCCGGTCAAAATAATTTCCATCGCCCGGCCTTGGCCGACCAAACGCGGTAGCCGCACGCTGCCACCGTCCAGCAGCGGAATACCCCAGCGGCGGCAATAGACGCCGAAGTAACCGGTTTCGTCCAGAACGCGGATGTCGCACCACAGCGCCACTTCCATTCCACCGGCCACCGCCGGGCCTTCGACGGCAGCAATTACCGGTTTGGACAACTCCAGGCGCGTCGGCCCCATCGGGCCGCGCGGTGCAGTATTGGCACCCGTGGGAAAGGCCAAGCCTTCCACAATCTCACTTTGAAAAGCCTCGCGGCCAGACAAGCTGCTGGCATATTTGAGGTCCCAGCCTGCGCAAAAAGCGCCACCCTCACCCCACAGCACCGCGACACGTGCCGCAGGATCAGCGTCAAATGCCAGAAATGCACTGACGAGGGCGTCGGCGCTCTGCGGGTCCATGGCGTTGCGGGCTTCTTTGAACCGGCTGTGGATGATCGTCCAAACGGGGCCGTTTTTTTCGATTCTCACCATTTGTGTGTCTCCTTTAATTTTTCATGGCAGGCGGGTCGGATGCGCATTATCAAACAGCGCTTGATGCATTGACAGGCGCTGCGAATGGGTGGCTGCCTGCGGCTGGCTGGCCGCTACCCGCGCCGCGCCGCCTCAATGGCAGCGATATCAATCTTGCCCATCTGCATCATGGCCTCAAACACACGCTTGGCCGCCGCCGCGTCGGGGTCGGTCATGGCCGTCGTTAGGGCACGCGGCGTAATCTGCCACGACAGGCCCCACTTGTCTTTGCACCAGCCGCAGGCGCTGGCTTGGCCCCCGTTGCCAATGATGGCGTTCCACAACCGGTCCGTCTCTTCCTGGTTGTCCGTCGCGATCTGGAACGAGAAAGCCTCGCTGTGCGTGAACATGGGCCCCCCGTTCAAGCCCAGGCAAGGAATACCGGCCACTGTGAACTCGACCGTCAACACATCGCCCTGCTTGCCGGATGGGTAGTCCGCCGGTGCGCGGTGGACGGCACGCACGGCGCTGTCTGGAAACGTCTGGGCATAGAACTGCGAGGCTTCCAGCGCGGTGCCGTTGTACCAGAGGCAGATTGTGTTTTTGCTGACCACGGTGGCTCCTTAAAGTTACATCGGAGACATTGATTATGGAATGCCGCGCCCCCCGAGCCGCGCACCCAATGTGCGAATTAAATTGGCTTCGGAAATGTTGCCTCAAACGTCTGCCCTATAAGCTCGCGTAACGCGACGATCGTGATCGTATCGGCAATGCGGGCCTCAAACTCGACAAGCGCGGGCTGGAGGCTATCGTGGTTTGAATCGCCAAAAATCAGCCCAACCGCTTCTGATACCCGTTTAGATACCTCTTTAAACCTTGGTACCCCGCCCCGGTTTCCCCGCCCCTGTCACTCTGGGCGGCAGCCCCGTGTGCTGCGTAAGCATTCTGCCCTTTGTGGGGTTGGCTGCCTTTTCACCTGGACTGGGCTTAGCCACCGGCACCGCCGTCGAATTCTTCTTCCGCGCGCTGACATACCCGCCATCGGTCAGCGGCTGAAAGGTGGGGATCAAATGGTGCTTGCCGTTGCCGATCAAATCGGCGCGGCCCATGGCTTTGAGCGCTTCGCGCAGCAGCGGCCAGTTGTTGGCATCGTGGTAGCGCAAAAACGCTTTGTGCAGGCGGCGGCGCTTTTCGCCGCGCACGATGTCTACTGTGTCATCCGCCGTAGCTTCGGGCGCAGCAGGGCGGCGAATTTTGCGCAAGGTGTTGCGGCCGCTGTGGTACATGGCCGTGGCGGTGGCCATGGGGCTGGGGTAGAAGGTTTGCACCTGGTCGGCCCGAAAGCCGTTTTTCTTCAGCCAGACGGCCAGATTCATCATGTCTTCGTCGCGCGTGCCGGGGTGGGCGGCAATGAAGTACGGAATCAAATACTGCTTTTTACCGGCCTCGGCGCTGTACTGCTCAAACATGCGCTTGAACTTGTCGTAGCTGCCAATGCCGGGCTTCATCATCTTGGTGAGCGGGCCTTGCTCGGTGTGCTCGGGCGCGATTTTGAGGTAGCCGCCGACGTGGTGCTGCACCAGCTCTTTCACGTATTCAGGGCTTTGCACCGCCAGGTCGTAGCGCAGGCCGGAGCCAATCAATATCTTCTTGATGCCCTTGAGGCCGCGCGCGCGCCGATACATCTTGATGAGCGGCGCGTGGTCGGTATTCAGGTTCTGGCAAATGCCCGGGTAGACGCAGCTGGGCTTGCGGCAGGCGGCTTCAATTTCGGGGCTTTTGCAGCCAATGCGGTACATATTGGCGGTGGGGCCGCCCAAGTCTGAAATGGTGCCGGTAAAGCCTTTGACCTTGTCGCGAATGTCTTCTACTTCGCGAATCACCGAGTCTTCTGAGCGGCTTTGGATGATCCGGCCTTCATGCTCGGTGATTGAGCAAAACGTGCAGCCGCCAAAGCAGCCGCGCATGATGTTGACGCTAAAGCGGATCATTTCCCAGGCCGGGATTTTGGTGGCGTGGTCGTGGCTGCCGTTTTCGTCCGCATAGGCCGGGTGCGGGCTGCGGGCGTAGGGCAAGTCGAACACATGGTCCATCTCGGCGGTGGTCAGTGGAATCGGCGGCGGGGTGATCCACACGTCACGGGCCAAACGCTGTGAATCGACGTCGCCATCGAGGCCCCCGCCGTGCGCCTGCACCAGCGCGCGGGCGTTGCCGGGGTTGGTCTCCAGGTGCAGCACGCGGTTGGCGTGGGCGTAGAGCACCGGGTCGCTTTTGACTTGCTCGTAGCTCGGCAGGCGGATCACGGTGCGGTCACGCGGAGGCACTTTGAGTTTGACTTTGGGGTTGGCAACAAACGTTAGCGGCTTGATGGCGGGGTTGGCTTGCACACCCTGGCCCTCTTCTTTGCTGCACGTCTGCCCTTGCGCCTGCGCCTGCTCGCTGGTCGTCAAATACGGGTTGATGTGCTCCTCAATCCGCCCCGGCGCATCCACGCTGGTCGAATCCATTTCAAACCAATCACCCAGCGCCTTGCGCTGCAGGTCTTGACTCGCGCGCAGCACAAAGGCGGTGCCGCGCACATCGGTAATCTGCTCTACCGGCTCCTTTGCGCCCAGCCGGTGTGCAATCTCGACAATCGCGCGCTCGGCGTTGCCATACAGCAGCAGGTCGCACTTGGCATCCACCACAATGGAACGGCGCACTTTGTCAGACCAATAGTCATAGTGCGCAATACGGCGCAGGCTGCCTTCAATGCCGCCCAGAATAACCGGCACGTCTTTGAACGCTTCACGGCAGCGCTGGCTGTAGACGATAGCCGCCCGGTCGGGCCGCTTGCCGCCCACATCACCCGGGGTGTAGGCGTCGTCACTGCGGATTTTGCGATCGGCCGTGTAGCGGTTGATCATGCTGTCCATGTTGCCGGCGGTCACACCCCAAAACAAATTGGGTTTGCCCAGCACTTTGAACGGCTCGGCGCTTTGCCAATCGGGCTGGGCAATGATGCCGACGCGAAAGCCTTGTGCTTCCAGGGTGCGGCCAATCACCGCCATGCCAAAGCTCGGGTGGTCGACATAGGCGTCGCCGGTGACCAAAATAATGTCGCAACTGTCCCAGCCGAGCGCATCCATCTCGACCCGGCTCATGGGCAAAAATTTGGCCGTGCCAAAGCGCGCTGCCCAATATTTGCGGTAGCTGGTAATGGGTTTGGCGGCGCGCGCGAAGAAAGAGACGTCGACCGGGGCGTTCATGTAAAACGGCAGAAAACTGACAGTGCTGCCCTGTTAGAGCGAAGGCCTCTAGTGTAGAGCGCGGGCCTGTTGGCTTACATACGCTTCAAATCAGGCTGTATGGGTTCGAGCCCCCAGCGGCTGGCGTCGGCGGCTTTTTGCTGCCGGCTCAGTTGCATGTCAATCTTGGCGGCCATCAATTGAGCGGTGTATTGCAAGTTTTTCAAATCCCGCTGATTGAGGCTTTCATTGGCCCCAAAGCTGAAGCAGCACAACGTGCCATAGATCCGCCCGTACTTGAGCACAATCGGCGTGCTCAGGTGCGCTCCCACCGGAAAAGAGAGCTTTAAGTCCGCTGTAGCCGGATGAGTCGCTGCGTTGTTGACCAACTGCGGCATACGCCCGTCCACCACGCGAATGCACCAGCTTTCCTCCACCGGGTCGCAGCCGCCTTCAGCAATCACCTGCCGTCCGGTTGATTCCACTTTTTGAAAAACGCGCTTGCCGTCGATAAACTCAGACACGAACACCACGTCCATCTTCAAGCGCTCGCGTAGCAGCTTTAGAACCTCATGCACCGAATTGTCAATCTGCTCGTCTGTGCTGTCGGCTGTGGCAACCAGCAGTTCCGCCACCCTGACGCTCAAGTCGTCTGGCTCAAAATCCTGTTCATTCAGGCGCACGATTTATTTTCCCTGGTTTAGCTGCATAAAGATCTGGATTGATTTTATTCTTGCTGCATTCTTACTGCGTATTTTTAACAGAACCAGATGAGTTTGCGGCAGGCCGTACACAAAAACCTGGCAAGCAGGCTGAATTACCATAGTTCATGTCTGAAGTCCGTCCACCAACCCCCAGCGATCTGCCGTTTGCCCCGTCCTGCGAACGAAACCGTGAGCCAATTCTGGAGGTGCTGCGCCAGCACTTGCCACACCGCCATGCCGTGCTTGAAATCGGCAGCGGCACCGGTCAGCATGCGGTGTACTTTGCCGCCGCCTTGACACAGTTGCGCTGGCAAACCTCCGAAGTGGCAGAAAACCTACCCGGCATCAACGCCTGGCTGGCGCATGCCAGCTTGCCCAACACGCCAGCTCCTTTAACGATTGACGTCGCCCAAGGCCTGCAAACGGCAACGGGAGGACAGCAGTTTGACGCGGTATTTACCGCCAACACCCTGCACATCATGGCCTGGGCGCAGGTTCAGCAGTTGTTTGCCGCCTTGCCCGCTGTGCTGGCTCCCGGCGGCTTGCTGATGGTGTATGGCCCGTTCAACTACGACGGCACTTTCACCAGCCCCGGCAACGCGCAGTTTGACGCCAGCTTGCGCCAAGCCGACCCGCTGCGCGGCATCCGCGACTTTGAGGCGGTGAACGCGCTGGCTCAAGCCGCTGGCCTGCTGCTGGTGCAAGACCATGCCATGCCGGCCAACAACCGCTGCCTGGTGTGGCGCAATGGCGCGACACCTGCCCTGGGCAATGCGCAAGCCCCAGCTCAAGCCGCCTCAAGCGCCGAAATCCGGCCCCCCACCTCCCGCACCGACTTGTTCATCTCCTTCACTCTGCTCGCCCTGCAGGGCTTTGGCGGCGTGCTGGCCGTGGTGCAGCGCGAGGTAGTGGAGAAAAAACGCTGGCTGACGCGCGAGCAATTCGTTGAAGACTGGGCGGTGGCCCAGGTGTTGCCCGGGCCCAACGTGATGAACCTGTCGCTGATGATTGGCGCGCGCTACTTTGGCATCAGCGGTGCGCTGGCCGCCATGGCGGGCATGGTGCTGCTGCCGCTACTGATTGTGCTGGGTATGGCGTTTGCCTATGCCAGCCTGGCCAACCAGCCGTGGATGGCCAGCGCCCTGCGTGGCATGGGAGCGGCTGCCGCCGGGCTGATTGCCGCCAGCAGCATCAAACTGCTGCCCGCCTTGTGGCACAACGTGCTGGGCGCGCGTAACTGCAAAGCCCTGGTGGCTGTTTCGTTTTTTGCCGTGGCCTGGATGCGCTTGCCACTGCTCTGGGTGGTGATAGGGCTGGGCCTGCCGGCCTGCCTGCTGGCCTGGCGCAAACTGCGCGCACTCGATACCGGGGCCGCCTCATGAACAACGCGCAATTGCTGGATTTGTTTACCCACTTTGCCAGCCTCTCCCTGCTGGCCGTAGGCGGCGCGCTGAGCGTGGTGCCCGACATGCACCGCTATTTGGTGGATGAAACGCGCTGGCTCAGCGGCACGCAGTTCAACGCCGCGATTGGCCTGGCCCAGGCCGCGCCAGGCCCCAATATGCTGTTTGTAGCGCTCATGGGTTGCTACAGCGCCCTGGCGCTGCACAGCCCCGCCGGCATTTTGTCCAGTGCCAGCGTGGCCGCTGGCGTGGCGGGCGCTTTGGTGGCCATGGCGGGGTTTTTATTGCCCAGCAGCCTGCTGACCTTGACCACCACCGGCTGGTTGCACCGGCACCGCCAGCACGCCGGGGTACGCGCCTTCAAGGCCGGCCTGGCACCGGTGGCCATTGCCTTGACGCTGTCTACCGCCTGGCTGCTGCTGGCACAAGAGCTCAAGCGCTGGCAAGACTGGCCGCTGGGCGCCGTGGCACTGGCCGCCCTGCTGCTCATGCTCTACACCCGCACCCACCTGCTGCTCATCATTGGCCTGGGCGCGCTGGCCGGTGGCTTGCTGGGGTTTTGAAGCGATGGACTGGAACGCCTACCTCGACCTCTATTGCGAGCGCCTGGCCCCCGGCCTGTGGGGCGAGCCGCTCAATGCCCTTAGCAATGGGGCTTTCTGGCTGGCGGCGCTGTGGTTGTGGTGGCTGGGCGCGCGCCTGCGCAGCCAGGCCCGGCAAACGGGCGGCAGCCACCCGGCAACCCACAGCGCCGATACGGCCACACCAACGCCGCTGTGGCATTGGGAGCTTGACCTGCTGCTGGTGCTGCTGGTACTGGTAGGCGCAGCCAGCGCGCTTTTCCACACCTTCGCCACGCGCTGGGCGGTGGTGCTGGATGCGGGTTTTATTGCGTTGTATTTGCACAGTTACGTGGCGGTTTACGCGCACCGCGTCATGCACATCCGCTGGCGCTGGGCCTGGCTGGGCGTACCCGTATTTTTTGCCTTGAACCAGTTTTTTTCCTGGCTCTGGGACGCTGCCGCCCCGGCACTGGGCGCGTTGATCCAAAGCCTCAGCGGCCAGGATGCCACGGCTTGGAACCGCGGCGCCACCGGCTACCTGGCCGCCTGGACGGTGTTGCTGCTGCTGGCTGCGCACAGCAGCAAACCGTCGGCAGGCGGCGTGCTGGCGTCCAAAGTGTCGCCCGCCGTGGCCGTACCGCTGTGGTGCGCGGCGGGCGTGTTTTTGATCAGCTTGACGCTGCGCCAACTCGATTTGCCGCTGTGCAGCCAATGGCGCTGGGGCACCCACTTTGCCTGGCATTTGCTGAACGCGCTGACGCTGGGGCTGACGGCGTATGCCTTGCTGCAAACCCAGCGCCGCGTGGACACCCGTTGATGTTGGATGGACTCTTTTATGCTACTGAATAGATAGTAAAAAAGCAGAGCGCTACCCGCACACCAGTAAACGGTTTACCGCTATTTACAGGGTTAAAAATGGCTTGTTTTTCTGTATTTTTAGCCACTGGCGAGTGTTTTGCACGCCGGCGGCGGGCTCGGGGGCTGTTTTTACAGTTTTCAGGGCTTTTTTTAGCGCACAAATAGCCCTCTAAACCAATAGGGGTGTGCGGGTAGTGCTCTGCTTTTTTACTCTACTTTTTATAGCACTCAACGCGGATTTTCAAAGAAAACGTAGCTGGTGCTGTAGTCGCTGATCTCGAAGTAGACCTTTTTCTCGCCCGGGTCGGCCACAAAGTTGAAGTTTTCATCGAGCACGCCATAGCCGTAGCGGTAGCTGCGCGGCTTGCCGTCGTCGGTGCCGCTGGCGGTGGTGAGTTTGTCGATCTTGATAAAGCGGCGCACCAGCTTGTCGCCCGCATACACCTCCAGCACGCCATTGGTGCCGGTCCAGTTCTGAATGCCGCGGTTGAGCTGGTTTTGCTGCTCTTGGGTGCAAGCGGCCAGCAGGGTGGCCGCTACGGCTACCGCAGCGACTGTTCGCAACGAATAAAGCGTGGTTTTCATGGCAACTGTCCTTTAAAAATTCAACTCCGCGGTGGAGCGGCTCAACAAGCCCCCGCTGGCGCAGCTTACAAACCCCGCTGCCGCAGTGCTTCAAACAGACACACGCCGCTGGCCACCGACACATTCAAACTCTCGACCGCGCCACGCATGGGAATCGACACCAGTGCATCGCAAGTTTTGCGCGTCAATTGGCGCATGCCGTCGCCCTCAGCCCCCAGCACCAAGGCCAGCGGCACTTTCAAATCGGCTTGGTACAGGGTTTGCGGCGCGTCGTCGGCTGTTCCAATGATCCAGATGTTGCGCTCTTTCAGTTCGCCCAGCGTGCGCGCCAGGTTGGTGACCATGAAGTAGGGCACGGTCTCGGCCGCGCCGCTAGCTACTTTGGCCACGGTGGCGTTGACGCCGACCGCGTGGTCTTTGGGCGCAATCACGGCGTGGGCACCGGCACCGTCGGCCACGCGCAGGCAGGCACCCAGGTTGTGCGGGTCGGTCACGCCATCGAGCACCAGCAGCAAGGGCGGCGGGGCATTGGGCGTGGCCTCCAATTGCTCCAGCAGTTCATCCAGGGAGTGCACTTGCGGCAACTCGGTCACGCGCGCCGCCACACCCTGGTGCCCGTGGCTGCCGCAGAGCTTGGACAGGCGCAGGCCGTCGGCCTCAATCAAGCGCACCTGGGCTTCTTGCGCGCGCTGCACAAACTGGCGCATGCGCGCGTCGCGCCGGGTCGGCTCGAAATACACCTCAACGATGGACGTTGGCGCGGTTTTAAGGCGCACGCCGACGGCGTGGAAGCCAAACAGGATTTTGGCGGTACTCATGAATTTGCGGGTACTTTCATGAGGCGAGGATTTCGTCACCCGCCTGCGTCACTACACCCGCCTCGACATTCAGCCGCCGCTCGCAGCGGCTGGCAATGGCCTGGTCGTGCGTCACCAGCACCAGCGTGGTGCCGATCTCGCGGTTGAGTTCAAACATCAGCGCCATCACGGTCTCGCCGGTGGCAAAGTCCAGGCTGCCGGTGGGCTCGTCGGCCAACAGCACGGCGGGCCTGACCACAAAGGCGCGCGCCAGCGCCACGCGCTGCTGCTCGCCGCCCGACAAGACCTTGGGGTAGTGCGAGAGGCGCTCGCTCAAACCCACGCGCTTGAGCATCTCACCGGCGCGCGCGCGCGCATCGCGCTGGCCCGCCAGTTCCAGCGGCAGCATCACGTTTTCCAGTGCCGTCAAATTGCCCATGAGCTGAAAGCTCTGAAACACAAAGCCGAGCTTTTGCGCGCGCAACTCGGCGCGGTCGTCTTCGCTCAGGGCAAAAATGTCTTGCCCGGCCAGCCGCACAGTGCCGCGGCTGGGCGTGTCCAGCCCGGCAATGATGCCCAGCAGCGTGCTTTTGCCCGAGCCGGATGCCCCGACAATGGCGACGGTTTCACGCGCTGCGAGTGAAAAACTCACATCGCGCAAAATGGTCAGCGTGCCGGTAGAGTCCGTCACCGACTTGGACAAAGCTTCCACGGAAATAATGGGGTCAGACATGAAACTTTCTCAATTCAAACAATGGCACCAGTCCAGGCTGCTGCGCCGTGACTTTACCGCGTGGCTGGTTTGCGCCCTGGCTGCGGGCGGCTTGCCCCTGACGCTCCAGATGGCACACGCCGCGCCCGCTCCCACCATTGTCGTGCTGGGCGACTCGCTGAGCGCGGAGTATGGCTTGAAGCGCGGCAGCGGCTGGGTCGAGCTGCTCAAGGCGCGGCTCAAGGCAGAGAAAATCCCCGCCACCGTGGTTAATGCCAGCATCAGCGGCGACACCACGGCGGGCGGGCGATCGCGCATGGCGACGCTGATTCACCACCACAAACCGACCCACGTCATCATTGAGCTGGGCGGCAACGACGCGTTGCGCGGCCTGCCGCTGGACATGACGCAAACCAACCTCAGCGCCATGACGCAGGCCTTCAAACGCACAGGCGCCAAGGTGCTGCTACTGGGCATCCAGGTGCCGCCCAACTACGGCGGCGACTACACCCGCCGCTTTGCCGACACCTTTGTGGCAGTAAGCGCAGCGGAAAAAGTGCCGTTGGTGCCGTTTTTTCTCAAGGGCATTGGCGATGTGCCGGACAGTGCCACGCTGTTCCAGGCCGACCGCATCCACCCCAACGAACAGGCCCAGGCCGCAATGCTCGACAACGTGTGGCCCGAGCTCAAGAAATTGCTGAAATAGCGGATGGCCGCGCCCCACCCTCTCCCCGCTGAGCAGGCGCTGGCGCAGCTTGCGCAGTTCAGCGCCATCATTGACGCCCGCAGCGAGGGCGAGTTTGCGCTCGATCATTTGCCCGGCGCCATCAACTGGCCCGTGCTGAACGACGACGAGCGCATTGAGGTGGGCACGCTGTACAAGCAGGTCAGCCCCTTTAGCGCCCGCAAGCGCGGAGCGGCGCTGGTGGCAGCCAACATTGCCCGCCACATCACCACCCACCTGCAGGGCACGCCACGCAACTGGCAGCCGCTGGTGTACTGCTGGCGCGGCGGCCAGCGCAGCGGCTCGCTGGCGCTGGTGCTGAGCCAAATCGGTTTCAAGGTAACGCTGGTGGAGGGTGGCTACAAGGCGTTTCGCGCGGCCCTCATGGCGCAAACCCCGGCACTTGCGCAGGCCTTGCAGTACCGCGTGATTTGTGGCCCCACCGGCTGCGGCAAAACCCGGCTGTTGCACGCGCTGGCAGCGGCTGGCGCGCAGGTGCTGGACCTGGAAGCGCTGGCCAGCCACCGCAGCTCGGTGCTGGGCCTGCTGCCAGGCCAGCCGCAACCCACGCAAAAACGCTTTGACACGCTGGTCTGGCAAGCCCTGCGTGGCTTTGACGCCAGCCGCCCGGTCTATGTGGAAGCCGAGAGCAAAAAAGTCGGCAACCTGGCCGTGCCCGACGCGCTGATGCAGGTCATGCGCTCCAGCCCCTGCCTGGATTTGCAGCTAAGTGACGACGAGCGTGTGCAACTGCTGCTGGAAGACTACGACTTTTTGCGGCGCGACACCGCGCTATTTGCCCAGCGCCTGGACATCCTGACCGAGCTGCGCGGCAAGGCCACGGTAGACGGCTGGCGGGCGCAAATCGCCAGCGGCCATATTGAAGCCGTGGTGCGCGATTTGCTGCTGGTGCATTACGACCCCGGCTATGCGCAGTCCATCAAACGCAATTTCAGCTTGTATGGGCAGGCAAAAACGATTGCGCTAAAAAACCGCGGTGCCGCCAGCATGGCGGCGTTGGCAGAAAAAATTCTTGGTGGCACCTAACGCATTGCCGCCCGTGCCGCCTCCGCCAGAGAGCCCGAACCCTCGAGAAACAGCCATCTGCACGGACTGCAAATTGCCAGATTAATCAGCTTGACAAATATATTTTAGATATAAACAATTAAGCTTTAATTAATCAAAAATACAAACGTCCCATGCGCATCCTTTGTCTCGGTGGCGGCCCCGCAGGCTTGTATTTCGCCTTGCTGATGAAGCTGCAAAATCCGGCGCACAGCATCACGGTGGTCGAGCGCAATCGCCCGTTTGACACGTTTGGCTGGGGCGTGGTGCTGTCAGACCAGACGCTGGGCAACCTGCAAGCCGCCGACCCAGCCAGCGCCCAACTGATTGGAGACGCCTTCAACCACTGGGACGATGTGGCGGTGTTTTTCAAAGGCGCGTCGGTACGCTCGGGTGGTCACGGCTTTTGCGGGATTGGCCGCAAACGGCTGCTCAACATCTTGCAAGAGCGCTGCCTGGCGCTGGGCGTGGAGTTGGTGTTTGAAACCGATGTGCAAGACGACCAGGCCGCCGCCGCGCAATACAACGCCGATCTGGTGATTGCCTGCGACGGGCTGAACAGCCGCATCCGCCAGCGTTATGCGGCCACCTTCCAGCCCGATGTCGAGTTGCGCGCCTGCCGCTTTGTCTGGCTGGGCACGCACAAAACCTTTGACGCGTTTACTTTTGCCTTTGAGCAAACCGAGCACGGCTGGTTTGCTGCCCACGCCTACCAGTTTGACGCCAACACCTCCACCTTCATTGTGGAAACCCCAGAGGCGGTCTGGCAAGCGCACGGCCTGGACACCCTAAGCCAGGCAGCGGGCATTGCGTTTTGCGAACAGTTGTTTGCCAAGTACCTAGGCGGCAACGCGCTGATGAACAACGCCAACCATGTGCGCGGCTCAGCCATCTGGATTCGCTTTCCGCGCGTGGTGTGCGCGCGTTGGGTGCATGTGGAGACGATTCAAAACAAGCCAGTGCCGATTGTGCTGATGGGCGATGCGGCGCACACCGCGCATTTCTCCATCGGCAGCGGCACCAAGCTGGCGCTGGAAGATGCGATTGAACTGGCGCGTTGCATCGGCCAGCACGCTGGGATCGAACAAGCCTTGCAAGCCTACGAAGCGCTGCGCTCGGTCGAGGTGCTGAAAATCCAGAACGCCGCGCGCAATTCCACCGAGTGGTTTGAAAACGTCAACCGCTACAGCGGGCTGCAAGCCGAGCAGTTTTTCTACTCGCTGCTCACGCGCTCGCAGCGTATCAGCCATGAAAACCTGCGCGTGCGCGACGCTGCCTGGTTGCAAGGCTATGAACAATGGCTGGCGGGGCAAAGCGCCGCGCTAGCTGCCTTGTCGCCCGCGTTGGCATCGACAACGCCGCCGATGCTGTTGCCCCTGACGGTACGCGATGTCACGCTGAAGAACCGCATCGTCGTCTCGCCCATGGCCACCTACAGCGCGGTTGACGGCGCGGTGCAAGACTTTCATCTGGTGCATTTGGGCGCGCGTGCGCTGGGCGGTGCGGGCCTGGTGTTTGTGGAGATGACTGCGCCCTGCCCCGAGGGCCGCATTACCCCCGGCTGTCCCGGCTTGTGGAACGGCGTGCAAATGCTGGCCTTCAAGCGCATCGTGGATTTTGTGCATGCTGCGGGCGAGGGTGCCAAGATTGGGCTGCAACTGGGCCACAGTGGCCCCAAAGGCTCGACCCAGGTTGGCTGGGAGGCAAGCGACGAGCCGCTGCCCGAGGGCAACTGGCCACTATTGGCCGCCAGCGCCGTGCCTTACGGGCCGACCAACCAGATGCCGCTGGCCATGTCGCACGCCGACATGCACCTCATTAAAGCCGAGTTTGTGCAATCCACCCAATACGCCGCACAGGCCGGTTTTGACTGGCTTGAATTGCACTGCGCGCACGGCTACCTGCTCTCCAGCTTCATCACCCCGCTGACCAACCAGCGCACCGATGAGTACGGCGGCAGCCTGGACAACCGCTGCCGCTACCCACTGGAAGTGTTCACCGCCATGCGTGCCGTGTGGCCCGCGCACCTGCCCATGAGCGTGCGCATTTCCGCGCACGACTGGGCACCTGGCGGCAATACCGGTGATGACGCGGTGGCCATTGCACGGCTGTTCAAGGCCGCAGGCTGCGACTTTATCGACGTGTCTTCCGGCCAGACCACGCGCGCCGCCAAGCCGGTTTATGGGCGCATGTACCAAACGCCGTTTGCCGACCGCATTCGCAACGAGGTCGGGATACAAACCATTGCTGTCGGCGCGATCTCGGAAGTGGATCATGTCAACAGCATCATTGCCGCCGGTCGCGCCGACCTCTGCGCCATTGCCCGCCCGCACCTTGCCGACCCGGCCTGGACGCTGCACCAAGCTGCCACGCTGCAAAGCCAGCAGGTGCAATGGCCACTGCCTTATTTAAGTGGCCGGGATCAGCTCTACCGCGAATTGGCAAAACAAAAAGAACTGGCAGCGCCCGTTCAACAAACGCCAAAAGCGATTGAATAAGTAGCAGAAAGAAAAAACAATGGACATGGAAGCCCGCGGCCACAGCGAACACCCCGAAGCCCTGCGCCTGTGGCTGCGGCTTTTGACCTGCACCCAACTGGTGGAAAAGCAGGTGCGCACGCAACTGCGCGAACAATGGGGCACCACCCTGCCGCGCTTTGACCTGATGGCGCAGCTCGAGCGCAACCCCGGCGGCCTGAAGATGAACGAGCTCTCGCGCCGCATGATGGTCACCGGCGGCAACGTGACCGGCATTACCGACCAGTTGGTCACTGAGGGCTTGGTCGAGCGCGTTGATGTGGCCGGTGATCGCCGCTCCTGGCGTGTGCGCCTGACGCGCCAGGGACGCACGCTGTTTGGCGAGATGGCGCACGCGCACGAAGCCTGGATTGTGGCGGCGTTTGCAGCGCTGTCAGCGCGTGAAGTCCAGGCGCTGCACAAACTGCTGGGCAAGGTCAAACAACACCACAACGAACTGCAAGCAGAGGCCGCATGAAACACACCATTCGCCCCGGCAACCCGATGCACGCGCAGTTTCAGGCGTTGGCTACGTACCAGGCCAGGCACTTCGCCTACGCCTTTGATGCTGGCGTGGCCACGCTCACGCTGAACCGCCCCGAACGCAAGAATCCGCTGACGTTTGACTCGTATGCCGAGTTGCGCGATTTGTTTCGTGCGCTGAACAGCGCCACCGATGTCAAAGCGATTTTGCTCACCGGCGCGGGTGGCAATTTCTGCTCGGGCGGTGATGTGCATGAGATCATCGGCCCGCTCACGCAGATGACCATGCCTGAGCTGCTGGAATTCACCCGCATGACGGGCGATGTGGTCAAAGCCATGCGTTTGTGCCCGCAACCCATCGTCGCGGCGGTGGACGGCATTTGCGCCGGTGCCGGTGCCATGCTCGCGCTGGCCAGCGACATGCGTCTAGGCACGCCGCTGGCCAAAACCGCGTTCCTGTTTACCCGCGTCGGTCTGGCGGGGGCCGACATGGGCGCCTGCGCGCTGCTGCCGCGCCTGATTGGCCAGGGCCGCGCCTGCGAGCTGCTGTTTACCGGCCGCGCCATGAGCGCGCAAGAAGGCTTGCAATGGGGCTTTTTCAATGCCCTGCATGAGCCGCAAGACCTGCTGGCCGCTGCACAACAACTCGCACAACAGCTTGCCAGCGGTCCCACCTTTGCCCACGGCATGACCAAAACCATGCTGCACCAGGAATGGGCCATGACGCTGGATCAGGCGATTGAAGCCGAGGCACAGGCACAGGCCATTTGTATGCAGACCCAGGACTTCAAGCGCGCGTATGAAGCCTTTGCAGCCAAGCAAAAACCCGTGTTCATGGGTAACTGAAAACCAAAAACTTCAGCGGGATTTTGAATATGCTGTCACCCACCACCCATTTGGCCTTGCCGTTTTTCGACGCCGTGCACCGTGATCTGGGCCAGCGGCTGGCTGGCTGGATGCCGCAGCAGCACATTGACGAAAGCGATGACCGCGCCGCCTGCCCACAATGGGTGGCAGGGCTGGGCGCGGCTCAGTGGCTGCGCTACTGCGTGCCCGCCGGAAAGGGCGGCATCTTGGGTGGTGCGCTGCAAAGGCTGGACTCCCGCGCCCTGGTTATCCTGCGCGAAACCCTGGCCTTTCACTCCCCGCTGGCCGACTTTGCCTTTGCCATGCAGGGGCTGGGCAGCGGTGCCATTACGTTGGCCGGTACACCGGCGCAGCAAGCAGCCTATTTGCCCAAGGTAGCGCGCGGTGAAAAAATCGCCGCCTTTGCACTCAGCGAAGAAGCTGCCGGCTCCGACGTGGGCGCCATGACGACTGCCGCCACCCGCACCGCGCAAGGCTGGGCCATAAACGGCAGCAAAACCTGGATCAGCAATGGTGATCTGGCGGATTTTTACGTGGTCTTTGCCAAAACCGAACCCGAAGCGGGCACGCGCGGCATCAGCGCTTTTATTGTGGATGCGCACACGCCGGGGCTGGACAGCAGCGAACACATCCAGGTGATGTCGCCGCACCCGCTGGCAACTTTGAAGTTCAACGATTGCCACCTGCCAGAGGGGGCGCTGCTCGGCCCGCTGCACGGCGGTTTCAAACTGGCGATGCAGACGCTGGATATTTTTCGCGCTTCGGTCGCGGCAGCCGCCCTTGGCATGGCGCGGCGTGCGTTGTTTGAGGCTGTGCAGCACGCCAAGCAGCGCCAACTCTTTGGCGCAGCGCTGGCCGACTTTCAGCTCACCCAAGCCAAGCTCGGCGAGATGGCGGCGCTGATTGATGCCGCTGCACTGTTGACCTACCGCGCGGCCTGGCTGCGCGATGAAGGTGAGCGCTTGGGCAACCCGGCACGCCTCACCGCAGAGTCAGCCATGGCCAAACTCACCGCCACCGAAAACGCCCAGCGCGTGATCGACATGGCGCTGCAACTGCACGGCGGCCTGGGCGTGAAAGTGGGCACCAAGGTCGAGGCGCTGTACCGCGACATCCGCGCGCTGCGCATTTACGAAGGCGCGAGCGAGCTGCAGCAACTCATCATTGGCAAAGCCGTGTTGCAATCATGAACGCCGACATGCGCGCAAAAGCGTCTGCCCAAACTGACCGCTTTGTGCACGAACGCCTGCCCGCGCCTGATCAATGGCCGCAGATGCGCTATGACCTGCCCGAGTTGCAAATTCCCGACCAAGCCAATTTGGTCGATGTGCTGCTGGCACAAATTGACGCGCGTGATTTGTGGCACCGCCCTTTTTTGCGCTCGCAAACCGAGTGCCTCAACTACGCCGAAGTCAGCCGCCGCATCAACCGCATCGCGCTGGTGTTGACGCAGGACTTGGGGCTGGTGCCGGGCAACCGCGTGCTGCTGCGCGGTGGCAATTCCATCGCTATGGCGCTGGCCTGGCTGGGTGTGGTTAAGGCCGGACTGGTGGCGGTGGCCAGCATGCCGCTGCTGCGCGCCAAAGAGCTTGGTGAAATCTTGGGCAAAGCGCAGATTGAAGTGGCCTTGTGCGACGCCGCCTTGCTGGGCGAATTGCAGCAAGTCCAAGCGCAACAGCCGTGCCTGAAAACCATTGTGCCGTTTGGCCTGTTTAACGCGCAAGACGTGCTGCCCGACTTACCCACAAAGCCGCTGGCCGATTCACTGGAACAGCGCGCCGCGCTAAAAAAAGGCCGCCACCCGCCCTGCCCCACGGCGGCTGACGATATGGCCTTGATCGCCTTTACCTCCGGCACCACCGGCCAGCCCAAGGCAGCGGTTCACACCCACCGCGACGTGCTGGCCGCCTGCAACGCATGGCCGCGCCACGTGCTGCAAGCCAATGAACACGACGTGGTGATGGGCTCACCGCCGCTGGCCTTCACCTTCGGCCTGGGCGGGCTGCTGCTGTTTCCCATGAGCGTTGGGGCTTGCGTGTATTTTCCCGATACCAAATACACACCCGAGGCCATGGCGGCTCACCTGTTTGAAAGCCGCGCCACCATTTGCTACACCGCGCCCACGTTTTACCGGCAAATGGAACCGTTTATGCGGCAGCATGTACAAACGGGCCGCCAGATCGCGCTGCGCATCTGCGTCAGCGCGGGCGAGGCGCTGCCCGACGCCACGCGGCAACTCTGGAAACAGGCCACCGGCATTGAACTGCTTGACGGCATTGGCGCGACGGAGCTGTTCCACATCTTTATCTCGTCCAAACCAGGCGACGTGCGGCGCGGTGCCATTGGCCAGGTGGTGCCAGGCTACAGCGCCAAAGTGGTCGATGAAAACGGCCAAGAAATGCCGCGCGGCAGCGTCGGCTCGCTGGCCGTTATCGGGCCCACGGGCTGCAAATATTTGGATGACGCGCGCCAGAGCAACTACGTAAAAAACGGCTGGAACCACCCCGGCGACGCGGTCGCGCAAGACGCCGACGGCTACTTTTTCTACCAGTCGCGGGCCGACGACATGATCATCACCGCGGGGTACAACGTCGGCGGGCCCGAGGTCGAAGACGCGCTCCTGCAACACCCGGCCGTGGCCGAATGCGCCGTGGTGGGTGTGCCCGACACCGAGCGCGGCATGCTGGTCAAAGCCTTTTGCGTGCTGCGGCCCGGCCACGCGGGCACGCCCCAGACCGCCCAGGCTTTGCAAGACCATGTGAAAGCCACACTGGCCCCCTACAAATACCCGCGCCAAGTTGAATTTGTGGCGGCGCTGCCGCGCACCGAAACCGGCAAACTCCAGCGCTTCAAACTGCGCACAACCTGAAAACACCGGAGAGCACCCATGCAAAAACTCCAACCGCCCGGCTGGGCCGAGCCCAAGGGCTATGCCAACGGCGTGATGGCACGCGGCACTTTGTTGTTTGTGGGCGGCCAGATCGGCTGGAACGCCGCCCAGCAGTTTGAGAGCGACGACTTTGTAATGCAAACCCGCCAGGCGCTACAAAACATCGTGGGTGTGTTGCAAGCGGGCGGCGCGGGACCGCAGCACATGGTGCGCATGACCTGGTACGTGACCAGCCGCGATGAATACTTGGCCAGCCTGCGCGCCTTGGGCAGCGTCTACCGCGAGGTCATGGGCAAACATTTCCCGGCGATGACCTGCGTGCAGGTGGCCGGTTTGGTGGAAGCGCGCGCCAAGGTCGAAATTGAAGTTACCGCCGTGCTGCCCGATGATTTGCTACCTAAATAATAGTATTTTTTGATAGCGTTACCCGCACACCCACATTGGCTTCCAGGCTTTTTTGGCAATTGAAAATCGCCTGTTTTTCTGATTTTTTAATTCCCCTTGGTTTTAGCCGTTTTTAAGCCTTGACAATGTTTTTAAGGCTGCCAAGCACCCTTTTCAAGTATCAAACTGGCCTTCAAGCTAACAGGGCTATGCGACTTCCGCTATCAAAATTGATAGCTGTGCAAGCCGGTTTTCAAACGGCTGTTGCGTGTCTGGCCGATTAAACCCGGCTGCGCCCGCAGCGTTCCAGTCAGCTATTGCAGCAGCCAATGCATTAGCTGCTGCAGTGCGCTAGGATATTTCACCGACTTTCATCCATGCTCCTCATTACCCAAGGACGCCCTATGACTCAACTTCACATCAACGGCGCGCTGCGCGATTTTGAGGCCGAGCCCGATACCCCACTTTTGTGGGTCCTGCGCGAGCAACTGGGCCTGACCGGCACCAAATACGGCTGCGGCGTGGCTCAGTGCGGTGCCTGCACCGTGCACATTGACGGCGTACCCAGCCGCAGCTGCGTGCGGCCCATCTCCACCCTGAGCAAAGAAAAAATTGTCACCATCGAGGCGCTTTCGCCCAATGGCTCGCACCCGATTCAAAAAGCCTGGGCCGCGCTGGACGTGCCGCAATGCGGCTACTGCCAAAGCGGCATGATTATGGCCGCTGCCGCCTTGCTCAAAGCCAAATCGAATCCCACCGACAAAGACATTGACGAAGCCATGACCAACATCTGCCGCTGCGGCACCTACAACCGCATCCGCGCCGGCATCAAGGCTGCCGCCACGGGCAGCACCAAAATCGCTGGTCTGGCCATCACCCACGCCGATGGGAGCACCACATGAGCACCATACTGACATCCGTGAACGCCAGTGCGGCCGCTATCAAAAAGCCCTCCCGCCGCCACTTTTTGCAAGCGTCGGCCGCCGCTGGTGGTGGTCTGGTGGTGGCATTTCACATTCCGTTTGCAGGCAATGTGTTGGCGCAAAACGCCGCCCCGGCAACGCCTGTCCTGACATTGGCCCCCGAAATCAACGCCTGGGTGGTCGTCAAACCCGACGACACGGTGGTCATCCGCATTGCCCGCTCTGAAATGGGCCAAGGCAGCCTGACCGGCCTGGCGCAACTGGTAGCCGAGGAACTGGAATGCGACTGGGCCAAGGTCACCACCGAATACCCCACGCCCGGCCAAAACCTGGCGCGCAACCGTGCCTGGGGCAACTTTTCCACCGGTGGCAGCCGCGGCATACGCGAGTCGCAAGACTATGTGCGCAAAGGTGGCGCTGCCGCCCGCATGATGCTGGTGCAAGCCGCCGCCGATGAGTGGAAAGTGCCATCCACCGAGTGCCGCGCGGCCAATAGCGTCATCACGCACACCCCCAGCGGCCGCAGCGTAAGCTTTGGAAAAATGGCCGATGCTGCTGCCAAAGTGACGCCGCCAGTAGCTGCCAGTGTGGTGCTGAAAGACCCGAAAGACTGGAAAATTACTGGCAAGCGCCTGGCCCGGCTGGACACGGTGGAAAAAACCACCGGCGCGCAAATCTACGGCAGCGACCTCAAATTGCCCGGCATGCTCAACGCCGCCATCAAAGACTGCCCGGTGTTTGGCGGCAAAGTCAAAAGTTTTGACGCCGCTGCCGTGATGCAAAAGCCCGGCGTAAAGAAAGTTGTGCAAGTGGGCGACAGCGCCGTGGCGGTAGTGGCTGACACTTGGTGGCGCGCCAAAACCGCGCTGGATGCACTGCCAATTGTTTGGGACAACGGCCCCAACGCGCAAATGTCCAGTGCCAGCATTGCGCAGATGCTTAAAACCGGGCTTGACGCCAACGAAGCGGTCGTGGGCAACAGCAGTGGCGACGCCCGCGCTGCGATTGCGGCATCGGCGCGCAAGATTGAGGCGGTGTACAGCTACCCTTTTCAAAACCACGCCACCATGGAAACCATGAACGCCACCGCCAAGGTGACGCTCAATGCCGTAGGCCAGCCCGAACGCTGCGAAGTTTGGACACCTACGCAAAACGGCGAAGCCGCATTGGCCGCTACAGCCGAGGCCATTGGCCTGCCACCCGCCAAATGCGAGGTCTACAAACTGCACCTGGGTGGCGGTTTTGGCCGCCGTGGTGCCGTGCACGACTGGGTGCGCCAAGCAGTGGCCATTGCGAAAGAAATGCCCGGTGTGCCAGTCAAGCTGCTGTGGTCGCGCGAGGAGGACATGCTGCACGGCAACTACCACCCCATCACCCAGTGCAAGCTGAGCGCGGGGCTGGATGCGCAGGGCAACATCACTGGTCTGCACATGCGTATTTCTGGCCAGTCCATTTTGGCGGCGCTGTTTCCGCAAAACATCAAGGATGGCAAGGACCCGGTGGTGTTCCAGGGCTTGAACCCGCCTGGCCCTGAGGCCTCGATTGGCTACACCTTTCCCACGGTCCTGATTGACCACGCCATGCGCAATCCGGCCGTGCCACCGGGCTTTTGGCGCGGCGTCAATTTGAATCAGAACGCGATTTACCTGGAATCGTTTCTTGACGAAATTGCCCACGCCACTCAGCAAGACCCGCTGGCATTGCGGCGCAAGCTCATGAGCCAAAGCCCCAAGCACCTGGCCGTGCTCAACGCCGTGGCCGAGCGCGTGGGCTGGGGCAAACCAGCAGCCAAAATCGGCGGGCAAAACGTCTACCGCGGGCTGGCGCAAACCATGGGCTTTGGTAGCTACGTGGCAGCTTGCGCCGAGGTGTCGGTGAGCAAAGAGGGCGTGCTCAAAATCCACCGAATTGTGGCCGCTACCGATTGCGGTCACGCAGTCAATCCACAGCAAATCGAGGCGCAGGTGGAAGGCTCGTTTGTCTACGGTTTGTCTGCTGCGCTGTACCAGGAATGCACGGTCAAGGGCGGCCGCATGGAGCAGGAAAACTTCAATACTTACCCGGTACTCAAACTAGCCGATATGCCCAAGGTGGAAACCATTGTGATGCCGTCAGGCGGCTTTTGGGGCGGTGTGGGCGAGCCCACCATTGCGGTAGCCGCACCAGCGGTGCTGAACGCGATTTTTGCTGCGACCGGTAAGCGCATCCGCGATTTGCCGCTGAAAGACCAGAGTCTCAAGCGGGCATGAAATGGCTGCTGGCATGGCAAATGGGTTGTTTGGCGGCTGGCCTGCTCGGCGTGTCCACCAGCCATGCGCAACTGCCCGGTCCATCTGCGCCAGCGCCGTTGGCTATCGGCCAAGTAGGCGATGCCGTGCCTGAATCCTTGACGCAGCAACCGGGCAACCCAGTGGCTGGCCGCGCCATTGTGGCCAATCGCCAGGTCGGCCTGTGTCTGCTGTGCCACAGCGGCCCGTTCCCCGAGGAGCCTCAGCAGGGCAATCTGGCACCCAGCCTAGCTGGCGCTGGCGCGCGCTGGAGTCCTGGCCAGTTGCGCCTGCGCCTGGTAGATGCGCGCCTGCTCAATCCCAACTCCATCATGCCGCCGTACTACAACCCGGCAGGTTTGCAGCGTGTGGGCAATGCCTGGCAGGGCAAGCCACTGTTAAAAGCGCAAGAAATTGAGGACGTTGTGGCTTTTTTAAGCAGCCTGCGTGAATGAACAGCGCCGTGCAAACCCAATCCCAAGCCAACAAACGCCGTCAACTGCTGACCGCAGGTGGTGGCCTGCTGGTAACGCTGATGACTTGCCCCACTGCCGCCGCCGTGCCTGACCTGGCCAGTGCCTTGGCCACCTATACGGAAGGCCAAAAAATACAGCCCGGCAAAGTCCAACTTGACGTGCCTGCGCTAGTAGACAACGGCAATTCTGTGGCTCTCACCGTAACGCTGGACAGCCCGATGACTGCTGCGGACCACGTCAAAAGCATTGCCATCTTCAATGAACGCAACCCGCAGCGCGAGGTGGCGCGCTTTTATTTCATGCCGGGCAGCGGTAAGGCTTGGGCAGCCACCCGCATACGGCTGGCCACCTCGCAAAAGCTTATTGCAGTGGCGCAGCTGAGCGATGGCTCGTACTGGTCGCACACTGTGGATGTGCTGGTCACGCTGGCCGCCTGCATTGAGGGCGACGTGTAATGGCGCGCACCCTAATCACCGCCCCTGCCAGCGCCAAGCGCGGCGACCTGGTGGAAATTCGGGTGCTGATTGGCCACCCGATGGAAACAGGTTTTCGCTCGGGCGATGAAGGTCGGCTGCTGCCGCGCGACATCATCACCCGCTTTGTCTGCCACTACAACGACGAGCCCGTGTTTGCCGCTGACCTGTTCCCGGCCATTTCGGCCAACCCCTACCTGGCGTTTTATGTGCGTGCCACAGTCAGCGCCACATTGCGCTTTGGCTGGGAAGGCGACAAGGGGTTCAGCCAGGCCGAAACCCATGTGCTGAGCATCACGGGCTGAACGCTTTGTTGCAGCCCCTCACCTTTTTGCGCTGGCTGGCGTGCGCGGCCTTGCTGGCGGCCACAGCGGCGCAGGCACAAGGCAGCCATCCCGCCGATTCCCGCCGCTCGGGTTATGAATTTATGAGCCCATCTACCCAGGCGCTGCAAAAAGACGACTCGCAAAACCCCGGCATGCTGTGGGTACAAGATGGCCGTGCCCTGTGGCAGAAAAATCAGGGCGCCAGCAACAAGGCCTGCGCTACCTGTCACGGCGATGCCGCCAGCAGCATGAAAGGTGTCGCCACCCGTTACCCGGCGTTTGACGGCAGCTTGAACCGCCCGGTAAATTTGCAGCAACGCATCAACCAGTGCCGTGTCAAACACCAGCAGGCCCAGGCCCTGCCCGCGCAAGGCCCTGATTCGCTAGGACTGGAGAGCTTTGTCGGCTTGCAGTCCCGTGGACTGCCCATCAACCCACCGCCAGACGAGCGGCTGGCTATTCACCGTGCCAAAGGTGAGCAGCTGTTTCACCAGCGCATGGGCCAGCTTAATCTGTCATGCGCGCAATGTCACAACCAGTTGGCCGGCCAGCGGCTGGGCGGCAGCACTATCCCGCAAGCTCACCCCACCGGCTACCCGCAATACCGGCTCGAGTGGCAAGCCGTAGGCGCACTGCAACGGCGTCTGCGTAACTGCATGACGGGGGTGCGCGCCCAGCCTTACGCCTGGGACGCGGCTGAAATGCTGGAGCTGGAGTTGTATCTGGCGCAGCGCGCGCAAGGCATGGTGCTTGAGACACCTGGTGTCAGGCCTTGAGGTGTAACACACGCTGAATCTTGTTCAGGTGAATAAGCCCCGAGTTGATCAAGGTGTTGCCGGGTGGAAGGCTAACCTGCAGACTGGCCCTGCGCTGGATTAACCGCATCGCTTTGGCTGGTCGATCCCATTTCATCAGGCTTGGGTTTCTTCAGCTTCTCTTCTTTTTTGCGCTTTTTGGCGAGTTCTTTTTGGCGCTTTTCGTAGGCGTAATTGGGTGTGGCCAAGGTATGCTTTCAATATAATTCACACTACTGTAAGGCAATAGTGGCGCTTTTCATCAAAGCGCCTTGAAATCATCAGCAAATTGCGTGTGGGCATAGAGCGTTCAACGCAACACAGCCAGGGCTTGCTCTAAATCGGCACGCAAATCGTCTACTGCCTCCAAGCCCACAGAAAAACGTACCACTGTGCCACGCTGCAAGCCGGTGGGCCAACACTGTCGCATGCTGGTCAGGTCATAAGGTACCACCAGGCTGATGGGGCCGCCCCATGAGTAACCGAGTTTGAACAATTGCAATGCCTCGCAAAAAGCATCCACTTGTGCGGAGTTAAACCGCTCATGGACGATCACGCTGAACAACCCCGCCGCCTTGCCCGCCGTGCCGCAGACCTGTTGCCAATGCACATGCCCCGGCGATGGCGTCCAGGCCGGGTGCAGCACTTGGACAAATTCGGCTTGCTGGGCGCACCAGAGCACCAACTCGCGGGCGGCTAAGTCATGCGCCTGGTAGCGCAACGCCAGACTGGGCAGGCTGCGCAAGACGGCCTCCACATCATTGGCTCCCACGCCAAAGCCTAGACGCATGTGGCTGAGTTTGAGTTGCTGATGCAAGGCGTCACTGCGGGTAATGCAACTGCCCATCAGCACATCACCGCCTCCACTGGGATATTTGGTCAATGCGTGCACTGAAATATCAACGCCCTGTCCGTCGTCAAATGTAAACGGGTTGAAGGCCAGGCCAGCGCCCCAGGTGTTGTCCAGCGCAGTAGTGATATTGCGCGCTTTACACAGGCGCAGCAGGGCGATCAAATCGGGGAATTCGAGCGTGACGGAGCCCGGCGCTTCGAGCCAGACCAGCCGGGTTTTGTTGCTCAGCCTCGCGGCCAAGTCGGCTGGATTCATCGCGTCGTAAAACTGGTGGCTGATGCCATAGGCCTTCAACTCGCCACGCGCCATGACTTTGTTGGGGCCGTAAACGTTGTCGGGCAGCAGCACCTCATCACCGGCTTGCAGCAAAGCCAGGTTGACATTGGCGATGGCCGCAAGGCCACTAGGGGCCAGCACGCATTGCAGGCCACCTTCCAGGGTGCACAGGCGCTCTTCAAGAACGAACGTGCTGGGCGTTCCGTGCAGGCCGTAGGTGTAACCGGTTTTGTGCTGCCAATCGCGGGCACGCATGGCCGCGACACTGGGAAAAATCACAGTAGACGCCTTGTACACCGGCAGCTGTGGGGCGACAAAACCTTGTGGCGGCGTGTAAGGGTGGTGAATGAGTTGGGTTGTTTGATGGCTCATGGCAGGGTTGCCTGTCAGGGGCTCAAATTTTCCATTTGGCCAAGAGTTGCTCCACGCCCATGGCGTCGTAGCTTTCAAACGGTTGGTGAATCCAGGGATTGGTGGGCAGCAGTTCCACCGAATAGTCGGGCGTAAACGCTGACATGCCCTTAACCCAGATCACCGCGGTGCGCAGCTCGGTAATGGCAGGGTAACTCGACTTGAGCATGTCTATCACGGCATGCAAGGTGTGTCCCGTGTCGGCTAGGTCGTCCACCAGCAGCACGCGCCCGGCAATCTCGCCTTGCGGTGTGGTGATAAAGCGTGCCAGGTCGAGCTTGCCCTGCACCGTGCCTGCCTCGGCACGGTAAGAGCTGGTGGACATGATAGCCAATGGCTTGTTAAAAATGCGGCTCAAAATGTCGCCAGGGCGCAAGCCACCACGGGCTAGGCACAAAATTGTGTCAAATGGCCAATCGGAGTGGTGCACCTTGATGGCCAGCTTTTCAATCAGCTTGTGGTACTCGTCATACGACACGTACAGGTGTTTTCCGTCTTCGGTCAGCAAGCTGGTCTCCGGTTAAAGCTAGGGCAGGTAAGGATGCCGCATCAGGATGGTGTGGTCGCGGTCGGGGCTGGTGGAAATTAAATCTACCGGCACACCTGTGACTTGCTCGATACGCTGCAAATACAGGCGTGCATTGATCGGCAGCTTGTCGTATTGCGTGACGCCCACGGTGGAGTCGCTCCAGCCGGGCAGGGTTTCATATACCGGTTTGCAGCGGGCAATTTCGTCAGCGCCCATGGGCAGGATGTCAGTGTGTTCGCCATCGAGTTCATAGCCGGTGCACAGCAGCAGCTCTTTGATGCCATCCAGCACATCGAGTTTGGTGATGCACAGGCCGGACAGGCCATTGACCTGAGCGCTACGTTTAAGCAACGCGGCGTCAAACCAGCCGCAGCGGCGCGCGCGGCCAGTGGTGGTGCCCTTTTCGGCGCCCACGGTGGCCAGGTGATAGCCCACGGTGCCAGGCGTTTCCCAATCCAGCTCGGTGGGAAACGGGCCGCCGCCCACACGCGTGCAATAGGCTTTGGTGATGCCCAGAATGTAGTGCAACATGCCCGGTCCCACGCCAGCCCCCGCAGCAGCGTTGCCAGCCACGCAATTGCTTGACGTGACAAACGGGTAGGTGCCGTGGTCCACATCCAGCAGCGTGCCTTGCGCGCCTTCAAACAGCAGGTTGGCGCCGTTGCGGTGCGCTTCATTCAATTCGCGCGACACGTCAGCCATCATGGGTTTGATCTGCTCAGCTTGGCGCATGGCCTCGGCGTATATGGCGTCAAAATCCAGCGCCGGGGCCTTGAGGTAATTAACCAGCGTAAAGTTGTGCAGCCCCAGCAGCTCGCGCAATTTGGTGGCGAAGCGCTCGGGGTATTTCAGGTCTTGCACGCGCAATGCGCGGCGGGCAATCTTGTCTTCATAGGCCGGGCCAATGCCGCGCCCGGTGGTGCCAATGCGCTCGGTGCCGCACTGCTCTTTGTAAGCCTCGCGCGCTACGTCCAGGGCCGCATGAAACGGCAAAATCAGGGGGCAGGCCTCGCTGATGCGCAGGCGCGAGCGCACCTCAACGCCGGCTTTTTCCAGGCCTTCAATTTCTTCCAGCAGCTTGGGCACCGACACCACCACGCCGTTGCCGATATAGCACTTGATGCCGGGGCGCATGATGCCGCTGGGAATCAGGTGCAGCGCGGTCTTGTGGCCGTTAATGACCAAGGTGTGGCCAGCGTTGTGGCCGCCTTGAAAGCGCACCACGCCTTGCGCCATTTCGGTCAACCAGTCAACCAGCTTGCCCTTGCCTTCGTCGCCCCACTGGGTGCCAACTACCACCACGTTGCGGCCTATGGTTTTTGTTGTTGCATTCATTAGTTAACAGCTTTCACAATCCATTGCCCGGCTGCGTGCGTGAGTTCGCGGTCGCAGTGAAATTCATCAATCTCGCTTTCATGCCCAGGCAGCACGCACACTACCACCTCGCCCTGCGCACGCAGCGCGGCAATAGCCGCACGCAAACCAGCGTCCTCACCCCAAGGCGCACGAATTGCGGCTTTTTGCGGATGCGGCACTACAGCGCTAACCAGTTGTTTCAGGTCCAGGCTAAAGCCTACGGCTGGGCGCTCGTGTTGCACCGCGTGACCAAACACAGCGCCCACGCCGTCGTAGCGGCCACCGCGCACCAATGCGTCGGGTTGGCCCTTGGTGTAAATGGTGAAGCGCATGCCGCTGTAATACGCATAGCCGCGCAGATCAGCCAGGTCAAAGGTCACGCTTTGGGCAGGCAGGTGGCTTGCCAGCCACTTTAGATTCGATAGCGCCATCTGCACGCCCTCATTGGACTTGAAGGCTTTTTCGGCTTCAATCAGAACTTTATGGTCGCCATACAGTTGCACCAGGGTTTGCAAGCCATCTCGGCAGGCAGGAGCGAAGCTGCGGGTTAGGGCGGCAAGTTCGCTGGCGTCCTTGGCGGCCAATGCAGCATGCACTTGCGCCAGTACGGGATCCTGGCCATCAAACGCGGGTTGCAATGCAAGCAAGGCCCGCACAATGCCGACGTGGCCCAAGTCTATGCTGGTGTGCTGCACTTGCGCAGCTACGAGGCAATCTTGCGCCAACGACAGCGCTTCCAGGTCAGCCTCCAACCCGGCGTGGCCGTAAATCTCGGCACCAAATTGCAGCGGTTCGCGCGTAGCATGCGGCTGCTGTGGGCGGGTGTGCAGCACCGGGCCGCAGTAACACAGGCGGGTAACGCCGGTGCGGTTGAGCAAATGCGCGTCTATGCGGGCCACCTGCGGTGTACTGTCGGCACGCAGGCCCAGGGTGCGCCCCGACAGCTGGTCGACCAACTTGAAGGTTTGCAAATCCAAGGCCTGGCCGGTGCCGGTTAGCAAGGATTCCAGGTGTTCCAGCAGCGGCGGCATGACCAACTCGTAACCATAGCCACGGGCGGCATCCAGCAGCAGGCGGCGCAATTCTTCGATGTGCCGCGCCTCGCTGGGCAAGACATCGGCAATATGGTCAGGCAGCGACCAGGCAACAGTTGGCCAAGCGAACATGAGTAGGAAAATTGTGCGGCACTGTTAAAAACAGGATTCTAGCGGGCCAGTGCGAGCCCGCCCACCAGCCAGCCCCGCGGCTTAGCTGGTGCACTGACCAGACACACTCCAAGCCGCGCAGCACTCATTGTGCTGCGCACAGGCTTAGCGCTTGGCAGGCGCGGGCGCTGCAGGCGCCGCATTGCCACGCATGGCCTTGAAGAATTCGGATGACTGGTCCAAAACCACTACATCACTCTTTTTACCAAAACTGGCTTTGTAGGCCTCCAGGCTGCGGTAAAACTGGGCAAATTGCGCATCGCGGCCAAAGGCTTCGGCATAGGTTTTTGCCGCTTCGGCATCGCCCTCGCCCTTGATTTTTTGTGCATCGCGGTAGGCATTGGCCAAAGCCACTTCACGCTGGCGGTCAGCATCAGCGCGGATTTTTTCACCTTCAGCCGCACCGGTGGAACGCAATTCATTGGCCACGCGCTTGCGCTCGGCTTCCATACGGCGGTAGACCGATTCGGTGATGGCATCGACATAGTCCACACGCGTAATGCGTACATCCACCACATCGACACCCCAGGGTTTAATGCCGCGCACGGCCTCCAGGGTTTCACGTTTGACATCGGCCATCAGCGCTTCACGCTTGGCTGACAGCAACTCTTTAACGGTGCGCTTGTTGATTTCTTCCTGTAAGGCGTTGCGCACCACGCGGTTGAGCTGGTTGGCGCCGGCGTTTTCGTCAAGGCCCACGTTGCGAATGTATTCCTGCGGATCGGTAATGCGCCAGCGCACATACCAGTCAATCACCACGCGCTGCTTCTCAGCAGTCAGCATGGGCTCGGTGTCGGTGCTATCCAGCGTGAGCAAGCGCTTGTCGATGTATGAGACGTTCTGAAACGGCGGCGGTAGTTTGAAATTGAGGCCCGGTTCAGTGATGACTTTTTCAATCTGGCCCAAGGCGTAAACCACGCCAAACTGGCGCTGATCCACCACAAACAACATAGAACTACCCAGTGCCAACAGCACCAGCAGCGACGTAACGATAAATCCGATTCTGTTCATAATTTTTTCCTTCAGCGGCTGCGGCCGGTGTCGCGCGCACGGGCATCCGCGGGCGCAACCACGGCAGGCGTAGCAGCTGGCGTGGTTGCAGTCGGAGGGCTAGGCTCAACTACCGTCGACTGCTGAATGATTTTGTCCAGCGGCAGGTACAGCAAGTTGGAGCCCTGTCGCGTGTCGACCAGCACTTTGGTGACGTTGGTATAGATCTGCTGCATGGCATCGAGGTACATGCGGTCACGCGTAACTTGCGGGGCTTTCTGGTATTCAGCCAGTACCGCGCGAAAGCGTTGGCCGTCACCGGCAGCCTGCGCCACGATGCGGGCTTTGTAGGCTTCCGACTCTTCTTTCAGGCGCGAGGCCGAGCCGACAGCACGCGGGATGACATCATTGGCATAAGCTTGGGCTTCGTTTTTAGCACGCTCACGCTCTTGCCCGGCCTTAAGCACATCGTCAAACGCGGCCTGTACCTGCTCGGGCGGGCGCACACCGCCTTGCTGCAAGTTAATACCCACCACCTCAATACCAACCTTGTAGCGGTCCAAAATAGTTTGCATAAGAGTGCGCACGCGTGGACCGATTTGGTCGCGCTCTTCAGACAAGGCTGAATCCATGCGCATCTTGCCCACTACCTCGCGCACAGCAGTTTCTGCCGCCTGCACCACGGCTTCTGCTGGATTTTTGCTCTCAAACAAAAAAGCACGCGCATCGCTCAAGCGGTATTGCACGGCAAATTTGATTTCCACAATGTTTTCGTCTTCAGTCAACATGGCTGACTCGCGCAGGCCGGTAGCCTTAATGATGGTGTCGCGCCCCACATCAACCGAGCGAATTTGCGTTACAAACACTAATTCATGGCGTTGAATTGGATAGGGCAAGCGCCATTTGAGGCCAGCTCCAACCGATGACTTGTACTTACCAAACTCGGTAATCACGGCCTGCTGACCCTCTTGCACAATGAAAAACCCTGTGCCCATCCAGATTAGAAACACCACACCGGCAATGAGTCCAGCCCCAATGCCAGCGCTTTTCATGTTGGGCTGAAAGCCGCCCGGGCCACCACCGCCACCGAAGCGGCCACCATTGGCACCACCGCGTCCGCCATTCTTGTTGCCGCCAAACAAGCCGCCAAGTTTTCGGTTGAAATCACGCCACAGTTCATCCAAATCAGGCGGGCCCTGGTTGGCGCTCTGGGGTCGGTTTTGGCCACGGCTATTGTCAGACGCGGGCTCTGGTGCAACAGGCGTTGGCGCTGGCGTGGGTGTTGCAGGCTCGTCACCAGGTTTGTTGCCCTCTGGGGCTTTGTCGTCAGCACGGCCCCAGCGCGAGTCGTTCAGGTTGAACATGCCGCTGATGCGGTCATATAAAAGGGCCCAGCGCAGGGCGCGGAGGTTCAGATTCATGCAGCGTCTCAAATTTATGGAATTGCGATTGTGCCTAATCAGGCGACAGCCTCGGCAACAACTGGGGGATTGTCGGGCATATCAAGGGGGCGGCGTTGCGCTTGGGCCGCATCTGCCAGGGCAATGAGGTGTTGGCGCAGCCCATCCAGGCCTTGCCCCTGTGCTGCGCTTACGTACAGACGGGTGAGTGGTTGCCCGTTCAGCTCATAAATATCTTGCAATACCAAGGGCTGGCGCGCAGATTCCAGCGCATCCAGCTTGTTGAACACCAGCACCTGCGGCACATTTTGCGCGCCAATTTCTTCCAGTACGCGCTGCACCTGCACAATTTGCTCAAGGTGCTCAGGGCTGGCCGCATCCACCACATGCAACAGCACGTCGGCATCAGCAGCTTCCTGCAAGGTTGCAGCAAAGGCATCAATTAAACCGTGTGGTAAATCGCGAATAAAACCCACTGTGTCGGATAGCGACACCTGCCGACTGACACCCGCACCGTCTTGGCCAAGATAGAGCTGGCGTGTGGTGGTGTCAAGCGTGGCAAAAAGTTGGTCAGCCGCATAAACACGCGTTTTAGCCAGCGCATTGAACAAGGTAGATTTCCCTGCGTTGGTATAGCCCACTAGGGAAACGGCAAAAGTACCCTGCCGGTCGCGTTGGCGGCGTTGGGTATGGCGCTGTTTTTTAACCTTTTCCAGCCGCTCCTTGGTGCGCTTAATGGCGCTGGAAATCATGCGCCGGTCTAACTCAATTTGAGTCTCGCCCGGCCCACCACGCGCGCCAATGCCGCCGCGCTGGCGCTCCAGGTGCGACCAGCGCCGCACCAGACGCGTCATGGAATACTGCAAACGCGCCAGTTCCACTTGCAGCTTACCCTCATGACTACGGGCGCGCTGGCCAAATATTTCAAGGATCAGCAAAGTGCGATCATTCACCGGCAGGCCCAACACACGCTCGAGATTGCGTTGCTGTGCCGGGCTGAGCGACTGGTCAAACAGCACCTCAGCAGCGCCGTGCTGCTCAGCCAGCAGCTTGATCTCCTCGGCTTTACCACTGCCCACAAATAATGCGGCGTCAGGGGCTTGGCGTTTACACGTGATGCTGGCCACCGGCATCAAACCAGCAGTTTGCGCGAGCAAGCCGAGTTCGGTGAGTTGAGCGTCAAACAGGGGGGCACCAAAGTCGACCCCCACCAGCACGGCTTTGACGGGACTCGCCCCGGACAGTTCAAGCGTTGTCAAGTGAACAGGCCAGCCATAAAGTTGAACAGGCGTGAGCTGATGATCAAGCCAACTTTGCTACGCAGCACCAGCGTCTCCATCTTCAGCCGCAGCAAAATTTACGGCGCGGCCAGGAACAATGGTGGAAATGGCGTGCTTGTAGACCATTTGCGTCACGGTGTTGCGCAGCAACACCACGTACTGGTCAAAGGATTCAATCTGACCTTGCAGCTTGATGCCGTTCACCAGGTAAATCGACACTGGCACATGCTCTCGGCGCAATGTGTTCAAGAACGGGTCTTGCAGTAGCTGACCTTTGTTGCTCACGATATTCTCCGTGTTCAAGAGTTGTTATAAGCATTTCACGATAGCACATGGGGTGCTTTGTGCAAAATGTCAAGCCCGTAATTCCCCCACGCTGGCGCAGGGCGCTTGAATCCGGGCTGCGCTCAAGCGGCTTTGCCCGCGTACGGGTTGCTCGACGTCTTCATTTCGATGCGCAACGGTGTACCCACCAGGTCAAACGCCTTGCGAAAGCGCCCTTCCAGAAAGCGCTTGTAGGAATCAGGAATATGCTCCACCGAATTGCCATGAATCACGATGACGGGTGGATTCATGCCACCCTGGTGGGCATAGCGTGGCTTGGGGCGGAACATGCCCGAGCGCTGGGGCGACTGGAACTGCACGGCCTCTAGCAACAGGCGCGTGAGCAGCGGTGTGGACATTTTGCAAAACGCCGATTTATGCGCCTGACCAATCGACTGCCACAGTGGGCCAATGCCTTGGCGCCTGGTTGCAGAGATCAGGTGCAGCGAAGCAAACTTTAAAAATGCCAGCCGAGTTTCAATTGAGCGCTGCACCAGTTGGCGCTGGTAATCGTCGATGGCATCCCATTTGTTCACGGCCACCACCACGGCGCGGCCACTCTCCAAAATATAGCCTGCAATGTGCGCGTCCTGGTCGGTCACGCCCTGTGTGGCATCAACCAGCAGCAGCACCACATGCGCCGATTCAATGGCTTGCAGGGTTTTGACCACCGAGAATTTCTCGATTGCCTCAAACACCTTGCCGCGGCGGCGCAGTCCAGCCGTGTCAATCAAGGAAAATTTTTGCCCATTGCGCTCAAACGGCACACTGATAGCGTCGCGCGTGGTGCCGGGCATGTCAAAGGCCACCAGCCGCTCTTCACCTAGCCAGGTATTGATCAGGGTGGATTTACCCACATTCGGGCGGCCTGCCACTGCCAGCTTGATGACGCCACTGTCTTCCTCAAGCGGCTGCGCGTCTTGCGGCATATTGGCGGCGGCCAGCGCCTGCTCTACCAGGCTGCGAATACCCTGCCCGTGCGCGGCCGATACCGGCAGCACCTCGCCCAGGCCCAGTTCAAAAAACTCCACCAACTGCTGGCCTTGCGTCATGCCCTCGGCCTTGTTGGCGGCCAGCAAGGTGGTTTTGCCCAGACGGCGCAGGTATTTGGCGATGTCATGGTCTTGCGCTGACAAGCCGCCGCGAGCGTCAAGTACAAAAATCACCACGTCAGACTCGGCCACCGCCTGTTGGGTCTGCTTGGCCATTTCCTTATAGATGCCGCTGGCAGCGTCAGGCTCAAAACCGCCCGTATCGATCACGATGAACTCGTGCTTACCCAGCTTGCCATTGCCATAGTGGCGGTCACGCGTGAGGCCTGCGTAATCGGCCACGATGGCGTCACGCGTTTGCGTCAGGCGGTTAAACAGCGTGGACTTGCCGACGTTGGGTCGGCCGACCAACGCAAGCACTGGTTTCATGGATTGCGTATTGCTTTAAATGCTGCTGCGGTCACTCGGTAGAAAATCCATAGGCCGTACCATTGCGCGTGATGGTGACCAGCACGCCAGCAGCCTGCACTGGCGCACCCACTGGGGCCTGACCGTCGGTAGACACACGGGTGAGCAAGCTGCCATCCGCTGGGGACAAAAAATGCAAAAACCCGGCAGCATCACCCACTACCAAGGCACGGCCATACAACAGTGGCGCAGACAGGTCGCGGTAACGCAAGGCCTCGTTGCTCCAAACGCGCTGGCCGTCGCCGCGCGCCCAGGCCAACACCTTGCCATCCGCTTCGCTGCCGTACACCTGGCGCTCATCGCCATGTACGCCTTGTGCGCCGTCGGCGGGTTTGCTCCACAGCAGGTTGCCACGCTGCGCGTCCACGCAGCCCACCGCGGTTTGGTAAGAACGAGCACACACGACATTGTTGACGCGGCTCACACTGCCCACCAAGTCCACCAGGCGCTCGACCTCATTGACGCCACGCGGCGAGGCAATGGGCGCCTCCCAGCGGCTGCTGCCATTAAGCGGGTTCATGCCCACCAGACGACCAGACAAACCCACCACCAGCGTATCGCCCACCGCCAGCATGACGCCCGCCTGGCGCAATACCAGGGGTTCGCCGGGACGTTGCTGCGACCACAACTGGCGCCCGCCTTTACCGTCAAATGCCGTAACTGAGCGGTCAGCAGCGAGCACAAACACGCGACCACCGGCCACAAACGGCGCGGTGTAGACCTGGGCTGCCAGTTTTTGACGCCACAATTCGCGCCCGCCATCCAGCATCACGAGTTCGTTGTTGCGAGTGACCACGGCGGCTAGCTTGCCGTCGCTCCCAACGCCTGCAGTAAGCGCTGTGGCCAAACTGGCGCGCCAGCGTTCTGCGCCGGTTTTGACGTCAAGTGCCACCACGGTGCCGTCATTGCTGGCCAGAGTCACGGTGTCACCCTGGGCGGCGATTTGCAGTGAAAAATCGACCGCACCCAGACGCTGGCTCCACAGCGGTTTGACGGCAATCAGGCTTGCGTTGGGCCCCAATTCAGTGGGTTTGGGCTTTTTTGCACCGCTACCACATGCACCCAACAGCAAAGCTGCAGCCGCTACAAAAATAATAGCTGCAGGTGAACGCCTGTAGAAAGCCAGGCCAGTAAAACGCTTGGAAATCACTTTTTATCCCCAGTAGTTGCAACTGACGCAACGGGTTTGGCAGGTTCAGCCCCCAGCGAGGTCAGCTTGATCTCGACCATGCGGCGGTACTCTGAGCGTGCATCGAGCTCGGTGTAAGCCTTGTTGTAGGCCGTAACGGCTTCGGCGCGCTTGCCCTGCAAGGCAAAAATATCGCCCTGACGGTCAGCCACCAAGCCAGTAAAGCTGGCGGGAAAGCTCCCTGCAATGGCTTTGAGCGCATCGTCGTAGGCCTTGGCTTGCAAAAGCAGCCCCGACAGGCGCAAACGCGCAATTGCCTGGTAGCCCTCATCGGACGCGTTGTCGGCCACCCACTGCAAGGCCGCTTTGGCGGCATCGGTATTGCCTTTTTCATGCGCGGTTTTGGCCAGCAGCAAGCCGGCCTGGTGGGCATAGGCCATGGAGCCGTATTTATCTTTAATGTCGGCAAAAGCGCGCTCAAGGCGCGGCAGGTCACCTGCCTGGGCAAAGCGTTCGACCTCGTCAAACAGGCCCGCCACCTGCACAGCGCGGGTGCGCTGCCAGTACTGGTAGCCGTTCCAGGCGGCAATTGAGCCAAACACCACAATCAGCAGCCAAGTGATGAGATTGCCGTACTGCTTCCAGAAATGTTTGAGTTCGTCGAGCTGTTCCTGCTCTTCGAGATTGAGTTGTTTGGCCATAGGTGGGAGCGTTAGCGAGCGGATGTGTCAGGGTGCGATTGTAGGGTTTGTGCCCAGGCTGCAATGTTGTCCAGCGGCTGGGTGGTTTGCACACCCGCATCGCGGTTGGCTGCGCGCAGCGATTTAACCGTGACGCATCCCGCGCGCAATTCGTCGGCGCCAAACACCAATGCATAGCGAGCGCCGCTGGCATCGGCTTTCTTGAATTGCGCCTTGATGCTGGCCAGGCCTTCGCCGCCAGCGCTGTGCATTTGCACACGCAGACCCAGCCCACGCAGGGTCTGCAGCGCCAGCAGCACCTGCGGCCAGGCACTGACCTCACCCACGATGGCATAGGCGTCTAGCACCGGCGCGGTCACTTCCAGCGCCTGCACCTGCAGCAGCTCCAGCACGCGCTCCACGCCCAGTGCCCAGCCTACTGCGGGGGCAGGTTTGCCGCCCATTTGTTCAATCAGGGTGTCGTAGCGGCCACCACCGCAAACCGTGCCTTGCGCGCCCAGGTGGTCGGTTATGAATTCAAATACCGTGAGGTTGTAATAGTCCATGCCGCGCACCAGGCGCGGGTTGATGCGGTAGGCCACGCCATTGGTCTGCAAGATGGTCTGCACTGACTCAAAATGAGCTAACGAAGCAGTCCCCAGGAAATCAATTAGTTGTGGCGCGGCCTCAAGCAGTGCCTGTATGGCGGGGTTTTTGCTGTCAAGAATGCGCAGCGGGTTGCTGTGCAGGCGGCGCTTGGCTTCTTCATCAAGCTGCGCGGCATGCTGTTGAAAATAGGCAATCAGTGCGGCGCGGTGCGCCAGGCGCTCCGGCGGCTGGCCCAGGCTGTTGAGTTCCAACCGGATACCTTGCAAGCCCAGCGCCTGCCACAGGGCCTGCGCCAACAAAATCAACTCGGCGTCCAGCTCGGGCCCGGCAAAGCCCAGCGCTTCCGCGCCGATCTGGTGAAACTGGCGGTAGCGGCCGCGTTGCGGGCGCTCGTGGCGGAACATGGGGCCCATGTAATACAGGCGCTTGCCGCCTTCGTACAACAAGGAATGCTCAACCACGGCACGTACCACTCCAGCGGTATTCTCCGGGCGCAAGGTTAGGTGCTCGCCGTTCAAACTGTCAGCAAACGAGTACATCTCTTTTTCAACAATATCCGTCACCTCGCCCAGGCCGCGCACAAACAGCGCCGTGGACTCCACTAAAGGCGTGCGGATATTGCGGTAGGCATAGCGCGCCATCAAATCGCGTACCTGGGCTTCCAGCCACTCCCAACGCGCGGAAGCCGGTGGCAGGATGTCGTTCATGCCCTTGAGGGCAGTGAGTTTGGGAGCGTTGGAGTTTTCAGCCATGGGATACAAGCGGTTGCCAAGGGTTGGTTTTAAGGTGCCTGGCACCAAAACGTATTTTTTGGCCGGTTAGGAGATCAACAACCCTGAAATTTGTGAAAAATAGCCTGTTTTTCAAGCATTAAATCGAGAACCAAGCCAGTAGATGCGTGCGGGTAACGCTATCATTATTTACTATGTATTTTATAGCAAAAATCGCGTTGAATAAAGCTTGTGGGACGCAACCACTAACAAAGCGGCTCATGCCGCAGCGGTTTGCACAGCATGCGCACCAAAGCGTTTTTCAATATAGCGTTCAACCAGCTGGTGAAATTCAGCGGCAATGTTGTCACCGCGCAAAGTCAGCGCTTTTTCACCGTCGATATACACCGGCGCCGCCGGTGCTTCGCCAGTGCCGGGCAGGCTGATGCCAATGTCGGCGTGCTTGCTCTCGCCAGGGCCGTTGACGATGCAGCCCATTACGGCAACCTTCATTTTTTCAACGCCGGGGTATTTTTTCTTCCAGACGGGCATCTGGGCGCGCAAAAAGTCGTCAATCTCCTTGGCCAGCTCTTGAAAGGTGGTGCTGGTGGTGCGGCCACAACCCGGGCAAGCGGTAACGCTAGGCACAAAGTTGCGCAAGCCGAGCGACTGAATGATCTCTGATGCAATGACCACCTCTTGCGTGCGCGCCTCACCAGGCTGCGGTGTGAGCGAGACGCGGATGGTGTCGCCGATGCCCTGCTGCAGCAAGATACCCAGTGCCGTGGCCGACGCCACCGTGCCCTTGGTGCCCATGCCCGCTTCGGTCAGGCCCAGGTGAAGGGCGTAGTCGCAGCGGCGGGCCAGTTCACGGTAGACCGAGATCAGGTCTTGCACGCCGCTGACCTTGCAAGACAGGATGATCTGGTCGCCATGAAGGCCCATGCGCTCGGCCAGATTGGCTGATTCAATGGCCGAGGTGATCAGCGCTTCGTACATCACCTGCTTGGCGTCCCAAGGTACGCTGCGTGCTGCGTTGGTGTCCATCAAATCGGCCAGCAGCTCCTGATCGAGGCTGCCCCAGTTGACGCCGATGCGAACGGGTTTTTTCCAGCGCATGGCTGCTTCAATCATTTGACCGAACTGCTTGTCATGCTTGTCGCCCTTGCCAACGTTGCCGGGATTGATGCGGTATTTGGAGAGGGCTTGCGCGCAATCGGGAAAGTCGGTCAGCAGGCGGTGGCCGTTGTAGTGGAAATCGCCAATCAACGGTACATCAATGCCCATGCGGTCCAATTGCTCGCGGATGTAGGGCACTTGCGCGGCGGCTTCAGGTGTGTTGACAGTAATACGTACCAGTTCTGAGCCAGCCGTGGCCAATTCTTTGACTTGGATGGCGGTGCCAATGGCGTCCACTGTGTCGGTATTGGTCATGGACTGCACGCGCACGGGCGCGCCGCCACCGACGGTCACTACACGACTGCCCCAGGCGACGCTGGCTTGGCGTGAGTGCCTGCTGGCGGGTGTCACCACTTCAATCGGTTGGGGGGATTGCATCATTTCACCTCAAAGCGGGCTACGTTGTCTTTGGTCAGCGTTTGCATGTCAAAAGCTTTGCCTCTGACCTGCACCTGCGTAACGTTGGCGCGGCCTACCACTACCGTCAAAGGCAGCGGCCCAGTAGCCCCCACGCTCTCGCCGGCGGCCAGCGTGCGGCGCAGGGCCACAGTACCCGTTTTGTCGGTGACTTCCACCCAGGACTCAGCCAGCGCCTTGAATACAACGATGCCCGTAGCGGGCTGGCGCTGGGCAACTGGTGCTGCACCTGCGTCAGCTTGAAGTACAGACATTGCTGGGATACCCACAGCTGCATCAGCTTGCGAGCTGCTTGCCAACGGATCGGGCGCGGTTAGCGCAGCGCTAACGGCTGGTGCGCCAACAACGGGCTGCGTCTCTGTTACCAGCGTGCGAGGCTTGTCTTCTAGGGCAAGTGAAGATGGCGTCTGATTGACTGGACTGGCATTGTCCAAGCCATCGGTTAAGGTTTTTTTGGCGTTTTGCCAGTGACGGGTAACTTCGGGCAAAGACGGCATCAGGCCAATAGCCAGCGCACCAACCACCAACAGGCCTACCGACCACATTAGCGGACGCGAGACCTGCAGGCTTTGCATGCCGGCATTGGCTGCCGCGCTCGCGGGAAACGGTATGTGCGTCACGGTTTCTTCATACGCCAGACGCGGCTGGTTGCTTTGCGGCAGTTTTGCCAATACCGCCGCCGGATCGATCTTGAGGGTGCGGCACACGCTGGAGGCCAGGGCGCGCACAAAAACTGCGTCGGGCAAGGCATCAAAATGGTTTGCTTCCAGCGCCTCCAGCTTTTTAACTGGCACTTTAAGCAATACCGCCAAGGCGGCAATGTGCAAACCGGCTGCCTCACGCGCCGTTTTAAGCAAGGCCCCCGCACTCAATTCTGCGTGCGGCAATTGCGCTGCTGCGTGCGCGCAATCAACCATACTTGGTTCAATAACCAGTGGGGCATCAGCGGCTGGCGAGGCGCTTGCACCAGCCTCAGTGCCTGCCGCCACACCAGCTTGTCCGCCGGGGGCTGGCTCGAACGGTAAAACCGCCTCAGTCATTAAAGGCTCCGCGCTCGTAAAAAGCGATCTCCCGTGATTGCGGGAAGCGCCGCTTGAGCTGCGCTGCCAGCTGCTGCTGCGCTTCGGCGTTGTTCAAACGCCGCTCTACCTTGATGCCCAGCCACAATGATTCGGCGTTGGCAAGTTCGCTGTTATTAAGGCGCCGGATGTAAAACTGGGCGCGGGTGAAGTCACCGCGTTTAAACAGCAGATTGGCCAGGTTGTAGCCGGTAATCGGATTGCCAGCATCGAGCTCATATGAGCGCGACAGGCTGCCTTCGGCCTCGGTGGTCTGACCGGCGCGGGCCTGGCACAAGCCCTGGGCCATGAATGTTTTGGCTCGGTCGCCATACAACGGGCTGCTCAACGCCTGACTGAAAAACTGAAAAGATTCGCTGTAGCGGCTTTGCTGGCACAGCAACCAGCCGTAGTTGTGCTGGGTGTTGGCGTCGCGCGAATTCAGTGCCACAGCACGCTTGAAGCTGTCTTCAGCAGCGCCCAGGTCGTTCAAACGCATGTAAATCAGCCCGCGCAGGTTGAAGGCCTCAAAGTAGTTGGGGTCAGCGGCCAGCGCCTGTTTCAGTTCATCTAGCGCCACTGACGTTTGGCCTTGTTCGTAATAGCCAATCGCCAGTTCGAGCCGGATGCGGGCGCGCTTGCGAAATTCAGGCTCATCGGATTCAGTGAAGGCCTCGACTCGGGAGCTGTCGGCGGCAGGCGCACCTGGTTTGCCCGCGCAGCCAACCAGCAGGGCTACAGCGCACAGGCAAAGGCCTAAAAATGCCAAGCTAGGTAAGCGGGCAATCGGACGGACGGGCAACAAGGCGGCGGGCAGTTTCATGCGTTAGGACTCCAGAGCCAGATTGGCAGCGCTAGCAACGGGCGAAGGCATCACACTGCGCTGGCGCTGCATGCGTTGCATCACGTGGGTACGATCCACCACATCACCCGCCAATTGGCCGCACGCCGCGTTGATATCGTCGCCGCGGGTTTTGCGCACGGTTGTCACTATACCAGCATCACTGAGTATTTTGGCAAAAACCAGTACGGTTTCACGGTCTGAGCAATGCAAGCCTGACTCGGGGAACGGATTGAACGGAATCAGGTTGAATTTGCACGCCACCCCCCGAACTGGGTCTTGTATCAAGCGTACCAACTGCTGCGCATGTTCGAGCTGGTCGTTCACGCCTTTAAGCATGCAATATTCAAAGGTAATAAAGTCACGCGGCGCATGGGCCAGGTAGCGGCGCGCAGCGGCCAGCAGCTCACTCAGCGGGTACTTGCGGTTAAGCGGCACCAGTTGGTCACGCAGCGCGTCAGTAGGCGCATGCAGGGACACGGCAAGTGCCACCGGGCAGTCAGCACCTAATTTATCCATTAAAGGTACCACGCCCGAGGTGGAGACAGTGACACGGCGTCGCGATAGGCCATAGGCATGGTCGTCGAGCATGATGCGCAGCGCAGGGAGGACCGCAGCGTAATTCTGCAAGGGCTCTCCCATGCCCATAAAAACGACGTTGCTGATAACGCGAGTGTCATTTGACTTCGTGCCCAGGTCATTCGATTTAGCACGACCAGTGTTGGTGCCGGCAAAACGGGCACGCAGGTCGTGCTCGGCAAACCAAAGCTGCGCCACAATTTCAGCGGTGGAGAGGTTGCGACTAAAGCCCTGATGCCCGGTAGAACAAAAACGGCACCCCACCGCACAGCCCGCCTGTGACGAAATGCACAGGGTACCGCGGTCGTCTTCGGGAATAAAGACGGTTTCCACCGCATCGCCACCGCCCACATCGAACAGCCATTTGATCGTGCCGTCGGACGACACATGGGTAGAAATGGGCACCGGCTTGGGGATGTGTGCACTAGCGGGCAGCTTGTCGCGCAGGGATTTAGCCAGATCAGTCATCTGGCTGAAATCGGTGGCGCCTTTTTGGTGGATCCAGCGAAACAGTTGCGTTGCGCGAAAGCGCTTCTCGCCCAACTGCTCGCAAAACGCGGCCAAGGCTTCCAGGTCGAAATCAAGAAGATTGGCCGTCACGGCATTCACCCTTGTACCCGATTGCACTCGGCCTGCAGCCGCAGCGCAAAAAGCACATCCCGTGATACCGTCAGCACGTTCATCGGGTGTAGACCTGCATGCCGGGGAAAAAGAAGCCAACTTCGACCTTGGCGGTGTCCACTGCGTCAGAGCCATGCACGGCATTCGCATCAATGCTGTCGGCAAAGTCGGCGCGGATGGTGCCAGGCGCGGCTTTCTTGGGGTCGGTAGCGCCCATCAAGTCACGGTTCTTCAGCACAGCGTTTTCACCTTCAAGCGCCTGAATCATGACCGGGCCGGAAATCATGAAATCCACCAAATCCTTGAAAAAGGGACGCTCTTTGTGCACCGCATAAAAAGCCTCGGCTTCGCTACGCGACAGATGCGCCATTTTGGCTGCCACCACTTTCAAACCGGCGGCCTCAAAACGGGCATAAATCTGGCCAATAACATTTTTGGCAACAGCGTCTGGTTTGATGATGGAGAGAGTGCGTTCGATCGCCATGAGAGATTTCCTAAATTAAATAAACCGCAGGCAAGCACTGCCTGACAAAGCCCCTGATTTTAACCCGGCAACTCTGACAGATTTGCATGGTAGGGCTACCTGCACACGGAAAAACCACCCAGCAAGCAGCCAGCTACGCTTTCAGCGGCCGCGCCCGCCACGCCGCTGACCGCGTGGTGTATTGGCGTTGCTGCCGCCATTGCGGCCTGGCCGAGCACCCGCCTGCCCCGGCCGCTGTCGCGTGAAGCTGTCTGCGCCAATGTAGCCAAAAGCGGTCTTCATTGGGTCGGGTTGGACGCCGTTGGCGGGCAACTCGCCAGGCTCAGCTGGCGGGCGAGCATCGCCGCGGTAATCGGCTCGGTTGCCGCCACCATTGCGACGTTGGCCTTGCTGCTCACGCCGCGGCCCAAAGTCTGACCGTTTTTGCGAGCTGGCCACCCCCGGGGCGCCACTGCGCTTGTCTGCATTGCCTGGCCCACGTCCGCCACGGCGCGCTTGCCCGGCCGGTTTTTCGAAACGGCTAGCACCTTTGTCGCCAGCGGCGCTGGCCAATGCACGAATGTCGGCATCGCCCAGCTCAGCCCAGGCACCACGGCGCAAGCCGCGCGGCAGCAGCATAGCACCGTAGCGGATGCGGATCAGCCGGCTCACTGCATGACCTACAGCTTCTAGCATGCGACGTACCTCGCGGTTGCGGCCTTCAGCAATGGTGACGCGGTACCAGCAGTTGGCGCCTTCGCCGCCGCCGTCTTCAATCAGGCTGAACTGTGCCAAGCCGTCGTCAAGCTTGACGCCATCGAGCAAACGCTGCTTTTCTTCACTGCTCAAAGCACCCAGCACGCGTACGGCGTACTCACGCTCCAGACCAAAGCGTGGGTGCATCAGCTGGTTGGCCAACTCGCCTGAGTTGGTTAACAGCAACAGGCCCTCGGTATTCAAATCCAGACGGCCCACCGATTGCCATTTGCCTTGGTGCAGTTTGGGCAAGCGACGAAACACAGTGGGGCGGTTTTGTGGGTCATCGTGCGTCACGACCTCGCCTGCCGGCTTGTGATAAGCAATTACGCGCGGCGGTGGCGGCGCAATTTGCACCCGAATGGCCTTGCCATTGATCTTGACCTGGTCACCGAACTGGATGCGCTGGCCAATATGGGCGGGCTCATTATTAACAGAAATGCGGCCTTCCAGAATCAATTGCTCCATCTCCAGGCGCGAGCCCAAACCAGCCTGCGCCAGCACTTTGTGCAGCTTGGGACTTTCTACCTCAGGGGCCAACACACGCTTGGCAGGCAAATCAGCTATTTCTTGTGGCTCATCAAAACGGCCAGAAATCACATCGGCAAAGACTGCCGCTTCGGGCGCGCCCACCGCAACTGCAATACCCCTGATTGCTTCACTATTGATAGCTTTAGGCACGAAAGCATGCGGGTCTGGCAAGGTATTTTGCTCAATTTCATGAGGCAAGGCAGCGCTGTTGTCAACTGGGTCTTGGGGCTTCATGCGGCGGGGCTCTCTTGCTGCGGGGTGGTGGGCGTTTCAGGCGCAAACATGCCTTCTGCCAGCAAGGTGGGTGCGTTAGATTCGGATAGCGCGTTGTCCATGGCGGGCAATTGGTCTAATGAGGCAATGCCCATGTCGTCGAGGAACTGGCGTGTGGTGGCGAACAAGGCGGGACGACCCAACGCTTCACGGTGGCCAATCACTTCAATCCAACCGCGGTCTTCCAGTTGCTTGACAATCTGGCTGTTGATGGCGACACCTCGAATGTCCTCCATATCGCCACGCGTGACGGGTTGGCGGTAAGCAATGATGGCCAGCGTCTCCAGCGTCGCGCGCGCATATTTAGGCGGCTTCTCGGGGCTCAGGCGCTCCAGATAGCCCAGCATTTCGGGGCGGCTTTGGAAGCGCCAGCCGCTACCAACGTGCACCAACTGCATGCCGCTACTCGCCCACTTAACCTGTAATTGGTTAAGCATTTCCTGTAAGGCATCGCCGTCAAATGCCTCAGCAAATAACACACCCATTTCACGCACAGACAAAGCCTGCGGTGAACACATCAATGCAGTTTCCAGGACACGAAGCGCATCCGAGCTGTTCATGTTGGCATCAGTCGTGAGTCAGGGTGCAAAAATCGGGCACCAGTACGGTGGAATCATCTGTCAACCAGAGAGATTGAGGGCATGTGGAACAAAGTAAGTTCAGCCCTCGAATGCATTGTATCTGAGGCCCCAAGTTTCCAAAGCCAGTTGCATGTCGGGTGGCACAACCGCCAGGAAGTTTAATAACTGCCCCGTTATAGGATGCGTGAAAGCCATGCGATGCGCATGCAGGGCTTGGCGCAGCATACCTGCGGCCGGTTTGCCGCCATACAACTCGTCAGCCACCAGCACATGGCCAATAGAGGCCATGTGCACCCGAATTTGGTGCGTGCGTCCGGTGTGCAAAACGCAGCGCACCAAACAACCCCGTTCGGTGCTGTGCAACAAATGCACATCGGTTCGGGCTGTTTTACCTGCCTGTTTCTGCAAGTCGACCACCGCCATGCGCAGGCGATTGCGTGGATCCCGCCCAATCGCCGCCTCCACTGTTTTAACCATCTGGCCGTGCCACGGCTGATGCGCCAGTGCCAGGTAGTTGCGGTCGACTTGGCGCTGCGCAATCATGTCCACTAGCGCGTCCATCACGGCGCGGGTGCGCGCCACCACCATCAGGCCGCTGGTGTCTTTGTCGAGCCGGTGCACTATGCCGGCGCGGGGCAGCCCGGCAGCGCGTGGATCGTCGGCCAGCAAGCCATTGAGCAGTGTGCCGCTCCAGTTGCCTGGCGCCGGGTGCACAACCAGGCCAGCGGGTTTATTGATAACACGCAAGTGGGCATCTTCAAACACCACGTCCAGTGCCATGGGCTCGGGCGCGAACGCCTGACTTTGCAGAGTCGGGCGCAGCTCCAGCGCCAGTTGGTCACCGGCCTGCACGCGGGTTGCACAGCGCAATGCAGGCAGGCCATTGCGCTTTAGCGCCCCAGCCTCTATGAGCTGTTGCAAATAGCTGCGTGAAAATTCACCCACTTGATCGGCCAGGGCGCGATCCAGGCGCGTGCCGTGCGCAGCCGCACCGAGCACGATCTGGCGTAGTTCAAACGCCGGGCTGGCCTCGTCAGCTTCCTCCACCCAGTCGTCTGGCGCGCTCAACCCACTGGCTGCACTTGGGTCGCTCGATATAATCTGTTGGGTTTGCATCACGAAGGCGGCGTATATGGTTTTGGCTAGATTATCGAGTGTGGCCCTATTTTCAGCAGCCTGGCTAGCGTTGCTGCTGACGGGCTGCGCATCCAGTTCCACCCCTGCAGACCCCACTGCCAATCAAAGCCCGAACAAAATCTACGCTGACGCCAAGGAGGAGATCAGCGCTGGTTCCTACGACAAAGCCATTATCCTGTTTGAAAAACTTGAGGGCCGTGCGGCCGGTACGCCCTTGGCGCAACAGGCGCAGCTTGAAAAGGCCTACGCCCATTACCGCAGCGAAGAGCCGGCGCAGGCGATTGCAACACTGGAGCGCTTTATCAAGCTGCATCCTGCTAGCCCAGCGCTTGACTACGCGCTGTATCTCAAAGGCATTGTCAATTTCAACGACAAGCTGGGTGCCTTTGCTTTTATTTCGCGCCAAGACCTCTCCGAGCGCGACCAGAAAGCCGCCAAGGAGTCATTTGAGTCATTCAAAGAATTGGTAACGCGTTTCCCCGAGTCGCGCTACACCCCCGACGCTAGTCAGCGCATGGTTTATATCGTCAATGCCCTGGCCCAATATGAGGTGCATGTGGCGCGTTATTACTATAAGCGCGGCGCTTACGTGGCAGCCATCAATCGGGCTCAAATTGCCCTGACCGATTACCGCGATGTTCCTGCGTTGGAAGAGGCGTTGTTTATTGTGCTGCAGTCTTACGAAGCGCTGGGCTTGACTGCGTTGCGTGACGATACACGTCGCATCATGGAAAAAAGCTACCCGAAAAGCGCTTACCTCACCTCAGGTGGCAAAGTTCAGTCAAATCCGTGGTGGAAGTTTTGGTAAGCGCATCCAGCGCTGACTGAAAATCCGCCTCGCTGCCCAGACGGCGCATGGGTGGCAATGCATTGAGCAACTGGCGGCCATAGCCCATGCTGAGCAAGCGGCTGTCACACACCACCAAAATACCCACGTCTGATTCACGCCGTATAAGGCGCCCTGCCCCTTGTTTGAGCGCCACCGCGGTTTCGGGCAGAAAGTAGTGCTGGAACGGATTGCGGCCAGTCGCTTCCAGCCGGTTGGCCCGAGCCTCAACCAATGGATCACGGGGCGGTGGAAACGGTAGCTTGTCAATCACCACCAGTTGTAACGCGGCGCCCGGAATATCTACGCCTTCCCAAAATGAAGCTGATCCCACCAGCACGCAAGCCCTGTGGCCCACGCTTGCACCCTGACTGAAGCGCCGCATCAGTTCGCGCTTGGGCCACTGGCCCTGTACCAGCACATCAATTGGCTCACCGGTTGCTTCAAAATGCACTTGCAAATGTTCGCCAACCGTGCGCATGGCTTTCAAGCTGGTCGTTAGCACCAAAGTGCGACCCTGCAAGCAGCTGGCAGCACTGGCGACAAAGCGCGCCACCTGTTCACTATGCGCTGGATCACCCGGCAAGGGCCACCCTTTAGGAACATACAAAGCCGCCTGCTGTGCAAAATCAAACGGGCTGCCCACCTGCAAAACTTGAGCTTGTTGTAAGCCCATGGGCTCTGTGAAGCCGCGCAACTGTGCATCGGCCGCCAAGGTGGCCGAGGTAAAGACCCATGTTTTTTGAGGCGTGGCACGCCCCTCCTGGGGATAGACCAAGGCTTGCATTGCAAGTGCAACATCCAGCGGCGACTCGACCAGCCGCAGTTGCGACGTCACATCCAACCAACGCACGCTCTCTGGTGCGGCAACGGCCGAGAAACCTCGTGCTCGGCTGCAAAACGTCTCGGCGCGCGCAATCAGGCGGTCGAAATCCGGGGCTGTTTCCCGCACCATCTCCAGTGCCTTTTGAGCGCTATGGCCCGCTGTGTGCACCGCCTCCAATGCGAGGCTCCAAGCTGGCGATGCAAGGCCCTCTGGCACAGGGCCACGCCAGCGCAGCTTGCTGCCCAACGGGACTTTGCTGGCCACCAAGCGCAGGTTGCGTGCAGCGATCTCAACGCCTTGTGCCAATGCCGGCCAATCATGCAAGCCGCGCGCATGCTGCAGGCCAGAGGCGAGTAAATCTCGTGAGAAATCCAGTAATTGCCCAGTCGCCAGGTGCTGCCCCAAAAACTGGATGCCGGTTTCATTCATTTGGTGCGCTTCGTCAAAAATCGCAATATCAAAGGCAGGTAACAGCTCAGCCATGCCCGATTCACGCACCGCCATATCGGCAAAGAACAGGTGGTGGTTGATTACCAGCACGTCGGCCAGCAAGGCCTCGCGTCGTGCCTTGTTGACATGGCACGCCTTGAATTGTGGGCACTGGCTGCCCAGGCAATTCTCCCGTGTGGAAGTCACCAGCGGGATCAAAGCTGATCGTTCATCCATACCGGGGATCTCGGCAATTTCACCCGACTGGGTTTGCGTGGCCCATTGCTCAATACGCGCCAGTACCGCCATCTCGGCATAGCCAATAACCCCGGCACTGTGGCGTGCCAGTGGTAGGCGCTGCAAGCACAAATAACTGCCACGCCCCTTGAGCACGCGACATACCAGCGGCAGCTCAAGCGCCTGCACCAACCCCGGCAAATCGCGCCCAAACAATTGGTCTTGTAAAGCCTTGGTGGCGGTGGATACCAGTACCTTTTTGCCTGAGAGCAGTGCCGGCACTAGGTAGGAAAATGTCTTGCCTACGCCGGTGCCAGCCTCAACTACCAGCACACTACCTTGCTCGATGGCTTGGCTCACAGCCAAAGCCATTTCGGTTTGCCCAGCGCGCGCCTTAAATCCAAGCGTCACACGCGACAAAACACCGTCAGGGGCAAAAGCCTCAGCGGCCAAAAGAGGCAAACTCATGAGTTAAAAATCACCAAAACACCGCAAGCACAATACCCGTAAAGCCCCACAGGCCAGTTGACTTGATAATACGCGCCTACCGTACTTAAAAATGCCATGAAAACACCGCAGCATTTATCGCTATGAGCCAAGGATACCGACTGACCGCCTCTACTGGTATCCACAAGGGTGACCGCGACTACCAGCAAGACCAGGTAACCTTGATTAGCCATCCCCGTGTCAACGGCTGTGTGCTCGGCTTGGTGGCAGACGGCATGGGTGGGCGCAGTGGCGGACGCAAGGCGTCTGACCAGGTAATGCTCACCGCCAAGCAGTTGTTTGAGCGCTACTCTCCTGAAACCGACGATACGCCATCACTCTTGAACCAAATGGTTCAAGAGGCGCACATGGTCATCAAATTGACCGCGATTTCTGCTGAGCAGGAACCGCACAGCACGATGGCCATTTTCATCATTAATCCCCAAGGAGATTGCCATTGGGCGCATGCGGGTGATTCGCGCATTTACCATTACCACGGCAACCAGTTGGTAAAACGCACCATGGACCACTCGTATGTGCAAACGCTGGTAGATCGTGGCGAAATTACGGAAGAAGAAGCTAACAACCACCCCCAGTCAAACATATTAATGAGCTGCCTGGGCACAGAAACCGACCCCCCGGTATCTATTCATTTGATACCGCAATTGCGGCCTGGCGATGTGCTGATGGCCTGCAGCGATGGGGTTTGGCACTATTTTAGTCATGGCGAGCTAGGCGCTGCGCTTTCGTCTTTGTCGCCGCGTGAGGCCACAGAATTTCTGATTGACAAGGCCCGTTCACGCGCCAGAGGCAGTGGTGATAATTTGTCGTTGGTGATTGTCAAGCTCGAGCCGCTTTAGGCCCGCCTTTAGGCTGGCTTGCTGTTTTGCCGATTCTGCGCCTCAGCGGCTCTCCAGCTTCTTCATCTGCTCGACCCCGCGGCGTTTGCGCTGCGCGTCATTCAGCGTAATCTCTTGGCGACGCAAATCAGCCAATGCCTGTCTGCGCTGCGCGCGTGCCTGATTCAGACAGTCGTGTGTCGCAAATTTGTTGTAGCAAACAGCTTCTTCGCTGGTAAAGCGTGTCTCTACCCACTCGCGCTCAGCGGTAATTCGCGCACGCTCAACTCGGTCTGATACACCCGCACTAACTGGCTCGGCGGCGCCGGTCGATGAGGTTGCTGGTAAAGACTGTGCGCTGGCCATGCCCATGCAAAGTAGGCCAATACCAAGCCCATGCTGAAACTGACTTCGTTTTTTCATGTCAGCCCAGTATCCACCAAGCGTCGCTCCAAGGCCAGAAATTCTGCCGACTGCATTTCCTTGAGCCGGGAGACGGTACGTGCAAACTCGTGCGCTAAAGGGCCTTCGGTATAAAGCATCTCAGGCGCTACCTCGGCAGAAATAATCAGCTTGACGCGCCTGTCATACAGTACATCCACCAGCCAAGTGAAGCGGCGCGCCTCATTCGCCATGCGTAGCGGCATTGCAGGCACATTTGATAGCAGAACAGTATGGAATTGCGTAGCGATTTCCAGGTAATCATTCTGCGAACGTGGTCCACCGCACAGCGTTTTGAAATCAAACCAGACCACAGCGCCAGCCTTTTTACACGCATGGATCTGACGCGATTCAATTTGCAGCAGTGGCGGCTCTTCCTGACCATCCGCCAGACGGCCAAAAGCCTGTGCCATGTAGGTTTGTGCCTGCTCCCCCAGGGGCGTGCAATACATCTGCAGTTGGGAAAGCACCTGCTGACGGTAGTCTGTGCCGTTGTCCACATTCACTACCGTCAGATGGTCTTTCAATAACTCGATAGCCGGCAAAATGCGGTCGCGGTGCAAACCATCGGGGTACAGGGCGTCCGGGTGGAAGTTGGATGTGGTCACGAAACCAACACCATTCTTGAACAGGGCATCCAGCAGCCGGTGCAGGATCATCGCGTCGGTCACGTCAGCCACATGAAATTCGTCAAAACAAATTAGCCGAAAACGCTCGGCCATGCGCTTGCCCAGCTCGTCCAGCGGGTTGACCGTGCCTTGCAACTCCGTTAACTCACGGTGGACCTCGCGCATGAATTCATGAAAGTGCAGCCGTGCTTTGCGCTTCAGGGGCACCGCATGAAAAAAGCAGTCCATCAAGAAGCTCTTGCCGCGCCCTACCCCACCGTACAAGTAAACGCCTTGCGGCACGTCAGGCCGGTTGATCAGCTTTTTGAAGACATTGGAGCGTTGCTCCTTGAAGTCGGCCCACTCAGTGGCGCAGCGCTCCAGCTCCTGCACTGCCCGCAACTGGGCCGGATCGCTGCGGTAGTTGCGTGCAGCGAGTTCGGCTTGGTAGGCCGCGCTGACCGGGCGAATGCCGGAGTCAGCCACCTTAGAAGTTCAAGGTGCGTTTGTCGACTGCCAGCGCCGCTTCCTTGGTTGCCTCCGACAGCGAGGGATGGGCGTGGCAGATGCGGGCAATGTCTTCACTGCTGGCGCGGAATTCCATTGCCATCACGCACTCGGCAATCAATTCACTGGCCTGCGGGCCAACGATGTGTACGCCCAGAATTTCGTCGGTCGTCGCATCAGCCAGCATTTTGACCATGCCGGTGGTGTCCCCCAAAGCGCGCGCACGGCCATTGGCCAAGAAGGGAAAGCTGCCAGCCTTGTAGGCACGGCCTGCACTCTTCAATTGCTGCTCGGTCTGGCCCACCCAGGCAATCTCGGGACTGGTGTAGATGACCCAGGGAACGGTATTGAAATTGACATGCCCGTGCTGGCCGGCGATACGCTCGGCCACAGCCACACCCTCTTCCTCGGCTTTGTGGGCCAGCATGGGGCCACGTACCACGTCGCCAATGGCCCAAACATTCGGCAGGTTGGTCTTGCACTCGGCATCGACCTCGATATCGCCACGCTCACCGAGCTTGAGACCTACCGCCTCAGCACCAAGCCCAGTCGTATTCGCGACCCGTCCAATCGAGATGATGAGCTTGTCCACCTCCAGCGTTTGCGCCTCGCCTTTGGCATTGCTGTAGGCAATCGACACGCCTTTTTTACTGCCCTTTATTTCGCCTACTTTCACGCCCAGCTCAATCTTCAGGCCTTGCTTGTCAAAGGCTTTTTTCGCTTCCTTGGCAATTTGCTCATCAACCGCACCCAGGAAGGTCGGCAGCCCCTCCAAAATCGTGACTTCTGCGCCCAGCCGGCGCCAGACCGAGCCCATCTCCAGACCAATCACGCCAGCGCCAATCAGCCCCAGCTTTTTAGGCACCGTACCAATGCGCAGTGCGCCATCGTTACTGAGGATGTTTTCTTCATCAAATGGGGTGCCAGGCAAAGCACGCGCGTTGGAGCCTGTGGCCACAACAATGTGCTTACCCACCAGCAACTCGTTTTGCGCGCCCGTCACCGAAATTTCGTACAAGCCGTCAGCCGCCTTGACGAATGCGCCGCGTCCATGGAAAAAGCCGATCTTGTTCTTCTTGAACAAATACAAAATACCATCGTTGTTCTGTTTGACCACGGTATTTTTACGCGCCAGCATCTTGCTTACGTCCAGGCCCAACCCCTTGACCTCAATGCCGTGCTCGGCAAAGTGATGGCCTGCCTGCTCGTAGTGCTCTGAAGACTGCAGCAGCGCCTTGCTGGGAATGCAGCCCACATTGGTGCAGGTTCCACCAGGCGCCGGGCCACCTGCCGCGTTTTTCCACTCGTCAATGCAAGCCACAGAAAAACCGAGTTGCGCAGCGCGGATGGCGGCAATGTAGCCGCCAGGGCCGCCGCCGATAACAATGACGTCAAATGGTTTACTCATATTTTTTAGTCGGTTGGGTAGCGCGCTGGCGGCCTGGCCACCAGACTGCCCCGCAAAGTTAATCAAATATCGAACAGCAGACGCGCTGGGTCTTCCAGCGCTTCCTTCATTGCCACCAGGCTCAGCACGGCCTCGCGGCCATCGATGATGCGGTGGTCATAGCTCATGGCGAGGTAGTTGATCGGACGGATCACAATTTGGCCGTTTTCCACCACGGCGCGGTCTTTGGTGGCGTGTACGCCCAAGATTGCCGACTGCGGCGGGTTGATGATGGGCGTGGAGAGCATGGAGCCAAACACGCCGCCATTGGAGATCGAGAAGGTGCCGCCGGTCATTTCTTCAATGCTCAGCTTGCCGTCACGCGCCTTATTGCCGAACTCGGCAATTTTCTTTTCAATATCGGCAAAACTCATCTGATCGGCATTGCGCAGGATTGGCACCACCAGGCCACGCGGGCTCCCCACGGCAATGCCAATGTCGAAGTAGCCGTGGTAGACGATGTCGGTACCGTCCACGCTGGCGTTAACTGCCGGGTACTTTTTCAGCGCATGAACTGCCGCTTTGACGAAAAAGCTCATGAAGCCAATCTTCACGCCGTGCTCTTTTTCAAATTTCTCCTGGAACCGTTTGCGCATCTCCATCACTGGCGCCATGTTGACCTCGTTGAAGGTAGTCAAAATGGCATTGGTGGCTTGCGATTGCAATAGCCGCTCAGCCACGCGTGCGCGTAGGCGGCTCATAGGGACACGTTGTTCAGGGCGCTCCCCCAAATCGACCGCTGGCACAGCTACTTGCGGCAAGCTGGGGGTTGGCGCTTTCGTGGGCATGACCGCAGCAGCGGCTTTTGTAGTAGCACCCGAGGCTACCGCAACCAACACATCGCCCTTCGTTATGCGGCTATCCTTTCCGGTGCCGGATACTGAACCGGCGGCCAGGTTGTTATCGGCCATTAGCTTGGCGGCTGAAGGCATAGCCACATCCGATTTGCCACCACCTGAAACCGCAGCGGCAGTTGCGGCTACAGCGCTGACAGCGACCGGTGCAGGTGCAGGCGCAGGCGCAGATGCAGATGCAGATGCAGTACCGGCTTTGCCCGCCGTGTCGATGCGCGCAATCACTTGGTCGCTCACCACCATGCCGCCATCAGCCACCACCAGCTCGGCCAGCACGCCAGCCGATGGGGCAGGCACCTCAAGCACCACCTTATCGGTTTCAATTTCAATCAGGATTTCATCGACTGCAACCGCATCGCCGGGCTTTTTCTTCCACTGCAACATCGTTGCCTCGGCAACCGATTCCGACAGCTGCGGTACTTTGACTTCTACGATAGCCATGTTATTTCTTCTCGATTTAAGTGTGTTTTGGTGTGTTATTTAGTCAGGATAAAGCCCTTGAGCTTGCCAAAGGCGGCATCTACCAGCGCCTTTTGCTGCTCTTGGTGCAAGTGCGCATAGCCCACGGCTGGCGAGGCGGAGGCAGCACGTCCGGCATAGCCGAGTTTTTGACCATCCGTCATGTTTTCATGAATGTAGTGCTGCACAAAGAACCAGGCGCCCTGGTTTTGCGGCTCGTCCTGGCACCACACAATTTCAGTGACATTCGGGTATTTTTTGAGCTCTCCGGCAAACACCTTGTGCGGAAACGGGTAGAGCTGCTCCACACGCAGCAGCACCACGTCATCAGCGCCTTTTTCTTCGCGTTTTTTGGCCAAGTCAAAATACACCTTGCCCGAGCAGCAAACGATACGCTTGACTTTGTCGGCCTTGGCAATGACGTCGGCCTTGCTCTCGGGGATGATGGTCTGGAAACCGCCCTTGGTGAATTCAGACAGCGGTGAGGTGGCGTCCTTGTTGCGCAGCAAACTCTTGGGCGTCATGATGATCAGCGGCTTGCGCAGCGGGCGAATCATCTGGCGGCGCAACACATGGAATATCTGGCTGGCCGTGGTGGGTTGCACCACCTGGATGTTGGTATCCGCACTCAACTGCATGAAGCGTTCCAGCCGCGCCGAACTGTGCTCAGGCCCCTGGCCTTCGTAGCCGTGCGGCAGCATCAGCGTAATGCCATTCACACGGCCCCATTTGACCTCGCCAGAGGCAATGAACTGGTCAATCACCACCTGCGCGCCATTAACAAAGTCGCCAAACTGCGCCTCCCAAATCACCAGTGTGTTGGGATCATTGGAGGCGTAGCCGTACTCGAACCCCAACACCGCTTCTTCCGACAAGATGGAGTCAATCACCATAAACGGAGCCTGGTTGTCAGCCACATGCTGCAGCGGCGTGTGGGTGCCAATGTCCCACTTCTCGCGGTTCTGGTCATGCAACACGGCATGGCGGTGCGTGAAAGTGCCACGGCCGCAGTCTTCACCTGAAAGGCGCACAGGGTAGCCGCTGGCTACCAGCGAGGCAAAAGCCATATGCTCGCCCATGCCCCAGTCCACATTGACTTCGCCCCGGCCCATCGCAGCGCGTGCATCCAGCACGTTTTTCACCAAGTTGTGCGGCGTAAAGCCAGCCGGCAACGTGGTTATTTTTTCAGCCAGGCGTTTCCACTCGGTAGTGGGGATGGCGGTATCGGCAGCGTCAGTCCATTTCTTGTTGAGGTAGGGCAGCCAGTCCACCGCGTACTTACTCTTGAAGTTGGTCAGCACCAGGTCAATGGTATTTTTTCCCTCGTCCAACGCGGCGCGCATGGCCTTGACCATGTCATCACCCAGGGTGGTGCCCATGCCCTGCGCAGCCAGCTTGTCGGCATACAGTTTGCGCGTGCCGGGATGCTGGGCAATTTTCTTGTACATCAGTGGCTGCGTCAGCGCCGGTGTGTCTTGTTCGTTGTGGCCCAGTTTGCGAAAGCAGATGATGTCCACCACCACGTCCTTGTGGAATTCCATGCGGTATTCCAGCGCCAGCTGCGTTGCCAGCACCACCGCCTCGGGGTCGTCGCCATTCACATGCACTACCGGCGCTTCAATCATCTTGACGACGTCGGTGCAATACAGGGTGGAGCGCGAGTCGCGCGGATCACTGGTGGTAAAGCCAATCTGGTTGTTGATGACAATGTGTACCGTGCCACCAGTAGAGTAGCCACGCGTCTCTGCCAGTGCCAGCGTCTCCATTACAACGCCCTGCCCGGCAAACGCTGCGTCGCCATGCACCAGCACCGGCAAGACCTGCAAGCCCAGCGCATCGCCACGGCGGTCCATGCGCGCGCGCACCGAGCCTTCCACCACGGGGTTGACGATTTCCAGGTGCGAGGGGTTGAAGGCCAGCGTCAGGTGCACCGGTCCGCCGGGGGTGGTGACATCCGATGAAAACCCCTGGTGGTATTTGACGTCGCCACTGGGCAGGTCTTCGGGCGCAGTGTGGTCAAACTCGGCAAACAAGTCCTTGGGCAGCTTGCCCAGGGTGTTGACCAGCACGTTCAGGCGGCCGCGGTGCGCCATGCCGATCACCACCTCTTGCACGCCCTTGCTACCAGCAAGCTGGATCAGTTCGTCCATGGAAGCAATGAAACTCTCGCCACCTTCCAACGAGAATCGCTTTTGGCCAACGTATTTGGTGTGCAAAAAGCGCTCCAGGCCTTCCGCCGCGGTAACGCGATCAAGGATGTGGCGCTTTTTCTCGGTGTTGAACTGCGGCTTACTGCGCACGCTTTCCAGCTTTTGCTGCCACCAGCGCTTTTGCGGCTGCTCGCTGATGTACATGTACTCCACGCCAATCGTGCCGCAGTAGGTTTCGCGCAGCGCGTTGAGCAGGTCGCGCAGGCTCATGCGCTCCTTGCCAAAGTAGGTGTTGCTGGTGTTGAACACGGTTTCCTGATCGGCATCGGAAAAACCGTAGAACGACGGCTCGAGTTCGGGGATGGCCGGGCGCTCGGTGCGCTTGAGCGGATCCAGATCAGCCCAGCGGGCGCCTACGTTGCGGTAAGCGGCAATCAGCTGCTGCGCTGCCGTGCGCTTGCGGCCCATCTCGGCGTCCTGGCTAGCCACCACCACCTTGGTGGTGCCCTGCTTGGCGCGCTCGGCAAAGGCATTGACCACAGGCAAGTGCGGCACGTCTTTGGCATTGCTGCCATCTACCGCCGGTACGTTTTGCAGTGCGTCGAAATAGTCGCGCCAGTTATCGGGCACGCTGCCGGGGTTGGCCAGGTAGTTTTCGTACATCTCCTCGACATAGGGCGCATTGCCGCCGAAGAGGTAGGTATTGGCCTGGTAGGCTGCGTAAACGGACGAGGCGGGTACGCCAGGGGTAAGCGTGACTGGGGGAATTGCGCTCATATGCTGCTGACCTCCGTTTCCCTGTGGGAAACATTAGCTGGTTGATTAACCTTCCGCTACACGGCTGAACCGGTTGGCGGATGCGACTGTGGCAGGAAGGGCCTAGGTACAGCCTGGATTGTGCCATTGAAAGCGGCCTGGCAGCCCAGCCGCCAATCAGGCCATCAAGTCACGGATTTGCTGCAGGGCCTGCGGATCTTCCATGGTGGTCAGGTCGCCAGTGTCGCGGCCCTCGCAGACGGCTTGTATCGCGCGCCGCAGCAGTTTGCCGCTGCGGGTTTTGGGCAGCAGGCTGACAAAGCGCACGCGCGCCGGGCGGGCTACTGCCCCCAACTGGCCATCCACCAGCTTCATGATCTCGCCCTCCAGCTTGAGTCGGGCTGCTTCATCTTGCAAAGCGCTGGTGTCTCTGGCAATCACAAACGCCATGGCCACCTGGCCTTTTAGCGCGTCGGCCACGCCCACCACCGCCACCTCGGCCACATTGGGGTGGCTGGATATGCTTTCTTCAATTTCACGCGTGCCCAAGCGGTGCCCCGCTACGTTGATCACGTCGTCGGTGCGGCCCAGAATGAAGTAGTAGCCATCGGCGTCTTTGATACCCCAGTCAAACGTGCTGTAGACCAGCTTGCCGGGCACGCTTTTCCAGTAGGTGTTGACAAAGCGGGCGTCATCGCGCCACACGGTTTGCATGAAACCGGGCGGTGTGGGCCCCTCCAACACCACCACGCCCTTCTGATTGGGCTCCGTCAATTCTTCACCCGTGGTCTCGTGCAGCAGCTTGACGTTGTAGCCATACATCGGGATGCCGGGGCTGCCGAATTTGCTGGGCATTTTTTCCACGCCATTGGCCACGGTGAGCAGCGGCCAGCCGGTCTCCGTTTGCCAGTAGTTGTCGATGATGGGCACGCCCAGTGCCTCACTGATCCATTTAGCCGTGGGTTCGTCCAGCGGCTCACCCGCCAGGTACAGGCCCTGCAGGCTGGAGAGGTCGTATTGCTTCAGGTAGGCCGGGTCTTGTTTCTTGAGTACCCGCACCGCCGTGGGCGCGCTGAACATGCGGGTGACTTTGTATTTTTCGACCAGGCGCCACCAAATGCCGGCGTTGGCGCTGCCGTCCATCTCGCGGGTCGGCAGCCCCTCGTACATGATGCTGGCCATGCCGGCAATCAGCGGACCGTAGATGATGTAGCTGTGCCCCACCACCCAGCCGATGTCGCTGGTGGAAAAGTAGGTTTCGCCAGGCTTGCCTTCGAAAATATGCACCATGCTGGCGGCCAGCGCCACGGCATAGCCGCCGGTATCGCGCTGCACACCCTTGGGCTGGCCGGTGGTGCCGCTGGTGTAGATGGTGTAACTAATGGCGGTGGCGTCCAGCCAGACGCAAGGCACGCTGGCCTGCAAATGCTTCTCACGCAGCGCCGCGTAACCGTGGTCGCGTCCGGCCACGCTAGCAAACGCCGTCAGGCCGCGGTCCACCATCAACACCGCCTCTGGCTTGTGGCTGGACAGCGCAATGGCTTCGTCCAGCAGCGGTTTGTAGGGCACGACCTTGCCACTGCGTGAACCGGCGTCGGCACTGATGATGAGTTTGGGAGTGGCGTCTTCAATCCGGCTGGCCAGGCTGACGCTGGCGAACCCCCCAAACACCACCGAGTGGATGGCACCAATGCGCGTACAGGCCAGCATGGCAAACGCGGCTTCGGCAATCATGGGCATGTAAATCAGCACCCGGTCGCCCTGCTGCACGCCCAGTTCCAACAAAATAGCCGCCATGCGCTGCACCTCGGTGTGCAGTTCAGCAAAGGTGTAGGTTTTTTCAATGCCCGTCTCGCTGGACACATAAATCAGCGCGGGCTGGTTGGCACGGTCTTTCAGGTGGCGGTCTACCGCGTTGTGGCACAGGTTGGTGGTGCCGCCCCTGAACCAGTGGGCAAACGGCGGGTTGCTGTAGTCGCAAATTTGTTGCGGTGGCGTCTGCCAGTCGATCAGCTTGGCTTGCTCTGCCCAGAACGCATCTGGATTTTGCAATGATTGGCGATGAAAGTCGGAAAAAGTGGTGCTCGCAAGCGTCATGATGTCTCCATATTTTTATGAATGCTGCCGTGCCACAGTAAATCTGCCGAGGCGGCGCTGTACTTGAACAACACATTATTTGCCATGAACTTGCGGCAGTCTGACACTGCCCTGAAAGTGTGCCCAGAGGCCGTCAAGGTTTGCGCACCAACCGGATGTCTACTTCGCGCTCGACATAGGCCCATTCAGGCGAGGCCCTCAGCCATTTCAATAGTTGTTTTAGAAAGCATCCACCGAGCCCAAAGTTCTTGCTGGGCTTTGAGTTGGGTAATTTCATGACGTTCGGCGTAACACACATTGCTGGTGAAACCTTGCAGCAACCAACCGCCTTGGTGGGCAAGCGATTGTTTGGGGGCCTGTACAACCTGCAAGGTCGGCACATTAGCCAAGCCAACTCCGCACATCGGCATCGTTTGCGTGACGCGCCATGGGCCTTGCTGCCCGCCTATAAACAAAAATGATTGCTCATATTGGCATCACTATTTTTGAGCAACACGAGTCATGATGTAAAGCGCTGGGTTTTCAAAACGGTTGCTGTCTGCACCGTACAAAATTCGCAAATCCGCATCGGTGTACACCTCATTTAGCGCGCCACTGCCAAAAAACAGACGAACCACCCAGGTGGGCACAATTGATGCGTCACTTTTTAAGGTACCGCTCTCAAGCTGCGCAGCAAGATCAGGCAAGCTGTCGGGCGGCTTAGGCCGTGCGCTCAACCCTGGGTACTGGGTAAAACGCACCAGCAACACATTGGGCCGTTCGGCGTCGAACTTGAATTCGCCGCGCAGCAAGCCAATTCGTTCGCGGCGGCGGTCGCCATCCGTATACAACGGCGACACGTTGTAGTAATACCCGCCGGCAAAAAGCACTTGGTAAATTTCGTCAACACCCAACTCTGGGTCAATGCCGCGCTGCTTGTTGCGGTAGTCGTAAGGGCCCCAGACCTGCTTCCAGGCACCATGCAGCAAAGGCAAGCGCTCTTTCAAAGGCGGCTGTGGATTCGCAAGCAACAGTTTTTGAATGAGCGTGTCAAACGCCTTTTGCTTGCTGAAATCTGGGTCACCTTGTCCGGCAAACGACTGTGCCAGCGTGATGATTTCGGCCTTTATCTGGCTAAGTTCAGGGCGTATGTTTGTGGTTTGGGCTGCACAGGCGGTGTGCACACCCAGCAGCAATGCTGCAGCAACCGAGAACAGACCAGTAGCCGAGTAAACCATTTTCATAATTGCTGAAGCTTCAAATTCACAAAAGGCTCACACATGTCAGTTGGCGAGCGTGCGTCAAGACGTTGAGAACCTAGGCCGTTTTGGTACACGCAATGTAGCCATTAATTTGCCTGCGCGCGGTGGCGAGTTATGCGCCAGCAAATCCTTGCGCCGCGGTCAAGCCACCCGCACAAGCCACCCACACAAACCGCGGCCTTAAACGACCTTGTATTTCTATCTGCGCAAAAAACATGGCGTGCGGGCGCACCCACCAGCCTGTCTGGTTGTACAGCGGCCGGTACACCACCAGCGGCTCCAGGGTTTCGCTGTGCCGCGCCACACCAATCACCTCGTATTCACCGCCTTTGTAGTGGCGGTAAAGGCCTAGAGGCGTCTCTGGCAAAGCAGTCAACTCGTTCATTTAAGCCAGCGCCGTGCCGTAGTGCCAGCCAACTGCGGCTGGGTCTTGGATTTTTGGTAAACGACAAATCATGTTGCCATTAATGTCCTTTGGATGGCTGGCTGTATTTGCTGCCGATTATGAAGAATCGCATCAAAAATGGTCAAGCCAGACTACTTGAGCTTTTTGTCTTCGCGCTTGGCATCGTCCATGGCCTCGGGCTCAAGCTCTTCGGCGCTGCGGTTGAGGTAAATAAATACACCCCAGGCCGCCAGCAGCACGCCCACCGCCACCAGCAGGCTGGCGGCATACAGCAGTTGAGCCGGTTCTTCATGCTGCGCCCTAAAGGTGGCTACTAGCCCTTCGATTGCCAGCGCCACCAGCACCACCACAAAAAAGCGTGACAAATAGCGCCTTACACGCGTCGGTGCGCTGATATCGGCGTCGCGAATCACTTCTTCTTCCAAAATGGTCTCGGCGATTTGCAGTGCCACCACCGCCGCAGCCAGCAAACCCACGGCCTCAATGATGGCTTGCGCGGCAGCCCTGTCAAGGCCACCCGCAAATGCTCCCCAGCCCATATGGGCGGCGATAGCAATCAGCATCAACGCGGCGCAGGCAAATAAAAACGCCATTGCCCCATGAACAAAGCTGAACAGGCGCATAAGCGGCTTCATTAACAGGCCTTGCAAACAAAAAAGATACCTGAGTGTGCGCCTGTGCAGCCTGAAATGGCAACGCAAGTCATTAAATTTTTATGCAAATACTGGGTGCGCCACAGCACAGACGGCAAGGCCTGCAAAAGCGCTAATGAACCAGCAGCCGCATGCTCCGTATCCCCGTCAGGGGGTGAGCGATGCGAGGGAGACTCCCATGTATATCGGCGCCGGAACCATTTTGGTCCTTATTATTTTGTATTTTATTTTTCGGTGATTGCGTGGCGGCTTGAGCGATTCGTTTGAATCAGGCACAGGTTTATTTCAGTGCAATGGTTTTAGGTTTTAACCAAAACCAGCCGAGCAGCCCAAAAAGCCCTTCAAAAACCAACGCCAGCGCTGCCGCAGGCAAGGCTCCAGCCAGCAGTAGATCCCTGTCGTTCAGTGCCAGGCCGGTGACAATGCGCTCGCCATAGCCACCGGCGCCTATGAATGCGGCAATGGTGGCAGTACCTACCGCAATGGTGGTGGCAGTGCGCACGCCGGCCAGCAACACTGGCCGCGCCAGCGGCAGCTCAATCAGCCACAGGCACTGCCAACGGTTAAAGCCCAGCGCCTGGGCCGCCAGCACCAAACCGCGCGGCACCTCGGCCAGGCCGGTGCAGGTATTGCGCATGATGGGTAGCAGGGCATACAGCGTCAGCGCCACCAGCGCCGGGCCTGCGCCAATGCGGCCCATGAACGAGATCAGCACCGCGAGCAATGCAAGGGACGGCACGGTTTGCAGCACACCCGTGGCACCCAGCACTAGCGCACGCAGGCGCGGTTGCCTGGCAACTGCTAACGCCAGCGGCACCCCCAGCAGTACCGCCAAGGCCACTGATGCCAGCACCAGGCTCAGATGCTGCCAAGTCAGGCGTAGCAAATCGGGGCCGAAGAGCTTGGGCCAGAAACTCTTGGTTGCGGACGCTGCGTTCGCCGAATTGCCAGCCAGGTAATCGCGCGCAATCACTTCAAACGGCGCACGTTCCAGCTCGGCGCGGGCGTTCATGGCAATCATGGCCGGTTCGGTGATTCGGCCTTGCAGCGCCTGCAAAGCCGCCCAGGCCTTGGGAAAGCGCACGGGCACGTCCAGCCGGTAGAGCAGTACCGCGTCGTAACGCGGAAAGTGCTGGGCGTCGTCTTGCAGCACGCGCAATTTCAGTTGGGCAATCTTGGCATCGGTGGTGTAGATGTCGATGGCATCGACCTGCCCCGCCGCCAGCGCGTCGTAGGCCAGGCCGTGGTCAAGCCCCTGCGGACGCTGGGGCATCTGGTAGCGCTGCGCCAGGCCGGGCCAGCCGTCAGCGCGGCCAATGAATTCGTTGGACAAGCCCATGCGTAACAACGGGTGGCGCGCTAAATCAGACAACTTGCTGATACCTAGCCGCGCCGCCACGTCGTCGCGCATCGCCAGCGCATAGCCATTGTTGAAACCCAGGCGGATGTCTACACCCAAGCCCAAGGGCTGCAATTTCTCGCGCAGCGCGGCCAGGGTGCCAGCGCCGGGATCTTTCACAATTTCGGTGGCAATGGTGCCGCTGTACTCGGGGTACACATCAATGCTGCCCGAGCGCAACGCCTCATAGACGATGGCGGTGTTACCAAGCCCGGCCTTGACTTCAACCGGCGTGCCGCTGGCGCGCGCGGTTTGGGCCAGCACCTCGGCCAAAATATATGCCTCAGTAAAGCGCTTGCCACCGATGTGCAGCGTGTCCTGCGCCTGGGTTTGCGAATGCACATTGCCACTGGCCAGCCAGAGTGCCAGCAAAGCCACCACAATACGCAAAATCAGCATGCCTGAAGCGGTCTTAATTGCTGCTCGCCGTTACTTCACCAACCCCAGCACCGCCTTGAATTGCGGGTGCTGGGCCGTGCGCAGCCATTCAAACGCCACCATTTCGGTGGTGAGCAGTTCAGCCCCGGCAGAGGCCAGGCGGTCAAAGGCGGCGTCGCGGTTGCGCTCGGTGCGCGAGGCACAGGCATCAGTGACCACCCAGACCTCAAACTCCTCGTCCAGCAAATCCAGCGCGGTTTGCATAAAGCACACATGGGTTTCGCAGCCACCCATGACGATGGTGTTGCGGCCACTTCCAGGCGCTGCAACAGGCGGTTTTTGCAGATGCTTGGGCAGACTGCGGACATTGCCACTCTGGGGTCGCGCCGTTTGGCTGACCGGTGGGCGCAGCAGTTGCACCAGGCCATCGGCGCAGGCACTGAAATGCATTTTGGCCAGCGTGGTATCGCACAGGGCGCGAATCTCGGGCGCGCTCTCGCCCAGCCCGGCGGGGTTTTGCTCGGTACCCGTAATGGGCACCTGCAGCAGCTTGGCCATTTGGCCCAGGCGCACGCCATTAGCCAGCGCACCGGCACCATCAAACAGCGCGGGCATGAGGCGAATCTGGTAGTCCACCAGCAATAGGTGGGAATCGTTGACGTCTAGCAGCATGGGCGGTGGCTTTCAAAAAAATCAGCTGCATACAGTGCGCAGACACACGCAAACTATACGCGCTCGAAACGCGTTGTTCGCGGCTAATGCAAGCTGGATTTATCGGCTTGACCCTCAATTTGAACGGTGTTCAAATTTACAGCAACCTATTTGGCACAGAACAACCACAACCATGAACGCACCTGAAATTTTGCCGATTCAACACCATTTACCCACCAGCGGCCTGATGAGCGGCGCTGACTACCGTGACTCCCTGCGCCGCTACCAGCCCAACATCTTTGTCGATGGCCGCAAAGTGGCCAGCGTGGCCGACGAACGCGCCTTTGGCCCCGGCATCAACGCCATTGCCCTGACCTACGACTTTGCTTTGCAAGCGCGCTACCAGCCGCTGATGAACGCGGTGCAGCACACCAGCGGCAAAGTGGTGAACCGCCTGTCCCACATCAACACCAGCGCGGCGGATTTGTTGAACAAACTGGAAGCCGTGCGCCTGGTCTGCCAGGAAACCGGCTGCGCCCAGCGCTACCTGGTGCACGACGCCATGAACGCCATTGGACAAGTCACCGCCCGCATTGACGACGCGCAGGGCAAGGCCTTTGGCACTGGCGAACACACCGGACGTTTTCTGAGTTATCTGCACCAGGTGCAAGACCAGGATTTGACGCTGGGCATTGCCATGACCGACGCCAAGGGCGACCGCAGCCGCCGCCCGCACGAGCAGGCCAATGCAAACAGCTATGTGCATGTGGTGGAGCGAAATGCACTCGTCAACGGTCAGCGCGGCATCGTCATCAGCGGCACCAAAGCCATCGTCACTGGCGCGCCGTACATGCACGAGCTGCTGGTCATGCCGTGCCGCAACATGGGGCCGGATGACCAGGATTTTGCGGTCTGCTGCGCCGTACCCATTGACGCACCGGGCCTAACCATTGTGGCGCGCCCGGCCGGCCGCCCCGGTGAAAAGCTCGAGCATGGCGACGCGCTGTTCAGCCGCAAATACGGCCAGAGCACCGGCGTGTGCTTGTTTGACCGCGTATTTGTTCCCTGGGACAAGGTGTTCTACGACGGCAGCCAGGGCACCTGGGAACACTCGGGCCACCTCACCTACAGCTACGCCACCCACCACCGCCACACCTGCATCGCGGCGCGCGCGGGTTTTGGCGACCTCTTGATTGGCGCAGGCGCTTTGATGTGCGAGGCCAATGGCTTCGACCCTGGCAAAGAGAGCCACCTGCGCGACCAGATGGTCGAGCTCATCACCATCACCGAGAGTTTTTACGCCTGCGGCGTCGCAGCCAGCGTCTACGGCAAGCCGGACCCATGGAGTAAAACCTTCATGCCCGACCCGGTGTTTTCCAACATCGGCAAACTGCTGCTCGCCACCAAAATCTACGACATGCACCGCATTGCGCACTATGTGAGTGGCGGCCTGATCGTCACCCTGCCCGGCCCCGACGAAGACCACAACCCCGAGACCGCTGCCAAGTTGTCTGAAGTACTGCGCGCCAACCCCGACGTGCCTTACGAGCAGCGCATCGAGACCGCCCGCTTCATTGAAGATTTGACGGCGGGTTACCAGGGCGGCTGGTACAGCGTCATCAGTCTGCACGGCGGTGGCAGCCCGGCGGCCATGAAGCAGGAGATTTACCGCAACTACCCCATTGGCAGCAAGGTGGAGTTGGTCGAGCGCTTGCTCGAACGTGGCGTGGCGGCAGACGGCACCCCTGCCGCCGCCCCGCACGACCCGAAGCGCGCAATCACCCAAAACCGCCAGCCCGGCAAGTGCTGCGACACCGGTTGCACCGCGCCGGGCGCGCCGTTCATGGTCAATTTACCGGAAGTGGCGGCGACGCTGCCGTCAAAACGATTGCAAGAAATCAATTTGACGCCACACACGGATACCCAAAAGGATATGCACAGCTGATCCGGCTATGCGCTAACGCGCTGGGTGGTTATGTACTTATGAGCTTGCCAGCAGATCACAAATAGCTGGCAAAAAAGATAGCAAAAAAGCATAGCGCTACCCGCACGTGGCTGCTGGCTAAAACAGGGTTTTAATGCCTGAAAACAGCCCTTTTTTGACAATTTTTGGGTTTGCAGCGGCGCGCTGCGGTACTTGACAGCCCAAAAAGCACATTTTTTAGGCTTTTAGTGCCGATTTCAGACATTAAATATGGCTTAAACCCAGCGCTGACGTGCGGGTAACGCTATGGTTTTTACTATCATTTTTGACAGCACCGTGCACCGCGCTCAACCCTGACAATAAGTTCAGCGCCGCCCTGAGCCCACTCCCTGGGCATCCGTACGCTAAAGGCCCACTGGCATGACCCAATTTTTCCGCTGGCTTTTTAGCGCTTTCCTCGCGGCACTAGCTGGGCTCGCCCGCCGCTTCTGGTTGGCCTGGTTTGGTTTTTTGGCTTGGCTGATGCGCCGACTCAGCGGGCAAGCACCGCCTACTGGCGCACCGCACCAAGACCCACTTGAAGCTGCGCCAACAGCCACCCCCGACGCGCCTGCGCCACCTGAAGCAGCCACTGCACCGCCAGCGCGGCCCAAAGCGCCACGCAACCGCCGCAAGCGCCCAGCGGCTGCCAGCAAAGCAGCGCCATCGCTGTTTGATCTGCCATCTGATGAGCCGCCAAATGAGTCAGCCGATGAACCGCGGGATGAGTCAGACGGTGAACCGCCTGACGCCAGCGGCATGCGCGACGGCCAGTACACCTGCGCCTTTGGCAAGCGCCGCTACAAGCTCTTCGTGCCTACCCCATCAGCCAGCGATGTGCCCGCACCACCGCGCCCGCTGCTGGTTATGCTGCACGGCTGCAAGCAGAGTCCGGCTGACTTTGCCACTGGCACCCGCATGAACGCGCTGGCGCAAGCCGCGCAGTGCCTGGTGCTGTACCCGGCACAAACGCGCTGGGCCAACCCCTATGGTTGCTGGAACTGGTTTAGCACGCAGCACCAGTTGCGCGGCTTTGGCGAGCCGGCCATCCTGGCGGGCATGGTGCAGGCGGTGTTGGCAGAGCATGCCGCCGACGCCCAGCGCGTGTATGCGGCGGGCCTCTCGGCGGGTGCTGCCATGGCTGTCAACCTGGCCCACGCTTACCCCGAGCTGTTTGCCGCCATTGGGGTGCACAGCGGGCTGGCTTACGGCGTGGCACACGACGCCAGTGGCGCCATGCAGGCCATGAAACTGGGCGACCAAGCCCCCGCGCGTATCACACTGACAGTGCCAATGGTGGTGTTTCAGGGCAGCGCCGATGCGGTGGTACACCCGCGCAATGCGCCTGCGCTGCTGGCGCAAGCCGGTTGGGCCGATGCATCGGTGGCGCAAACGCAAAAAGGCCAGGTGCCCAATGGCCATGCCTACACCTGCCAGCACTACGGCGCGGCCAAGATGGCCGCGCAATACTGGGAAGTCAACGGCCTGGGCCACGCTTGGTCAGGGGGCGATGCTGCCGGCTCGTTTACCGACCCGCAGGGGCCGGACGCCAGCGCCGAAATGCTGCGCTTTTTCTTGGCACAGCCGGCGCGCAGTTAGCTAACGCGCGTTAGCCCGCCTCAAGGCTTTGCTGGTGTCGCTGGGCTGGCGGTTGGGGCAGGCAGCGCCGTCAAGTCCATGCGTCTTTTGATTTGGGCTGCGCCCTGCGTGTCGCCGGCCTTCTCAGCCAGCGCCGCCTGTACACCCAGCCAGGCCAGCAGGGGCCGCCGCCAGCCCTGGCCTGAGGCCGTGTCCACCGCGAGCGCCACCACGGCGGGGCTGGCGCGGCCGTTTTGCAGCAAAACCCCGGCCGCCACCAGTTGCGACAGCGGGTCAGCCAAGGTTTTTAGCGACGCGGCATCGGCATTGCCGCTGGCAGCCGCACGCTGCTGGGCAGGTAGCAAAGCGGCATCTTGCGGCTGCAAACGGCCCGCCAAATAATCGGCGTAGGCACGCTCAGGCACGGGTGCATCCTGGCGTAAGCGCTCAAAGCCGGCGCACGGCTCCAGCACCAGGCTGGCGATGCGGGTGGCGCAGCGCAGCAACTCGGCGCGCGCCAGCAGCTCGACCTTGCCGGTGGCAGAGAGCTCGCGCTGCAAACGGGCAAATTCGGCTGCCTCGACCCGCTGGTTGCCCTCTAGATAGGCCGCCACAAAGCGCTCGCTGCTGCCGCTGGCACTGAGTTGCCAGTTGGGTTGTGGCGGCGTGCTGGTACAAGCGGCCAGCAGCGCCGCGCAAAGCCAAAACGCATGCCGGTAATCAGGTTTTGGGGTGTTGGTGCTCATGGCAGCTTGAGCTCCGTGTCACGGGCAAACGGCCATTTGCGGTTGATGTCGTTAATCAGCCCCTCTAGCTTCCGCAGGCTGGACTCGGCTTCGGCGCGCAGGGCACCCAGTTCAGCCGTGCCCTCGCGCACATTGGCGCCCACGCCCTGGGCTTCCAGCAACACGGCATCCACTTTTTTCAGGCTGTTGCGGGCGTCTCCCAGCAGGGCATTGACCTGGGCAATCGCCGCCTGGCTGGCGGGCAGCAAACCCTTGTCGCCAAACACCTGGGTATCGGCCTTGCCCACCAGGCCATCGGCCTTTTGCGTCAGGCCATCCAGCCGCGCCAGCAAGGTGTTGGTGCGCTCGAGCAGCAGCACGATCTTTTGCGCATCGGCGTCATTGCCGGTGAGCACAGCCAAAGCGCCGCGCGGACCGCTGAGTTTTTCGGTAGCCAGTTTGGCGTTGGCCAGCGTGACGGCCAACGCGCTGTTTTCTGAAGTCAGGTTGTTCAGATTCTCCAGCAGCTCCTTGCTAGCCGCCACCACTTTGGGAATCTCCGCATTGGTGTCGCCTGCCAGCACGGTGCGCACCGCGCCGTCGGGCAACGGCGGATCAGCCAGCACGCCCGAATAAGCGCGAATATTGGTGTTGCCCACCAAGCCGCGCACCAGCGTGAAAACGCTAGAGGTGCGCAGCCAGCGTGCATCCTTGCTGGGTACATCAATCACGATACGGGCCTTGCCGTCGTCTGCCAGCTCGATGCGGCGCACCCGGCCAATGGGAAAACCCGAAAATGTCAAATCCATGCCGACCACCACGCCCTCGGAATCCTCGGCTACCAGGACCAGCTCTTGGGTGGCCTCGAACGCGCCGCGCGCATAGAGCACATACCAGGCCGAGCCAAGTATCAAAAGAAGCATGAAGCCCATCAGCAGTAAAGCCTTGAACTCCAGGTTGGGTGGAGGCGGCTCGGTGACGGGCAGTGGGGCAATGGGTTCTGGCATGGTGGCTAAGGCCTGATGGACATCAATAATAGTTGCCCACAAGGCACACGGCCTCAATGAGCAAAAGCACGGCGAACAGGCGCACCAGCACGCGCAGTTCAGCACTAGCTGCGCTGTAACCGCTGGCAGTCTTGGGGTTGTGGGTTACCTCACCGCTGTCTTGCAAGGCCGCAGCCATGGGAATGATGGAAACCGCCAGCGCCAGCAACAGCGTTTTGAGCAAAAAAATAAGCGTCACGGCGGGGTTGAACACCTGGCCAAACAGGCGCGTGTAAGACGGCAGGGCCGAGCTGGTAAAGCCATACACCGCCAGATAGGCCAGCACCAACGCCACCACACAGCTCAGGGCTGCCAAGGTGGCCGAGGCAAACATACCGGCCACAACACGCGGCAATACCTCGACCCGCAGTAAGCCAATGCCTTGCGGTGGCTCCATGCTCACAGTGTCTTGCCGGGCCGTCTGGTGGATTAGCGCCAGTTGCAAGGCGCTGGGCAAGGTACAGCGCAAAGTGACAAACAGCGCCGCGCCCATGGGAATCAGCTCCAGCACCAATACCCGTATCACCACTTGCAGGGCGTATTGCGACAGGCCATAGCTCAGCGCCGTGACCACCACAATGCGCGTGATGACCAGCGTGCCTAAAGCGCACAGCACGGTGAACCAGACCAGCGAAGGGGCTGTGCCGCGGTAAATGTGGTGGGCAAACTGCGCCCGGTTGTCGCGCGCGTAGCTGCTGGGCGTAAGCGCCAGTACCAAGATGACCGCGCCAAACTGCAGCAGCCGCCACCAGCTTGCCATCCAGCGCAGGGCCGCGCGTGACCAGCGGCTTGCGCTGTGGGGCAGCGCAGCTAGGGCGAAATGCCTGGAAAAAGTTGAGGCCATGGGGGCATGATAGCGATGGCCCGCGTCAATTGACCCTGCCATTTTTTGTGGCATTGGCCTGGCACGCTGCCAACGCCAGGTTTTGGCAGCTAGCAAACTCACGCAACTGACCGCTGAACGGATCAGTAAATGAGATCCGCTGCGCCAGCAATTGCAGCGGCTGGCTGTAGTCGGCATGGCGCTGTGTTTGCAGCTGCGGGTAAATCTGGTCGTTGACGATGGGCATGCCAAGCGCGGCGCAGTGCACGCGCAGCTGGTGGCGGCGGCCCGTGACTGGCGTGAGCTCCAGCGTGGCAAGGTTGCCGTGCACCGCCAACAGCTTAAGGTACGTTTGCGAATTGGCTGGGCCCACCACCTCCTGCATTTGCATGAAGTGCGCGCCATCCAGAAGGCAACTCGCGTGCACCGCAGGCAGCACCCGGTCAGCCTGCCAGTGCACTACCGCCTGGTAGATTTTGTGCACTTTGCGCTGGGCAAAAAGCTGGTGGTACGCCCCGCGGCTGGCGGGCTGGGCGGCAAACAACACCAGCCCCGCTGTCTCGCGGTCAATGCGGTGCAGGGGCGCCAGATCGGGCAAGCCCAGTTGCAGGCGCAGGCGCACCAGCAGGGTTTCTTGCAAATAGCCGCCGCTGGGTGTGACGGGCAGGAAATGCGGTTTATCGACCACCACCAGATGGGCGTCGCGGTGCAGCACCACGGCATCAAACGGAATACGCGCCTCGGGCTGGGGCAGGCTGCGATAGTAGTAAAGCTTGCCATGCGGCTGGTACGGTTGCTCGGGCGTGACCACCCTGCCCTGCGCATCCACCACATCGCCAGCGGCCAGGCGCTGGGCCCAGGTTTGGGCAGGAATGGCAGGAAAGCGCTGCACCAAAAAGGCCGCCATCGTGGGCCACGGCCCCACGGGCAGCGACACGCAACTGGCGTTGACGCCGTGGCGGCTGGGCAGGGACGTGGCCAAGACGGCTACTCTGCTTCCGGCTTGCCGGCAGCGCTTGGGGCTGGCCCTGCGGCAACGCTCGAAGCTGGCCCTGCGGCCAGACGCCTGGCGCGCGCCAGCCGCCAGGCGTCGCCGGGGTCACCGGCGAACACGTCTTCTTCAGTGGTGGCGGTTTCCTGCAAATGCGTGTCCAATGCCACGCGGTTGTCGAACACAAAGCATTCGCCCTGCCAGTCTTTATCGGCATTGGGCATCTGGGCAAAGTAGTTAAGGATGCCGCCCTCTAGCTGGTATACCGGCAAGCCCAAATCCAGCATCCAGGCGCTGCTTTTTTCGCAACGGATACCGCCGGTGCAGTACATGGCCACGCGCTTGTTTTGCGCTTTCCATTCGGCGGCATGGGCTTGCACGTAGTGAGCAAAGTCGCGGAAGTTGTGCACCTGCGGGTCTATCGCGCCATTGAAGCGGCCCAGCTCAAATTCAAAATGGTTGCGGTTGTCGAGCAGCACCACATCGGGCTCGGTAATCAGCTTGCGCCAGTCTTGCGGGCTGACATTGACACCAGTTTTTGCCGTGGCGTCCACCCCCGCCACGCCCAGCGGAACAATCTCAGGTTTGACATGAATTTTTAGCCGGGCAAACGGGGCGGTCTGGCAGGCAGTGCGTTTGAACACCGTGCCGGCAAACGCGCTGTGCAGCCGCGCATCGGTTTGCAGCGCCGCTTCAAACGCATCGAGCGCACTGGCACTGCCCGCCAGCATGCCGTTAATGCCTTCGTGCGCCAACAAGATGCTGCCGAGCAAGCCCTGCGTGAGTTCGCGCAGCACCGCGGCAGTTTGCTCAGGCGCGGGCAAACACGTGAATTTGTAGAAGGCGATGTGCAAAACTGCCGCGGAATCTGGCGTGTGTGACATACGCAAACTTTAGCAGGGCGTGGCAAACGGGCCCCGCCGTTTGCCACGCACCAAACATGCGGCAACTCAAGGCGGCAGAAGGCGAATCAGCCGCCCCTTGGGGCTGTCGGTCAGCACATACAGCAGGCCGTCTGGCCCCTGGCGCACATCGCGGATGCGCTCACGCAACTCGGCCAGCAATTTTTGTTCACGCAGCACCTTACCGCCTGCCATTTCCAGCCGCACCAGGTACTGAAACTTGAGCGAACCGACAAACAAATTGCCCTGCCAGGCCTTGCCATAGCGCTCGCTGCTTAAAAACGCCATGCCCGAAGGCGCAATCGATGGTGTCCATTGATGCAGCGGTTGCTCGAGGCCCGCCTTTTGGGTTAGGCCCTCGCCAATCTTGCCGCCGCCGTATTGCTCGCCATACGTAATCACGGGCCAACCGTAGTTGCGCCCGGCTTGCGGCAAATTGATTTCGTCGCCGCCCTGGGGGCCATGCTCGTGCGTCCAGTAGCCGCCGTCAGGCGCGCGCGCGGCGCCCTGCATATTGCGGTGGCCATAGCTCCAGATTTCAGGCAAGGCATCTTTTTGGCCAACAAACGGGTTGTCCTTGGGCACGCTGCCGTCTTTGCCCACGCGCACCACTTTGCCGTGGTGGTTGTCGAGTTTTTGCGCGTCGGCGGCGCGGTGGTAGCGCTCGCCCAGGGCGAGGAACAGGGTACCGTCAACTTTGCCCTGCGTCTGGCCCTCGGTGATACGACAGCCAAAATGCAGGTTGCTGGCGTACTTGGGCTTTTGGCTGAAGATGACTTGCACGGCTTCCAGCCGCACGGCGTCTGCTGACAAACGGGCGCGTGCCAGTGCCGTGCTGTTGCGGGCGGCGTCGTCGGCATCGGGTTCCGCATAACAAAAATAAAGGGTGCGATTGCGGGCAAAGTCGGCATCCAGCAGCACATCAAGCAGGCCGCCTTGCCCGCTGGCCGCCACCTCGGGCAAGCCCTGCACCGGCGCTCCCAGTTGGCCGTTGGCCTGCACCACGCGCAGCCGTCCTGCTCGCTCAGCAACCAGAAAACGCCCGTCGGGCAAGAAAGCCATGGCCCAGGGATGCGCCAGGCCAGTGGCCACTGTTTCGGTTTTAAGCGCCGAGGTTTGTGCCGCCAAACTGCCGGTAAAAAGCAGGCTGCCGACAGTGCTAATAGCTACCAATAGCATAGCTGTATGTACACACCCTAGCTTTACTGCAGCATTGTTTGGCATAAATTACCTCAGTTGATGCGAACCACCACCCGGCCACGCACCTTGCCCGCCATCAAGTCGTGCGCCTTGGCTATGGCAGCTTCCAGCGGCACCTCGTCAATCATCGATTCCAATTTGGCCACATCCAGGTCTTGCGCCAGCCGCTGCCAGGCTTGTTGCCGCAGGCTAAGCGGGGCCATTACAGAATCGACTCCCGCCAGGGTGACGTCGCGCAAAATAAACGGCATGACACTGGTAGCCAAGTCCATGCCCTGCGCCAGCCCGCAAGCCGCCACCACACCGCCATAGCGGGTTTGTGCCAGCGCATTGGCCAGCGTGTGCGAGCCCACGGCGTCGACCACACCGGCCCAGCGCTCTTTTTGAAACGGCTTGCCTGCGGCTGCGAGATCAGCGCGGTCAATGATGCTTTTGGCACCCAGCGATTTCAAGTACCCTGCTTCGCTGGCCTTGCCGGTGGCGGCTACCACGTCAAACCCCAGTTTGGCCAGCAGCGCAATCGCCACGCTGCCGACACCGCCCGTGGCACCAGTCACCAGAATTTCGCCTTGCCCGGCCTGCACGCCACCGCGCTCCAGCGCCATCACGCACAGCATCGCGGTATAGCCTGCCGTGCCGATAGCCATGGCCTGGCGCGGCGTAAAGGCAGCGGGCAATGGCACCAGCCAGTCGCCTTGCAGGCGGGCTTTTTCAGCCAGCAGGCCCCAGCGGGTTTCGCCCACACCCCAACCGTTGTGAATAAAGGCCTGCCCCGGCTTCCACTGCGGGTGGGTCGATTCGAGCACGCTGCCCGCAGCGTCGATGCCAGCCACCATGGGCCAGCTACGCACCACCGGGCCTTTGTTGGCAATGGCCAAGCCGTCTTTGTAATTGAGGGTGGAGTACTGCACCTGCACCAGCACATCGCCAGCGGGCAGCTGGGCCTCGTCGACCGACTGGATGGACGCGCTGAAACCAGCAGCCTCGCCTGTGAGTTTGGGATCGGATTTTTCGAGCAGCAAGGCCTTGAACATGGACTCTCCTAAAAATTGAAAAGCGGTTTTTTACAGCGAGGCCAAAAACCGTTTGATGGCCACGCGCAGCGGGGTAACGTCGTGGCTGAGCATGGCGCGCAACACCGCGCCCTCCCAGCCAGCCCAAAACGCGTGCGCCAGCAAATGGCAGTCGCCCTGGATGCCGCTGCGCGCCAGGCAACGCGCCAGCACGTCGTCCCACTGGGCCAGGCTTTTCTCCAGCCGCAGGCGAAATTCATTGTGCAGGCTGGCCACCTCCTGGCCCAGCGCACCAATCAGGCAGCCGCGGCGGAATTCATAGCGCAGCACACCCGCCTCGGAATCGGCCAGAAAACCGGCAAAGCGCTCTGACAGTCTGAGCTTGTCAGACGGTGCGCCAAACCACTGGTTGAGCCGCTTGAGAAAGTAGCTTTGGTAACTGTCTAGCACGGCAAAACCAAACTCGTCTTTGCTCTTGAAATAGTGGTAGAACGAGCCTTTGGGCACACCGCATTGCGCCAGCACCGCATCGACGCTGGTGGCCGACCAGCCGCGCTCGAGCACCAGCGTCAAGCCGGTGCGAACCAGCGTGTCGCGGGTTGCGTCACGCGCTTGGGTGCGCTGCTTGCGGCTGCGCTGGGGTACGGCGGCAACTGGCCGTGGCACGGCTTCAGGCAGGGCAGCGGCAGCACTTTCGCTGGCCGCCGCATCCAAGCCAGCAGAAGATAAAGAACGCCGGGGTTTAGAAGGTTTAGCCACGGGACAGATAATAGACTGGTCGTCTACAGAATTGGCTTTGATGGCAATAAATCCTTCAAATCACAGCACCAGATGCTTTGAAAGACCAGATTTACACAACAGTTTGGGTATGTTTTCAATAAAAACAAGCACTTATAAACACAACCTCACTTGACTTATAAGCTATTGCCCCCTAATCTGCATGCATGTTGAAATCAGCCGCGTTTGTTTTTGTGCTCAGCCTGTGTTTGGCGGGCAGTTTGCACGCCAACCCGGCACCCACGACCAATGACGATCTGGACAGCCTGCTGGCTGAAAAAGGCTTGTTGGGCCAGCTTAACCAGGTGCGTCAATCGGTGGCGCACAAGGCCTCGGAGCTGGTATTTACCGCCATGGGCTTTATGGGCATGCCCTACAAACGCGGCGGCAGTTCAGCCGAGACCGGCTTTGATTGCAGCGGCTTTGTTCACGCCATGTACGCGCAAACCCTGGGCCTGCTGCTGCCGCGCCGTGCCGAACAGCAAGCCGCCGCCACCCAAACCATAGACAAAGCCGAGTTGCAACCCGGTGATCTCGTGTTTTTCAACACCTTGCGGCGCACCTTCAGCCATGTCGGTATTTACGTGGGCGACGGCAAGTTTGTCCACTCGCCCAAACCCGGCGCACAGGTACGGGTGGAAGACATGGGCGTGGGCTACTGGCGCAACCGCTTCGACGGTGCGCGCCGTGTGGCCTTGCTGGTACCAGCACCTGGCAGCGCAGCAAGCAACGGTCCAGCCCTATGTACCAGTAACGCCAACGCCGCTGGATTTGATGCGGCCCCAGGTTGCCCCTAACTTGGCTTGATCTGGCGCTGAAAGCCCGCCACATTGGCCACCAGACCCGGCAGTAGCCACTGAAACAGCCCCACCACCGAATCGACCTCGCCCTTGGGGGCGTCTGCCAGCGCGGCGCTTTGCAGCGCAGCTGAGCGCAGGCCGCCGGGATTGGGCAGCGCCAGCGCCAAGCGCACAGCCTCATAATGGATGGCCTCGGCCCGTTGCGGGTAATCGTTGCCAAGAATCACGGGTTTGAGATTGCCCCAGGCAGCGGCAAAGTAACTGGGCCAACGGGCCAGCGCCCGGTAGTCGGTATTAATCAACGGCAGACCCAGAGTTGCTTGGATATCGTCATAGACCGCTCTGGTCGGCGCGTCAGCATGGTGGCGTTCGAGCAAAATCAGACGCCGCTCAACTACCGGGGTCATGCCGGCCATTACCTGGGCAGCTCCGGGCGACACCGGCCCACCCATCTCATTGCCCTGCAACAGCAGCCGTGCCAGTGTTGCCAGCAGCAAATAGGGCATGTTGCCAACTGAAAACACCTCGATGATGGCGCGGATATCGTCAAGCTCGCGTTCGGCATACCCCTGGCTACGCAAGGCGGGTTGCAGGTCGGCCAGAGGAAAGTCAGCTGCTTGCGCCTCGGTGAAGGCACGCAATCGCAGGCAGGCATCGCCAAACGCCCGGCTTTGGCAGAGCGGGCGCACCCCCGACCATAGCGTTTGGTAAAAGCTGGGGTAGTGCGAGAAAGCCATGGTGACCACGCCCATCCACGGCACGCCCAACACGGCCTTGGTGTCTTCATAGACCGCCTTGCGCGCACCTGTCGCTTTATATTCAGGCAGGGGATGAATCGCGGGGATGGGGTTGGGTTTGTGTCGGGGCAGCATATTTATGTGGGCGGCGCATCACCAAGTGGATGCAGTGGGTTGCAGGGGCAGTGTAGCGCTCAGGGCAACAGCACCATGGCCCCTTGCGTCGCGCCGCTGGCCAGTGCCTGATGCGCCCTGACAGCATCTTTTAAGGCAAATTCATGGTGGATATTGGCGTCCAGGATGCCATCGCCAATGGCCTTGAACAAAGCGCCAGCCGTGCGCTCCAAATCAGCGCGCTTGGCCACGTAATGCATGATGGCCGGTCGGGTGATGAAAAGCGAACCACGGCGGCCCAAATCCTGAATCACATCAATCGGGTCAGGCGGGCCTGAGACATGGCCGTAGGCGGCGCACATGCCCATTGGCCGCAGGCTGTCAAGTGAGCGTTGCAGCGTTTCCTTGCCAATGGCTTCATAGACCACGGCTGCGCCCTCGCCGTCGGTGACTTCGCGTACTTTGGCCACAAAATCTTCTCTTGAACGCACCACCGGGTAGTCGCATCCCGCTGCGCGTGCCAATTCGGCCTTCTCCTCGGTGCTGACCGTGCCCACAATGGTCGCGCCCAGGGCCTTGGCCCACTGGCACAAAATCAGCCCCATGCCGCCAGCCGCCGCATGAACCAAGATGGTGTCGCCGGGCTGAACCGGGTAGGTGCGGTGCAGCAGGTAATGCGCGGTCATGCCCTTCATCAAAAGCGCCGCCACGTCGCGCTCTGCCAGCCCGGGCGGCAGGTGCAGCAGCTTGTCTGCCGGGTAGTTGCGCTGCTCGCTGTAGCTGCCCAATGGCGGAATGCCATAGGCCACGCGGTCACCGGTTTTGAACTGCGTCACACCAGCACCCACCCCCTGCACAATGCCAACGCCTTCAAAGCCGATCACCACCGGGCAAGCTGGCACCGGCCAGGGATGCGAAATGCCGCCCCGGTGATAGGTGTCGGCAAAATTCACCCCCACGGCGGTATGGCGCAAGCGTACCTCGCCCGCAGCCGGGTCGGGCACCGGCCAGTCTTGCCATTGCATGACATCGGGTGCGCCGAGCTGGTGGATGACTTGTGCTTTGGACATGGTGTTTGCCTTGAATCGGTTGTTGCTGCCAGCGCTTGCAAGCGCGGCCTGTCAAGCGCCGTGGCGACTATTCAAGCGTGACACCGGCGTCCCGAATCACTTTGGCCCACTTGCTGGTTTCCTGGGCGATAAAGGCATCAAATTCGGCCGGTGTGCTGCCATTGGCAAACGTGCCCATGGCGGCAAAGCGGGCGCGGATTTCGTCGCTGCGCACAATCGCGCTGACCTCTTGCGACAGGCGCTGCACAATCTCGGATGGCGTGGCTTTTGGGGCCAGCAGGCCGGCCCAAGTGCTGCCGGTAAAACCGGCAAAACCTTGTTCAATAAACGTGGGTGTGTCGGGCGAAGCCGGCAGGCGCTGGTCATGCGAAACGCCAATCAGCCGCACCTTGCCTTGTTTGCCCTGGTTAATCAGGCCGGTAGCGGCATCAAAAAACAACTGAATCTGCCCCCCCAGCAAATCCGTCAAGGCCGGGGCTGCGCCACGGTACGGGATGTGCACCATGTAGGTTTTGGTGATGGCCTTGAGTAGCTCCGTGGTCAGGTGCGCGGCAGAGCCGTTGCCTGATGAGCCAAAGCTGACTTTGCCGGGGAAGCGGCGGGCATAGTCAATCATCTCGCGCGCGGTTTTGAAAGGCGCGTCGTTGTTAATGGCTGCCAGCAGGGGCGACACACCTATCAACGACACGCCGGTGAGGTCTTTGCGCGGGTCGTACGGCAGCTTAGGGTAGAGCGTGGTGTTGGCGGCATAGGCAGCAATCACCACCGCAAAGGTGCTGCCATCAGCCGGAGCTTTGGCCAGCGCGTCAACGCCAATGATGCTGTTGGCACCGGGCTTGTTGTCCACCAGCACGGTTTGCTGCAAACGGTTTTGCAAACCCACCTGCACAATCCGCGCGATTTGATCGGTAAAGCCACCCGGCGTGTACGGCACGATCAGGCGAATCGGCTTGTTCGGCCAGGGCGATTGCGCCAGCAGCGGCAAGCTGATGCTGGCGGCGGTACCTGCGGCGACTTGGGTGAAACGGCGGCGAGACAGGGCGGCTTGGGACATGAAACAACTCCAATAGGATGCGTGCATTCTGGAGTTGCACAGGACAGTCAGCGCTCGGTGTTTTCCCGCCAGAGGCGTCATTCGTCTCGCCACATGACCGTACGAGCCGTGCAAACGGTTGCTTGGCCTGTCGCGTTGCGTCGGCTAAGCTGTGTTTGTTGTTAAAAATACGCCACATAGCCAACCGATGACAAGCCACTGGCTCATGAAATCCGAGCCCACCGAATGCTCAGTAGACGATGCGCTGGCGGCCCCCAACGCCAGCGTGCCCTGGGTCGGCGTGCGTAACTACCAGGCGCGCAACTTCATGCGCGATGCCATGCGCGTGGGCGATGGCGTGCTGTTCTACCACTCCAGTTGCGCCGAGCCCGGCATTGTGGGCATTGCGCGGGTGGCATCAGCGCCCTACCCCGACCCCACGCAGTTTGACACCCAATCACCCTACTTTGACGCAGCCTCCAAACCCGAGTCGCCGCGCTGGCTGCTGGTGGATATTCAGGTGCTGCACAAGACGCGCAACCTCTCCCTGCCCGAGCTGCGCGCCCATGCCGCCTTGAAAGACCTGGTGGTGCTGCGCAAAGGCAACCGCTTGTCCATCACGCCAGTGGAGCCTGCGCATTGGCAGGCGATTCTCAAGCTGCTGGGCAAGCCAGCGTCTTAAAGCACTTGCGCTGCGGGGACGAAAGACGAGTGGTGGTCCACAATCAGCCAGCCACTGGCCACTTTGCAGTAGGTAAAGCTAAAGCGTGCGGGTAGTGCGCGCTGCTGGCCCTGCACCGCTGCGGCCAGCGTGTAGCTGCCGGTGTTGATAGCGGTGTCGCCATAGACCCTGACCTGTTGATCTGTCAGTGTCACCTTCAGCGGTGATTCAGCCACGCAGTGACGCTCAAAATACTGCCGCACACCTTGCGGCGTGGTAATTAGTGCCTGGGCGGTAGTGCCCCACAGCACAGCGCTGGCGTGGTAGAGCGCGCAAAGCCTGGCAGGGTCGCCCGCGTTAAAGGCGTCAACCCAGTGTTGCGTAGCGGCCGTTATGCCGGAAATTGCATGCGTCATGAGTGCGCATTATTTTACTTTTACAGATCAGCCACGCCCCGAGCGATGCAGCCAAAAAGGGCCGGCAAATTCCCCAAGCCTGCACGCGATTGATGCCGAGTGATTTTTATCGGCCTTCTTTCCGGGAGGCCTTACTCCAGCTTGATGCCGATGTCCTTGACGACTTTGCCCCAGCGAGCCATTTCCTTGACCATGTATTCAGACATCGCCTCGGGCGTTGACGAGCTTGGTTCCACGCCAGCGTCGTACAA
>JAKFVA010000021.1 GCA_021732385.1 Burkholderiales bacterium | reverse complement strand
AACTTGCGCGACTCGCTGTTGTTCATCTTCAACCGTAAACTCAATTGCCCGCTCAAACCTTTGAACAGTTGGGCTGTCAATTATCGACTTTGGAATTCGTCTGTTTCAATACCTGTTTAGCAATCCCCGCTATCGCGCTCAGCGGGAAGGCAAGCGGTGCTTCATCGCTATAAAAATAATAGTAAAAAAGCATAGCGCTACCCGCACGTCAGTATTTGGTTTAGATCACTTTTTATGCCGTAAATCAGCCGTTTTTTTCTGATTTTTTGCTTGACAGGCACAGTTTTTGGCCTAGGGTGGCTTCGCCAACGCATTTTTAAGCTTTTAAGGGCTTTTTCTAGCATCAAATCAGCCTTTATCCCAATATTGGTTTGCGGGTACAGCTGTCATTTTTACTATCTAATAGATAGCAAACAGACGGCAAAGAGGTGGCTGGCATGCAGCCCGGCGCTGCCACAAGCAGCCCAGCGCGGGCCTAGAGATCAGTCGTTGACCATCACCAGCTTGCCCATCACTCCGCGCGAGCCCATGTGGGCGTAAGCGGTTTTTAGCTGTGCCATGGGCAGGGTCTGGTCGATGACGGGTTTGATTTTTCCCTCGGCATACCAGCGTAGCAGTTGCGCCATCATGGCCGCCTGGGCTTTGGGTTCGCGCTTGGCAAAATCGCCCCAGAACACGCCCACCAGCGAAGCGCCCTTGAGCAGCGCCAGATTGAAGGGCAGAGCGGGTATGGGGCCTGCGGCAAAACCCACGATCAGGTAGCGGCCGCGCCAGGCAATGCTGCGCAAGGCGGGTTCGGCCAGTTCGCCGCCCACCGGGTCGTAGATGATGTCGGGGCCTTTGCCTTCGGTCAGGGCTTTCAGCGCCTCGCGCAAATTGGCTTTGCTGTAGTTGATGCTGGCGTCTGCGCCCAGGCGCTCACAGAGGGCGCATTTTTCGTCGGTGGAGGCGGCGGCAATCACGCGCGCGCCAGCGGCTTTGGCCAGTTGGATCGCCGCTGTGCCCACGCCGCCAGCCGCGCCCAGCACCAGCACGGTTTCGCCCGCCTTAAGTTGGCCGCGGTCCAACAGCGCGTGGTGCGAGGTGGCGTACGTCATGATGAAGGCCGCGGCGTCGGCAAACGGGAAGTCATCGGGCAGCGGCAGGCACAGCGCGGCAGGCGCCAGCGTATGGGTGGCAAAGCCGCCGGTGCCGGGCAGGCAGGCCACGCGCTGGCCGGGCTTCAGGTGCGTCACGCCATCACCCACGGCTTGCACCACACCCGCGTATTCCGCGCCGGGCACAAAGGGCAGGGGTGGTTTGATCTGGTACTTGTTTTGCACAATCAGCAGGTCGGGAAAATTCAGGCTGGCGGCTTTAATTTGCACCAACACCTCGCCTGCTTTCGGGCTGGGGGTAGGCAGCTCTTTCCATTGCAGCGCATCAACCCCGGTGGGATTTTCACAAAGCCAGGCGTGCATACATTTCCTTTGCATTTCTTTTGAAACAGTGGACACCATGTTAGGCGCTGGGCCACCACCGGCAATGTCCCAGGCGTGACGCGCAGCCTGGGTGAACTCCTACAATCTCCACCGCCCGATCACTTTGTCAGTTACACCTACCCCGCATGAAAATTCTTCTTTCCAACGACGATGGTTTTCAAGCTGCTGGCCTCGTGGCGCTTTACGAGGCTTTAAAGCAAGTGGCCGAGGTGGAGGTAATAGCGCCCGAGCACAACAACAGCGCCAAAAGCAATGCGCTCACCCTGCATTCGCCGCTGTATGTGCACCAGGCGGCTAATGGTTTTCGGTACGTCAATGGCACGCCGGCCGACTGCGTGCACATTGCCCTGACCGGGCTGCTGGGCTACCGGCCCGACCTCGTGGTGTCGGGCATCAACAACGGCGCCAACATGGGCGACGACACCATCTACTCGGGCACCGTGGGCGCGGCAATGGAGGGCTATTTGTTTGGCATTCCGGCCATTGCGTTTTCACAAACAGAAAAAGGCTGGCACGAGATTGAGGCCGCCGCGCGCAAGGCCGCTGAGCTGGTGCAAAAACTGGCGCAAGAAGGCCAGGTGGCGCAGGCCACGCAAGCAGACCGCCCCTGGCTGTTCAATGTGAACATTCCCAATTTGCCTTACGCGCAAATCAAACCCTTGCAGGTGTGCCGCCTGGGCCGCCGCCATGCGGCAGAAAAGGTGCATGCCCAGCCCAACCCGCGTGGCGACACCATGTACTGGATAGGCTCTGCCGGTGCCGCCAAAGACGGTGCGCCGGGCACCGATTTTCATGCCACCGCACAGGGCCACATGGCCCTGACGCCACTGATGGTGGACTTGACCGACCACGCCCATTTGAAAACCTGGGCTACGGCGCTGGGCAGTGCCCTGGCCTGACCATTTTTTAATCCAGCCACCCGCTGCATGTTGTGACGCGCAAACCCACTTTCCCCGCAGAAATCACCGGCCTTCGCCGCACCGTTCCTGCGCCCGCCAAGCCTGCTGCCGGGCCTGTTGCCAAGTCGTTTGCACCAGCGCGCCTTGAAACAGCGCGCCCTGTGGCGGCGCAGGTACAAGCCACCGGTCTGGACTTCAATGCGCACCGTGCCCGCATGGTGCAGCGGCTGGCAGGCGGCGGCATTGGCGAGGCACGCGTTTTGCGGGCCATGGGGGCGGTGGAGCGCCACCGCTTTATCGACACCGCGCTGGCCACCCAGGCCTATGAAGACACCAGCTTGCCGATTGGCCTGGCGCAGACCATCTCCAAACCCAGTGTGGTGGCGCGCATGGCCGAGCTGCTGTGCGCCAGCCTGGCTGGGCAGCCGGGCCAGCGCTTGGGCCGGGTGCTGGAGATTGGCACGGGCTGCGGCTACCAGGCCGCCATCTTGAGCCACCTGGCCACTGAGGTCTACAGCATTGAACGCCTGAAAGCCCTGCACGAAAAAGCCCGCGACAACCTGCGCCACTTTCGCCTGCCCAACGTGCATTTGCTGCTGGGAGATGGCATGGCGGGTTTTGCGCAAGGTGCACCCTATGCGGGCATTATTGCGGCGGCTGGCGGCCAGTCCGTGCCAACCGCCTGGATAGACCAGCTTGCTCTTGGCGGGCGTTTGGTGGCACCGGTGCTCAGGGGTGAGCAGCAGGCGCTGGTGGTCATAGACAAGGGGCTGCAGGGCATTACCCAAACCGTGCTGGAGGCGGTTCACTTTGTCCCCCTAAAATCGGGGCTAGCTTGAGGAACACACATATGAATGGATTGCGCAGTCGAACAGTCACCGCCCTGCTGGTGACGCTGGTGGCTTTGCTGCTGGCGGGTTGCTCATTCAGAAGCACCCGGCCTGCACCGGTTGAAGAGCGCGGTGCGGCGGGCCAGGGTCGGCCTGCAATTGCAATCCCGGATGCGGAGCCCGCCAAAGCCTTGCCGGGCGCAGAGAATGCGGGCAAGCCGGGTTATTACACCGTCAAGCCGGGCGACACGGTGATTCGCATTGGCCTGGACACAGGGCAGAACTGGCGTGACGTCGTGCGCTGGAACGCGCTGGACAACCCCAATCTGATTGAAGTTGGCCAAGTGCTGCGGGTTACGCCACCAGGGACCATACCTTCGGATTCCGTGGCAGTTGCCAGGCCGGTGACCACGCCCTCCGTGCTGCCCTCGGCCACGCCCAGTGGCGCAGCAGCGCCAGCAGCGCCGGTGGTGCCAGCGGTCCCAAGCGATGAAGACGTGACCTGGATCTGGCCCACCAGTGGGCAAGTGGTAGCTGGCTTTGATGAAGCCAAGAACAAAGGGTTGGATATTGCGGGCAAGGCCGGTGATGCCGTGGTGGCCTCAGGTGATGGCCGGGTGGTCTATGCCGGGGCGGGTTTGCGCGGTTATGGCAACCTCATCATCCTCAAGCACAACAACACCTTTTTGACGGCTTACGCGCACAACCAGACCTTGCTGGTCAAGGAAGACCAGGCGGTGCGCAAGGGCCAGAAAATTGCCGAGATGGGCAACACCGACGCCGACCGCGTCAAGCTGCATTTTGAGATTCGCCGCCAGGGCAAGCCGGTGGATCCGGCCAAATACCTGCCTGCCCGCTAACGCGCCATGGCCTGGCCCGTGCTGGTGTTTGACATCGAGTCCATACCGGATGTCGATGGCCTGCGCGCGCTGGGCGACCATGCGCCCGGCACCACCGATCAGCAGGTCTACCAAGCCTGGGCGCAAATGCGCAAGGACAAGGGCCAGAGCGATTTCATGCCGCTGCATTTGCAGCGCGTGCTGGTCATATCCTGCGTGTTCCGCAACGCCGAGGGCTTGCGCATTCACTCGTTTGTTGACCGCGACGGTGCCAGCGAAGGCAAGGTCATTCAGCAGTTCTTCAACAGCGTGGACAAGCACATCCCGCAAATCGTCAGTTGGAACGGTGGCGGCTTTGACTTGCCGGTGCTGCATTACCGCGGCCTCAAACACGGCGTGCTGGCCGACAAATACTGGGACATGGGCGAGGACGACCGCGAGTTCAAGTGGAACAACTACATCAGCCGCTACCACACGCGCCACCTGGACCTGATGGACCTGCTGGCCCTGTACCAGCCCAAGAACAATGCGCCTTTGGATGCCATGGCCAAGCTGTGTGGCTTTCCCGGCAAGCTGGGCATGGATGGCTCAGCGGTGTACCCGGCGTATCTGGAGGGTAAGCTCGAGGACATTCGCCGTTACTGCGAAACCGACGTGATGAACACGTATTTGCTTTACTGCCGTTTCCAGAAAATGCGCGGTGGCCTGCTGGAGAAAGAGTACGACGCTGAAATAGCGCTCATCAAGCAGACGCTGGGCAACCTGGCGCCCGAGCAAGCCCACTGGAACGATTACCTGACTGCCTGGGCTTGAACCCATTGGCCCACTTAAGAGCCTGTTTTTGACTACATCACCTGACTTGCTGGCCCGTGCGCTGGCGCCTGCTGACACCTCCGCCTGCGCCTTCCCCGCCGCACCGATTTTTGCTGATACCCGCTTGCTGGTTGAGTCGATGGACCTGGACGGGCAGGGCGTAGCGCGCCGCACTGATGGCAAGGTGGTGTTCATTGAAGGTGCCTTGCCCGGCGAGCGCGTGAGCGTTAATGTGAACCGCAAAAAAAGCAGCTTTGAGCAAGCCACGCTCACCGCGCTGCACACCGAATCAGCCCAGCGTGTGCAGCCGGGCTGCCCGCATTTTGGCCTGCATACCGGTGCTTGCGGCGGCTGCAAGGTGCAACACTTACACGCGGCCGCACAGGTGGCTGTGAAGCAGCGTGTGCTGGAAGACAACCTGGCGCGGCTGGGCAGTGTTAAACCTGAGTTGATGCTGCGCCCAATTGAAGGCCCGACCTGGGGCTACCGTTACCGGGCGCGCCTGTCGGTGCGCTATGTGCTGAAAAAGGGCACGGCGCTTATTGGCTTTCACGAACGCAAAAGCAGTTACGTGGCCGACATGCGCCAATGCCCGGTGCTGCCACCCATCGTCAGCAGTTGGCTGGAGCCTTTGCGCGAATTGATTGGCTCGCTGCAAGCGCGAGATAAGTTTCCGCAACTGGAGTTGGCCTGTGGCGAGGATACGAACGGCACTGATACCGCGGTGATTGCGCTGGTGCTGCGCCACTTAGTGCCGCTGAATGAGGCAGATGCGCAGCGCCTGCGCGAGTTTGCGCTGGCGCACCCGCCGCTGCAATGGTGGCTGCAACCCAAAGGGCCGGAGACAGTGCATTTGCTGGACGCGCCTGCTGCCGATGCACCGACGCTTGCCTACACGCTGCCTGAATTCGGTATCACCATGCCGTTTTTGCCAACCGACTTCACCCAGGTCAACCCGTTTATCAACCGCGTGCTGGTCTCGCGGGCACTGCGTCTGCTGGCAGCGCAAAAGCACGAGCGCGTGATCGACTGGTTTTGCGGCCTGGGCAATTTCACCCTGCCGCTGGCCACGCAGGCGCGTGAGGTGCTGGGGGTGGAGGGCAGTGAAACGCTAGTGGCCCGTGCACGCCTCAATTTGGCGTTAAATCAGGTAAAAGGGCAGAGAGAAAATGCCTTTGCCGCTACCCAATTCAGCGCAAAAAACCTGTTTGAAATAACGCCCGAAGAACTGGTTCAGTGCGGCGCAGCCGAAAAATGGCTGGTCGATCCGCCACGCGACGGGGCGTTTGCACTCGTCAAGGCACTGGCAGATTTGTGTGTGCAACACGCTGATGTGTCTCGCGCAAAGCCGCACTGGCAGCCGCCCAGACGCATCGTCTATGTGAGCTGCAACCCGGCCACGCTGGCGCGCGATGCGCAACTGCTGGTGCATGTGGCGGGCTACCGCTGCACGGCGGCGGGCGTGGTGAACATGTTTCCGCATACCGCGCACGTGGAGTCGATGGCGGTGTTTGAGCGGGCATGAAGCAAACACTTTGCGGCAAGCCATAAAAAATGGGGCCGAAGCCCCCTAGAAAAGAGAAACGGGGCCGAAGCCCCCCAGAAATGAAAAAACGGGGCCGAAGCCCCGTTTTGCCCGGTAAGCCAGGCGACTCTTACTCGCGCTCGCCGCCAAAAATGCCCAGCAGCGCCAGCAAGCTTTGGAACACGTTGAAGATGTCCAGGTACAGCGCCAGGGTGGCGCTGATGTAGTTGGTTTCGCCGCCGTCGATGATCCGCTTGAGGTCATACAGCATGTAGGCGCTGAAAATACCAATGGCCAGCATGCTGATCACGATCATGCCGGTTGACGAGCCGACAAACACATTGATGACGCCGCCCACCAGCAGCACGATCGCGCCGACAAACAGCCATTTGCCCATGCCCGAGAGGTCACGCTTGATGACGCTGGCCAAGCTGGCCATCACAAAAAACACGCCAGCCGTGCCGCCAAACGCCGTCATGATCAGGCTGGGGCCGTTAGAGAAACCCAGCACGGCAGAAATCATGCGCGAAAGCATTAGGCCCATGAAGAAGGTAAATCCCAGCAGAACCGGCACGCCAGCCGCTGAATTCTTGGTTTTCTCAATGGCATACATAAAACCGAAGGCACCGCCCAGAAACACCAGCAGACCAACAAATCCGGTCAAGCCATTGGTGATGCCGGTGGCCACACCGACCCAGGCACCCAGCACGGTGGGCAGCAGGCTCAGGGCCAGCAGCCAGTAGGTGTTGCGCAGCACTTTGTTGCGCTGGGTTGCTACGTTGCCGTAGCCAATATCAATGGTATTAACTTGCTCGCTCATGACATAAACTCCTTGTGATCTGCGATGGCAGATGCGCATATTCTAGACTTTCTGCCATGGCAGGCAAACTCGTTTCCAACCACCTTTTAACAACAAGGTCTTACATGAAAACCAAATCCGTCCTGGAACTCGCTGACATCAAACGCATGGCCGCCGCCTGCGAAGCGGAGGCGTTGAAAAACCAGTGGGCTGTGACGATCGCCATCGTGGACGACGGTGGTGCCTTGCTCTGGTTGCAGCGCCAAGATGGCGCGGCCGCCCTGTCGGCTTACATGGCACCTGCCAAGGCCCACACCGCGGCCATGGGTCGGCGCGAGAGCAAGGTGTACGAAGACGTGATTGCCGGTGGTCGCACCGCATTTTTGAGCGCACCACAAGTGCAGGGGCTGCTTGAGGGCGGCGTGCCGATCGTGGTGGACGGGCAGTGCATTGGCGCGATTGGGGTTAGTGGCGTCAAATCATCAGAAGATGCACAAATTGCCAAGGCAGGCATCGCAGCGCTTTAAGTTTTGGGCGGCTGTGGCCGCAATGCCGCTGCGTGGAGGTGGGTAAAAAAAGCCTGGCTAGTGGCAGCGCTGGTTACAGCATCACGTTGGCTGGCAAAAAACGGCCTGCTGCCCGTGCAGCTGGGCCACCCCACGATGAAACCTACTTGGTCAAAATCAGTTTGCCCAGTCTGGTGGCTTGCAGGCGGTAGACCGCGCCGTTATGCCTGATTTCCACGGTTTTCTGGCCGCGCAGTAAATCCAGGCTCTCCACGCTGTCAGAGGCCATGGCTTGCGCTGCGCAGGCGGGTCGGCGGCGCATGGCGTGCTCCTGGCCTAAGTTGGGGTTTATCGAGTGCATGGTCAGGTTGGGTTGCATAGGTTTTCCGCTGCTGGGTAATCAAGATTTAAGAAACTGATCGATAGTTAATAATAATCATTCTCAATTGAAAGTCAAGTTTTTGATAAGTAAAACTGCAAAATTCAGGGATTTTGCGGCTCGGCAATAAAGCTGCGCAAGCCTGCCGCCTGCGCCGAGGATATGACTTGCGCCACGCGCTGATAGCGCATAAAGCCAAAAAATTCAGAAAAAATGCCGTTTTTTCAGATGCCAATAATGTCTTAAGGCCAGTAAAGACGTGCGGGTAACGCTATGGTTTTTACTATGGTTTCAGTAGCAAAAAACTGGCGGTTAATCAATTCTCGCAAGCGCCACAGCCGCCACAGCCCGTTACGGCACGATGGTGGTGAACAGGTAAACCACGAAAATTACCAAATGCACCGCGCCTTGCAGCACCGTGGTGCGGCCCGTGCCCAGCGACAAGGTTGCCACCATGAGCGACAGCAGTAGCAGCACGCTGGATTTCACGTCAATGCCCAGTGTTAGCGTCCAGCCGGTGGCTAGCGAAACAAGGGCCACGGCCGGAATCGTCAGGCCAATGGTGGCCAGGGCCGAGCCCAGTGCCAGGTTCAGGCTGGTTTGCAGGCGGTTGGCGCGGGCAGCGCGAAACGCCGCCACGCCTTCGGGCAACAGCACGGTGGCCGCAATAATCACCCCCACCAGCGCCGTGGGCGCGCCAATGCCCGCCACGGCAGCCTCGACAAACGGCGAAATTGCCTTGGCCAGCAGTACCACTGCTGCCAGGCAAGCCAGCAGCAACGCCGCGCTGGCCCAGGCTACCCGGCGGCTGGGTGGGGCGGCATGGGCGTCTTCGTCGGCCGGGGCGTTTTCTGGCAAAAAATAGTCGCGATGGCGCACTGCCTGCACAAACACAAATGTGCCGTACAGCAGCAGCGAGACCGCCGCTACAAAGCCCAACTGGCTGGGGCTGTAATACGGGCCCGGCACCGTGGTGGTGTAGTTGGGCAGCACCAGAGTCAGCACCACAATGGAGGCCAGCGTAGCCAGCGACGCGTTGACGCCATAACGGCCAAAGCGTTGCTCGCCAAACAGCGAGCCGCCCGCCAGCAGGCACAGGCCCACCATGCCGTTCAAAATAATCATGACGCTGGCAAACACCGTGTCGCGCGCCAGCGCTGCCGTGGCCGGGCCCCCCGCCAGCATGAGCGAGACAATCAGCGCCACCTCAATCACCGTGACGGCGCTGGCCAGCAGCAGCGTGCCAAAGGGCTCGCCCAGCCGGTGCGCCAGCACCTCGGCGTGGTGAACAGCGGCAAACACGCAGGCAAACAGGCCGGCTGCCATCAAGGCGGTGTAGGCGCTGCCCAGTTGCAGCGATTGCCTGGCCAACAGCAGCCAGCCCAGCGCAGGTGCGGCCAGGGTCCAAAGGGGCAGCAGGGCGGGGCTTTTCATGTGGCTTCAGTACACCAGCCGCTCGGGGCGAATCTCTTGCAGGATGGTGGTGGCGATTTCCTCAATGGATTTCGTGGTGGTAGAGAGCCAGCGGATGCCCTCGCGCCGCATCATGGCCTCGGCCTGGTGGATTTCCTCGCGGCAGTTGGCCAGCTCGGCGTAGCGTGAGTTGGGGCGGCGCTCGTTGCGGATTTGCGCCAGGCGCTCGGGCGCAATCGTCAGGCCAAAGATTTTCTTGCGGTGCGCGGCCAGGGCGGGTGGCAGTTCACGGCGCTCAAAGTCTTCCGGAATCAATGGGTAGTTGGCAGCCTTCAGGCCGTATTGCATGGCCAGGTAGAGCGAGGTAGGCGTTTTGCCGCTGCGGCTCACGCCCACCAAAATCACGTCGGCACCCGCCAAGTCGCGGTTGCTCTGGCCGTCGTCGTGGCTGAGGGAGAAATTAATGGCCTCAATGCGGTCGTCATATTCCTGGCTTTTGGAGGCGTCTGAAAAGCGCCCGACGCGGTGGTTGCTTTTTACTGCAAGCTCTTTTTCCAGCGGCTCCACAAAGGTGGCAAACATGTCCAGCAGCATGCCGTGGCAGCCCGCCTTGATCACGTCCAGCACCTCAGTGTTGACCAGTGTGGTGAAGACAATCGGTTTGTTGCCTTCGATTTGCGCGGCATGGTTGATTTGCCGCACCGCCTGGTGCGCCTTGTCGGCAGAATCGACAAACGGCAGGCGCACATGGCGCGCCTTCATTTCAAACTGCGCCAAGATGGCATTGCCAAAGGTTTCGGCCGTGATGCCGGTGCCATCAGAAATAAAAAATACGCTGCGGGTGGGCATGGGGTAGATGGGGCGTGTGCCTACAACGCGTGCTGCAGGGGTCGGCCTACAATGTTTTCAATCAACTGATTTTTACATGCGCTCGCTGCCGTACTTTGGCGGCCAGTGCACATTGGCCCGCAAAAGACCCCAATGACACGCCTCGCCTGCCGCTGCGCCACCATCACCCAGCCCGCAGGCCCGCGTTTGACCGTTTTTTTATCTCTGGAGTTATCCCATGTCCAACTTGTTTGCAGCCGATGCGCTGGTGGTGCCGTTTGAACAATTAAGAATGAGCGATGTTGAGTCTGTGGGTGGCAAAAATGCCAGCCTGGGCGAGATGATTTCGCAACTGCCGCAAGGGCTGCGGGTGCCCACCGGTTTTGCCACTACAGCGCACGCTTTTCGCGAGTTTTTGAAGCACGCAGGCTTGGCCGAGCGCATTGCGCAGCGGCTGACCACGCTGGACACTGACGATGTGCGCGCCCTGGCTGTCGCCGGGGCCGAGATTCGCGGCTGGGTCGAATCGCAGCCTTTCCCGCAGGACCTGGAGCAGGCGATTCGCGCGGCCTTCGCCACCCTCAGCGCGGGCAATGCGCAAGCCAGCTTTGCCGTGCGCTCCTCCGCCACTGCGGAAGACCTGCCCGACGCCTCGTTTGCTGGCCAGCAGGAAAGCTTTTTGAACGTGGTGGGCATTGACGCCGTGCTGCACAAGGCGCGCGAGGTATTTGCCAGCCTGTACAACGACCGCGCCATAAGCTACCGCGTGCACAAAGGCTTTGCCCATGCCGATGTGGCCCTGTCGGTGGGCGTGCAGCGTATGGTGCGCAGCGACAAGGGCGCGGCCGGTGTGATGTTCACCATCGACACCGAATCGGGTTTTGACCAGGTGGTGTTCATCACCGCCAGCTACGGTCTGGGCGAAACCGTGGTGCAGGGCGCAGTGAACCCCGACGAGTTTTATGTGCACAAGCCCATGCTGCAAGCGGGCAAACGCGCGCTGATCCGGCGCAACTTGGGCAGCAAGCTGGTGCAGATGGAGTTCACCACCGCGCAAGAAAAGCAGGCCACCGGCAAATTGGTCAAAACCACCGACGTGCCCACCGAATTGCGCAACCGCTATTGCCTGAGTGACGCTGACGTGGAGCAACTGGCACGCTATGCGCTGCTGATTGAGGCGCACTATGGCCGCGCGATGGACATTGAATGGGGCAAGGATGGCATCGACGGCCAGCTCTACATCCTGCAAGCACGCCCGGAAACGGTGAAGAGCCAGCAGCAAGGCAAGGCGGAGTTGCGCTATGCGCTCAAAGGGCAGGGCACCAAGCTGGTCACTGGCCGCGCCATTGGGCAAAAAATCGGCACTGGCGCTGTGCGCCTGGTGCACCACATTGCCGACATGGACCAGGTGCAGCCCGGCGATGTGCTAGTGACCGACATGACCGACCCGAACTGGGAGCCGGTGATGAAGCGCGCCAGTGCAATCGTCACCAACCGCGGCGGGCGCACCTGCCACGCCGCCATCATTGCGCGCGAGCTGGGCATTCCGGCTGTGGTGGGCTGTGGCAATGCCACCGATGTGCTCAAGACCGGGATGCTGGTCACGGTGAGTTGCGCCGAGGGCGACACCGGCAACATTTACGACGGCCTGCTGGAAACCGAGGTGGCCGAGGTGGAGCGCGGTGCCATGCCCGAGATTGCCACCAAGATCACCATGAACATCGGCAACCCGCAACTTGCGTTTGACTTTTGTCAGCTGCCCAATGAGGGCGTGGGCCTGGCGCGGCTGGAGTTCATCATCAACAACAACATTGGCGTACACCCCAAAGCCATTTTGGATTACCCCAATGTCGATGCCGACCTGAAAAAAGCGGTGGAGTCGGTGGCGCGGGGTCATGCCTCGCCGCGCGCGTTTTATGTCGACAAGGTCACCGAGGGCGTGGCCACCATTGCAGCGGCCTTCTGGCCCAAGCCCGTCATCGTGCGTTTGTCTGACTTCAAGAGCAACGAATACCGCAAACTGATCGGCGGCAGCCGCTACGAGCCCGAAGAAGAAAATCCGATGCTGGGCTTTCGCGGCGCGTCGCGCTACCTGAGCAGCGAGTTTGGCGAAGCCTTTGCCATGGAGTGCGAGGCGCTCCTGCGCGTGCGCAACGACATGGGCTTGGTCAATGTGCAGGTGATGGTGCCCTTTGTGCGCACATTAAAACAAGCCGAGCGCGTGACGCAATTGCTGGCAGCGCATGGGCTGCAGCGTGGCCAGGACGCGCTCAAGATCATCATGATGTGCGAGGTGCCGAGCAACGCAATTTTGGCTAACGAGTTCTTGCAATACTTCGATGGCTTTTCCATCGGCTCCAACGACCTCACGCAGCTTACCCTGGGGCTTGATCGCGATTCGGGGCTGGAGCTGCTGGCGCATGATTTCGACGAGCGTGACCCAGCGGTGATGGCCTTGTTGTCGCAAGCCATTTCGGCCTGCCGGGCCCAGGGCAAATACGTGGGTATCTGCGGCCAGGGCCCCAGCGACCACCCGGACTTTGCGCTCTGGCTGCAAAGCCAGGGCATAGAGTCGATTTCGCTGAACCCCGATTCGGTCATCAAAACCTGGCGGCTACTGGCGCAGTCCTAAGCCTTGATTCGTGAACATCGCGGTTGGCATGGCACCAGCGGCCACGTAACAAACCAAGGGTTTGCCCTATCAGTGCTTGAACTAGGCATTGTGCAGAAATGCCGTTTTTGTAAGTGCATCGTAAGTGCCAGGCTAACAATGCAAGCAACTCTAACGGAATTGCATGCTTGTTGTAATTACTGCTATCAAACTCATTGCTGAAATAGCCTTGCTTGTGCTGTTTGGGCAGTGGGTGCTCGGCCTGCTGGCTGGCGCAAAAAAAGAGCAGAACCTGTTCTATCAAATTTTGGAAATAGTGGGGCGGCCGTTTGTCTCGGTAGCGCGCCTGGTGTCGCCCAAGTTCGTGCTCGACCGGCATGTGCCGCTGGTGGCTTTTTTGCTGCTGGCGTTTATCTGGATCGGTGTGACGCTTTTGAAAATACAAACCTGCCTGCAAGTTGGCGTGGAGCAGTGCAAATGAACCAAACCGTCGAATACTATTTTCTGAAATTGCAGGTTTTTCTCCTGCTGGTGGCTGGGGTGCGCCAGGCTGCATTGGTGCGGCTTGATCAAATGCTGCGTCTGCGGCCCCAAGACCGTTATGCGTTAGCCAGTGTTGCACACATCAGGGCGCAAATGGGCGACAAAGCGGCCGCTGTCGAGGCATTGCAAAGCCTGCTGAGCGCTTACCCGGATGGTAGCGCCGGCTGGTTCAATCTGGGCTTTTTGCTGGAGCAGCAAGGCCGCCCCCACGACGCCGAGGCGGCTTTTCGCCGCGCTATTGAGCTTGAACCCAAGATGGACCGCGCCTGGTACGGCTTGTCGTTGGTACTGATTCATTTGCGGCGCTTTGACGAAGCCGTGGAAACACTCAAGAAAAATACCGAATTGCAACCCATGAGTCCTTACGGCTGGTACCAACTGGCCCGGGTTCATGTAGACCGGCACGATCCCGATGAGGCGGTGAAGATTATTCGCCACCTCAAACGGTTTGAGCCCAAAGTGGCTGCCCAGTTGGAGCACGAAACCGGACTGCGCATTGCGCCTTCTGCGTGATTCAACTGAGTAGCTGCTTGATAACTAGCGCGCGACCAGGTTTGCAAGCCACGCTGAGACATGTGGCGGTCGTGAATGGCCCGCAAGGGTGTTTTTTGGGAGAGAAGTGATATGGAGCAAGTATCCGAGAACCACAAGCAGTACTGGGCTAAAAACCTCAGAATTACTGCCATCTTGTTGGCCATCTGGTTTGTCGTAACCTTTGTCGTTGGCTGGTATGCCCGCGACCTGAGCTTTAACTTTTTCGGCTGGCCCTTCAGTTTCTGGATGGGTGGGCAAGGTGCCCTGATCGTGTATTGCCTGATTATTGCGTTTTACGCCAGTTACATGGGCAAGCTCGACATTGAGCACAACGTAGCAGAAAGCGAGGAGTAATCATGGCTGGAATGTTTGGCGATGACGCTGGCACTAATACCGCCGCCAGCAACAAAGCGTTCAAGCAAGGCTTGAACAAGGTCTACACCTGGTACACCGGGGGCTTTCTGGCCTTCGTGGTGGTGCTGGCTGTTCTCGAGCAACTGGGCCTGTCCCGGCAGTGGATTGGTTTTACGTTCTTGATTGCCACTATCGGTTTGTATGCCGGCATTGGCGTGATGAGCCGCACCACCGATGCGGCCGAATACTATGTGGCAGGCCGCCGCGTGCCCGCTGTGTACAACGGCATGGCTACGGGTGCAGACTGGATGAGCGCGGCGTCTTTCATCGGCATGGCCGGTACGCTTTACCTCACGGGCTACAGCGGTTTGGCATTTATCATGGGTTGGACTGGGGGCTACTGCCTGGTGGCACTGTTCCTCGCGCCTTACCTGCGTAAATTTGGCCAGTTCACCATTCCCGACTTTTTGGGCGAGCGCTACGGCGGCAATTTGCCGCGTTTCATTGGTATTGTGGCGGCTATTTTGTGTTCATTCACTTATGTGGTGGCACAGATTTACGGCGTTGGCCTGATTACCTCGCGCCTGACTGGCGTGGCCTTTGAGCTCGGTATTTTCCTGGGCCTGGGTGGTATTTTGGTCTGCTCGTTCCTGGGCGGTATGCGCGCAGTGACCTGGACGCAGGTGGCGCAGTACATCATCTTGATCGTGGCTTACATGATTCCGGTGGTGTGGCTGTCGGTCAAGCAAACCAGCGTGCCCATTCCGCAGGCTATTTACGGTTTCCAACTGGAAAAAGTAACTGCCAAAGAAAAAGCGCTGTCCACAGACCCCAAAGAGCTGGAAGTGCGCAAGATCTTTGCCGACCGTTCTGCCGCGTTGGCTGAAAAGCTGAAAAATCCAGCCGCTGCCCTGGCTGCTGACAAAGAAGCCGCTGAGAAGAAAGTGGCCGATTTGAAAGCCGCCAATGGCCCCGTGGCTGATATTGCTGCCGCAGAAAAAGCGCTGGCTGCACTGCCTAAAGACGAAGCCGCTGCCAAGAAAGCCTGGACGGCTGCCAAAGCTGGAGCCGACACCAAGGCCCGGCCACTGAACGGCATGGCACCGCACGCCTCGCAGTTCACTGGCGACCCCAAGGGTGATGCCAAAGCCCAGGCAGCGTACGACACTTCACGCCTGAACTTCCTGGCGCTGATTTTCTGCCTGATGGTCGGCACCGCTTCCTTGCCGCACATTCTGATGCGCTACTACACCACCCCCAGCGTGAAAGAAGCGCGTGAATCGGTGACCTGGTCGCTCTTCTTCATCTTCTTGCTGTACTTCACGGCGCCTGCGCTGGCTGTGCTTGTGAAATACGAGGTGTTCCACGTACTCATTGGCACGCCGTTTGACCAGCTGCCAGCGTGGATTGCGTCTTGGAGCAAGGTGGATCCTTCTTTGCTGAGCCTGACCGACATCAACAAAGACGGCATTTTGCAGCTTAACGAGATGAGCATTGGCGGCGACATTATTGTGCTGGCCACGGCTGAAATCGGTGGTCTGCCTTATGTAGTGTCTGGCCTGGTGGCTGCTGGCGGCCTGGCTGCTGCGCTGTCTACCGCTGACGGCTTGCTGCTGACGATTGCCAACGCTTTGAGCCACGATCTGTACTACAAAATGATCGACCCCAACGCTTCCACGGCACGCCGGGTGACCATCTCCAAAATGCTGCTGCTGGTAGTGGCTTTGGCGGCGGCTTACGTGGCGGCACAGAAACCAGCGGACATTTTGTTCCTGGTGTCTGCGGCCTTCTCGTTTGCTGCGGCAGCGTTCTTCCCTGCTCTGGTGCTGGGTATTTTCTGGAAACGCGCTACGGGCATTGCCGCATCATTGGGCATGTCCATAGGCTTGGCCACCACGTTCTACTACATGGTGACTACCCAGCCTTGGCTGCGCGGCATTTTTGGTGTTACGTCGCCAGTTGAATTGTGGTTTGGTATCCAGCCTATCTCGGCTGGTGTGTTTGGCGTGCCGCTCGGTTTTGCTGTGATTATTCTGGTGAGCCTGGTGACGCCAGCGCCTTCCAGGAAAATCCAGGAACTGGTGGAGCATGTGCGCTACCCCACGCTGCGCGCTTCTTAAAACTGCATTGGAAATGCCACACTGACAATTTGGTCAGTGCGGTGTTCCGCTCTCACAGCCCGGTGGCTTTCAGCTGCCGGGCTTTTTTGTTTTCCGGCTTATAATCGTGGGCTTTCCTTGCCGCACCCCATGAATTGACGCTGGGGGTGGCTTACCGCCCGTACCGGGCACACCCTGGCGCCAGCTGGGGGCTTATTCACAAGGAGTGTTCATGCGTCACTACGAAATGGTCTTGCTGATCCACCCGGATCAAAGCGAGCAGGTTCCAGCCATGCTGGAGCGTTACAAGGGCATGATTACCGCTGGTGGCGGCAAGGTGCACCGGGTTGAAGACTGGGGCCGCCGCCAGTTGACCTACCAGATCAACAAACTGTCCAAAGCCCACTACCTGTGCGTCAACATTGAGGCTGATCAAGCTGTGATGGCTGAACTCGAGCATGCTTTCAAGTTCAACGACGCCGTGCTGCGCCATCTGACGGTGCTGAAGAAAAAAGCCGACACAGGCCCTTCTTCCATGATGAAGACTGTGGAGCGCGAGGAAGCCCGCAAAACCCAGCACACGGAGTACGCCAACGAGCGCTAAAACCGGTTTAGCCGTTTTGCTCCAAGCCATTTGAACCAGCTTGTCTTGACAGCCTGCATTGCGCAGGCACAAGCCCTGCGCTACACCCCGGCCGGATTGCCCGCGCTGAACCTGCTGCTGGAACACCAGTCAGTGGTAGAGCAGGCAGGCGGTCAGCGTCAGGTCAGTGCCAGTATCAAGGCGGTTGCAATCGGTGAGGTGGCAGAAATCCTGGTCCGAGCAGCCATTGGCAGCAGCGGAGTGTTCAGCGGATTTTTGGCAACACCACAAAACGGCAAGACCCCGGTTTTTCAGATTCAGTCATTCAAGCCCGATTAATTCCGTGACGCAGCGCATGACGCGCGTCACAACGTAACGACAAAGAGGTTCCTCATGCCCGCTTTCAAGAAATTCAACAAGGACAAGCGCCCCAAGCGCAACACCCAATCACTGCTGTTCAAGCGCAAGCGCTTTTGCCGTTTTACGGTAGCGCATGTCGAGGAGATTGACTACAAAGATGTCGATACCCTGCGCGACTTCATTGCCGAAAACGGCAAGATTATTCCGGCCCGCTTGACTGGCACGCGCGCGATTTACCAGCGCCAGCTCAACACCGCCATCAAACGTGCGCGCTTTCTGGCCCTGGTGCCGTATAGCGACCAGCACCGCATCTAAGGAGTCCTACCATGCAAATTATTCTGCTCGACAAAGTAGTCAACCTGGGTGGCCTGGGTGATGTGGTCAAGGTCAAAGACGGCTATGCCCGCAACTTCCTGATTCCCGAAGGCCGCGCCCGCCGTGCCACGGCAGTCGCCATCAAAGAATTTGAAGTCAAACGTGCTGATCTGGAAAAGCTGGCTGCGGCCAAGCTGGCTCAGGCCCAGGCCGAAGGCGTCAAGCTGGCCGAAATCACCGTCAAAGTCACACAAAAAGCCGGTGTCGATGGCCGCCTGTTTGGCTCAGTCACCAATGCCGACATCGCCGAAGAGCTCAACAAGCAGGGCTACAAGGTCGTCAAGTCCCAGATTCGCATGCCGCAAGGCCCGATCAAGCTGGTGGGCGACAACACCGTATCAGTGGCTTTGCACACCGATGTGGTGGTGGACGTTAAAGTCACGGTTTACGGCGAAAGCGTCTAACCGGGGCAGCCCTTTTTGACGTATCCCAAAAGGCCGCAGGCGTTTGCCTGTGGCCTTTTTCATTGGCCTGAAATTTTGCACCCAGTTGTACAGACTTGTGCACAGCTTTCTCTCAACATTTACCCAGGCTTATGACTCGACGCCAACGCGTCTGCGGCGTAGCATAAGTGCCAGCCCAGCCCCAAGAGAAAGCCCCCATGTCCGCCCTTGCTTCTGGCGTCAATGACGCCGACCCGATTGACCAGCAAGTTGCCTTGCTGCGCATCCCGCCGCACTCCCTGGAGGCTGAATCCAGCGTGTTGGGCGGCCTGCTGCTGAACAACGACGCCTGGGACCCAATGGCCGATTTGCTCAAGCCCGAGGACTTTTACCGCTACGAGCACCGCCTGATTTTTGCGGCAATTGACGCACTGATTGCAGCCACCAAACCGGCTGATGTGATTACGGTGTACGAACACCTGCAAAACCTGGGCAAGGCCGACGATGTGGGCGGGCTGGCCTATCTGAATTCGCTGGCGCAGTTTGTGCCCAATGCGGGCAATATCCGCCGCTATGCCGAGATCGTGCGCGAGCGCGCCATTTTGCGCCGCCTGGTCACGGTCAGCGACGAGATTGCTACCCGCGCCTTCAATACCCAGGGCAAGCCGGTGTCTGAAATTCTGGACGAGGCCGAGCAGAAAATCTTCAATATTGGCGAGCAGGGCGCGCGCAACAAGCAGGGGTTTCAGGGCATGGACTCGCTGGTGGTCAAGCTGCTCGACCGCGTTCAGGAGATGGCCGACAACCCGAACGACATCACCGGTGTGCCCACGGGCTTTTACGACCTCGACCGCATGACCTCGGGCTTTCAGCCGGGCGATCTGGTGGTGCTGGCGGCACGGCCTTCCATGGGCAAAACAGCGCTGGCCATCAACATTGCCGAGCATGTGGCTTTGAATGAGGGCTTGCCCGTGGCGGTGTTTTCCATGGAGATGGGCGCTTCGCAGCTGGCGATCCGGGTGGTCGGCTCGATTGGCCGCATCGACCAGATGCATCTGCGCACCGGCAAGCTCACCGACAGCGAGTGGCCGCGCCTGACCGAAACCATAGAAAAGCTGCGCGGCGTTTCGCTACACATTGACGAAACGCCGGGCTTGGCCACGGGTGAGTTGCGCGCCAACGCGCGCCGCCTGGCACGCCAGTGCGGCAAGCTGGGATTGATTGTGGTGGATTACCTGCAGCTTATGAGCGGCTCCAGCAGCGACGGCGAGAACCGCGCCACCGAGCTGGGCGAAATCTCGCGCGGCCTGAAGATGCTGGCCAAGGAGCTGCAATGTCCGGTGATTGCGCTGTCGCAGCTCAACCGCAGCCTGGAATCGCGTCCCGACAAGCGCCCGATGATGAGCGACATCCGCGAATCGGGCGCCATTGAACAAGACGCTGACGTCATCATGTTCATCTACCGAGACGACTACTACAACAAGGACAGCAAGGAGCCGGGCGTGGCTGAGATCATCATCAGCAAGCAGCGCAACGGGCCCACTGGTACCTGCAAACTGGCGTTTTTGAAGCCAATTACGCGGTTTGAGAGCCTGGCGAGTGGTGCCGGAGGCGATTTTTAGGTTTTTTTGCTGTTTTTAAGGCATTAAAACAGCGTTTTACTCAGCAGGAACGTGCGGGTAGCGCTATCAATTTTTACTATCTATTCAGTAGCAAAAATGGCTTTTAAAGCACATCACTGGCAAAGTCTGCCAAACGCGAGCGTTCTCCGCGGGCCAGCGTGATGTGGCCGCTGTGCGGCCAGCCCTTGAACTTGTCGACCACAAAAGTCAGGCCTGACGAGCCTTCAGTGAGGTAGGGCGTGTCAATCTGCGCCAGGTTGCCCATGCAGATGATCTTGGTGCCCGGCCCGGCGCGGGTAATCAGCGTCTTCATCTGCTTGGGCGTGAGGTTTTGCGCCTCGTCGATGATGACGTACTTGTTCAAGAAGGTGCGCCCGCGCATGAAATTCATGCTCTTGATCTTGATGCGGCTTCTGATGAGTTCGTTGGTGGCGGCGCGGCCCCATTCGCCGGCACTGGTTTCGGTCTTGGCCAGCACTTCCAGGTTGTCGTCGAGTGCGCCCATCCACGGGCCCATTTTCTCTTCTTCGGTGCCGGGCAAAAAGCCGATGTCTTCGCCCACGCTCACGGTGGCGCGGGTCATGATGATTTCGGTGTAGCGGCGGTCGTCCAGCACTTGCGTCAGGCCAGCGGCCAGCGCCATCAATGTCTTGCCGGTGCCTGCGGTGCCCGTCAGCGTCACAAAGTCGACCTCGGGGTCAGTCAGCAAATTCATGGCGAAGTTTTGCTCGCGGTTACGCGTGTTCACGCCCCAGGCCGCATTCTTGAGATGGCCAAAGTCTTTCAGGGTTTTCAGCACCGCGGTCTTAGCGCGAATCTCGGTCACGCGTGCGTACAAGCTGGGTTCGCCGGGCGATTCAAAATAGACAAACTGGTTGATCAGCAGGCTGGGCACAATCGGCCCGCTGATGCGGTAAAACGTGGTGCTGCCGTTTTGCCAGCTCTCCACGGTTTTGCCGTGCTTGTCCCAAAAATCGGCGGGCAGGGCCAGCGCGCCCGAGTACAACAGGTCGCCGTCTTCCAGGGTTTTGTCGTTCTGGTAGTCCTCGGCCAGCATGCCCAGCGTGCGCGCCTTGACGCGCATGTTGATGTCTTTGGATACCAGCACCACCTCGCGGGGGGCGTATTCTTTGCGCAGCGCCTCCACCACGCCCAGAATCTGGTTGTCGGCCTTGCCTTGTGGCAGGCTGGTGGGCAGGGTGTAGGCCAGTGGCTTGGTCTGGAACACCAGGCGACCACCCGCCTCGGTGTGGCCGGTGGTGTTGAGGTGCAGGCCGGCGGTAATTTCAGCCTCAGGCGCACCGGCCAGCGCGTCAAGCGTGCGGCTGGTCTGGCGGGCGTTGCGGGCCACCTCGGTCATGCCTTTTTTATGACCATCCAACTCTTCCAGCACCACCATGGGCAAAAAGATGTCGTGCTCTTCAAAGCGGAACAGGCACATCGGGTCGTGCATCAGCACATTGGTGTCCAGCACAAACAATTTGGTGGGGCCAGTGGCCCTGGCTTTGCGCCCACGCGGCGCTGGTGCAGGCACGGCTACCAAATTGCGCCGTTGTGCAGCAGCCGGGTTGGTGGCGGCAGACGGCAAAAATGCCGTGGCCTGTTGCCCGGTGCCGTGGTTTGCATGGTCAGCTGATTGGTTGGTTGGTGCCCCAGACTTGCCGTGCCCACTGTTCAGGGTATTGCGTATGGGTGCTGCCTCGTGGTCGGCTGGGGTTCTGCGCGGTTTACGCGCTGCATGGCCGGTTGTATTGTTTGGCGTGGCATGGGCCTGGGTTTCAAAGGCTTCTGCGGACAAGAGGGCGGCACGTTTGGCGGGGGCAGGTGGCAAGGGCATGGGTGGGCGGGCTTCTTAGTGGGCAAGGCGGAGCACTGCCAAGAAAAAAGCCGCCCGGTCACCAGGGCGGCTGTTTGTTGGGCTTGTGCAAATCATTTCCAGGGACATAAGCCATTATGAGGGCAGAGCGTGACTGCCTGAAAAGCGCTGCACCAAGGCGTCAACTGCGCCATTACGAGCCGGATCAAGCTGCTTTTTTCAGCGCCTTGACCGACTTGAGCACTTCTTCTACGTGGCCTGGCACTTTTAGGCCGCGCCACTCTTGCTTGAGCGTGCCATCAGCACCCACCAAGAAGGTGCTGCGCTCAATGCCTTTGACTTTTTTGCCGTACATGATCTTGTTCTTGACCACACCAAACATGTGGCACATTTTTTCTTCGGTATCGGCAATTAGCTCAAAGGGCAGTTCCAGTTTGAGCTTGAACTCGTCGTGCGACTTCATGTTGTCGCGCGAGACGCCAAATACCGTGGCACCAGCTTTGGCGAAATCCTTGTACTTGTCGCGAAACTGCATGGCTTCAGTGGTGCAGCCCGGTGTGTTGTCCTTGGGATAGAAGTACAGCACGACCACTTTGCCCATGTGCGAGGTGTTGGACACCTTGACGCCACCGGTGGCGTTTGCTTCAAATTCGGGGAGGGGTTTGTTGACAACAATCGCCATGTTTTCCATTCTCAAGCAGTTTGCGGGCTTGCAGCGGCTGCCTGCCCTGAACCGTTTGCTGTATGTGCGGGGAACCAGCCGGTCTTCGGCTCCAACCCTCTATTCTACTGCCAAAGGTGCGCTCTCAGACAGCAGGCTCCAACAGCAAGGCCAGCAACACTTTGCGTCCTTCGCCTGCCAAGATGTTGTAGGTGCGGCAGGCGGCCGAAGTGTCCATGGTTTCCAGGCCAATGCGCTGCTGCATCAGCGGCCCCAGCCATGCGGGCGGCACAAAGCGCAGGGTGTGGCCACTGCCAAAAACCACCAGTTCGGGGGCACTCTGGGCCAGCAACGCAAAGTGGGCGGGGGTGAGGTCGGCAAAGTGCTGGCAATTCCAGTCAAAGCGCTCGCCGCGCGAGCCAATCACCAGGCTGTGCTCAACCCGCTCGCCATTGACGGCAACCCAGCCTGGGCCGTAGCCGCTGATGCTTTGAACGTCAAAGGTATCGGGTTGGAGTTTCAAGGTGCGGTGGGAGAGTGCTGGCAGTCAGTGCAGACGCGTATCTGTGGTCAAATTATAAGTTTTCGCCACGCACAATTTTGCTGGCGGTGTGTACACCACGGCCCGGGGGAGGGACATTGAAAACCATCCAGAAATCTGCCAAGCTGGCCAACGTCTGCTATGACATCCGCGGCCCCGTGATGGAGCGCGCGCGGCAGATGGAAGAAGATGGCCAGCAGATCATCAAGCTCAATATTGGCAATCTCGCTGTATTTGGCTTTGACAGCCCGGAAGAAATCCGCCAGGACATGATCCGTAATTTGCCCAATGCGGCGGCGTATTCCGACAGCAAAGGCATTTTCGGTGCACGCAAGGCAGTGATGCACTACACCCAGCAGCAGCACATCAAAGGCGTGGCGCTGGAAGACATTTACCTGGGCAATGGCGCCAGCGAACTGATCGTGATGGCGACCAATGCGCTGCTCAATGATGGCGACGAACTGCTGCTGCCTGCGCCCGACTATCCATTGTGGACGGCGGCCGTCAGCCTCTCCGGTGGTACGCCGGTGCACTACCTGTGCGATGAAGCCAATGGCTGGATGCCCAATCTGGCCGATATTCGCGCCAAGATCACGCCACGTACCAAAGGCATTGTGATCATCAACCCCAACAACCCGACGGGCGCGCTGTATTCCGACGAACTGCTCAAGGCCATGGTGCAGATCGCCCGTGAGCACGACCTGGTTATTTTTGCCGATGAAGTCTACGACAAGGTTTTGTACGACGGTGCCACGCACACCGCCATGGGCAGCCTGAGCGAAGACGTGCTGACGCTGACTTTCAACAGCCTCTCCAAAAGTTACCGCTCCTGCGGCTACCGCGCGGGCTGGTTGGTGGTGTCGGGTGACAAGCGGGGCGCACGCGACTACATCGAGGGGCTGAACATGCTCAGCTCAATGCGGCTGTGCGCCAACGTGCCGGGCCAATGGGCGATTCAAACTGCGCTGGGCGGCTACCAGAGCATCAATGATCTGGTGGGCGAGGGCGGTCGGCTGCGGCGTCAGCGTGACCTGGCCTACGAGCTGATTACCGCTATTCCGGGGGTGAGTTGCGTCAAGCCCACGGCGGCCCTGTACATGTTTCCCAAGCTTGACCGCGCCCTCTACCCTATTGACGATGACCAGCGTTTTATTTATGAAATGCTGGAGCAGACCCGCGTACTGCTGGTGCAGGGCACGGGTTTTAACTGGCCCACGCCAGACCACTTTCGCATTGTGTTTTTGCCGCATGAAGACGATTTGCGCGAAGCGATTGGGCGCATTGCGCGTTTTCTGGAGCAATACCGCAAACGCAGTGCTTGATGCCAGCATTTTTGCCAGGCAGCTGATTGAACTTTAAAAATGACGATAAAACCTCTCCAAATTGGACTGCTGGGCATTGGTACCGTAGGCAAGGGCACGTTTGATGTGCTGTTGCGAAACGCGCCAGAAATCCAGCGTCGTGCGGGCCGCCTGATTACAGTGGCCATGGTTGCTGACCTTGATATCGCCAGAGCCAAAACCACCGTGGGCGATAGCGCGGTAGTTGTCAATGACGCACGCGCCGTGATTGCCAACCCCGCCATTGATGTGGTGGTGGAGCTGATTGGTGGTTATGGCCTGGCCAAAACCCTGGTGCTAGAAGCCATTGCAGCCGGCAAGCACGTGGTCACCGCCAACAAAGCCTTGCTGGCCCTGCATGGCAGCGAGATTTTTGCTGCGGCGCAGGCACGCGGTGTGATGGTGGCGTTTGAGGCGGCGGTGGCGGGCGGCATCCCCATCATCAAGGCGCTGCGTGAGGGCCTTACCGCCAACCGCATCCAGTGGGTGGCTGGCATCATCAATGGCACGACCAATTTCATCCTGAGCGAAATGCGCGACAAGGGCCTGGATTTTGATGTGGCGCTCAAGCAGGCCCAAGCCTTGGGCTATGCGGAAGCCGATCCTACATTCGACATTGAGGGCGTTGATGCAGCGCATAAGGCCACGCTGATGAGCGCGATGGCCTTTGGCATTCCTGTGCAGTTTGACAAAGCCTATGTCGAGGGGATTACCCAACTGGGCGCAGCCGACATCAAATACGCCGAGCAACTGGGCTACCGCATCAAACTGCTGGGCATTACCAAGCGCGTGCCAAGCGGCATTGAATTGCGCGTGCATCCCACACTCGTGCCAGCCAAGCGCTTGATTGCCAATGTGGAAGGGGCAATGAACGCCGTGATGGTGCATGGCGATGCCGTGGGTACCACGCTGTATTACGGCAAAGGCGCGGGCAGCGAACCTACAGCCAGCGCAGTAATTGCCGATTTGGTGGACATCGCCCGTCTGTCACAAGCCAGTCCGGCGCAGCGTGTGCCACCCTTGGCGTTTCAGCCCGATGCCATGAGCGATTTGGCCGTGCTGCCGATGAGCGAAGTCACTACCAGCTATTACCTGCGATTGCGGGTGGCCGACCAGGCCGGAGTGCTGGCCCGCGTCACTGGCATCCTTGCTGACGCAGGCATTAGCATTGATGCCGTGCTGCAGCGTGAAGCCGATGAGGTAGGGGGTGAGGGTGCAACCTCCACCGACGTCATCATCTTGACCCACGATACCCAAGAAGGCACCATGAACAACGCCATGGCACTGATGCAGGCCTTGCCTACGGTGCTGGCAGCGATTGTGCGAATTCGCAAGGAAGAGTTGAGCTAGGCGCGTCATCCGCCAGTTCTGGCCAAACTAATCGCTGCATTCACGCCGACAAACACCCACTTTGGGCACTACCGTGGCCTGGAGCATTGGGTTCTAATCAAAAAAAGAGACGACAAACTGTGTACTACCAGAGCACCCGCGGCCACCCTGAGAGTCGCCGATTTTGTGAAATCCTGCTGGAAGGCCTCGCTCCCGATGGTGGCCTGTACTTGCCCACGCACTACCCGCAACTAGATACCACGGCGCTGACGCGCCTGCGCAGTATCTGGCAGCAGCAAGGCTACGCCGCACTGGCTTTTGAAATCCTGTCGCTCTACATTGATGACATTCCTGCGACTGACTTGCGTGCGATTTGCGAGAGAACCTACACCGAAGCCATATTTGGCACCCCGCAAATTACGCCCTTGAAAGCGCTCGAGCCTGGTTTGTATTTGCAGGCGTTGTCCAACGGCCCCACGCTGGCCTTCAAGGACATGGCCATGCAGCTGCTGGGCCACCTGTTTGAGTATGAGCTGGATCGGCGCAAGCAACAATTGAACATTTTGGGCGCTACCAGCGGCGACACCGGCAGCGCTGCCGAATATGCCATGCGCGGCAAGCACGGCGTGCGCGTTTTTATGCTCAGCCCACAGGGACGCATGAGCCCATTTCAGCAGGCGCAGATGTTCAGCCTGCAAGACGCCAATATTCACAACATTGCCATCGACGGTGTATTTGACGATTGCCAGGACATGGTCAAAGCGGTCAGCAACGACCTGGAATTCAAGCGCCGCTATCAAATTGGCACCGTGAACTCCATCAACTGGGCGCGGCTGCTGGCGCAGGTGGTGTACTACATTGCGGGCTATTTCCAGGCTACAGAAAATAACAGCCAACGGGTCAGCTTTGCCGTGCCTTCCGGAAATTTTGGCAATGTCTGCGCGGGCCATGTGGCACGCATGATGGGCCTGCCCATTGATCAGCTGGTGGTGGCCACCAATGAAAACAATGTGCTTGATGAATTTTTTCGTACTGGGTGCTACCGCGCGCGCAGCAGCGCAGATACGTTTGAAACCTCCAGCCCATCGATGGATATTTCCAAGGCTTCCAACTTCGAGCGCTTTGTATTTGATTTTCTGGGGCGTGATGCTGCGGCGTTGCAAGACCTTTTTGGCGTGCAGTTGCCCACCCGGGGGCGTTTTGATTTAAGCCAGCACAGCGCCTGGCCGCAATTGCGGGCACGCTATGGTTTTGTCTCTGGCAGCAGCACCCATGCCGACCGGCTAGCCACCATACGGGACACCTGGCAGCGTTTTGGGCAGATGATAGATACCCACACCGCTGATGGCCTCAAAGTGGCCCGCCATTACTGCCAAGCTGGCGTACCCATGTTGGTGCTGGAAACGGCACTGCCTATTAAATTTGCCGCCACGATTGTGGAGGCCCTGGGCCGCGAGCCTGAGCGGCCAGCTAAATTTGAAGGCATTGAAGATTTGCCCAAGCGCGTGTTGTGCTTGCCCGCAGATGTGGCTCAGGTCAAGACTCACATAATGCAGCAATGCGGTTGAGCCCCGTGCCCACGAATGAATCGCAGGCGTGCAGCGCCCGCAATAACGACAACAGGAAAGAGACAAGAGCATGAAAATTGTTGGCTTTGCGGGCTACTCCGGCTCGGGCAAAACCACGCTGGTCGAACGGCTGATTCCGGCGCTGAAAGCACGCGGCTTGCGCGTGTCCATCATCAAGCACGCCCACCACAGCTTCGATATTGACCAACCCGGCAAGGACACACACCGCCACCGCAGCGCAGGCGCTTTTGAGGTGATCGTGGCGTCCAACCGGCGCTTGGCGCTGATGCGCGAATTCGAGCAAGAGGCCACGCTGTCGGTGCACCATTTGATTGCCGAACTGTATGACGGCGTTGACTGGGTGCTGGTGGAAGGGTTTAAACACAGCGACTTGCTGAAAGTTGAAGTCTGGCGCGCTGCATCGGGTCAGCCCACGCGCTACACCGAAGACGACTTTGTGGTGGCTATTGCCACCGATTCCCCAGCGCAAATGCCGCAGGCCACCTTGCGCCCGGTGCTGGATTTGAACCAGCCGGATGCGGTTGCCCAATGGCTGGTTGAAAATGGTGAGCGTTTTGACTACCGCGCAGAAAACTACGTATGACGGCCAGTTCTTCGCCTGCTTTTCTCGCACCGCGCCCCACGCTGTTGCCTCTGGATGACGCGCTGGCGCAATTGCTGTCGTTTGCCACGCCTGAAATCGGGGTGGCTGCGGCATATGAACTTGTCGATACCTTCGAGGCCGACGGCCGCGTGCTGGCGCAAGACCTGCACTCTCCCTTGCATATTCCACCGCAAGACAACAGCTCAATGGATGGCTACGCCGTGCGTTGCAGCGACGTACAAAACCCCGCAGCGCAATTGTCAGTTTCCCAGCGTATAGCAGCGGGCAGCGAGGGAAGCCCTTTGCAGCCGGGCACGGTGGCGCGGATTTTTACCGGCGCGCCTATCCCGGCAGGTGCTGATGCAGTGGTCATGCAGGAAGACTGTGAACTGCTGGCTGAACTTCCAGCCCAGTCGGTTGATTCAGCGCTGCCTCGCATTCGCATTGCACAAACCCCGCAGCCCGGTCAATGGATTCGCCGTGCCGGGGAAGACGTTAGCCGCGGCGCTGTGGTGCTGCGCCGCGGAGCGCGTTTGAGCCCCGCCTCATTGGGCTTGGCAGCAGGCATTGGCCAGGCGCAATTGCCGCTGGTGCGACGGCCCAGGGTAGCCATTTTTTCCACTGGAGACGAACTGGTCATGCCCGGCAGCGTAGCGCCAGCGCAAATGAAGCCGGGCACCATTTACAACTCCAACCGATTCTTTTTAAGGGCGTTGCTCAAGCGGCTGGGCTGCGCTGTGACGGATCGGGGCATCGTGCCCGACCAGCGCGAGGCCACCATTGACGCCCTGCGTGAGGCCAGCGCCGCGCATGATGTGATTTTGACCAGCGGCGGTGTGTCTGTCGGGGAGGAAGACCACATCAAGCCTGCGGTGCAGGCGCTGGGCAGCCTGCATGTGTGGCAACTGGCCATGAAACCCGGCAAACCATTTGCTTACGGAAAAATTGGTGCCGCGCATTTTTTGGGTTTGCCCGGAAATCCGGTATCCAGTTTGGTGACATTTGTATTGCTGGTGCGGCCGTTTTTACTGGCTTTGCAAGGTGCCAGCCAGGTACACGAACCCAGCGTTCTACTGCCTGCGCATTTCAGTTGGCCACGCGCCGACAAACGCCGTGAATTTTTGCGTGTAAGGCGCAACGCAGCTGGCGGCTTGGACTTGTTTCCCAATCAAAGCTCAGGCGTGCTGACATCAACCGTGTGGGGTGATGGGCTGGTGGATAACCCCGCTGGGCAAACCATTGGACATGGCGACGCAGTGCGCTTTATCTCGTTTGCACAACTGTTTAACTGAAGTATTGCTTATGAAGATTACCGTTAAATACTTCGCTGGGATTCGCGAGGCCATTGGACAGGCTCAGGAGCCATTGGAAACAGTGGCACCCACTTTGGCCGCGTTGCGTGACGAGCTAATTGCCCGTGGCGGTGCCTATGCCGAAGCGCTCTCGCGTGGCAAAGCGGTACGCGCTGCGCTGGGTCAAGTCATGAGTGACGAGCAGGTGGCGCTGCATGACGGTGCCGAAGTTGCGTTTTTCCCGCCGGTTACGGGAGGCTAGCCATGACTGCACGGGTTGCCATACAGACCGCCGACTTCAGCCTGAACGATGAAGTGGCAGCCCTGCGTTTGCAAGACCCGCGGGTAGGGGCCGTATGCAGCTTCATTGGTACGGTACGTGACCGCAACGATGGCAGTACCGTAGCCAGCATGGAGCTGGAGCATTACCCCGGCATGACGGAGAAAGCCATTGAAGCCATGATTGACCAAGCCATGCAGCGCTTTGATATTTACGCTGCCCGGGTGATTCACCGCGTGGGCTTGCTGCAGCCGCTTGAACAAATTGTGTTGGTCGCGGTGACATCAGCGCATCGGGGCCAGAGTTTTCTGGCCTGCGAATTTCTGATGGACTACCTGAAAACACAGGCACCGTTTTGGAAGAAAGAGCAAACTCCGCAAGGCGCGCGTTGGGTTGATGCGCGTCAAAGTGATGACGCAGCCGCTGCCCGCTGGGGGCTGCCTGTTCTGCCTCAATTCAAGTAGTACTTTGGCGCTGGAGCGTGAAAGGTTTCAGGCTCCGGCATGCTGTTGTTGACGCTTGTGGCTGCCTCTTCACCGCGCCAGCCTGAAGCTGCCAGTGCGGCCTCATACAAGTGCATGAAACCCTGCATTAGTTCGGGTACCAACTTGAGCTCAAAGCCCCGTGTTTTTTGCACGCCGGGCAGGTCTTCGCGCAAACTCAGGCGGCAGTCCAGGTTGGGCAATGCCTTGACTTCAACTGTAGTTAACAGCAGTGGCGCTTCACCCATGGGGCAGGCGCTGGGCGGTTTGAAAGGTGTCTTGAAGTCGGCGTCTTTCAGTATTTTTTCTTTTTTGAACTCGGCCAGCATCGACAACGCATCGTCATTGAGCATCGGGTCTTGTCCCGTACCAGGGTGCAGCGTTACATCGGCTGCCAACAAACGCCGCTGACCCAGTTCCTGCAGCACGGGCCACAGTTGCAGCGTCAGGCGGCGCGTCATCCAGAAGCGAAATTCTTCAGCCTGCTTGGTGTTGACGCGAACCAGAATCCGGTCTTGCTCGGGCTGGTAGGTTACAGACAGTTGATGCACATTCATGTTTGAATTTTAGCCATGCGGTTAAAGCCACGGTACTTGAAAAAGTACCAGCCAGCCCCGAGTTACTACCCATACACATAACACCCATGTGGCTAGCCAAACGCATTTAACAGTCACGACCTGAAAAGACACGGAGCATCCATGCGACAGGACAAACTCACCACCAAGTTCCAGGAAGCCCTGGCTGACGCGCAATCGTTGGCCCTGGCGGGCGATTGCGGCTACATTGAGCCGCTGCACCTGCTGGTCGCCATGCTGCGGCAAGACGACGGCCCACGCGCGCTGCTGCAAAAAGCGGGGGTTAATTTGGCTGGCTTGCAGGCTGCGGCCGACGCAGCGATGCAAAAACTTCCTCAAGTGCAGGGCCAAGAACAAGTGCAGGTCAGCCGCGAGCTGGGCACGCTGTTGCAAGCGACAGAAAAGGAAGCCCTGAAGCGTGGCGACCAGTTCATCTCGGGCGAACTGTTTTTGCTGGCCGTGGCTGACAACAAAGGCGATGCGGGCCAGCTGGCGCGTGCCAATGGTCTTGGCCGCAAAAGCTTGGAGGCGGCAATTGCTGCAGTGCGCGGCGGCCAGGGTGTCAACACCGCAGACGCCGAGGGCCAGCGCGAGGCGCTTAAAAAATACTGTATGGACCTGACCGAACGCGCCCGCTTGGGTAAGCTCGACCCGGTGATTGGCCGCGACGACGAGATTCGCCGCGCCATCCAGGTGCTGCAGCGTCGCACCAAAAACAACCCGGTGCTGATTGGCGAGCCAGGGGTTGGTAAAACCGCGATTGTCGAAGGCTTGGCGCAGCGCATTGTGGCCGGCGAGGTGCCTGAGTCGCTTAAGGGCAAGCGGGTTTTGTCGCTGGATATGGCTGCATTGTTGGCAGGTGCAAAATTTCGCGGTGAGTTTGAGGAGCGGCTGAAAACGGTGTTGAAAGAGTTGGCCAAAGACGAAGGTCAGACCATTGTTTTTATTGACGAACTGCACACCATGGTGGGTGCGGGCAAGGCCGAAGGCGCGATGGACGCGGGCAATATGCTCAAGCCCGCGCTGGCCCGCGGCGAGCTGCACTGCGTGGGCGCGACCACGCTGGATGAATACCGCAAATACATTGAAAAAGACGCGGCGCTTGAGCGGCGTTTTCAGAAAATTCTGGTAGGCGAGCCCACCGTGGAAGCCACCATTGCCATCCTGCGCGGCTTGCAGGAAAAGTACGAAGTACACCACGGCGTGCAGATTACCGACCCGGCCATTGTGGCCGCTGCCGAGCTTAGCCACCGCTACATCACCGACCGCTTTTTGCCCGACAAGGCAATTGATTTGATCGACGAGGCTGCCAGCAAAATCAAAATTGAGATGGACTCCAAGCCTGAGGTCATGGACAAACTAGACCGCCGTTTGATTCAGTTGCAAATCGAGCGTGAGGCGGTCAAGCGCGAAAAAGACGAATCGTCGAAAAAACGCTTTGTGTTGATTGAAGAGGAAATTGCCCGCCTGCAAAAGGAAATTGCCGATCTGGACGAAATCTGGAAGGCCGAAAAAGCCCAAGCCCAGGGCTCGGCCACGGTGATGGAGGCAATTGAAAAAACCCGTTTCCAGATTGAAGAATTGACGCGCAAGGGCGACTTCAACAAAGTTGCCGAGCTCCAATACGGCAAGCTACCTGAATTAGAGAAAAAACTCAAGGAAGCGCAAGCCAGCGAAGAAAGCAAAGGCACCAGCGGCAAGCCGCAGTTGCTTCGCACGCAAGTCGGCGCGGAAGAAATTGCCGAAGTGGTGGCGCGCGCCACCGGCATCCCGGTAGCCAAACTCATGCAGGGCGAGCGCGACAAACTGCTGGTGATGGAGCAGCACCTGCACCAGCGTGTGGTGGGCCAGGACGAGGCCATTGGCGCGGTAGCCAACGCGATCCGCCGCTCGCGCTCAGGGCTTTCAGACCCCAATCGCCCTACGGGCAGTTTCTTGTTTCTTGGCCCTACTGGTGTGGGCAAAACCGAGCTGTGCAAGGCGTTGGCGGGCTTTTTGTTTGACAGCGAAGACCACCTGATTCGCATCGACATGAGCGAGTTCATGGAAAAGCATAGCGTGGCCCGCCTGATTGGCGCGCCGCCCGGCTATGTGGGCTACGAAGAGGGCGGCGGCCTAACTGAGGCCGTGCGGCGCAAGCCCTACAGCGTGGTGTTGCTCGACGAGGTGGAAAAAGCGCATCCCGATGTGTTCAACGTGCTGCTGCAAGTGCTAGATGACGGCCGCCTGACCGACGGCCAGGGCCGCACCGTTGACTTCAAAAACACCGTGATCGTGATGACCAGCAATATCGGCAGCCCGTTGATCCAGGCCATGGTGGGCAAGCCCTATGAGGAGATTAAAGAGGCTGTGTGGGACGAACTGAAAAGCCATTTCCGCCCCGAGTTTTTGAACCGCATTGACGAGACCGTGGTGTTTCACGCGCTGGACGCGCAGCATATTGAAAAGATTGCGGGTATTCAACTGGGCATTTTGCAAAAGCGGCTGGAAAAAATGGATTTAAAACTCGACGTGTCGGCTGCTGCGCTGGCTGAACTGGCCAAAGTGGGTTTCGATCCGGTGTTTGGTGCCCGCCCGCTCAAGCGCGCAATCCAGCAGCGGATTGAAAACCCGCTGTCCAAGCTGATGCTGGAAGGCAAATTCCCACCCAAGAGCACGATTGCGGTCAGCGTTGATCCGATTCACGCGCCTGGCGTATTCCAGTTTGCTGCTGCGGCTTTGAGCGAGTTAGCATTGGCCTGATGCAAAACGTTTTGAGTTTTCTGCTGCGCCTGCTGCTTTTGCTGACAGGCTTGGTGGTGGCTGCCAGCATTGCACTGGCAGCGTTGCTGCTGCTGGTTTTCTGGGGTCTGCGTGTGTTGTGGGCCAAACTGAGTGGCCAGCCGGTTACGCCGTTTGTGATGCGGTTTGACCCGCGTGCCGGGTTTGAGCATGTGTTTCGGGGCAGGCAGGGCGAGCGCGCGGTTCCCGAGCGCAACGTGCCTGCAGCGCAGCGCGACCGCTTGACGGATGTGACCGATGTGCAGGCCAAACCACCTCGAAGTTAGAGTGTGGCGGCCATATTTTGCTATTAAATATACAGTAAAAAATCATAGCGTTACCCGCACGTCAATCATGAGTAAAACCATGATTTGATGCCTAAAAAATGGCCAAAAAAGCAAAAATATTGGTTGTGCAGTAGTTTTGCGCTCGGGCAACACCAAAAAGCGTCGCGAGGGCGGCAGCGTAGAGGCGGCTAATCCCCTAAGATCGCCTGCATGAGTGCTGTCGTTTCCTCTCCAACAGTTCATCCATCTGCGGTTAGCGGCACACCACTGCGTCAGGACGCCACTGTCATGGGCCTGGTTGGGCTGGCGCATGCCAGTTCGCACTTTGCGCACATGCTGCTGTCGCCGCTGTTTCCGTTATTCATCGTCGACTTTGGCTTGACGTTTACCCAACTCGGTTTGCTGACTTCGGTATTTTTTCTGGTCTCGGGCGTGGGACAGTCCTTAGCCGGTTTTGTGGTGGACCGCGTCGGTGCGCGGCCTGTGTTGTTTGCCTCGTTTGGTATGTTTGTACTGGCTTGCGTGGTGGCTGCTACGGCGCAGGGGTACAACAGCCTGATTGCGGTGTCGGTGCTGGCTGGTTTGGGCAATGCCTCGTTTCACCCGGTGGACTTCACCATCTTGAATCAGCGTGTATCCACGCCGCGTCTGGGGTACGCCTTCAGCGTGCACGGCATCACCGGCAACCTGGGTTGGGCAGTGGCGTCGGCGTTTTTTGTTGGCATTGCCACTTGGGCCAATTGGCGTGTGGCGTATTGGGCCGCCGCGGGCTTGATGTTGCTGGTATTGGGCATCCTGTTTTTCCACCGCACTCATCTCGGCACCGAAGTGGTGGCCCGCCGTTCGCCTGGCGAGTTAGGTAGCGCCAGTTCAGGGCGGGTCGAATCCGACTTGGCGTTTCTTAAACTGCCGGTCATTTGGTGGTGTTTTGGCTTTTTTCTGCTCTCAACCATGACGCTGGCGGTGGTGCAAACCTATGGTGCTTCCATCTTGCAGGCTTTGCATGGCGTTAGCTTGCAGCAAGCCGCGCTAACGGTTGCCGCCTACATGGTGTGTGGTGCATTGGGCATCTTGGTTGGCGGTTTTGTAGCGGCCCGCATGGCGCTGGCCAGTGAACGGGTGGTGGCTGGCTGCATGGCATTGGGTGCCTTGTGCCTAATGCTTTGTGCCTCGGGCTGGCTGGGCACCACAGCCACGCTGGTGCTGCTGGCAGCCACTGGCTTTGCTGTCGGTATAGGTGGACCGTCGCGCGACATGATGATTAAAAAAGCCACGCCCAAGGGGGCCACGGGCCGCGTCTACGGCACGGTGTACTCGGGATTGGATGTGGGCTTTGCGCTGGCCCCTCTGCTGTTTGGTGCCCTGATGGACAAGGGGTATTTCAGCCTCACGCTGGTTGGGGCTGCTGGCGTGCTGCTGCTGGCGGTGGCGGCGGCTTTAGTGGTCGGGCGCCGCACTGCGCTGGCTGCATCCCAAGCGGGGATGGCTGTTTGAGAAAACGCCACAGTAAGTTACCCGGCCATAAAAAAGCCAGCTTGCGCTGGCTTTTTTAATTGGCACTTTGGTGCTGGTTTATTTGATGTGCTTGCCAATCAGGCTGGCAATTTCAAACATCGACACCTGGGCCTTGCCGAAAATCTCTTTCAGCTTGGCGTCAGCGTTGACCATGCGCTTGTTGACCGCGTCTTGCAACTTGTTGGCCTTGATGTAGACCCACAGCTTGCGAACCACCTCGGTGCGTGGCAGTGGTGTGGCACCCACCACAGCAGCCAAAGCGGCGCTGGGGGTCATGGCTTTCATGAAAGCGGCGTTGACCTTGCGTGGCTTCTTGACGGCAGGGGCCTTTTTGGCTGCTACTTTTTTGGCAGCAACTTTCTTGGCTGGAGCCGCCTTTTTGGCAGGCGCTTTTTTAGCCGCTACCTTTTTAGCAGGCGCGGCTTTTTTAGCCGCTACTTTCTTTGCCGGAGCAGCCTTCTTTGCGGGCGCTTTTTTAGCCGGTGCTTTTTTTGCAGTTGCCATGGTATTTTCCTTGTCGGAGTTGAGAATCCACCAATGAAAAATCTCTTTTTCACTGGCTATGCGCATGCTAATGGAGAAAACCGCGCTTTCCTAGGGAGAAAACGCTTTTTTCACTGGGAGGTGTTGTTTTTTTCGGTGTTGTGGCTGGCTGGAGCGCTCTCATAATTGATACTGGTTGTCCTTGGTGTCTTTCCTTGGCGTTCACTAGCCATCTGTTTTTAGCTATTTACCTATGAATTCAAGCCCCAATTTTTTGGTGTCTTTCAGTACCTGCGATCTGTGTGATGGTCATAAAACCCAGTTGGGCGAGGCCTTGCGGGTGTTGCCGCCGGTGTTCAAAGCTTATGGTGGGCAGGTCAAATTTGCCGGGCCGGTGGTCACAGTCAGGTGTTTTGAGGACAACTCGTTGGTCAAGGCCGCATTGGACGAGCCGGGGTGGCTTGATACGCCTGCCGGCCGTGTGGCCTGCGTGCTGGTGGTGGATGGTGGTGCTTCGCTACGCCGTGCGCTGGTGGGTGGTAATTTGGCTGCTGCGGCGGTACGCAATGGCTGGGCTGGTGTGGTGGTAGACGGCTGTATCCGAGATGTTGCTGAACTGGCGGCTTTGCCGTTGGGCCTGCGCGCACTGGCCAGTTTGCCTTTGCCGACCGAAAAGCGCAACCAGGGCGAACGCGGCGTGGCGGTGCAAATTCAAGGGGTGTGGGTGCGCCCTGGCGACTGGCTGTATGCCGATGAAGATGGCATCTTGGTCAGCGACCAGGCGCTCCATGCCTGAGGTCGGCGGCATGGACGCTCTGGCTCTGGCGCTTAAAGATGGCGGCTTACGCGAGCGTTTTGTATTCATTTATGGCACCTTGCGCCGAGGTGAGCGAAATGACATTACGCAGTTAAAGCCTGAGCCGTGTTATGTGGGCCACGCTGCCTTAGCCGGCACGTTGTACCACCTTGGGGCTTATCCGGGCTTGCTGCTGGCTGGTGCAAACAGTGCCGCAACTGATGTGGTTGGTGAGGTTTACGCCATTGCGCCTGCGCTTGAGGCGCGTTTGGATGAGATTGAAGGCATCCTGCCGCAAGGCGGGGGTGAGTATGCCAAGCGCGAGTGCCTGGTTGAGTTGGCTGGTCAGCTCATAGCCTGCCTAGTTTATGAGATCAACCCTGAGCGATTACACGGCCGACCGGTAATTGCGGATGGCGATTGGGTGCGGCGCAGCAAATTTTCTCAATATGAGAATTTATGATTCATATGGTGAAATGAAATAAGCAAGTTATTGATTTTGCTTAAATAAATATTTATCTTATATAAGACATAAGAGCTTTACACGGTCTTATAGAAGACTTAAAGTAGGGGCTGTAGTTTGCAGAGCCATTTCCCCCTATTTAAACTTCAGGAGTGCACACATGCCGCAAAATATTACCGAGCAACTGAGCCGCGAGCAGCAAATCGCCGCGCTGGAAAAAGACTGGGCCAACAACCCGCGCTGGAAAGGCATCAAGCGCGGCTACAGTGCCGCCGATGTGGTTCGCCTGCGTGGCTCGTTTCCCATTGAGCACACCCTGGCGCGCCGCGGTGCCGAAAAGCTTTGGAGCGACCTGCACAGTGAGCCTTACGTCAACTGTCTGGGCGCACTGACCGGCGGCCAGGCCATGCAGCAAGTCAAAGCGGGTGTAAAAGCCATTTACCTGTCGGGCTGGCAAGTCGCGGCTGACAACAACACCTATTCGTCGATGTACCCCGACCAGTCGCTGTATCCGGTGGATTCGGTGCCTAAAGTGGTGGAAACCATCAACAACAGCTTCCGCCGTGCCGATGAAATTCAGTGGGCCAAAGGCGTTAACCCTGGCGACAAGGGTTATATCGACTATTTCGCCCCCATCGTGGCTGATGCCGAAGCCGGTTTTGGCGGTGTGCTCAATGCGTTTGAGTTGATGAAAGCCATGATCAACGCCGGTGCCGGGGGCGTCCACTGGGAAGACCAGTTGGCCTCGGTCAAGAAGTGCGGCCACATGGGCGGCAAAGTGTTGCTGCCTACCCGCGAGTCCTGCCAGAAGCTGATCGCCGCCCGTATGGCTGCCGACGTGTGTGGTGTGCCTACGCTGGTGATTGCCCGCACCGACGCTGAAGCCGCTGATTTGCTGACCTCCGACTACGACGAGATTGACAAACCTTTCTTGACGGGTGAGCGTACTGCAGAAGGCTTCTACAAGACCCGCAAGGGCCTGGACCAGGCTGTGGCGCGTGCCAATGCCTACGCAGAATATGCTGATCTGGTGTGGTGCGAAACCGGCACGCCCGACCTGGACTTTGCGAAGAAATTTGCCGACGCCGTGCACAAGGTGCACCCCGGAAAAATGCTGGCCTACAACTGCTCGCCTTCGTTCAACTGGAAAAAACACCTGGACGACGCGACCATCGCCAAGTTCCAGCGCGAACTCGGCGCCATGGGCTACAAGTACCAGTTCATCACGCTCGCCGGCATCCATTCCATGTGGTACAACATGTATGACTTGGCGCAAGACTATGTCAAGCGTGGCATGACGGCTTACATTGAGAAAGTGCAAGAGCCCGAATTCGCCGCGCGCGACCGGGGCTACACATTTGTGAGCCACCAACAGGAGGTTGGCACGGGTTACTTTGACGACGTGACCACCGTGATTCAAGGCGGCAAGTCCAGCGTCACCGCGCTGACCGGCTCTACTGAAGAAGAGCAATTCCACTGAGATTGCGCCATTGACCTTTTGGGTGACCAGCGCAGGCTGGCACCTTGCAAACCCCGCTGCAAAATCTCCCGGTTTTGCCAGCGGGGTTTGTGTTTTTGGGGTTTGCTTTTTTAGCGTTCAGTCGTAAAGTGAAATCCTGTCTATTAACGGGAGCGCGCAAGATGGCAGCGAATGAAAAAACAGGTGTGTTTGATGCCTCGCAACTCAACCAGATGCGCTGCCCCGACTGCAACGGCACGGGTGAGTTGCGCATTGACAGCGAGAATATCAATGAGCACTTTGAGGTGGAAAATCAGACGGTGATTACGCCGTGCACCCGCTGCGGCGCTACAGGCTACCTTGCCGCGAGCTAAAATGTGTTGGTATTGCAAATCAACTCGGCATAACAAGGGCGAGAAAGGCACATTGGTTATGACACCGCGAACTACACCGGAAACACGCACTGGCCAATAGGCCAATCAATTCGCGCCAGCCTGTTTTTCCTTTCAATCAAGCGCGGCCATCACCGCGCTTTTTTATTGCCTCCATTTCAATGCCTGCCCCCATGATTCAAATCACCCTTCCTGACAACTCGCAACGTGAATTTCCTGAGCCTGTGACTGTCGCCCAGGTGGCGGCCTCAATCGGCGCCGGCTTGGCCAAGGCGGCGCTGGCCGGGAAGGTTGATGGCAAAGTGGTTGACACCAGCTATCTGGTGGAGAGCAACGCCAATTTGGCCATCATCACCGCCAAAGACGCTGACGGCCTGGACGTCATCCGCCACAGTACCGCGCATTTGCTGGCATATGCGGTCAAAGAATTGTTTCCCGACGCACAAGTAACCATTGGCCCGGTAATTGAGCACGGCTTTTTCTATGACTTTTCTTACAAGCGGCCCTTCACCCCCGAAGATCTGGCGGCGATTGAAAAACGCATGGTTGAACTGGCCGCCAAAGACGAGAAGGTAGAGCGCCGCGTGTTGCCGCGTGACGAGGCTGTGGCGCATTTCAAAAGCATCGGCGAGCACTACAAGGCCGAGATCATTGCCAGCATCCCAGCTGGTGAAGATGTGTCGCTGTACCGTGAAGGCGCGTTTGAAGACCTGTGCCGTGGCCCCCACGTACCCAGCACCGGCAAGCTCAAGCACTTCAAGCTAATGAAGGTGGCGGGTGCCTACTGGCGCGGCGATCACCGCAATGAGATGCTGCAACGCATATACGGCACCGCTTGGGCCAGCAAGGAAGAACTGGCGCAGTACCTGCTGATGCTGGAAGAAGCCGACAAGCGCGACCATCGCCGCCTGGGCCGCGAGCTGGATTTATTCCACATTGACGACCACGCGCCGGGCGTTGTGTTCTGGCACCCGCATGGCTGGACGCTGTGGCAGCAAGTTGAACAATACATGCGCGCGGTTTACCAAAATAACGGCTATCTGGAAGTCAAGGGCCCGCAGATCATTGACCGCTCGCTCTGGGAAAAAACCGGCCATTGGCAAAAGTACCGCGACAACATGTTCACCACCGAGAGTGAAAAGCGCGACTACGCCCTGAAGCCGATGAACTGCCCCGGCCACATCCTGATTTACAAGCAGGGCATCAAGAGTTACCGCGATTTGCCGCTGCGCTTTGGCGAATTTGGTCAATGCCACCGCAATGAGCCATCTGGCGGCTTGCACGGCATCATGCGGGTGCGTGGTTTCACGCAGGACGACGGCCACATCTTCTGTACCGAGGCGCAGATTCTCAAAGAGTGCGTGGACTTCACGGCGTTGTTGCAAAAGGTCTATGCCGACTTTGGCTTTAAGGACATCATTTACAAAGTGGCAACCCGACCGGCCGCGCGCATTGGCAGTGACGAAAGCTGGGACAAGGCCGAAGAAGCGCTAATGGAAAGCCTGCGCCGCTCAGGCTGCCAATATGAAATTGCGCCTGGCGATGGCGCTTTTTACGGCCCCAAGATTGAATACACACTGAAAGACGCCATTGGCCGCCCCTGGCAGTGCGGCACCATCCAGGTGGACTTTTCCATGCCCGCCACGCTGGGTGCCGAGTTTGTGGATGAAGATGGCCAGCGCAAGACGCCGGTGATGCTGCACCGGGCGATTGTCGGCAGCATGGAGCGCTTTATCGGCATCCTGATCGAGCAGCACGCCGGGGCCCTGCCGGCCTGGCTGGCACCAGTACAAGTGGCAGTGCTGAACATCACCGACGCACAGGCCGAATATGCCCAGCACGTTGCCAAAACGCTGCGCCAGCAAGGGCTTAGAGTCGCTGTGGATCAGCGCAACGAGAAGATTACGTATAAAATCCGAGAGCATTCGCTGCAAAAGCGGCCTTTTATCCTTGTGGTGGGTGACAAGGAAAAAGCTGCAAATGCCGCTTCTGTGCGCGCCCGGGGCAACCAAGACCTGGGTGTCATGTCCCTTGAAGCTTTCCAGCAAAAAATCGCCAGCGATATTGCCGCCAAGCTGTGAGTTGGCGAGGCTTTTACGGCCAACATCGCTTAAACCCAAGTGGAATGCGCGCAAACCGCTACAGTTTTTGTAGTAGACGTGAAAAGGATTTGAGCCATCGCTACTGAATTTCGTGACCGCCGCCAGCGCGAAGAACGCAAACACCGTTTGAACCGGGAAATCATGGCACTCGAAGTGCGCTTGACCGGCCCTGAAAATGAACCCCTCGGGGTCGTCAGCATCCACGAAGCCCTGCGTCAGGCGGGTGAGCTGGATGTGGATCTGGTTGAAGTGGTGGCCACTGCTGCGCCGCCAGTCTGCCGTTTAATGGACTATGGCAAGTTCAAATACCAAGAGCAGAAGAAGGCGCATGACGCCAAAGCCAAGCAAAAAGTGATTGAGGTCAAGGAAATCAAGTTCCGACCCGGTACTGACGATGGCGACTACAACATCAAGCTGCGTAACATCCGCCGCTTCCTGGAAGAGGGCGATAAGTGCAAGATCACGCTGCGCTTTCGGGGCCGCGAGATTACCCACCAAGAACTGGGTTTGGCGCTGTTGCAACGCATCCGTGATGAACTCGGGGATGCAATTTTGGTCGAGTCCATGCCCAAGCTTGAAGGTCGGCAGATGATCATGATGATTGCGCCGGGCAAGAAAAAGCCGGGTGCGGCGCAGGCCAAGCTGCAAGCTGAAATTGCTGCATCGGAACTGGCGCAAGCTTCGGTGTAGAATGTTGGGTTGCTTGACTGGGTAACTGGTCAGGTCATCACGGTGGTTTGATGCCGCTGTGGTCAGCGTCGCGCAAGCAACGCAACAAGTGTCTCGGGGCCAACAAGGCTGCAAACAACTTGCAGACGCCTCACGAGCGCAATATAAAAGGAGCATTTACATGCCCAAAATGAAAACCAAGAGCGGTGCGAAAAAGCGTTTTCGCGTCCGTCCCGGTGGCACCGTCAAGCGCGGTCAAGCCTTCAAGCGTCACATCCTGACCAAGAAGACCACCAAGAACAAACGCCATTTGCGCGGTGCCGTTGCGGTGCATGAGACCAATATGGGTCACATGGCGCAAATGCTGCCGTTCGCCGGTCTGTAACCCCCACGAAGAAGGAGAAACACCATGCCTCGCGTCAAACGTGGAGTTACGGCCCGTGCCCGTCACAAAAAAGTTCTGGCCTTAGCCAAAGGTTTCCGCGGCCGCCGCGGCAATGTCTTCCGCATCGCCAAAGAAGCGGTGATGAAGGCCGGGCAATACGCCTACCGCGACCGCCGCACCAAAAAGCGCGTCTTTCGCCAACTCTGGATTGCGCGTATCAACGCCGCCGCGCGCGAATGCGGCCTGACCTACAGCCAGTTCGCCAACGGCATTCGCAAAGCGGGTATTGAAGTTGACCGCAAAGTGCTGGCCGACATTGCGGTTCACGATAAAGCGGCATTTGCCAGCATCGTGGAGCAGGTCAAGGCCAGCCTGACTGCCTGAAACAGACAGTTGCCTACTATAATTTTAGTAGCTGACTGCGCACAACCAATAAGGGCTAGCGCTTGAAAGAGCACTGGCCCTTGTTTTATTCAAGAGTCGCATGAACGAGCTCAATGACATCGTGGCCAGCGCAGCGCAAAGCTTTGCGCAAGCGGCTACGCCTGCCGAGCTGGAAAACGCCAAGGCGCAGTTTCTGGGCAAGTCTGGCCGCATGACCGAGCTAATGAAGGGCATGGCTGCATTGAGTGTCGAAGACAAAAAGACACGCGGCGCCGCCATTAACCAGGCCAAGCAGGCAATTGAAGCGGCTTTGGCCGCCCGCCGCCAAGCTTTGGCCAATGCCGAGTTGCAAGCGCAGCTGCAAGCAGAAGCATTGGACGTGAGTCTGCCAGGCCGCCAACGCAGTCAGGGCGGATTGCACCCGGTGTCGCTCACGCTGGAGCGGATTGAGGCAATTTTTGGTTCCATGGGTTTCGAGGTGGCGCAGGGGCCGGAGATTGAGACCGACTGGTTCAATTTCACCGCACTCAACACGCCTGAAGACCACCCCGCGCGTTCCATGCACGACACGTTTTATGTGGAGGGCGGCTCGGCGCAGGCGCCCAACCTGCTGCGCACTCACACCAGCCCCATGCAAATCCGCCATGCGGTGCAGCATGTCAAAAAGCACCTCGCCGCTATCGATGACGGCGCAGGCATGCCCGAAATTCGTGTGATTGCGCCGGGCCGCACGTACCGGGTCGACAGCGACGCCACCCACTCCCCCATGTTCCACCAGTGCGAGGGTCTGTGGATTGGCGAGAACGTGAGCTTCAAGGATTTGAAAGTCATCTTCACTGCTTTTTGCCGAACCTTCTTTGAGTCGGATGACCTCGTGCTGCGCTTTCGACCCAGCTTTTTCCCGTTCACCGAGCCCAGTGCCGAAATCGATATCCAGTTTGTCAGCGGGCCGTTGGCCGGGCGTTGGCTGGAGGTTGCGGGCTCGGGTCAGGTGCACCCGAATGTGGTGCGCAACATGGGGCTGGATCCCGAGCGTTACATCGGTTTTGCCTTTGGCATGGGGCCAGACCGCCTGACCATGCTGCGTTACGGTGTGAATGACTTGCGCCTGTTCTTTGACGGGGACATTCGCTTCTTGTCCCAATTCCAATAAAACATGCAATTCCCTGAATCCTGGTTGCGCGCGTTCTGCAACCCACCCCTGACCAGCCAGCAACTGGCTGATACCCTGACCATGGGTGGCCTGGAGGTGGAAAACATGGAATCCGCCGCGCCGCCTTTCAGTCGTGTGGTGGTGGGTGAAATCAAGAGCGCCGAGCCGCATCCCAATGCCGACCGCTTGCGCGTCTGCCAGGTGGATGTGGGGCAAGAGGCCATGCTCAACATTGTTTGTGGCGCGCCCAATGCCCGCGTGGGCATCAAAGTGCCGTGTGCCTTGGTAGGCGCAGAACTGCCCCCCGGCGAAGACGGCAAACCCTTTTTGATCAAGCTCGGCCATCTGCGCGGCGTTGAAAGCCAGGGCATGCTGTGCTCGGCGCGTGAGCTGAAATTAAGCGAAGAGCAGGGCGGCTTGCTGGAGCTGAGCCCTGACGCCGCAGCAGGCACCGACATCCGCCAACTGCTGGCGCTGGACGACACGTTGTTTACCCTCAAGCTCACGCCCAACCTGGCGCATTGCCTCAGCGTTTATGGCGTGGCGCGCGAGCTGTCAGCATTGACAGGCGCACCGCTGCTGGCACAAGACATTCCGGCGGTGGAAGCGCAGCACCAAGATGTGTTGCCTGTGAACGTGATGGCCCCGGATTTGTGTGGCCGTTTTTCTGGCCGCATCATCAAGGGCGTCAACACCCAGGCCAAAACGCCGCAGTGGATGGTGCAGCGTCTGGCGCGCTGTGGCCAGCGCAGCGTCTCGCCGCTGGTGGATATTTCCAATTACGTGATGTTTGAGTGTGGCCAGCCCACGCATATTTTTGACTTGGCAAAAATCCACGGCGGCCTGCAAGTGCGCTGGGGCAGGGCAGGTGAGCAGCTTGAATTGCTCAATGGCAACACTGTGGCGGTGGATGACCAAGTGGGGGTGATTGCCGATGACAGGCAACTGGAATCGCTAGCCGGCATCATGGGCGGCAATGCCAGCGCGGTCTCGGATGCCACGCAAAACATCTACCTTGAGGCGGCATTCTGGTGGCCAACCGCAATTGCCGGGCGCTCGCGCCGCTTCAACTTTTCCACCGACGCCGGCCACCGCTTTGAGCGCGGTGTGGACCCGAGCCAGACCACGCAACAGATCGAGCGCATCACACGGCTGATTGTGGATATTTGTGGCGGCCAACCCGGCCCGGTTGATGACCAAATCGTCAATCTGCCCGAGCAAAAGCTTGTCACCTTGCGTGTGGCGCGTGCGGCCAAGGTGATTGGCATGCCCTTGACGGCCGCACAATGCCTCGCGGTTTTTAAGCGGCTTGGCTTGCCCGCGCAGGAGAACCAGGGGCTTATTAGCGTTACGCCATCCAGTTACCGGTTTGATCTGCAAATTGAAGAAGACCTGATTGAAGAGGTGGTACGGCTGATTGGCTACGAAAACCTGCCGACTGCGCCGCCGCTGGCGCCCATCACGCCGCAACTGCACGCAGAATCGCAGCGCAGTCCGTTCGCTGTGCGGCGTGCACTTGCTGCGCTGGGGTACCAGGAAACCATCAACTTCAGTTTCGTTGAACAACGCTGGGAAAACGAATTAGCTGGCAATGCCAATCCGATTCGCTTGCTCAATCCAATTGCGAGCCAGATGAGCGTCATGCGCTCGTCGCTGCTGGGCTCGCTACTCCAGGTTTTGAAGTTCAACACCGACCGCAAAGCTAGCCGCGTGCGTGTGTTTGAACTGGGCCGCGTGTTCTTGCGTGATGCTTCAGTGGAAAACACTGACACTACGGTGGCGGGTTTTCACCAGCCTATGCGCGTCTCGGGTCTGGCCTATGGCTCCGCGCAGGATATGCAATGGGCGCTGCCGGAACGCTTGGTGGACTTCTTTGACGTCAAAGGCGATTTGCAGGCATTGCTGGCACCGCTTCAAGCCCGGTTTGAACCCGCCACACACCCGGCCATGCACCCTGGGCGTTGTGCCAGGGTGCTGCTGCAGGGGCGCGAGATCGGCCATGTCGGTGAATTGCACCCCCAGTGGCGGCAGGGCTACGACCTGCCTCAGGCCCCGGTGTTGTTTGAGCTGGAGCTGGACGCTGTACTGGCTCGTGCGGTGCCGGTATTTCAGCCGGTGGCCAGACACCAGGCGGTAGAGCGTGACATTGCCGTGATCGTAGCGGAAAGCGTCACTTTTTCAGCGCTCACGGCTGCCATAAACAGCGCGCCCACAGCGGGCTTGTTGCAAAACGCCACCTTGTTTGACGTGTACCGTCCCAAGCAAATTGCTGCGGGTTTATCCGAGGGTGAAAAAAGCCTGGCGGTTCGACTTACCTTGCGCGGCGGTGAAGCCACGTTGACTGAAGCACAGATTGAAACTGCCGTGGCGGCCGTGCTGGCGCAACTGGCAAGCACGCTGGGCGCGCGCTTGCGCGCCTGACGCCTCATGATGAACATGACGTATTTGTCGCTGGCATGTCAAAGCACTGGATTGACTGACTCAAGGAGCATGCAATGGAATTGTCTGTAGAAAGCCTGGAAACGCCGGCCCTGACCAAAGCGCAGTTGGCTGAGTTGCTATTTGAGCAAATTGGCTTGAACAAGCGCGAGTCCAAAGACATGATCGACGCGTTTTTCAACCTCATGTCCGAATCGCTGATCGATGGGGCTGATGTCAAAATCTCAGGCTTTGGCAGTTTCCAGATTCGCACCAAGGCGCCGCGTCCTGGCCGTAACCCGCGTACTGGCGAAGCCATTCCGATTGAGGCGCGTAAAGTCGTTACCTTTCACGCCAGCCAAAAGCTCAAGGAAAGCATTCAGGGCAGCAACGGCGCAGTTGCTGCCGATTAACAACGGCGTCACTTGGCGCGGAACACGGCTGTTTGGCTGCCAAAAAGCCAGGTAGGCAAAGTTGTAGGCGGTGGCGTACAACAGCTGCACCAAAAGTCCTTTGCCAGCGCACGAAAGTTAGAGTAACCTTGCAGCTTTCTTTCGTAGAACATTGATTTCAATGGAGAAAGCGCTCCCATTAATTCCAGCTAAACGCTACTTCACCATTGGTGAGGTCAGTGATTTGTGCGAGGTCAAGCCGCACGTGCTTCGCTATTGGGAGCAGGAATTCACGCAACTGCGGCCCATGAAGCGACGCGGCAATCGACGCTATTACCAGCACCACGAAGTGCTGATGATCCGTCGAATCCGCGATTTGCTCTACGACCAGGGCTTCACCATCAGCGGCGCGCGCAACAAGCTGCAAGAGCTGGTGCAGACCGAGCGCGACAAGCGCCGTAACGGCGAGGTCTTGCTGGATGGCATGGAGCCGATTGCAGTCGAAGACTCGGCCTTCCCCGATGCAGGCGATAGCCTGCCCAGCGATTACCACACCGACGACGACGAAGTGCCCGCCGACAAACTGCTGATGGTGCGCCGTGAGCTGTTTGAAATCCGCGAAATGCTCTCATCGGCGTATTAGCCAGCTCAAGCCAGGCGTTTGCCTGCAGATATAATTCTAAGCTTCGGTGTGTGGCGCAGCCTGGTAGCGCACTTGCATGGGGTGCAAGGGGTCGAAGGTTCGAATCCTTTCACACCGACCAACATAGTGCTCATGTATCTAACGGGTTGCAGCTTCCAGGTTGCAGCCCGTTTTTTCTTTTATGCTTATACCTTTGGCCGTCTGAGTTAGCGGCAAGACAACTTTTTATCTAAACCTTATTGACCGTGACCACCGTTGTATTCGCAGACTTGGTAGGCAGCACCGGCATTTTTGAACGTCTGGGTGATGCCACCGCCTCTCACTTTGTGACCCAGCTTACTGGCGCGCTCAGCAAGGTCTTTGAGCAGCACAACGGGCGTGTGGTCAAGCTGCTGGGAGATGGCTTGTTTGTGGTGTTTGCGTCTGAATCTGACGCGCTGGCATCGTGCGTTGCCATCCAGACTCGATTGCAGGACAAGCCCTTGCTGGCTGGCGGCAGTGGTCAGCCGGTGCAAATGCAAATGGGCGTGGAATCGGGCGAAGTAGTGGAGATTGACGGCGACTGTTTTGGCGACGCCGTCAACTGCGCAGCACGCTTGGCCGATCTGGCCGGTGCCGCGCAGATCTTGACTACGCAGCGCGTGCAGGCCGCCTTGGCTGTGTTGCAGCGCGCTAGTTTGCGCAGCTTGGGCCCGATGTATCTGCGTGGCAAATCCGAGGTGACTGAGGTGTTTCGCGTGGAGTGGCAAACCGGCCGCGATGCGGATGCCACGGTGATGGGCGCATCCATGTACAAAGCCGTTGCGCAGCAGGTGCTGGAGTTGTCAGGCCTGGGGCAAACGCGCAGTCTCGATGCCCGCAGCGACAAGCTCACGCTGGGCCGTGCTACCACGGCATCACTGTCAGTTAATGACTCGCGTGTTTCACGGGTGCATGCCGAGGCGCAGTGGCGTGGCGGCCAGTTTGTACTGGGGGATGTATCCAGCTTTGGCACCTGGGTTTACCTGGGCAATCAGAGTGAACCGGTGGTGCTGCGCCGCACCGAGTGTTATCTGGTGGGCCAGGGACAAATTGTGCTGGGTTGTGCACGCGATGCCCAAGACGCGCCAGTGATCAATTTCAGCATCAGGGCCTGAGATTTGCCAAGCCCTGACACCCAAGCTGTGCCACCATGAGCATGTCCAATTCGCCACTCAACCCAGCGCTTGAACTGCATATTGAAGGTCCTGGATACAAGGGCACGCACAGCTTGGCGGATGGCGCTCCCGAGCTGGTGCTGGGCCGCGATGCGGTCTGTGATGTGTGCCTGCCCGATCCGGGCAAAACGATTTCCCGCCGCCATCTGGCCGTGTTTAACAAAGAGGGCGTACTGGTTTTTCGCGTACTGTCGGTGGTCAACGGCGTTAACCTGCCAGGCGGTGAAATCCCGCCTGGTGCGCGTGCCTTGCTACCCGTGGGGCAGACCTTGCAACTGGGCGACTACAAGCTCAAGGTAACAGAGAGTCTACCCAGCCCACTACTGACAGCGCCCGAGGCAATATCAACCCCTGTGCGGGAGCCGAGGTCTGTGCCCGACGATGACCCATGGTCAGTGTTTGAGGACAGCGTCAGCCCTACCCAACCCGGTCTACCGCAGGCCAGCCCTGCGCACAATCCGCAGCTTGCTGCGCAGGCCTTTGCCGCTTTTTTGGCGGAAGACGACCCGTTTTCAGATTCGGTGTTTGAGCCCGAGGCGTTGGCGCAAGCGCCAATGCAAATGCCCATCCCACCCAAGCCCCTAGCCCGTGGGGCAATGACAGGTGACATGAAGGCGTTTTACCTCGGCCTGGGCCTCGACCCGGCGCAACTGGGCAAACTCAGCGCAGGCGAGTTGGAGGCTGCTGGTGGCATGGTGCGACGTTGCATTGAGGGATTGCTGGCATTGCAAATGGCGCAGTCTGACTTGCGCCAAGATTTGAAAACCGACGAACGCACCATGATGGCTTCGCGGGACACCAATCCTTTGAACGCCGACTGGCCCTTGGAAGCCAAGCTGCAATACCTGCTGGCTGGGCGTGCCTGGAGCGTGGGCTTTATGTCCCCCGATGCAGCGCTGGACGACAGCCTCAATGGGTTGCGCGTGCACGAGCAAGCGGGCGTGTTCGCGGCGCGAGCAGTGCTTGAGGGTACGCTGCGCGAATTTGCGCCAGAGGCATTAAAAACCCGTTTACTGGAGGGCCGCGCCTCTTTGGGCTTTCTCGACAGTGCGCGTTTGTGGGAGATTTACAGCCAGCACTACGCAGAGAAAAGCCGTAATCCGGGTGACTGGGTGCAACAATTGTTCGAGCGGTACTTCCCGGGCAGTTACCTGCGCGAAACCCAGCGGATGCAGCGTAAGCGCGGTAAAAGCCGCAAATAATCCGTACTGCATGCGTCGGGCAGTGCTTTGGCACAGCTAGAATTTACTTACTGATTGTTGCAAGGCGCTGCACCCGTGAGTCTTCAAAAACTTGGCCGTTACGACCTCCTGCGTGTACTGGGCAAGGGTGCCATGGGCGTGGTCTATGAAGGGCGCGACCCCAATCTGGACCGGCGCGTTGCCATCAAGACCGTCAAGGTTGAAAACCTCTCAGAGCAAGCCGCTGCCGAGTATGAATCGCGTTTTCGTACCGAGGCCCGTTCGGCGGCGCGATTGCAGCACCCCAACATCGTCAGCGTGTACGACTCCAACCGCGACGGTGACACCGCTTACCTAGTGATGGAGTATGTGCAAGGGGACGACCTCAAGCACCACCTCGACAAAGGCGTGCGCTACTCGCTGGAGCAGTCGCTGAAGATGGTGCGTGACCTGCTATCGGCGCTAGATTATGCGCACAAGCAAAACATCATCCACCGCGACGTCAAGCCCGCTAACTTGATGATCGAACCCGGTGGCCGCGTCAAGCTCACCGATTTTGGCGTGGCGCGTATCCAGGACTCGGGTGAGGTCACGCGCACGCAAGGCGGAATGGTCGGCACGCTCAAATACATGTCACCCGAACAAGTGCAGGGCTTGCAGATTGACTCTCGTGCTGACTTGTTTTCAGTAGGCGTGGTGCTCTACCAACTGCTTACCGACAAACGGCCCTTTGACGGCGACAACGACTTTTCCATCATTCACCAGATCATTGGGCAGGAGCCCAAGCCGCCCAGCACCTTCAACGCGGGCTTGCCGCCTGCGATTGATGCCGTGGTGGCCCGTGCGCTGGCCAAAGACCGTGAGCAACGCTTTGCCACGGCGCGTGATTTCGCTGTGGCCCTGCAATCGGCCATGCGCCGTGCCAGCGACTCAACCGTGGTGCCCCCCACCGACCCGTTCAAACGGCCTGCAGGCGCTACCCAGGGGACGCAGGGTGCTGGCACCAGCGGCACGGCTGCGAGCATTGCCGGGGCAACATCCGGCACGTCCAACACCTCGGCCACCTCAAGCAGCACTGCCACCGTGACGCAGGAGCTGGAGCTGGTGTACTGGAAAGACATCAAGGACTCCACCGACCCGGATGAACTGAGCGGTTTTCTGGCCAAATTCCCTACCGGCATTTATGCAGACTTGGCCCAGCGCCGCCTGAAAAAGCTGGCAAGTGGTGCCGACCTCTCCACCCTGGGTGTGGCCAGTGGCCCAGCCGATGCGCAGGACTTTGAGGCCACTCGTTTGCGCAGCGACTATTCGCAGCCGGCCACCCCCGCACAGGCGCTGGCTGCTGCGTCACTGGTGCAGGCTGGGCCGCCCACTGTTGCCGCGGTACCTGCGGCCCCAGTACCTCTCGTGCAAACCGCACCACCTGAACCACCCGCAGACCCGCCCAAAACAACCAAAGCAACCCCAACCACCACAGCGACCCCAACCACCGCTGACGCGCCCGAGGCAGGTACCGCAGCCCCCACAGTCCCAGGCAAGAACAAGATGCCGTTGATGCTGGGCGCTGGTGTTGCCGCGCTGCTTTTAGCTGTGGTGGTTGTTTTGGCCTCGCGCGGTGGTGGTGCACCCGGCTCACCGGCTTCGCCCGCCAGCAGTGCGTTGGCCCCCACGCTGCCAGCCAGTGCCATCCAAACTGAGGCAGTTAGCGCCCCGCTTGCGTCGAGTGCAACACCGGTTGCGGCGGCTTCAGCTGCTGTTCTGGCAGCGCGGCCTGCCAGTGCTGCAGCTTCTCGGCCTGTGCGTACCGCCAGCCGCAGCGTCAGGGCATCGGCGGCAGTTGCGCCAGTAACCAATGCCCCTGTGGTGGTACCGGTGGCCCCGGCTAGACCGGCGGCCCCGCAAGAACCCACCAGCGCTGCCAAACCCGCAGTCAACAGTCCGCGTGCGGCTTGCGAGTCGAAGATTTTTATTGCCTACCAGTTGTGCCTGACCGAGCAGTGCGCTCTGGCCCAGTTCCAAACCCATCCTATTTGCGTGGAGCGGCGCGAGCAGGAAAGACGGCGCCAGGAAAGCCAGAACCACTGAGCGTGTCAGTCAGTGGCCCGGTGAGCAAGCGGCAGATTGCCCCCTTTAGGCAATGTCAATGCAATGGACTGAAAAATTACCTGATTGGCGCTGCGCAAAGTAGTGCAGCAAGGTCTCGCGCACGGTCTTGAAGGCGATGTCATCCCAGGGAATATCGGCTTCGTCAAACAGCCGCGCCTCCAGGGTTTCATGGCCTGGCGCAAACTGGTCAGACAACAGCCGGGCGAGGTAGAAAAAATGTACCTGGTTGACGCGCGGCACGTTGATCACGCTAAACAGTTCCTGCAGCTCAAACTGCGCACCCGCTTCTTCAGTGGTCTCGCGCGCTGCGCCCTGCGCCGTGGTTTCGCCCAGTTCCATAAAACCCGCAGGCAACGTCCATTTGCCCCAGCGCGGCTCGATATTGCGTTTGCACAGCAAGACCTGCTGGCCCCACACCGGCAGGCTGCCCACCACGTTCAGCGGGTTTTCATAGTGCACCGTGGTGCAGGCCGGGCAGACGGCGCGGAGTTTTTCGTCGCCATCGTCTGGCAAGCGGTAGTTCACCGCCGTGCCGCAGTTTTTGCAGAACTTGATGGAGTGGGGCGTCACGGCAGGCATATGGGCAAGATGGGCAAGATGGGCAAAAGCAGCGTCAGTCAGCCACCATGCCGGGCAATTTTTCAGACAATCAGACCACCTGCACCAGCAGGGGATCCAGCCCGGCAATGCGCCCTTGCATCAAATCGCCCGCCACCACTGCGCCCACGCCTTCGGGGGTGCCGGTATAAATCAAATCGCCGGGCTGCAAGGTCCATGCGGTTGACAGGTGGGCAATGGTTTCGGCAATGTTCCAGATCAACTTGGTCACAGTGCTGTTTTGTTTGGTGATGCCGTTGACGTCCAGGGCAATGGCGGCGTTCGCTATATCGCCAGCGGCAGCGGCTGGAACTATGGGGCCAATCGGCGCGCTGTCGTCAAAGCCCTTGCCAATGTCCCAGGGGCGGCCCTGTTTTTTCATGTCGGCCTGCAAGTCGCGGCGGGTCATGTCCAGGCCCACGGCGTAGCCAAACACATGTTTCATGGCGGCTTCCACCGCAATGTTTTTGCCACCTGTGCCAATGGCGGCCACCAGCTCCACCTCGTAGTGCAGATTGCTGGTCAGGCTGGGGTAGGGCATGCGGCCTGTTTTTCCGGCGTCCACCACCAGCAGCGCATCAGCAGGTTTCATGAAGAAAAACGGGGCCTCGCGCCCACTGTGGCCCATTTCCTTGGCGTGCTCTTCGTAGTTGCGGCCCACGCAGTAAATGCGGCGTACCGGAAAGCGCTCGGCGCGGCCCCGAACGGGCACGGAAACGACAGGTGGTGTGGGAAAAACGGTGTTGCTCATGGGTTGTGTTCTTGTATGTGGGAGAGGGAAGAAAACTGTTCTTCGCGGTGAATGCCCAGCGCCTGCTGGGCCGGGCGGTCGCTGTAGCTGAACAGCACGCAGCCGCTGACTGAATCCAGGCGCAGCGTGTGCCAGGCGGGCACAACAAAGTGGTCGCGTGGGGCAAAGCTGATGTGCGTGCTGTGACCGGCATGGTCCAGCAGCGCCTCGCCTGTGCCCTCCACCACGCTGAACACACAGCCGTCGGTTTGCCGATAGGGCAGGCCAGCAAAACCTGCAGGCAGACGTTGCATGAAGGTGGCCATGGTAGGCATGGGCGAGCCGCCGGTGAGCGGATTGATGTAGCGCAATTTGACCCCGTCCCACGCATCCAAAGGCGCGCTACGCTCCAGCTGGTGCAAGGCCTCGCGGCTGCGCTCATACGGGTAACTGAAAATTGGCGAGGTCACCGCAAACGGCGAGCCGCCACGCACCGGCGCCATGTTGTGCCCATAACGTGCCAGACTGGTGCCCTCGGCACGGCTTACGGGCTGCACCTGCTGTGCATGGTTTTGCGCAAATCCGGCATCAAAAAACCGCAGCATCGGGATGTCCAGGCCATCAAGCCACACCACGCCATCGGCGTGCGCATCAGCCGCGCAACCGTGGTCGTGCCAGGTCCAACTGGGGGTGATGATGAAGTCACCCTCGTGCATGGCGGTGCGCTCGCCATCCACCGCGGTGTAAGCCCCAGTGCCTTCGACCACAAAACGCAAGGCGCTTTGCGTATGGCGGTGGCTAGGGGCAATTTCGCCCGGCAAAATCAATTGCAAACCAGCATAGAGCGATTGCGTGATGCACGACTGCCCACGCAGCGCAGGGTTTTCTAAAACCAGCACCCGGCGCACCGCCTCTTCGGCGCTGATGACCTGGCCTGCGCGCTGCAAGAAGGGTCGCACCTGCGCATAGGGCCAGTGGGCGGGCAGGCAAGGCGTGTTGGGTTGCGGCGGCACCAGTGCGTGCAGCACCTCCCACAAGGGGGTGAGCCCGAGCGGGCGCATGTCGGCATACAGCTGGCTGCGTGCGTTGGCAGGCACGGTTGCGGCGTTGGCAGGGCGGGCTACTTGCATGCTGCGCTGCGCTTTCAGCCCACGCGGTTGAAGTGTTCCACTACCGGCGGCCCGGCAAAAAACGGCCCCACAATGGCACGCCACTGCGGGAACAAGGCGGATTCGCGGAACGTGACCGAATGCGCCTCCAGCGTGTCCCATTGCAGCAGCAACACATAGCGCTCGGGCGTTTCAATGCAGTGGTTCATGGTGTAGCTGATAAAGCCGGGTGATGTGCTCACCAGCGTGCCAATGCCGTGCTTGACGGCGGCTTCAAATGCGGCCTGCTGGCCAGGCTTGATGCGAATATCTGCGAGCTCAAGAATCATAAAACCACCACTGGAGTAAAAGTTGCCGGAGTCAACAGTTTATGCTGACCCCATGCAGCGTGCTTTTCCCAATGATTGGATGGTTCCCGACTGGCCAGCGCCTGCACACGTCCAGGCCATTTGCACCACGCGCCAGGGTGGCGTGTCGCTGGCGCCCTGGGACAGCCTGAACCTGGGCAACCATGTGGGCGACAACCCGCTGCACGTGGCGGCCAACCGGGCGCAAGTGCAAGCCGCGCTGGGTGTACCGGCAGTATTTATGAACCAAGTGCATGGCTGCGATGTGCTGGCGCTGCCCCAGGAGCCCAAGCTGCATGAAGCCACCGGTGCCACCGCGCCAGCCGCCAGCGCCGACGCCTGCCTGACCCGCGCGCGCGGCCTGGCATGCAGCATCCAGGTGGCTGACTGCCTGCCCGTGTTGTTCACCAATTTGCAAGGGCAGTGGGTGGCTGCTGCGCATGCGGGCTGGCGTGGGCTGGCAGGGGTGGCCATGCCAGTTTCACAATCTGCGGGTGCGCCGCCGGCCAGCACCGCAGGCGGGGTGTTAGCGCAGGTGGTCAAACGGCTGTCTGCCTTGTCAGAAGGTGGGCCTGCGGCGAATGCCGGCGAAATAATCGCCTGGCTGGGCCCCTGTATTGGCCCGCAAGCGTTTGAAGTGGGGGCAGAGGTGAAGGCGGCGTTTGTAGCCAATAACGCTGCTGCCGACCCGTTTTTTACGCCCACCGGCAACGGCAAATGGCGGGCCGATCTGGCGGGCCTGGCCCGGCTGCGCCTGCAGGCGCTGGGCATCACCCGAATTTACGGCAACGACTCCACCGTACCGTGGTGCACAGTGGGCAATCCCTCACGGTTTTTCTCGCACCGGCGCGACGGCGTGCGTCTGGGTGCCAGTGGCAGGCAGGCTGCCTTCATCTGGCGGGTTTGACGCTTCGCTTGCTGCGGGCGTCGCCGCCGCTGCGTGCGCGGCCAATTCTTGCGCCTCCCGCCTGCGAATCGCCTTGCGGCGCGACGGCGCGCCCAACAAATACGCCACCAGCGCAGCAGGCAGCAAGCCATACAACACAAAGGTAACCAAGCCGCCCAACACCGTGCCCGAAGCGTTAGTGGCTTCGGCCACGCCCATCATGAGCGCCACATACAACCAGCCAATCACTATTAAATACATAGGTTGCTCTAAAAAATTAGCGTTTAGACAAACATGTCATTTTTGCTTTTGAAGGCGGGTGGTTGGCTTTGTGAAACAAAAGGCTAAGTCCAAAATGCACATTAAAAAGTTTCATCAAGTAGAGGTTTTATGTCAATTAAGTCGCTGTTTCATCACTTTTACCCAGGCGCGGCTGTCTGTAAAGCTACTATTTAATACAATAGTTTGAATGGCTAACTTCACCTCATGGATCAAAGTGCGTAGTGCGCTCATCAGAAAAGTAGTTGCCAGTTGCGCGGTATTGCCAAAAGTTGCTCTGGCACTAGCGTTGTTAATTTCAAGTCAATGGGCGTCAGCGCAAAACCTGACTATTGCGCCTACTACCTGGAACGTCATTGGGCTGGACTCCAATAGGCCTGTTACTGACGGGCCAGATACTTTTCCGGTGGGTGCACGGGTCTGTAACACGGGTGGAGCGACGATTACCAACTTGAATGCAACGCTAAATTTGGGTGCTGGCTCTACCGTCATTTCAGTTTCTGGTGCCTCTAGCATCGCTTACGGTACGTTAACCAGCGGCACGGCCACGGCGCAAGCACCCTCACAATACACCATCAGTACGCCATCGGCCAATTGTGCTGATTTGTACTTCAATGTGAGCATCGCCCGCGCCGCTACATCTTTTGATAGAACAAGAACTTTTACCATCAGCGTTACTGGCAACGCTGGTGGCGTACCTCTCAGCATCAGTACGCCCGCCAACCGCGAGTTATACGTGGAAAGGCTGATATCACAAAACCGTAATTTGATTCGGCAGATTTCTGGTCCCACCCTGGCTTATGTGGGGGAGGTCTACACCTATTCCTATTTAACTGCCACGGCAACGGGCGGCTACGATCAGCTCGAAAATTTTATTGCCTGGCCCAGTACGGTGTTTCAGGTGCTAAGTGTGTCAACCACTTATGCCCAGCCAACGGGGGCAGTTAACAGCACGCCTTATGGGGACGCTTGCGGCTGGCAGAACAACCCTCTTTTGCCAAATTACCGCTCCTGTGTTGGCCCTGCACCTTACCCCGGGGGGGGGCTGGCGGCGATCCAATTTTGACGACCTATACCGTCAGGGTACTTTCAGGCGGGACATCCGTTGTATCCGGTTTAGTGCATGACTTTTCGGGCAGCTCCTACCACTACAACAGTGATTTCGGTAATGTAACTTTGACCGTGAATACCAGGGTGCGCAGCGCAGATATTAGAGTCACAAAAACCAACAACCAGACTTCGCTGCTGCAAAATTCAACAACTTCCTACACCATCGTCGTTACAAATGCAGGGCCGGAGCCCGCTGTAACCACTACCGTAGTGGACCCAGTTGCAGCCGGATTAACGAAAAACTCTGTGACCTGTACCGCTTCTGCTGGTACGGCTTGTCCTGCAGTGCTGACCATAGCCGCATTGGAAGGTAATGGTTTGGTAATTGCCAATTCTTCGGTGGGTTCAACTTTGACGCTTACCGTAATTGCTACCGTGACAGCAAGTGCGGGCACGGTAACCAACACCGTTTCAGTAATTCCCAACTCCACCGTGGTGGATTCTGTTTTGGCCAACAACACCGCTACTGACGCTGACAGAGTGATAGGCCTGGTTAATCTAACCATCAACAAAAGTAACGGTGCCAATGCGGTCTTTGCGGGCGCAACGACTAGCTACACCGTCACTGTCGCAAACATGGGCCCTGCCGACGCCTCGGGGGCCGTGCTTACTGACCCCATAGTCGCCGGCATGAATTGCACATCAATAACTTGTACCGGCGTAACGGGTGCGGCAGTTTGTCCAGCGGCTGGGAACGTGACTATCGCCAATTTGCAAGGCGCGGGCATCACTCTGACCAGTTTGCCAGCCAACTCCACCTTGACGTTCAGCATTGTCTGCAGCATCACTGCAACTGGGCAGTAAATGATCTGCCGCCTGTAACCACACCATGTTATTTTTCCAGCATCTGCTCAGCCGACTCAAATGCGCCTGAAATTGTAGTAAAAAGTAATAGCACTACCCGCGCGTCCCTGTTGATTTGCAAGCTGATTTTCTGCTTGAATAAAGCAAAAAAACTCTAAAAATCAGCCCCTCACGTACCGGCTGACACTTCTAATAGCCTCAAATTCAGCAGAATTTATAAAAACAGGCTGATTTCAAGCATCAAATGCATCATTAAGCTAATACTAGCGTGCGGGTACCGCTATCATTATTTACTATGCATTTGATAGCAATTGGGTGATGGCAGTGCTGGCGACGCGCACTCGCTAGTGAGTTGAATAGCCGGCTTTGCGTCAGCAGGCACAAAGCTAAACCTGAGATACTCCTCTGGCAGACTGCCTATAAATCACGAGGAGACAGCGTGAACACAACACAACCGCCCGGCTTGGGTGCCACGGGAATGCCCGATTTTGCGTCGATGTGGGGGCCGATGGCCAGCGCCCTCTCGCAGCAAGTGCAGCAGGCCATGCAAGGTGGCGCGCTGTCGGCACCGCAGGGCTTGTCCAGCCTGCCAGCCGCCTCGTTTGACGCCGCCAAGTTGCAGCAAATCCAGCAAGATTACATTAGCCAGGCCACGGCGTTGTGGAACCAGGGCTTGCAGGGCAATCCCACGTTGCAAGACAAGCGCTTTGCCACACCCGCCTGGAGCCACAACCCGGTGTCGGCTTTTTCGGCGGCGCTCTATAGCCTCAACTCGCAAACCCTCATGCACCTGGCCGACGCCTTGCAGGCCGACGAAAAAACCCGTGGCCGCGTGCGTTTTGCCACCGAGCAGATGCTGGCCGCCAGTTCGCCCAGCAACTTCATGGCGCTGAATGCCGAGGCGCAGCAAAAGGCCATTACCAGCAAGGGCGAGAGCATTGCCCAGGGCATGAAAAACCTGCTGCACGACCTGCGCCAGGGCCATGTCAGCCAAACCGACGAGGCGCAGTTTGAGGTGGGCAAAAACGTGGCCACCACCGAGGGCGCGGTGGTGTTTGAAAACGATTTGTTCCAGCTGATTGAGTACAAGCCCATCGCGTCAGCCGCTGTGCCACCCAAGACCACCGCACGCAGCAAAACCGCTGCGGGTGCGCAGGCCAATGCGCAGGTTTATGAGCGGCCCTTCTTGTTTGTGCCGCCCTGCATCAACAAGTACTACATCCTCGATTTGCAGCCCGAGAATTCGCTGATTCGTTACGTGGTGGAGCAGGGCCATCGCACGTTTGTGGTGAGCTGGCGCAATGTCGATGAATCCCAGGGCAAGCTCACCTGGGATGATTACATCGAGCAGGCCGCCATCAAGGCTATTGCGGTCACGCAAGAGCTCACGGGCGCGAAAAAAATCAACGCGCTGGGCTTTTGCGTGGGCGGCACGATTTTGTCTACCGCGCTGGCCGTGCTGGCGGCACGCGGGCAGGGCGGGGCCAAATCGCCCGTGGCCAGCTTGACGCTGCTCACCACCTTGCTCGATTTTTCCGACACCGGCGTGCTCGATTTGTTCATTGACGAAGGTTTTGTCAAGCTGCGCGAGATGCAAATGGGGCAGGGCGGTTTGCTCAAAGGCCAGGAGCTGGCCACCACCTTCAGCTTTTTGCGGCCCAACGATTTGGTGTGGAATTACGTGGTGGGAAATTACCTCAAGGGCGAGACGCCGCCGCCGTTTGACCTGCTCTACTGGAACAGCGACTCCACTAATCTGCCCGGCCCCATGTACTGCTGGTACCTGCGCCACACCTACCACGAAAATTCGCTGTGCCAGCCCGGCAAGGTGCTGGTTTGCGGCGAGAAAATCGATTTGGCCAAAATCAACTTGCCCACCTATGTGTACGGCTCGCGCGAAGACCACATCGTGCCGGTTGGCGGGGCCTACGCCAGCACGCAGCACCTGAGCGGCCCGATTCGCTTTGTCATGGGCGCGTCGGGCCATATTGCTGGCGTTATCAATCCGCCCGCCAAGAATAAGCGCTCGCACTGGATTCGCAATACGCTACCCAAAACAGGCTTTCCCGCGCGCTTTGACGAGTGGCTAACGGGCGCCGCCGAGCACCCTGGCAGTTGGTGGAGCGATTGGTCAGCCTGGCTGGCCGGGCATGGCGGCGCAAAAATCGCCGCGCCCAAAAGCTACGGCAGCGCCAAGTACAAAGCCATTGAGCCTGCACCAGGCCGCTACGTCAAAGCCAAAGCCTGAACCCTGTTTTTTCTAGAACCAACAACCGGAGATAAAAAAATGCAAGACATCGTCATCGTCAGCGCCGCCCGCACCGCCGTGGGCAAATTTGGTGGCACGCTCGCCAAAACACCGGCCCCTGAACTGGGTGCCATCGTCATCAAGGCCGTGCTGGAGCGCAGCGGGCTGCCCACCGATTTGATTGGCGAAGTCATCATGGGCCAGGTGCTGGCTGCGGGGTCGGGGCAGAACCCGGCGCGCCAAAGCGTTATCAAAAGCGGACTGCCGCAAGCCGTGCCTGGCCTGACCATCAACGCTGTGTGCGGCTCGGGCCTGAAAGCCGTGATGCTGGCCGCCCAAGCCGTGGCCTGGGGCGACTCCGAGATTGTGATTGCCGGTGGCCAGGAAAACATGAGCGCCGCGCCGCATGTGCTGCTGGGCTCGCGCGATGGCCAGCGCATGGGCGACTGGAAGATGATCGATTCCATGATTGTTGATGGCCTGCTGGATGTGTACAACCAGTACCACATGGGCATCACCGCCGAGAACGTGGCCAAAAAATACAACATCAGCCGCGAAGCGCAGGACGCGCTGGCGCTGGCCAGCCAGCAAAAAGCCGCCTCCGCGCAAGCCGCTGGCCGCTTTAAAGACGAAATTGTGCCGGTCAGCATTGCGCAGAAAAAAGGCGACCCGATTGTTTTTACCGAAGACGAATTCATCAACAAAAAAACCAGTGCCGACGCCCTGGCTGGCCTGCGCCCGGCGTTTGACAAAGCCGGTGGCGTGACCGCAGGCAATGCCTCGGGCCTCAACGACGGCGCGGCGGCCGTGATGGTAATGAGCGCTGCCAAAGCTGCCGCGCTTGGCTTGAAGCCGCTGGCGCGCATTGCCAGCTTTGCCACCAGCGGGCTGGACCCCGCCACCATGGGCATGGGCCCGGTGCCTGCGTCCACCAAGGCACTGGCGCGCGCCGGCTGGAAGCCGCAAGACCTGGACTTGCTGGAAATCAACGAAGCCTTTGCCGCGCAGGCCTGCGCCGTCAACAACGAGATGGGCTGGGACACCAGCAAAGTCAACGTGAACGGCGGTGCGATTGCCATTGGCCACCCGATTGGCGCGTCCGGCTGCCGCATTTTGGTGACGCTGATTCACGAAATGCAAAAACGCGATGCCAAAAAGGGCATTGCCAGCCTGTGTATTGGCGGCGGCATGGGGGTTGCCCTCACATTGGAACGCTGATTTAACGGTAAGCTAAAACGACAAATAACGGAGCGACAAACATGACAAAACGCGTAGCGTATGTAACCGGCGGCATGGGCGGCATTGGTACCGGCATTTGCCAGCGCCTGCACAAAGACGGCTTTACCGTGGTGGCCGGTTGCGGCCCCACGCGCGATTTCAACAAATGGCTGGACGAGCAAAAGGCCCTGGGCTACACCTTTCGCGCCTCGGTGGGCAATGTGGGCGATTGGGATTCCACGGTAGAGGCCTTTGCCAAAGTCAAGGCTGAGGTTGGGCCAGTCAGCGTGCTGGTGAACAACGCCGGTATCACGCGTGATGGCCAGTTCCGCAAAATGGCCAAGGCCGATTGGGACGCCGTGATCTCCACCAACCTCGACAGCATGTTCAACGTCACCAAGCAGGTGATTGAAAACATGATTGAGGCGGGCTGGGGCCGCATTGTCAACATCAGCTCGGTCAACGGGCAAAAAGGCCAGTTTGGCCAGGTGAACTACTCCACCGCCAAGGCCGGCCTGCACGGCTTCACCATGGCGCTGGCGCAAGAGGTGGCGGCCAAGGGCGTCACCGTCAACACGGTGAGCCCTGGCTATATCGGCACCGACATGGTCAAGGCGATTCGCCCGGATGTGCTGGAGAAAATTGTCTCGGGTGTACCGGCCAAGCGACTGGGCACACCGGAAGAAATCGCTTCCATCATTTCCTGGATTTCGTCAGACGAAGGCGGCTACGCCACAGGCGCAGACTTCTCGCTCAATGGCGGTTTGCATATGGGTTGACCGGGGCAGGTGGTTTACGCGGCAATTCGGGAGCGCAAAGCGCCCTGAATCGCCCCAATCTGCCAAACCGCCACCCAAATGCCACGCGGGGCCATTTTTGCAATAAAAATGGCCTTTTTTGCATTGCAAATTGCCTTGTAAACCAATAGGGATGTGCGGGTGCCGCTATCCTTTATTACTCTCTATTTTGTAGCATACCTGCGCCATGACCGAACCCACACTGCACCACATCGCCTGCCCGGCTGGCCATACCATGGCGTACTGGCAATGGGGGGCGCCCACTGCCGCGCATGCGGTGGTTTGCGTGCACGGCCTGACGCGCCAGGGCCGCGACTTTGACGCGCTGGCGCAGCAGCTGTGCGCCCAGGCCAGCGCGCCGATTCGCGTTATTTGCCCTGATGTGGCGGGCCGCGGCCAAAGCGGCTGGCTGGCCGACCCCACGCTCTACCAGATTCCCACCTATGCGGCCGACATGGCGGGCCTGCTGGCCCACCTGCATGCGCAAGCGCCGCTGGCTACGCTGGACTGGGTGGGCACCAGCATGGGCGGGCTGATTGGCCTGGCGGTGTGCGGCGCCGGGCTGCCGTTGCCCGCGCCGGTGCGCCGCCTGGTGCTCAACGACGTGGGCCCGCGTATTGAATGGGTGTCGCTGCAGCGCATTGCCCAGTATGTCGGCCAGCCCTTGACACCCGGTGGCCACTTTGCCAGCCTGCAAGCGGCCGCCGATGCGCTGTGGACCATCTCCAGCAGCTTTGGCCCGCATACACCTGCGCAGTGGCTGGCGCTGTCGCGCCACATGGTCAAGCCCGTGCCAGCCAGTGATGCCAGCGACAGCGCTGCCCTAATGCTGCACTATGATCCCGCCATAGGCGCGCCGTTTCGCGCCATGACACCCGAGGCCGCCCAGGCGGGTGAAGCCGCGCTGTGGGCGCTGTACGACGCCATTAACGCGCCGACCTTGCTGCTGCGCGGCGAGCACTCCGACCTGCTCTCGCCTGCCACCGCGCAGGAAATGAGCCAGCGCGGCCCGCGTGCCCGGCTGTTGGAGTTTGCCGGGGTGGGCCACGCACCCACGCTGGTCATGCCGCAGCAATCGCAGGTGGTCGCCGACTTCTTGCTGGCCGCCTGACAATTGGGCTGATGCAATTTAACGATTCCACCGCCAACGGCAGCCCCGCAATCTCAAGCCCGCCAAACGACTTGCTGGCGCGTGCCCGTGCCTTTGCCCAGCCGCTGCTGGCAGGCCAGCAGTTGCCCACTGGCGAGCCTACATTGGCCCATGCCGATGCGCTAGCCGCTTTGCTGGCCGAGCTTGACGGCGCGCCCGAGATGCAGGCCGCCTGCTACCTGGTGTATGCCGGCGAGCACCTGCAGCGCCCGCTGGAGGTGCTGACCAAGGCCTTTGACGTAGCGCTGGCTGCGCTGGCGTATGAAACCCTGCAACTGGTTCGCCTGCAGCGGCATACCCGCCAGCATGCCGGTACCAAGTTTTCCAACAAGGCGCAGGACATGGCCCAGGGGGCCGAGCAAACCGAAACCGTGCGCAAGATGCTCCTTGCGTTCTCGCGCGATTTGCGGGTGGTCATGCTGTATCTGGCCTCGCGCTTGCAAACCCTGCGTTACTTTGCCGCTGCCAAGCAAATTGCGCCGCCCGAGGTGGCACAAGAGTGTTTGCTGGTGCTGGCACCGCTGGCCAATCGGCTGGGTATTTGGCAGATCAAGTGGGAGCTGGAAGACCTGGCCTTTCGCTTTCTGGAGCCGCAAACCTACCGCCAGATTGCCGCCTTGCTCGATGAAAAACGCGGCGAGCGCGAGGCCTATGTTGAGCAGTTGCGCAGCAGCCTGGAGCAGGCCTTGCAGGCGCAGGGCCTAGCGGTAACGGTTTTTGGCCGACCCAAACACATCTACAGCATTGTCAAAAAAATGCGCGGCAAGTCGTTGGGGTTTGAGCAAGTGCTCGACATTCTGGGCCTGCGCGTGGTGGTAGGCAGCGTGCCTGCCTGCTACAGCGCACTGGCCTGGGTGCATGCCCATTTTGTGCCACTTGAGCGTGAATTTGACGACTACATTGCCCGCCCCAAAGCCAACGGCTACCAGTCGCTGCACACCGTGGTGCGCGAGGCGCCAGGCAGCGGGCACGCGGGCAATGAAGGCCGCGCTATAGAAATCCAGATCCGCACCCAGGCCATGCACGACCATGCAGAGCACGGCGTGGCGGCGCACTGGGCCTACAAGGAAGCGGGTATCAAAGGCTATGCCGGGGTATCGGCCAGCAGCGCCTACGATGCGCGCATTGCCGTGCTGCGCCAACTGCTGGCCTGGCAGCGCGAGATGGCCAGCGGTCAGCTGGATGGTCCGTTGCCGCATGCGCCTGCGCAAGCACCGCCGGATGACCGCATTTATGTGCTGACGCCCGAAGCCTCGGTGGTCGAGCTGCCACCGGGCGCTTCGCCAGTCGACTTTGCCTACGCCGTGCACAGCAGTTTGGGCCACCGCTGCCGGGGAGCGCGGGTTGATGGCGTGATGGTGCCTTTGAACACACCGCTGCAAAACGGCCAGACGGTGGAGGTGGTGGTGGCCAAGGAGGGGGCGCAAAACGCAGGCCCCTCGCGCGACTGGCTCAACCCCGAACTGGGCTACCTCACTACGGGCCGCGCCAAAAGCCGGGTGCGCGCCTGGTTCAACGCCCTGGCCGCTCAAGAGACCGCAGCGCGTGGCCGCGAGGCAGTGGAAAAGTTGCTGCAGCGGCTGGGCAAAACCGCCATCAAGCTCGACGACCTGGCCACGCAACTGGGCTTTGAATCGGCAGACGCGCTATTTACCGTGGTGGGCAAAGACGAGTTCTCGCTGCGCACCATTGAAACCCTCTTCAAGCCAGCCGAGCCCACACCACTTGCCGACGAGCTGGTGTTGCAAAAAACCGCCCGTTATGCAGACAAGGCCGCCAACGGCAAAAGTGGTGTGCTGGTGGTGGGGGTGGACTCCTTGCTGACGCAGCTGGCGCGCTGCTGCAAACCGGCTCCGCCAGATGCGATTGGCGGTTTTGTGACGCGTGGCAAAGGGGTCAGCATTCACCGCCTCTCCTGCAGCAATTTCCGCGCATTGCAAGTGCGTGATGAGGGCCGGGTGATCGAGGTGCAGTGGGGCCAACAAAGCGAGGCGGTGGGCCAATACGGGGTCGATGTGGCTGTGCTGGCGCAAGACCGCCAGGGGCTGCTGCGCGATATTTCCGAGCTCTTTGCCAAGGAAAAAATGAACGTCACGCGGGTGCAAACCCAATCGGTCAAGGAGCAGGCTTTCATGACCTTTACCGTGCAGGTAAGCGACACCGCGCGGCTGGCGCAAGCGCTGGCTGGAGTGCGGCAGGTACCGGGTGTGCGCTCGGCCATGCGTCGTTAGCACCGGCGCATGGCGTTGCCTCACTAAGCGGGTCAAAAATCGCGGCAGTGGGCTGCTATAATTGCAGGCTTAGTTTGTTGACCCAGGCGCGTAGCTCAGCTGGTTAGAGCACCACCTTGACATGGTGGGGGTCGTTGGTTCGAGTCCAATCGCGCCTACCAGGACCAATGCCGTCCTGGCTGTTTAGTTTGGGTCATTTTCAAAAATGCCATTGTTCTCTCTTGGGACCCTAACCCTGCGCTGCAAGCCACATGGTGCAAAGGACTTTGAGTGAATATCTCGGCTTACCTCCAATCCCGTATCCGCACCGTGCCTGACTGGCCCGCTGCCGGCGTTCAGTTTCGAGACATCACGCCGCTGCTGCAAGACCCCAAGGTGTTTCGCGTGCTGATTGATGCCTTTGTGCACCGCTATATGGACCGCCGTCCCGACGTGGTGGCCGGGCTCGATGCCCGCGGCTTTATTTTGGGTGCGGTGGTGGCCTATGAGCTGAACCTTGGCTTTGTGCCCATCCGCAAAAAAGGCAAGTTGCCCTTTACCACCGTGCAGGAAAGCTACGAGCTTGAATATGGAAGCGCCACCGTGGAGCTGCACGCTGACGCTGTGCAGCCAGGCGCGCGCGTCTTGTTGATTGATGACCTGATTGCCACTGGCGGCACCATGATGGCGGGCAAGCGCTTGCTGGAGCAGCTGGGTGCGCAGGTGATGGAGGGCGCAGTGATCGTGGACTTGCCTGAGCTGGGCGGCTCAAAGCGGCTCAAAGCAGCGGGGCTGGATCTGTTCACGCTAGTGAGTTTTGACGGGCACTGAGGCCGCGGGGTTCGCTCAGGGTAATCCTTGCTGCGGGCGGCGCGGCAATTCCTAGAATGATTGTCCAAGCTGGGTGATAAACCACGCCAGCTTTATCACCCAGCCAGGAGTTTTGAAGTGCCAATGAGCCCCCCCGCCCCTGGTAAAGCCAGCAAAGCGCCGCAGCGCGTGATCAAGAAATACCCCAACCGGCGCCTCTACGACACCGACACCTCCACCTACATCACGCTCGCTGAGGTCAAGCACATGGTGATGGATGGCGACCAGGTAACCGTACGCGACGCCAAGACCGGCGAAGACCTGACGCGCAGCATCTTTTTACAAATCCTGCTTGAAGAAGAGGCCGCTGGCGCGCCCATGTTCACCGAGGCGGTGCTGGCCAACATCATCCGCTTTTACGGCCACGCCATGCAGGGCTTCATGGGCAGCTACCTGGAAAAAAATGTACAGGCCTTCATGGACATGCAGGTGAAAATGGCTGAGCAAACCAAAGGCTTCACGCCCGAGATGTGGGCCAAATTCACTCCCATGCAGTCGCCCCCCATGCAGGGGCTAATGGGCGGCTTTGCCGAACAGTCCAAACAGATGTTCGAGCAAATGCAAGAACAGATGAAAAAGCAGACCGAGCAAATGTTCGGCAGCTTCAAACCCAAGCGCTGATACCCCCTGCCGCATGGCTGCGACAATGGGGCCATGACTGAAAACGCTGTTTTAGAACCCGCTGCCTCTGCTGCCAGCCCTGCACGCGCTGCCCCGCGCATTGGCTTTGCCAGCCTGGGTTGCCCCAAAGCCCTGACCGACTCGGAGTTGATCCTTACGCAACTCAGCGCCGAGGGCTATGCCACCAGCAAGACCTTTGAGGGGGCCGACCTCGTCATCGTCAACACCTGCGGTTTCATTGATGACGCCGTCAAGGAAAGCCTGGACACGATTGCTGAGGCGCTGGCCGTCAATGGCAAAGTGATCGTGACTGGTTGCTTAGGTGCCAAAACCTCCGCAACCGAAGCGGGCGGCACGCAAAATCTGGTCAAGCAAATCCACCCCAGCGTACTGGCGGTGACAGGCCCGCATGCCACGCAAGAGGTGATGGACGCGGTCCATGCGCATCTGCCCAAACCGCATGATCCCTTTGTTGATCTTGTGCCGGCTGGAATGGGAAACGTTGGGATACCCGGCGTGGGCATCAAACTTACGCCCAGGCACTACGCGTATTTGAAAATCAGCGAGGGTTGCAACCACCGCTGCACGTTTTGTATCATCCCGTCGATGCGTGGCGATCTAGTGAGCCGCCCGATTGGCGATGTGCTTGGTGATGCCAAGGCGCTGTTTGAAAGCGGTGTCAAAGAGCTGCTGGTGATCAGCCAGGACACCTCCGCGTATGGCGTGGATGTGAAATACCGCACCGGCTTTTGGGACGGCAAGCCCGTCAAAACGCGCTTGCTTGAGCTGGTGCAGTCGCTCGGTGATCTGGCGCAAAGCTACGGTGCCTGGGTGCGCCTGCATTACGTCTACCCTTACCCGAGCGTCGACGAGGTGCTGCCGCTGATGGCGCGTGGTCTGGTACTGCCGTATCTGGATGTGCCTTTTCAGCACAGCCACCCCGATGTGCTCAAACGCATGAAGCGCCCCGCCAGCGGCGAGAAAAACCTCGAGCGCCTTCAACGCTGGCGCGAGATGTGCCCGCAACTGGTGATTCGCAGCACGTTTATTGCGGGCTTTCCGGGCGAGAGTGAAGCAGAATTCGAGCACCTGCTGGCCTTTATGCAAGAGGCGCAAATTGACCGTGCCGGTTGTTTTGCCTACTCGGCCATAGAGGGCGCAGCGGCCAACGACATTCCCGGCATGTTGCCTTTGGCCTTGCGCCAGGAGCGCCGCGCGCGCTTCATGGCAGTGGCTGAAGCCGTGTCAATTGCCAAGTTGCAGCAGCGCGTGGGCAGCACGCTGCAAGTGTTGGTGGATCATGCGCCGGGTTTAGGTAAAAAAGGCGGCTCAGGCCGCAGCTACGCCGATGCGCCAGAGATTGACGGCACGGTGCGCCTGCTGCCGCCTGAGAAGATCAGCAAGACCTTGAGGGTGGGAGAGTTCACCCGCGCCCGCGTGGTGGCTACCGAGGGGCATGACTTGGTGGCACTGCCAATATAAAGATCTTCTAAGTGGGGCGATCAGTTGCCAGCGACTTTTAGCGGTAATTGCAAAAGAGCCGCTGACGCTTGTGCATCGTTCAACCAGTCTGCAAGGGCATGCTCTGTCCAGTCATGCCCGAGCACCAGCCGTATTTGCACGCTGCCATGAAGTTGAGGGGCAGCTCGGGTAGTGGTGGCCATCGGCAACTGCTTTTGCAGTGCAACCGCCAAGGCCTCATGTCCGGCCCTGAACTGGATTTCTGTTTTCATCTGGCGGTAAGGTTGCGCATTGGTCAGCCGTTTGGTGATGACCCCGGCGCTAGCCAGCCGCTCAGCCATGCGACGGGCCAAATTGTGCCGGCCAGTGCCATTGGTCACTTCAAGGCGGGCGCCGCGCAGCATGTCTGGCAAGGCGCTGATCGGCAGCGCCGCTCCAGTGAGCGTTGGCGTTGATTGAAGCATACGCAGCTCTTGCGCCAACTGCTCAGGCTGCTGCGGTGCAGTTGTTTGCAACTCATAGATTTGGGGTGCCACGGCCACCAGGCGGGCAGCGGGAGAGGCCGTTTGCAAGGCATGCGCAACGCTGGCAGGAACCGAAGCCTGCGTGTCGATTTGAACCGCTGAATCTACCAGCTTGCGTTTTGCTTGTGCCAGCAACAGCAGGTTTTGCTGTGTCTGCAAAGCGCCAGGATTTAGCTGCTGGGCGCGCGTCAAGGCAAGCGCTGCCTCGCTTGGCCGCTGTGCAAGCAGCAAGACATAGCCAAGGTTGTTGTGCAAATGCGCGGCGTCCGGGGCCAGCAAGGCGGCGCGCGTCAAGAGTGCGGTTGCTTGATCCAGGCGTCCCGCTTGCGCGTGAATTACCCCTAGCGCGTTCAACGCACCCACATGAGCAGGCTCAATTTGCAGCACGCTTTCGTATTGCGCAGCAGCCTGCGTCAATTGGCCTAGGCTGTGCAAGCTGCGGCCTTGGGCATACAGCGTCTGCGCCTGAGGTGCGCTAGAGGGCAAGACCGGTGCAGCGGCTATCAAGGTAGATTTCTGATGTGCCGCAAGCGGCGCTCTGGGCAATGGGGCGCAGGCCATCAGCGTGCCCAGCAGAGACAGGGTGGCACTTATTTTTAGTGTGTGGTGCATGGCGTTTCTCGCAGATTTCATCTTGAGCCACCTAACGAAGGCAATAGCGTGCGGTAAATACCGAGCATGGCGGGACCCATCAGCACCAGCATCAAGGAGGGAAAGATAAAGAAAATCAGCGGGAACAACAGCTTGAGCGGAATTTTTGCAGCCGTTTCCTCGGCCCGTAAGCGCCGGTGCGTGCGCATGGTCTCGGCCTGAACCCGCAGTGCATCGGCCACGTTGGTGCCAAATCTGTCGGACTGCACCAGCATTGCCACAAAAGACGACATATCGTCTACGCCGCTGCGCAACGCCAGGTTACGCAGCGCGCGTTCGCGTTTCATGCCCATGCGCAGTTCCAGCGCTACCAGACCCAACTCTTCGGACAGGGCTTCGCTGCGCAGGCTGATCTCACTGGCTGCGCGGTTCAGCGCCGCGTCGAGCCCCAAACCGGCTTCGACGCACACCGTCATCAAATCTAGCGCATCGGGCAAGGCCTCGGTCAGTTCGCGCTTGCGGCTGCGTACGCGTGTTGACAGCAGCACATTGGGCAGGTAATAGCCAATGGCAGCCAGCAGCAGCAGCAATATGAGGATGTTTCGCGTCAGTGCTACCGAACTGAATCCCTGGTAGCTCACGAGCAGGCCGGGCAGCACAAGCGCCAGCAATGTTTTGGCGGAAAAAAATAGAACTGGCCAACCTGATTCGCGCAGCCCGGCCTGTATGAATTGCGCCCGCAAGAGGGAAGCCTCCCAGCCTTCTTTGGGGGCAGACAGTCGAGCCATAGGCCCCACCACCTTGACTATCTTGGCCTGCCACTTGTTGGCATCGGCAATGGGTTTTTGGGTCTCACCCTGGGTGATGCCGAGCTGGTTAAGGCGCTGCTTGAGCGCCTCCCGCCGGTTGATTTTAAGCACAGCAAGCAGCGCCAGTCCAGTCACAGAAAGGAAGACCAACGCGAGAATAACGATTTGCATATTCAGGCCTTTTTTACACGCGGATGTCGATGATTCGCCACATCACAAAAATCCCGACAATCAACATGCCGATCGCCCCCATCACAAGGCGAATCCCGGTTGGGTCGGTAAACAGCACAGCTAAATATTTCGGATTGACGAAATGAATGGCCCCGGCCACGCAAAACGGCAAGCAAGTCAAAATCCATGCCGACAACTTGCCCTCGGCTGCCAGGGCGCGCACTTTGGCAAACAACACAAAGCGCTCGCGCACCAGTTCGGAGAGCTTGGCCAGCAGCTCAGCCAGGTTACCGCCGGTTTCGCGCTGAATGATGACGGCCATCACAAAGTAGCGCATATCAGGGCTGGCCACCCGGGTTGCCAGGCTGCCGAGCGCGTGGTCTATGGAGATGCCGAAGCCGATCTCGTCAGACGTTAGCTTGAACTCTCCTGCAATTGGCTCTTGCGATTCAGCACCCACCATTGCCAGTGCCGATGGAAAAGCATGGCCTGCCCGCAGCGCGCGGCTGATCAAATCCATCGCTTCGGGCAATTGCGCTTCAATCAGATGCAGCCGCTTGTTGCGCTTGTACATCAGCCAAATGACCGGAAAAACGGTGAGCGCTGCTGCGGCAAACACCGTTGCCCACCAGGGCCAACGCAGCAGCAGACCCAGCAGCAACAGCGTTACACCGCAAAGCAAGCACAAGGTGAGCAATTGCATCACGGTGCTGCTGGTACCCGATTGCTGCAGCAGGCGGTCCAATTGCTGCGCGCGCGGCAGCTTGAGAAGAAACTGGTGCAGCCTGGGTGACTGGCTCATCATCCGCTGCTTGAGCAGTTGCGGAGCCTGTGCAACCTGCGAGTTGCTTTGTGCATAACCACCAGCCGAAGTCGCACCCAAGCGCTGTTCCACACGCCGCACTTCCGGGCTTTTGCTGCTATTCCAGTAAACAAAAATCCCCTCCAGCAGCAACACCACCGCGATAAAGGCGAATACCAAAAAGAGTGCAGAAGCAGGGCTCATGGTGTCATTCAAAGATCAGGGCGGGGTTGAAGGTGTCCGGCGGCGCATCCAGGCCGTAAGCCGCCAGCCGGTTCATGAACAGGGGGCGAACACCGGTTGCACGGAAATGGCCTTTAACGGCACCGTCGGCATCAATGCCGGTCTGACGAAAACCGTAGATCTCTTGCATGGTGATTACGTCACCTTCCATGCCGGTAATTTCCTGCAGGCTGATCAGCTTGCGACTGCCGTCGTTCAGGCGGGCAACCTGGACTACCGCCGTAATGGCAGAGCTGATTTGCTGGCGCATCGCATCTTGCGGGATAGCCGCGCCGCCATAGCCTGCCATATTTTCAAGGCGAGTCAACGCATCGCGCGGTGTGTTGGCGTGCACGGTTGCCATTGAGCCATCGTGGCCGGTATTCATTGCCTGCAGCATGTCCAGTACCTCGGCACCGCGCACTTCACCCAGAATGATGCGGTCGGGCCGCATCCGCAGGCTATTGCGCACCAGCGCTCGCTGGCCTACCTCGCCCTTGCCTTCAATATTCGGTGGCCGGGTTTCCAGCCGCACCACATGCGGCTGCTGCAATTGCAGCTCGGCGGCATCCTCTATGGTGACAATCCGCTCACTGTGCGGTATTGAACTGGACAGTACATTCAGCAACGTGGTCTTGCCCGCGCCGGTGCCACCCGAGATCAGCAGGTTTATTTTGGCCTGCACCATCGCTTCAAGCAGCTTGCCCAGATGCGGGGTAAGCGAGCGTTTGGCTACCAGGTCATCCATCTTCAGTGGCACTACCGCAAAGCGCCGAATTGACAGCAGGGGCCCATCCAATGCCAGCGGCGCAATGATGGCGTTCACGCGCGAACCGTCGGGCAGCCGGGCGTCCACCATGGGGCTGGATTCATCGACTCTGCGGCCCACTCTGGAGACGATCTTGTCGATGATTTTCATCAGGTGCTCATTGTCGGCAAATGCAATGTCGGTTTTTTCCAGCTTGCCGCGCCGCTCGACATACACATGAGCCGGGCCATTGACCAGAATGTCCGATACCGTGGGATCTGCCAAAAGTGGCTCCAGTGGTCCCAAACCCATTACCTCATTTTGGATGTCTTGAATAATGCGCCGATGCTCAGCCGCGTTCAGTGCTGCACCGTTATCTTGCAGTAGCCGCTCTACCAGCAGATCCAGTTCCTCGCGCAGGCGCTGCGGTGCCATCGCCCCCATGACCTCCAGGTCAATGCAGCCCAATAGCTGGTTGTGCAGCTTGGCCTTGAGCGCATGGAATTCACAACGAACGGTCTCACCCAAGCTGCTTTCGAATTCAAGCTCAGTCAAACCGGGAGCAGTACTGGCGTCTCGCAAAGGGGCTCTTAAATTCATGAAGTTCATGCCGGGTTGCCTCGTAATGCAGAAAACCAGTTTTTGGCTGGTTTCACAGACACTGGGGCAAGCTCTTGAGCCCACTCCTGCAGCGCGCGAGTCACTGGGTCGCGCGGCGCGAGCTGGATCATTGGAATACCCTGGTTTATTGATTCGGTCACCGCGACATAGCTGTTAGGCACGATCCGTTTGGCCAGCATGTTGGTTGCGCGGTCCAGCTCCTCTTGGCGAAATGCGCCGCCCTTGTAAAACCGGTTAACCACCACGCTGAGCTTGCTGCTGGGATAGCCCAGTCCAGAAAACACGGCCGTCAGACGCTTGACGGCCTGAATGGTTGGCAGAGAGAGTTGCAGCGTCATATAAATTCGGTCTGAAAGGTCGAGTGCTTTCACAGCCAACCGGTCCAGCGTGCGACTCATGTCCAGCAAAACGAAGTCGTACTCCATGCGCGCCAGCGAAACGATGGCCTCCAACGCATCCGGCGTCACGGCATCAATCTGGTTTGGCAGATCCGGCGCGGGCAGGATGTGCACATTCCCCTGCGTGCGTAGTACGCTGGCCGCCAGCAGCGTGGCGTCCAGCCGGTGCGACTGCAATGCCATGTCCACTACATGGGCTGTTGCGATCCGATCAGTGACATACAACGCCGCATCACCAAAGTAGAGATTCAGATCAACCACCAGCACCCGTTTGTTCTGAACGGCCAGCGTCTCAGCCAGATTTGTGGCCAAAAATGTTGCTCCGGAGCCCCCCTTGACCGGCATGAAAGCCAGCACCGTGCCGCCCCCGCCCGAAAAACGCGTGCTGATGGATTTGCTTTCCTTCACGTAGTCGACCGCCCGTTGCAGCGTGCCTGCTGTGATCGGCGTCGGCAAAATGTCGCGCACGCCTGCACGCATGGCGCGTTTGAGCAATTTCAATGAGGTATCGGGACTGACCAGCACGACAGGCGTGCCCGAGGCTTGCAGCGTAGCCGCCTCAATTTGCTCCAGTGCCTGCTCGTCGGCGTGCGGAAAATCCAGCAGCACCACGTCGGGTCGTTCTTTTAGAAGAATAGTCAGCAGTGCGCGTGCCGAACCGATGTGGGTCGACAGCTCTACGCCGCTCATGTCCAGTGCCTGGGTCAGGAGGTCGTCGCGAATCGCTTTGGTGCTGCAGATAAAGGTGACTCGTGTGGTCATGGCATCAGATTTCCAATGGTTGCTGTGGTTCTCATTTATGCCGCCGCGCAGGCTGGATTGGAATCACCATTGGCGTCTGTGCTGTTCATGAATTCACGCGGCAGACTGGTGGCAAAAGAAGGCAGGTCGATGGCTGCGGCGAAGAACGGCACGGCAAAATTGAACTGGGCTTTTTGCATGCCGTCCGCGTCTGCCGTCACCAGTTCGGCAGTCACCGTCTTGCAACTTGACACGTCGCAGGAATCGGGGAAATAGTCAATGCGAATTTGGTTGCTGTTCAGATTGCCAAGCAACTGGCGCATTCGTGCCTTGATCACCGGATCGTTCTGGCTGCACACCGCAGCCAGTCGCGCGCCCAAACGCGTGGCCTCATTGGCCGCGTTCAAGGTAAACAGCAAGCGGCCAAACTCCACAGTGCTGAGCAACAGGGTGAAAAAAAGGATTGCTACCAAGGAAAATTCAACCATTGCAACGCCGTACTGCTGGTGTTTTCTGGTCGCAATTTGCTGAAGGGCTTTGTTTGGCATAGTCATCCCATCAGTTCGTGTTCGACGCCATGGTCATCCCAATAGCGCCAAATTGGATGTCCGGCACGGCCCACGGTACGGCCGATATGTAGCTGAACTTGGCATCTTCGGCACCCACCCGCACCGACACCAGGCTGACTGCCCCGGCACCCGTTGCCACATTGAAATGCGTGCCGGTGCAAGCTGCCGAGTCACATGCCGAAATCATCGCCAGTGTCAGTCCAGTAACCAGCGCCGCTCTGCCGTTACACGATGGAGCACCGCAAAGCGCAATGGAGCGCGCTTTCAAACGGATGGTGTCTGCCGTCTCTCCGATCGGCGGGCTTTCCAGACTCTGTTGAGAAAGATAACGCGCCGCGCCGCGCGTGGCTTTGACCAGGCCGTTGTATTGGTAGAGGGCGCGACCCAACTCGGTGATGACAAAGCACAGCAGCAGCAGCGGGATGAGCACGAGTGCCATTTCCACGGCTGCGACGCCTTTTTGCTTGTGTTTGCGCATTTGCATGAATTTCATTGAATCAGTTGCGGCACCAGCGGCCCGGCACTGCCTGGCTCGCCATGCGTGGCGCATGCGCTGCCTGCCACATTGCCGGGCCCCAAGTATTCAAGGGTGTATTGCGGATTTGTTGCGGCGTCAAAAGGTGCAAGCAGCAGGACGCAGGCAAAGCCTTCCAACTTCGGCGTTCCTGCGCTGTTCCACACATTGCAATCGACCACGGGCGCAACCACCAGACGGCGGGCATTGCCAGGGTCGTATTGGTTGGTAATTCGCTGACTTGCGGCTACGGGAAATTGGTAAGCCTCGTTACGCTGTGCCGCTACTGGGTAGTTGTAGAGCGCGCCCACGCTTCCGGCAAAGGCGTTGCGACCCAGTGTCCAGTTGGCTGGGGTATAGCTGTAGCCCGTGACGTCCGGTGGTGCAAGCGTTTCATCGGTGCCGGCATTTGGATAAATGCCAAAGCGCGAATTCCACGCAGTGGCTAGATTCAGCTTCTTGCCCGCCTCGGCAACATCCTGGCCGACTTGCACGCCGCATTTACCACTGCCTACCAGTAATTTATTTACCGCGCTGGCACCGCTGCCGTCCAGGTCAAAGTCGATCCAGCCGAAATTACCTGCGCCGTAGACACCGGTGGTGTCTTCTGGTGCGCTCAACCAATCACCCGACGTCAGTCCAAAATTGACGTCGTTACCCTGCTTGCACAGGCCGACCGGGCTGGTGCATGACGAAGCGGAAGGAGCCAGCGTTGCCACGGCCATGGCGGTCACGGTCTGGGTATCAAAAAACGGATTGAGCAGCTTGATGAAAAATACCGGTAAGCCTGCCAATGGGTAGACGCAGCGCACATACGCGGCGGTTCTAAAATCCGCGCCGCCAGCCATGCTCTGGTAGCTTCCTGCCAGGGAATCCGAGAATTCGATGCGCAGATCCGCAGCCTTCAGTACCCCATCACTCTGAAAGTTTGCCTTGTTCCTGATGGCGTCGGCTCCGGTCAAAAAAATGCTGCCGTATGCGACAGCTTTGGTCAGCGCATTTGGGTTGTTTTGCCCCGGACGCAGCTGGGAAGAGGCCGCCAGCGCGCAGGCATCCATGGCATTTTGCAGTTCTGATTTGATGACGAAAAAACGACTCAAGTCGACGGCCAAACCTGCAAAACCAAGCAGCACGGCCAACGTGAGACCAAACGCAATCGCAATCGCACCGCGCTGGCAATGACGGCGCGCGAGGATCGAATGGGTGGAGTCCTTCATGCTGGGTTGTACCGAATCTGGGTTAACTCAGCCTATTTGCCGGTGATGCTTCCACCGATGTTCTGGACTTCAAACGTTTGGGGCGGTGCCTGAAAAGAATCCAGATAGCGTTGCTGCGCTGCAATGCCTGCTTGGCCGTCGATCCCCAGCACCGGATCCTGGTTGGCTGAAGCATGGGGGTATAGGGTTTGCTGGGTGCGCGCCTTGCGCACAGCGTCGCCAAACGCGGCGTCTACCACTGGCGTGGTACTGGCGCAGCCCGCCAGCACAGCGGCAAGGCCCAGCCCCGACAAGCACAGAGCCAGACGAGGGGAAAAATAAACTAAGGGCACGATGTATCTCCTTATTTGACTTCCATGCCGCCAATGCCGGCAGGGGGTGCAGGCAGCGCTGGCGCGCTGCGCTTGTCGGCTGGCACGTCCTGGTGCCCGGAGCCTTCTAGCTGATTGCCAAAATAAAATTCGCCACGGCTGGGTGGTATGAAGCCGTCGGTCGGCAAGATGTAGTTCTGATCCAGCGGCTTGATCAGGCGGGGCGTGATAACAAACATCAATTCGGTGCGGTCACTTTGAAATTCGCTGCTGCGAAACAGCGCCCCCACCACTGGCACCTCACCCAGCCCTGGCACCCTGTCAACTGCTTGTTTGACGTTGTTCTTTATCAGGCCGGCAATGGCCAGGCTTTGTCCGTCTAGCAACTGCACGGAAGTTTGTGCGCGGCGGGTAGTGAAGCTGGGCAGCACAGCGGTGCTGCCGCCCACGGTGGTAAAGGGCGATCCGGTTTGTGAAAGCTCGGATACTTCGGGCGCTACCTTCAGGTGAATGCGCCCGCCCTCAAGTACTGTGGGCGTGAACTTCAACCCCACGCCGAATTCTTTTTCTTCCAGTGTGATCGTGCTTCCACCTGTGGCGTTGTTGTTGCGCGCCACAGGAATGAAGATCTTGCCCCCTGCCAAAAAGCTGGCCTCCTGCCCACTGATGGCCACAATGTTGGGTTCAGCCAGAATCTTTACCAACCCGTCATTTTTTTGCGCATCAATATTGAAGCCGGAGCCATTGTTTTTCAACGCGCTCAACAGGCCCGCACTCCCGTTCAACAGATTGGAGCCCAGGCCGAACAGCCAACTGCCATTGCGCGTGGTGGCGTTAAAGCTGGCCCCTAACCTGTCCAGCAGGGTTTTGGACACTTCGGCAATTACGACTTCAAGCATCACTTGCTGGGCCTCGGCGATCTGCAACAGGTTGACTACTCTGGCACTGGAGGAGGCCCCGCCTTGCCCCTGAGTTTGCGAGACTTGCAGCTTGGTGCCAACCTTCACCTTGGCGTCGCCCGCCTCAATCGGCAGCACCAAGCTTCTATTCACATCACGCACAAAGGCGTTGGCAATGTCTTCGGCGTACTTGGCCTTCAGCGCACTGGACACCGTGCCGGTCAAGATGACGGAATCCGCGGCCGGGCGTACCTGGATGCCCCTTTCATCGGGCAATAACTCGCGCAGCTTTCTCTCCATCCGGGCGTAATCAATATTCACGTTGACGTCGATCGCCGTCACTGCGCCAGTGTTGTTCCAGATGATGAGGTTGGTAGAGCCGTAAGTCTTGCCCAGCAGGTACAGCTCGGTCGGGCTGATCAGCGTCACGTCGGCAACCGTGGGGTTGCCCAGCGAAATGCGCGTTACCGGGGAGGGTAGCCGCATCAAGGTGGACTTGCCGATCACCAGGTCGAGCACTGGCCCCACGCTGTTGAATTCCGTGCGGCTGTCGCCCCTTGATGCGCTCGTTGCCATGCCTTGTGTTGTCTGCGCTACAGCACGGCTGCTGGCCACCCCCTTGGTGATTGCGGCGCCAGTGCTTGGCGCTTGGGCGTGCAGCGCAGTTGCAGCCAGTGCAGCGGTCAAGGCGACTGACAGGCGCGGGGGCAGTTCACACATAACGGTTTTTTTCATAGCGGCTTTCTCAAAATTCGGCGCTTGCTTTTTGGATGCCGCGGATCACTTCTACACGGTTGCCAGGCTCTGTCGTCACCCTGGGCAGGGGCATTGAAAGCCGTACGGGCGTTGCTGTGCTGGCTGGCCCGGCGGCTTGCACCACAAGAGCAGGCGTCTTGTCGTTACTGCCGATCAAGTCGCTGCGGCGCGCCCCGGCAGTGACGTTGCCTTTTGTGTCCACCTGGTTGCGCAGCATGAGCGACAGCGTGCCGATGTTGCGGGCCAGATCAATTTTCTCGGCATCCTGCGGAGTGACTTCTAAAGTGACGGCGTTCACCACCTTGGCCCGACTTTCATCTCCGCGGTTGGATTCCTGCGCCACGGCCAGCACCATGATGCGTTCCAGAACAATTTTCGAGAGCGTGTTTTCACGGTCGTCCTTGATATTCACGACCAGATCAACGTAGCTTCCAGGTGCCAGAAAACCCGCCACACCAACTACTTCGTTGACCTTTACAGTGATGGCGCGCCGTCCGTCCTTGATCACCGAGTCCAGCCCTGCCTTGGTGCCTTCCGGCGCCAGCTTGGGAATCAGGATGGCTTCACCTTTAAAAATACTGCTGCGCACCACACGGCCTTCGAGTTTTTTGGGGTCGTTGAAGGAGCCTGCGGGCAGCGTGGCTGCAGGCCATGCAATTTCTTGCAGCATGATGGGCGTAATGGCTTGGCCCAGTTCCAGATCGCGGTTGGCAACCAGCACCCGGGTTTGACTGCCCAACGCCTGCTCGCCCATCCAGCGAGCGGCCAACATGACGGCCGCTACACCAGCCACCAAGGACAGGACCAACATCATGATGGCGCGTGTATTCTTCATATCATTCTCCTGAATTCATCGGTTTGAATGCATAAGCGTCATGCACGGCATTGGGGTGCATCAGAATTGAATCAACGGGGCATGGCCCCGGTAAATCCACGCGCCGTAAGTCAACATCCCGGCAGCTACAGCCAAAACGTAGGGCATGCGGTCAGTCGACTGCGTAGCCGGATCAAAACGTTTTCCTGTAGCACTCAGGCTGGGCAGCAGCGTTGCGCCCACATTGCCCAGCACCTCTTTGGAATTGCCCTTCCACACCATGCGCATCACAGACAGCACACCGCCCATCAACAGCACAAACAGCGCCAGGTTAAGCAGGGTGGCCGGGCCGACAAAGCTGCCAATGCTCGCCATGAGCTTGACATCGCCTGCGCCCATGGCACTCAGCGCATAAAACGGTAGAAACACCACCATGCCAAGCAACGCCCCCAGCAGCGCCCCCTTGATTCCAAGAGCGCCAGGCGCGTAAGTGAACAGGCCAGCACTGCGCCCGAAAGCTTCTGGCCCGAGCCCATTGACCAAAACGCCAACGCACAAGGCAGCCACGACCAGGGCGTTGGGAATCCGTCGTTGCCGCACATCGGTAATGAGTGCAATCACAACAAACAGCATCAATACAACGAGGCTCCAGAACTGCCACACCTCATAAGACATGTCGATTTGCATTTTTTCTTTCTTAGAGTGGCGTGCCAAAAGTTTGTCTGGCCATTACACAAACCGACAACCGACGCTTTGAACCATCTCAAGTATGGGTATTTCTCATGCTTCAAATAGCTCGTTGCCGAGCAGTGAAAAAAGTGGGCAATGACTCCAAATACAAATTGGGGTCATTGCCTACATGAAGATCACAGCGAACTTGTCGGTCATCAATTCGCCATAACACGTTCGTCAAGCGGGAGGCGCAGGGCAATTGGCAAGCGGGCCACCAAGGCCAACGCTGATGCTGCTAAACGTATTGCAAAGGGATTCGCCAATACTGGTTACGCCCCCAATGATGAGCAGCGAAATCAACGCCGCAATCAGTCCATACTCGATTGCCGTCACGCCCTCTTCGTCCCGAATAAAACGACGGGTTGCAGAAATAAATTTTTCCATGATCAAAACTCCATTTGATTAATAAATCAGCCACCCCCCATGAGCGACCAATCGCGTCAGAGCGCAACAGCCCGTCACCCAGAAGTGAAGATTTAGCTAGAAACCATCTTGATCTGACAAATGAAATTTACTTGATTGTTCGCTGTCATACACAGGTTGAAAATCTTCACTTTGTGTAGGAAGCCGAACTTTTTTGTGTAGGACGACGCCGGGCATTGGGTGCATCCAACTCTGTCAATTGCATAACCAGCGCAACCGGCTTGCTGCCAAAGACCTTTAATCAATTCAGTCATTGACAACTGAAGCGGTGGTATTTAAATGAGCATGTTTTCCTACATATTTTGACGCCACTACAACCCAGTGCAATTGACTCAAAGCCACTCTAATTTGGCAAAAGGCTGATCGATGTTTGACTACTTGATGAAGCCTGCGCTTTTTTAATTCAGGAGCTCATTATGAAAACAGTCATCGGTTTTTCTCAATCTGTTGTCTTGCGCTGGGTGTGTTTGTGGGTGCTGTTGTGCATGCTGAGTTTGGCGCACGCACAGAACGCATCAAAAATGGCCTTGCTCTTGCCCGATGGGCTGGCGTTGACACAATCACAGGTCACGGTGTGGACAGACGCCGCGCAGGAACAGGGCTTTCAGCTGGCCATTGTGCGCAACGCTGCCTTCTTGCAGCGCGGCCCTGGCATCCGTGCTGAGTACAGCGGCATCATCGTGCCCGACCAAATGCAGGTCTCCATGAGCGACGCCCTAGTGGTCGCACTTGAAAACTACGTGGCACAAGGCGGACACTTGATGCTGGTGTACGACGCCGGCGCGCTAACTACCGCGGGTTTTTACGCCATACCAAAATCCAGGTTCAGCGCGTTGGTCGGTGTGGACTATGTTTTGTACGAGGCGCTGCGCGAGCGCACCATCGGGCTGGGGCCAGCGGTTGGCCAGGTCTCGACGCTGCGCGCGCTGCAAGTCCCGCCAGGCAAGTCAATGCCTTTTGCTTTGCCCGCGCAGTTACCTTTAACCACCGCTTTAACCGCCGAGGCGCGAGCTGGCAGGTCGGCTGATTTTTTGCCAGCTAGCCCGGCTAATCCGGGTGGCATGTCTGGGCACGACCACCGACGTTACTTTACGCCGCCGCTGCAGCACAAGCACGACGGCCTGGCCGCACCCGGCGAACGCATCCGCGATTTGCTGGCCCACCAACGCCAGCGTACCCAGCCGCAAGACCGCAGCGAGCAACGCGAGCAACGAGAACTCAGGCGCGAGGGCCGCTTGCTCAAGCACGAGCGTGCCGTCAAGGGCGAGCAGGTGGCGCGAGCGACACGGCTAAATTTTGCCGGGCTGCGCGGGGCGGTTGATCCCGCACACAGCATTTCTGGCTATGTTTATGGTGCCCTGACGTATCCGAGTTTTGTTACCGAGGGCGAGGCGCAGGGCCAGGTGCTGCTGTCTTCACCGGCGCATGGGCTGGTGGCCAGCAGCCGCCAGGTTGGCAGTGGCAGCGTGCTGTTTGTCAATTTGCCACTGACTTACTTGAAACTATCCGAAGACGCGTTGCCACTGCATGGTTTTCTGCACTGGTTTGCCAGCGCCTCGCTCAAGCAGCCGCGCCTTGCCAGCGTGCCGGGCGGGGTTGGTGGACTGGTGTTCAACTGGCACCTGGATTCGAATCTGGCGCTGGCGCCAATGCTGGCTCTTAAAGATCTTGGGGTGTGGAAACACAAGCCGTTTTCAATGCACATGACGGCGGGTCCCGACACCATTGTTCCTGGCGACAAAATCGGTTTCGATTTGCCCAGGAATCCTGTGGCCCAGCGGTTTTTACGCGATTTGGATCGCCAGGGCCATGAAATCGGCAGCCACGGCGGCTGGATTCACGATTATTACGGTAACAACGCCAATGAAACCAACGCCGCCGAGTACCTTAACTATTTGGTGCTCAACCGCAATGCGATCGAAGCGGCAATTGGCCATCCCATGAAGGAATATTCAGCGCCGCAGGGCAACAACCCTTTGTGGTCGCTTGCCTGGTTGACGCAAAACAATTTCAGCGCCTACTACACGCTCAGCCACACCGGCGCTGCGGCAACGCGCAGTTACCGGCAAGGCCAATTGGTACAGCCTAAACTGTGGGCGTTTCCAGTAACCCCCTTGGGCACGGCGGCTACTTTTGAAGAATTCTCGGAGCTGGCCCTGACCGATCTGGAGCTAAACCAGTGGTATGCCGAGTTGGTCGATTTTTCCATCCATAACCAATCAAACCGCATGATTTATGCGCATCCGCCGGGGGCCATGCTTTATCCGGCTGCATTGCTGCAGCTGCTGCAATACACCAGGCAACAACAGCAAGCGGGCCAATTTCGTTGGTACACCATGGCGCAGCTCGCCACATTTATGAGTGCGCGGGCGCAAGCCAGCTGGAGCAGCGGTTTGCACAGCAACGGGAAAATGCGTGTCACGGCCTCGCATCCGGCCACTCTGACTGATCTGACCTGGGTGTATTCAAAAAATGCCTATGCACGGCCAACGGCGGTGTCGGGCACGATCCAGGTGCTGGAGCAAGGCGAGCACTGGCTGGTGCGCGTGGTGCGGGGACGCGCGGCCGCCTTTGAGGCCGCACCGATTTAACCCAAGCCCACCATTTATGGGTGGGTTTTATCAGGCTTTGGCACAGCCAAAAAAAATAGCGGCACTAGGCCGCTATTTTTTTGCCACTGTGGCCGCTATCATTGGTGCCCAGGAAGGGACTCGAACCCCCACGATGTTACTCGCTAGTACCTGAAACTAGTGCGTCTACCAATTCCGCCACCTGGGCCCACTTGCCGCAGGGAGCGACAGGTTTTGAATTTCAGGAAAGAGAGCGATTCTATCAAAAATAGTCACACTTCCGGCGGCCTGCTGGATGAAATTGAAGGCAGTATCCAGGGCCACCGCGACGGACACGGTTTTGTGCTGCGCGATGACGGCGATGCCGATATTTACCTCCCCCCCAACGAGATGCGCGCGGTGCTGCACAAAGACCGCGTCAAGGCGCGCATTGTGCGCAGCGACCGCAAGGGCCGCCCCGAAGGCCGTGTGGTGGAAATTGTCGAGCGTTCGCGCGAACCCATCATTGGTCGCCTGCTTAATGAAAACGGCGTCTGGCTGGTAGCACCCGAAGACAAGCGCTATGGCCAGGACGTGCTGATTCCCAAAACCGCTACCGGTACGGCGCGGCCAGGTCAGGTGGTCGTGGTGGAACTTACCGAAGCGCCCGCGCTGTTTGGCCAGCCGGTAGGCCGTGTGAAAGAGGTGCTGGGTGAGGTGGACGACCCCGGCATGGAGATTGAAATTGCCGTGCGCAAATACAGCGTGCCGCATGAATTTTCAGCCGCGTGTTTGACGCAGGCGCGCACTTTGCCCGACAAAGTGCGGCCCGAAGACAAATTGCGCCGCATTGACCTGACCGATGTGCCGCTGGTCACCATTGATGGCGAGGACGCCCGCGATTTTGACGACGCCGTGTACTGCGAGCCCACCAGCGTGGGCCGCGGCAAGAGTGCGGTGAAAGGCTGGCGCTTGCTGGTGGCCATTGCCGACGTGAGCCACTATGTGGACAACGGCAGCGCCATTGATGTGGACGCCTACGACCGCGCCACCAGTGTGTATTTTCCGCGCCGCGTGATTCCCATGCTGCCTGAAAAATTGTCCAACGGCCTGTGCTCGCTCAACCCCGATGTCGAGCGCCTGTGCATGGTTTGCGACATGCTGGTCAGCAGCGCGGGCGAGGTCACCAGCTACCAGTTTTATCCGGCGGTAATGTTCAGCCACGCGCGCTTTACGTACAACGAAGTGGCCGCGATTTTGGCCAACACCCGCGGCCCCGAGGCCAACAAGCGCAAGGCCCGCGTGCAAGACCTGCTAAACCTGCACGACGTGTACCGCGCCCTGCTGGCGTCGCGCAATGTGCGCGGCGCGGTCGATTTTGAAACCACTGAAACGCAAATCGTCTGCGATGACAGCGGCCGCATTGAGAAAATCGTGCCCCGTACCCGTAACGAGGCGCACCGCCTGATTGAAGAAGCCATGCTGGCAGCCAACGTGTGCAGCGCCGACTTTATTGCCCTCAACAAGCAGCCCGGTTTGTTCCGCGTGCACGAAGGGCCAACGCCCGAGAAGCAGGAAATGCTGCGCGGCTACCTCAAGGCGCTTGGCGTGGGCATGAGCATCAGCGACAACCCCAGGCCCGGCGAATTCCAGGCCATTGCCGCCGCCACCAAAGAGCGGCCTGACGCCCAGCAAATCCACACCATGCTGCTGCGCTCGATGTCGCAGGCCATCTACACGCCGGTCAATAGCGGGCACTTTGGCCTGGCGTATGACGCCTACACCCACTTCACCAGCCCCATTCGGCGCTACCCCGATTTGCTGGTGCACCGGGTCATCAAGTCGATTCTGGGAAAAACCAAATACCAATTGCCCGCGCTGCCCATCCCCGGCGAAGCCCATGCCAAGCTGGCCAAGCGCTTGGCCAAAGGGCAAGCAGCGCGCGATGCACACCGCGGCGGTGAGGCCGACGCCAAGAAAAAGCACAGCCCCGACAATTTGGCCTGGCAAGCCGCCGGCCTGCACTGCAGCGCCAACGAGCGCCGCGCTGACGAAGCCAGCCGCGATGTCGAAGCCTGGCTCAAGTGCAAGTTCATGCACCAGCATTTGGGCGAAGAATATTCGGGCGTGGTCACGGCTGCCACCAGCTTTGGCATCTTTGTCACGCTGGACGCGCTCTATGTCGAAGGTCTGGTGCACATCACCGAACTGGGCGGCGAATACTTCCGCTTTGACGAAGCGCGCCAGGAATTGCGCGGCGAGCGCACCGGCATCCGCTACGCCATCGGCACGCGGCTGCGCGTGCAAGTCAGCCGGGTGGACCTGGATGGCCGCAAGATCGACTTTCGCCTGGTGCGCGATGGCGAAGACCTGCTGTTGCGCGCCGCCAAGGACAAAGGCCTCGCTGGCGCCAGCAATACCTTGCCCCCCACGGCAGACTGGCGCGAAGCCGCTGAAAATGGCCGCGCGCCGCGCCACCCCAACCACCTGGAGGGCAACCGCCGTGGTGCGCCCGCCAAAGCCAGCGCCAAGCACGGCAGCGCCCGCAAGCCCGAGCGCAGCAGTGCCCGCGCACCCGGTGTACCCCTGCCGTCGCCCATACAGGCACTGAAGGCGGCTGCCAAAAAAGCCAGCAGCAAAGGCAAGGCGCGCAAAACGCGGCGCTAGAAACGGTGCCTGCGTGCTCCTGAAACCATAGTAAAAACTGATAGCGCTACCCGCACGTCAGTATTGGCTAAAAGTCAGTTTTAATGGGTAAATTAAGCCCTAAAAGCTTGAAAAATGGCCGCCAGAGGCGTGCGCTTGGGGCAAAAAGGCGTCTGCCAGGCCAAATTGACAGAAAAACAGGCCTTTTTCAGGCATTGAATCAGCGTTTTACCCAGCATTAGCGTGCGGGTAGCGCTATCAGTTTTTACTATCTATCTGATAGCGGTTCAAGCACTTCCAGCAGCCTGTCCAACCCGCCCGCGTTGATGGCCACCATGGCCTGCGCGCGCACTGCGGGTTTGGCGTGATACGCCACCGACAAACCGCCAGCGGCTTTGCAGGCGTCCATCATGGGCAAATCATTCGCGCCGTCGCCCATGGCAATGGCTTGGTGGGGGCCAATGCCCAGCAGTGCACAGGTTTCCAGCAGCATCTTGCGTTTTTCCTCGCCATCGCAAATGTCGCCCCAGGGCTGGTCCGTGGTGCGGCCCGTCAGCAGCCCGGCTTCAGTCTCTAGCAGGTTGGAACGGCTGTAGTCCAGGCCCAGCCGGGCCACGATGCGGTCGGTGAAAAACGTGAAGCCGCCCGAGACCAGCAGGGTTTTCAGGCCAGCGGCCTGGCAGGCGTGCACCAGCGTTTGCGCGCCGGGGTTCAGTCGTAGGCGCTCGTCGTAGACCTGCTGTAACGCGCCCACCGGCACGCCACGCAGCAGTGCCACGCGGCGGCGCAGGCTTGTCCGGAAATCTTTGATCTCGCCACGCATCGTGGCCTCGGTAATGGCGGCTACCTCTGCCTTTTTGCCTACTGCATCGGCAATTTCATCAATGCACTCGATGTTGATGAGGGTCGAGTCCATGTCAAAGGCAATCAACTTGAAGTCGGCCAGGCGCAAGGGGGGCGTGAAGCCTTGAAAGACCAGGCCGTCGGCGAATTCTTGAGGTTGCGTCATGGTGTGGAAAATTTTTGTGAAGTGCTTGACAGCATACTAAACGGTACGAATAATCCATTTGCGTACCAACTGGTATGTATGTTTCTTAAACAGTACGCCATTGTTTATGAGAATCACCGCGCCCGACAACCCGACACCTGCCCCCATCAAACTGCACAACAGCCCGCAGCCACGGGCTGTGCTGACACGCACCGCACTGCTGGACACTGCTTTGAGAGTGATCCGCGCCAAGGGCTACAACGCCACCACGGTAGATGACATTTGCGCCGCTGCGGGCGTGACCAAGGGCAGCTACTTCCACCACTTTACGGGCAAGGAAGACCTGGCGATTGCGGCTACCCGCCATTGGAATGAGTTGACTGGCGGGCTGTTTGCCAGCGCGCCCTACCAGCAGGTGCCAGACCCGCGTGCGCGCATCTTGGCCTACATTGATTTTCGCGCAGACATAGTGCAAGGGGAGCTGGCCGATGTGACTTGCCTGCTGGGCACCCTGGTGCAAGAGACTTACGCCAGCCACCCCGCAATTCGCGCTGCCTGCCGCGCAGGCATTGAAGGCCACGCACTCACCCTGGTGCCAATGATCGAAGAGGCCCGGGCGCTGTATGCACCCCATGCCGACTGGGACGCGCAGAGCTTGGCGTTGTACACGCAGGCGGCATTGCAAGGGGCCTTCATCATTGCCAAAGCCCAGGGCGATGCGGGCATTGCCGCGCAATGCATTGCGCATCTGCGCCGTTATGTGCAGAGCTTGCTCACGCCATCTGCCCCGCTGTGCCAAGCACCAGACCATCCCCGTCCCTTCACCCCCTGACAGGCGCTATACCATGACCTCACACAAATCCGACATCAGCGGCAATACCGTTCAATTGCACCGCGTGCTCACTAGCACGCCAGAGAAAATCTGGCGCGCCTTTACCCAACCTGATGCCTTTGCCCGCTGGTTGCCGCCCAACGGTTTCACTGCACGTGTGTATGCCATGGACGTGCAGTTGGGCGGTACCTGGCGCATGTCGTTTACCAACTTCACCACGTGCGGCGAGCTGTTCTTTGGCGGCAAATACGTCGAGCTGCGCCCCAATGAGTGCATTGCCTACACCGCCAGCTTCGAAGACCCAAATCTGCCCGGCGAGATGACCACGCGCGCCAGCATCAAACCAGTCTCGCTTGGCGTGGAAATTCAGATCACGCAAAGTGGCATCCCCGCCATGATTCCCACCGAGGCCTGCTATCTGGGCTGGCAGGAGTCGCTGCAGCATTTGGCCCGCCTGGTCGAGCCGACTATTCCCGGCTGAGTCACAGTCCATCAACCCATCCACGAAGGAAAAATCCATGCGAGTCGAGCCGTACTTGATCGACGCGCTGGCCGCTGGTGGCAATATATTTATGCCTATGGGCAAAACATTCTGGTCACCGTGCTTTGGCATGTGCAATGACCAATTTGGTGTGGGTTGGATGGTGGGTTTGGATGGGCCGCAAATCACAACGCATGAACAACACAGGAGCAAGACATGAATTATCTGGATGGTTTCGTTGCCGCTGTTCCGTTGGCCAACAAAGCGGCTTTTCTCAAACATGCCACTGATGCCGCGGTACTATTTAAAGAATATGGCGCATTGAGCGTTGTGGAGAGTTGGGGCGACGACGTAGCCGATGGCAAGCTCACCTCGTTTCCCATGGCGGTGAAACTCGAAGCAGGTGAGGTGGTGGTGTTCTCGTGGATTCAATGGCCATCAAAAGCTGTGCGAGACGGCGCCTGGGAAAAGATCATGGCTGACCCGCGCATGAATGCCGAGAACAACCCCATGCCGTTTGATGGCAAACGAATGGTCTATGGCGGCTTTCAGGTCATCATGGCGGCGTGATTTCCAATCCACGCAAGGCCTTGCAATGCTGCCCACCATCACTGCATTTGAAGCGTCCCCCGACCGCGGGCGCGGGCTGGCGCGGGACATGCCAGTGCGCTGGGCGCTTGAAGAGGTAGGCCAGCCTTATCACGTTCGTCTCGTGTCGTTCGCCGCGATGAAGCAAGCCGCGCATCGTACGCTGCATCCTTTCGGACAGATCCCGACCTACGAAGAAGGCGATCTTGCTATGTTCGAGTCGGGGGCAATTATTTTGCATATCGCCCAGTATCATGCGGGTCTGCTGCCGAGCGACACGGGTGCGCGCGCGCGCGCGATCACGTGGATGTTCGCCGCTCTCTCTTCAGTGGAGCCACTGATTGTCCAACGAGAAAGTGCCATGCATTCGGAGCGTGACAAGGCCTGGTACACGCAGCGTATGCCCCTTGTTGAGGACCGTATCCGCAGTCGGTTGTACGAACTCTCCATGCGGCTTGGCGCTGCCGACTGGCTGGACGGCGCATTCAGCGCGGGTGATCTCCTGATGGTGCAGGTGCTGCGCAGGTTGAGCGGCTCTGATTTACTCCACGTGTATCCGAATCTCTCCAACTATGTCACCCGGGCTGAAGCGCGGCCTGCCTTCAAGCGCGCCTTCGACGCCCAGCTGGCGGTTTTCACTGCAAGTCACGAGGTCAATTTACAAACCTGACTATCCACCGCAACAGACGCCAGCGGTTGGGCTGGACAAGCATCGCGTCTCCGGGCTAGGCCGTAATGGCAGTCAGTTTCGGTTGACCCAGCAGCCGCAACACATCGCGCACCATCTGCGCCCGTTCTTTGGGTTCTTTCAATTCGCGCTCGATGCGCAATTTTTCGTTGCCGGCAAGTTTGATATGCCGGTTTTTCTGAATCAGCTCCATGATGCGTAGCGGCTCAATCGGCGCGTCCTTTTTGAACGTCATGGTGATCACGTCGGGCGCGGCATCGACCTTGACTACGCCATACGGCTTGGCCAGCACGCGCAGGCGATGCACGTCTATCAGGGTTTGCGCCTGGGCGGGGAGCTTGCCAAAGCGGTCAACAATTTCTTCCAGCAGGGCGTCGATCTGGTCAGGGGTTTTGGCGCTGGCCAGTTTTTTGTAAAAAGACAGGCGCAGGTGCACGTCGCCGCAGTAGCTGTCGGGCAGTAGGGCCGGAGCGTGCAGGTTGATTTCGGTGGTGACGTTGAGAGGCGACAGCAAATCGGGCTCTTCACCGGCCTTGAGTGAGCGCACCGCTTCGGAGAGCATTTCGTTGTAGAGTTGAAAGCCCACCTCCAACATGTTGCCGCTCTGGTTTTCGCCCAGCACCTCGCCCGCGCCGCGGATTTCCAGGTCGTGCATGGCCAGATAAAAGCCGCTACCGAGCTCTTCCATTTGCTGAATGGCGTCCAGCCGTTGCTGGGCCTGCTTGGTCAGGCTCTCGGTGTCGGGCACCATCAGGTAGGCATAGGCTTGGTGGTGGCTGCGCCCGACGCGCCCGCGTAACTGGTGCAATTGCGCCAGACCAAACTTGTCGGCACGGCTGATGACGATGGTGTTGGCGCTGGGCACGTCGATGCCGGTTTCAATAATCGTGGAGCACAAAAGCAGGTTGTAGCGCTGGGCAATAAAGTCGCGCATCACGCGCTCCAGCTCGCGCTCGGGCATCTGACCATGCGCCACGGCAATACGCGCCTCGGGCAGCAGTTGCTCCAGTTGCTGGCAGCGGTTTTGGATGGTGTCTACCTCGTTGTGTAAAAAGTACACCTGGCCGCCGCGCTTTAATTCGCGCAACACCGCCTCGCGGATCACGCCATGGCCTTCATTGCGCACAAAGGTCTTGATGGCCAGGCGGCGTTGCGGCGCGGTGGCTATGACGCTCAAGTCACGCAGGCCCTCCAGTGCCATGCCCAGCGTGCGCGGAATCGGCGTGGCGGTGAGCGTGAGCACATCCACCTCGGCGCGCATGGCTTTCATGGCCTCTTTGTGGCGCACGCCAAAGCGGTGCTCTTCGTCAATGATGAGCAGGCCCAGGTCTTTGAATTTGGTGGATTCGCTCAGTAGCTTGTGCGTGCCCACCACTATGTCCACACTGCCGTCGGCCAGGCCCTTGATGGCCGCATTAACTTCTTTACCCGAGCGAAAGCGCGAAACCTCGGCGACCTGCACTGGCCAGCGCGCAAAACGGTCCTTGAGGGTTTGAAAATGCTGCTCGGCCAGCAAAGTAGTGGGGGCCAGAAACGCCACCTGCTTGCCGCCGGTAACGGCTACAAAAGTAGCGCGTAGCGCCACCTCGGTTTTGCCAAAGCCCACATCGCCGCAAACCAGCCGGTCCATTGGGCGCGGCGAAATCATGTCCTGGATCACGGCGTGGATGGCAGCGCGCTGGTCGGGTGTTTCGTCAAAGCCAAAATCGTTGGCAAAGGTTTCGTAATCGCCCGGTGCGTAGCGAAACGGGTGACCCATGCGGGCAGCGCGGCGGGCGTAGATATTCAGCAGCTCGGCGGCGGTGTCGCGCACCTGCTCCGCGGCGCGGCGCTTGGCACGCTCCCACTGGCCCGAGCCCAGCCGGTGCAGCGGCGCTTCGTCAGCGCTGACGCCGGTGTAGCGGCCGATTTGGTGCAGTTGCGACACCGGCACATAGAGCGTGGCCTTGTCGGCGTATTCCAGGTGCAAAAACTCCTGCACGGCGGGCGAACCATCTGAGTTTTTCTCGCCCAAATCCAGGTTGACCAAACCCCGGTAGCGGCCAATGCCGTGCGCGTTGTGCACCACGGGGTCGCCGATATTGAGTTCAGAAAGGTCTTTGATGAGCGCTTCAACATCGCTGACCTGCTCTTGCTTGCGCCGACGACGCGTAACGGCACCAGCGGCAAAGAGCTCGGTCTCTGTAATCAGATCGATGCCGGCCTCAACCCAGGCAAAGCCGCTGGCCAGCGGGGCGCTGGCAATGCCGAGCTTTTCCTCGCTGGCGCGAAATTCCGCCAAAGATTCAAACGCCACGGGCACAACATGGCTGGCGCGCAGAAAGTCCAGCAAACTCTCGCGGCGGCCATCGGATTCAGCCAGCAGCAGGGCGCGCTGCGGCGTGTTGCGCAGGTACTGCTTGAGCAAGGCCAGCGGTTCTTCAGCACCGCGGACCACGGCCAATGGTGGCAACACATTGAACTCGGCGTAGGCATGGGCATCGGCTTCATGGCCCGTGCTGCGCAAAGCCAGTTGCGCATGGCGGTTGGCGCGCGCGTAAAACTGTTCGGCATTCAAGAACAGCGCCTCAGGCGGCAGGGCGGGGCGGTCGGGCTCACCTTGTGCCAGGCGGTAGCGCTCGCGAGCGTCTTGCGTAAAGCGGGCAAACGCGCCTTCCAGCTCGCCATGCAGCACCACCGTGGCATTGGCGTCGCCGTGGCTGCCGAGGTAATCAAACACGGTGGCGGTGTCGTCAAAAAACAGGGGCAGGTAGTACTCAATGCCAGCGGTGGCTATACCTTGCCCAATGTCTTTGTAAATACGGCTCTTGGTGGGGTCGCCCTCCAGGAGTTCACGCCAGCGGCTTCTGAATTTGGCGCGGGCTGCGTCGTCCATGGGGAATTCACGGCCCGGCAGCAAGCGCACCTCGGGCACCGGGTAGAGGCTGCGCTGGCTATCGGGGTCGAAGGTGCGGATGGAATCGACCTCGTTGTCAAACAAATCCACCCGAAACGGCACCAGCGAACCCATGGGGAATAAATCTATCAACCCGCCGCGCACTGCGTATTCACCGGGGCTGACGACCTGCGTCACGTGGTTGTAGCCCGCCAGCGTGAGCTGGGCGCGCAGCCGTGCCTCGTCAAGTTTCTGCTTGGCTTTGAAATGAAAGGTGGTGCCGGCCAAAAAACTGGTGGGTGCCAGCCGGTACAGCGCGGTGGTGGCAGGCACCAGCACCACATCGGCGTCGCCCTGGCTGATGCGCCAAAGCGTGGCCAGCCGCTCGGAAATCAAATCCTGATGCGGGGAAAAACTGTCGTAGGGCAGAGTCTCCCAGTCGGGAAACAGGACGCAGCGCAAGTCGGGCGCAAAAAATCCAATCTCGCCTTGCAGGCGCTGCGCATCATTGGCGTCGGCAGTAATGATGGCGGTGCATTTGCCACTGGCTTTTTCGCGCAGGGCCAGTTGTGCCAGCAGCAGGGCGTCGCCGCCGCCGTGCGGGCGGGGCTGGGTGTGGCGTTTGCCGGGGCTGAGTTTGGGGAGTTCCATGGCGAGCAGAAAAGCAAATACCCTGCGCCGGGCTGGTAGCAGGGTGTAAACGGATTTTAGAATGCAGGCACATGCCGCCAAATACCCCGCCCCCTTCAACCTTAAATCAAGACCGCGATTTTGCTCGCCAGGCCATGCCGGCTGCACCCCGGTTTTTTGCCTTGATCCCCTGCGCAGGCAGTGGCAGCCGGGCTCAGACCGCAAGCCAGGGCCAGCCGCCCAAACAATACCGCCTGCTGGCTGGCTGGCCCATGGTGTGGCACACCTTGCAGGCTTTTCATGGTGTGACGCGCATTGCCGCTTGCTGGTTGGTGGTAGCACCCGATGACAATTTTTTTGCTGCGGCCGGCGTGCAAGATTGGCCTTGCCAGGTGGCCCAATGCGGCGGCAGCAGCCGGGCACAAACTGTGCAGGCGGGCCTGGCGCATTTGCTTGCCCACGGCGCGCAAGCACAAGACTGGGTGCTGGTGCACGACGCCGCCCGTTGCATGGTGACGCCCGCGCAAATCAACGCCCTGATTGACGCCTGCCAGCACGACGCCAGTGGTGGGCTGCTGGCGCTCAAATTGCCTGATACTTTGAAAGTGGCCGCGCAGGGCCGTGCCAGCGCCACCCTACCGCGCGACGACAAATGGCTGGCCCAGACGCCGCAGATGTTTCGCATTGGCGCGCTGCTGGCTGCCTTGCGCCAGAGCAACAGTGCCGTGACCGACGAAGCCAGTGCGATGGAAGCCTCTGGCCAGCCGCCGCTGCTGGTGGCGGGCAGCGCACAGAATTTCAAAGTGACCTACCCCGAGGACTTTGCCTTGGCCGAGGCGCTACTGAGGAGCCGGATGACGTGAGCAACTTCCCTGATTTCCGAATTGGTGAGGGCTGGGACATTCATGCCCTGGTGCCTGGGCGCAAGCTCATTATTGGCGGCGAGCACATTGCGTTTGAGCTTGGCCTGCTCGGCCATTCCGACGCCGACGTACTGCTGCACGCCATGACCGACGCGTTGCTGGGCGCGGCTGCCCTGGGCGATATTGGCAAGCACTTCCCCGACACCGACCCAACTTTCAAAGGCGCAGATTCCCTGGTGCTGCTGGTGGAGGCGGCCCGCCGTGTGCGCGCGGCGGGCTGGGCCATTGCCAACATGGACAGCACGGTGATTGCCCAGGCCCCGCGCCTGGGGCCTTATTTACCGTCCATCAAGGCACGCGTGGCGGCGGCTTTGGGACTGGCTGAAAACCAGGTGAATGTAAAGGCCAAGACGGCTGAAAAAATGGGGCCAGTGGGCCTGGGGCAGGCGATGGAAGCGCGTGCCGTGGTGCTGCTGCGCGCCAGCGCCTGAAAACGCTGCGCTAGAGCTTGGCTGCCCGTTGCAGCTTGATGTGCGCGGCCAGCCCGCCAGAGTTGGTATTGGCCAGGCTGAAGGCACCGCCCAGACGTTGTATGGTTTTCTCCACGATGGACAAGCCCAAGCCCGCGCCCGTGGCGGCGGTGCGGGCGGCGTCGCCTCGGTAAAAGGGTTTGGTGAGGTTGGCCAGCGAGTCGGGCGCAACGCCCATACCGTGGTCGCGCACTTTCAAGAGTACCCAGTCACCGCGCTGCTTGGCGGCAATGTCCACTACCGCAATGCCGCTGGTGGGTGTTTTCCCATAGCGGCGGGCGTTTTCCAACAGATTGGAAATCACACGCCTCAACTCGACCTCGTCGGCCAGCACGCGCAGGTCTTTTTCAATATCGACATTGATGCGCATATTGACTTCATCGCCCACGGCGTAAATGCAGGATTCAATCACCTGGTTGAGCGAGACGGTGCGCAGGTCGACATGGTCGGGCCGGGCGTAGTCAAGGAACTTGTCGATGATGGCATCGAGCTGCGCAATGTCGGAGGCCATGTGCTCGCGTGCGTCGATGTCGGCCACGCTAAGTTCGGTTTCAAGGCGCAGGCGTGCCAGCGGTGTGCGAAGGTCGTGCGAAATGCCCGCCAGCATGACGGCGCGGTCCTGCTCGATTTTGGCAAGCTGCTGGGCCATGCGGTTAAAGCCAATGTTGACCTCGCGGACCTCGCTGGTGGCGGCCCGCTCGTCAAGGCGGCTGGCGTCAAAATCGCCCTCGCGCACGCGGCTGGCCGCAAAAGAAAGCTGCCGCAGCGGACGGTTAACCAAGCCGGCAATTACCGCCGCGCCGGCAATTGAAAAGGCCGCAGCCGTAATTAGCCAGATTAACCAGGTGCGGCCATCCACCATCTGAAAGCGCGCGCGGTTAATCAGCAGCCAGTAAGTGTCTTTGTCGGTCTTGAAGCCAACCCACAAGCCAGGCGTGTTGTTGACCTTGCCCGCCACGATGGTGCCCAAGCCCAAACGCGCCAATACTTCGTTGGTGATGCCAATTTCAACGTTGTCGTTAGTGAACAGTTCGTAAATATCGGCGGGCAGGCGCGGCACAATCTGAACACCTTCTTGTTCGGCCAGGGTTTTGATAAGCGAAACCCGCGCAATCGCGTCTGAATGCACCAGTGCCGCACGGCTGAGGTTGACGATGGAAGCTATTTGCTGCGCGGTTTGCGCGGCTCGTGGTTCAAACTCAAGCGTGCGAAAGGTTTGCAACCAAGCCACCACGCTGCCCGTGAGCAGCAGCGCCAGCATGAAAAAAGTGCGCCAGAACAGGCTCAAACCCATTTTTGGACGCTCTTCCAGCGGGGCAGGCGCTGTTTCCAGCGGAGCCGGGCCAGTCATCTCCAGGCGGGTTTGGTAGGGGGTAATCAAGGGTGTTTCAGCGGGTGCAGCCAGCAAAGGCCATGTCAAGGTCAGGCCGGCGCTCAGCTTGTTCCATCGGGCACGAACATGTAGCCTACGCCCCACACGGTTTGAATATGGCGCGGCGTGGCGGCGTCGGCCTCAATCATTTTGCGCAGGCGGGAGATCTGCACATCCAGGCTGCGGTCAAACGGTTCAAAGTCGCGGCCACGCGCCAACTGTGCCAGCTTCTCGCGCGACAGTGGCTGGCGTGGATGGCGCACCAGCGCCTTGAGCATGGCAAATTCGCCTGTGGTCAGTGGCAGGTCTTCGCCGTTTTTTTGCAAGGTACGGGCACCCAGGTCAAAAGAGAACAAGCCAAATTTCACTACCTCGTTGTCGCTTGAAGGCGCGCCTGGTGCTTCAAACGGCGGACGCCGGCGCAGCACGGCATGCACGCGTGCCAGCAATTCCCGCGGATTGAAGGGCTTGCTTAAATAGTCATCAGCGCCCACCTCCAGGCCGACAATGCGGTCCACATCCTCGCTTTTGGCAGTCAGCATGATGATGGGCGTACGGTCGTTGGCAGCGCGCAGGCGGCGGCAAATTGACAAGCCGTCCTCGCCCGGCATCATCAGGTCGAGCACAATCAAGTCAACGCTGTCGCGCAGCATGATGCGGTTAAGCGCCTTGCCGTCCTCCGCAACAATCACCTCAAAACCCTCCTGCGTGAGATAACGCCTGAGCAAATCGCGGATGCGAACGTCATCGTCGAGCACCAGTATTTTGTCGCTGCGAGCCGGATTAGTTGTCATGGTGTTTGCCAAAAAATGTGTAACAAACCTGATTCTGTAACGAATTGAGCACTAAAGCCGCATGATTCGTCAAGCCTGACACTCGGTTACATCTGTTGCGCAGGGTTGAATAGTTGCTTATTTGCCTTGTGGGCGTGGGCGTTACTGCTCACGTTATGTCAAAAGATGCCTTGATTAACGAGCGTGCCAAGCGCTTTAAGCCGCTGAATCTTTGTGTACCTAAAAATCCCTGCCCACCAACATAACTACCTCGACCACCCCGAAAGAACCGCATGAACATATTGAAATTCTTTGCCTGTGCATTGGCCCTGAGCGCTACCACCAGCTTTGCCCAGAGTCTGCCTCGGCCCGAGCCGCAAAACCTGCTGCAACTATCAGCCAGCGGGCAAGTGGAAGTGGCGCAGGACTATTTGACGCTCAGCCTGAGCACGACGCGCGAAGCAGCCGATGCCGCCACCGTGCAAAGCCAGCTCAAGAGCGCATTGGATGCCGCTTTGACCGAAGCCAAAAAAGTCGCACAGCCTGGCCAGTTGGAGGTGCGCACCGGCAATTTCAGCCTTTACCCGCGCTACGGCAAAGACGGCAAGATCACCGCCTGGCAGGGCAATGCAGAGCTGGTGCTGGAGGGCCGCGACTTTGCCCGCATCAGCACTACGGCAGGCAAGCTGACCACGCTTGCCGTGAACAACGTGGCCTTCAGCCTGAGCCGCGAGCAGCGCAACAAGGTTGAGGGCGAAGCCCAGGCCCAGGCGATTGAGCGTTACAAGAGCAAAGCCAGCGACATTGCCAAAAGCTTTGGCTTTGCCGGCTACAGCCTACGCGAAATCAGCGTCAGTGCCAACGACCAGGGCTTTGTTGGCCGCCCCAAAGTCTTTGCCCTGGAAGCGCGCGCGGCCGTGGCTGACGCGCCAGTGCCCGTGGAGGCGGGCAAAAGCACAGTGGTGGTCACGGTGACCGGCTCGGTGCAGATGAAATGAAATAGGGCGTGCAGCGGATAATTCAGGGCATGTCTGTGCCGCCATTCCCGGATTTACCGTGCGCCTCAACTGCCTTGGCGTCCAGGCCCTGGCGTTTGTCGGTCGCTCCGATGATGGATTGGACGGATCCGCATTGCCGTTTTTTTCATCGCCTGTTGACCCGGCACGCCCGGCTTTACACCGAGATGGTGACCACCGGCGCGCTGCTGCACGGTGATGTGCCGCGCCATCTGCGCTTCAACGCCCAGGAACACCCACTGGCGCTGCAACTCGGTGGCAGCGAACCGTTTGAGCTGGCGCGTTGTGCCCAACTGGGCGCGCAGTGGGGTTACGACGAAATCAACCTCAACTGCGGCTGCCCCAGCGAGCGCGTGCAGCGCGGCGCGTTTGGCGCGTGCCTGATGGCTGAGCCCGCGCTGGTGGCCGATGGCGTGAAAGCCATGCTGGATGTGGTGGGTATTCCCGTCACCGTCAAGCACCGCATTGGCATCGACAAAACTGAAAGCTACGCTTTTGTGCGCGACTTTGTGGGCACGGTGAGCCAGGCGGGTTGCCAGGTTTTTATCGTGCACGCCCGCAACGCCTGGCTGCACGGCCTCAGCCCCAAAGACAACCGCAACATCCCGCCGCTGCGCTACGCCCTGGTGCATCAGCTTAAAAAAGACTTCCCGCACCTGACGATTTGCATCAATGGCGGCATCACCACCGGCGCGCAAATCACCGAGGAACTGCAAGCGGTGGATGGCGTGATGGTGGGGCGCGAGGCGTACCACAACCCATGGTGGTTGGCGTCGTGGGATACCGCTTTTTTTGGCGTTGTCCCCGTACCGCTTAACCACTGCGCAATCCACACGCGCGAACAGGTTGAAGAAAAAATGTGCGACTACATGGCCGCCCAAGCCGCCGCGCACGGCACACCCTGGAGCGCCATTGCCCGCCACATGCTGGGGCTGCGCAACGGCTTGCCCGGCGCGCGCAAGTGGCGACAGGTGTGGAGCGACCACCGGCTGAAAAATCTGCCGCCGCATGAGGTGATGGCACTGGCGCACGCGCGAAGCATGGCGGTGGCCGCAGAGCTGGTCTAATGCTATTTAATAGATAGCAAAAAATGATAGCTGCACCCGCACGTCCGTATTGGGCTTAGCTTGAATTCAATGCCTAAAAATGGCCTTGAATCCTTAAAAACCACCCTGGCAAAGCCGCTACTGGGCAAAAAGCCGGTCCGCTCAGCCAAAAATCAGGAAAAAATGGCTTTTTTAAAGTATGAAAAAGCTTTTATTTCGTTTGTTGGTGTGCGGATAGCGCTACCATTTTTTACTATCTATTCAATAGCGCTTGTTTGCGCTAGCCAATCGCAAGTCAACGCGGCTTAAGGCACCCGTCTTTTCAGGCTGCCGCTTCCAGGCCGCTGGCAAAGTGCGTTTTCATTTTCTGCACCGTGGCCGCTGCATCGCGTGCTGCCAGCGCCGCCATGATGGCGCGGTGTTCGGCCAGCGACTCTTCCAGCCGCCCGCTTTTCAGCAGCGAGTGGTGGCGGTTGAGCTTCATGACCTTGCGCAAATCCGCCACCATCTGGCTGCAAAAGCGGTTGTTGGCAATCTCCAGCAATCGCATGTGAAACTGCTCGTTCAGCTCAAAAAACGCCTCGCGGTCAGCCACAGCCGTCTCCAGCGCCTGGTGCAGGCTTTGCAGTTGCGCCAGTTGCGCGTCGCTGGCTTGGCGGGCCACCGCGCCAGCCGCGTCAGACTCCAGCAGGCCGAGCAGGTGGTACACGTCATGCAGGTCTTTCTCGTTCACCTCGGTCACATACGCGCCGCGCCGCACTTTCATTGTGACCAGCCCTTCGGCGGCCAGCACCTTCAGCGCCTCGCGCAGCGGAGTGCGACTGATGCCGTATTCTTGCGCCAGGCGCAGCTCGTCAATCCAGTCGCCTGGTGCCAGTTCGCGCTTGTAGATGCGCTGGCGCAGCAGTTCGGCCACCTCTTCGTACAGGGCGCGAGGCGATAGGAGTTGGGCGGACATGCTGGCAGTGTAAGCTGAATTGAAGATTTTGAATTCATAATTACAAAAGGAGATAAACTCCGGTTTAAGGGTTTGCAGGCGTTCGCAGCACCAGCGGCCAAAATGCACGCCATCTGAAAAAACCTGCAGGCAACCTGTTCGCCAATTGAGGCAGTGACCGACATGACCACAAAACCAAGCGACTCCCAGCCGCCTCAGTACGCAAGCGCCAGTTTGGACGCCTGGGGCAAGGCGGCCGCCAAATCCGCGCCGGGTGGCGACGTATCTGCGCTGAACTGGCACACGCCCGAGGGCTTGGACGTCAAGCCGCTGTACACCGCCGCCGACACGCAAAACCTGCCGCACACCCACACGCTGCCCGGCTTTGAGCCCTACCTGCGCGGCCCACAGGCCACCATGTACACGGTGCGGCCGTGGACGATTCGCCAGTACGCCGGTTTTTCCACCGCACAAGAATCCAATGCCTTCTACCGCAAGGCGCTGGCCGCTGGCGGGCAGGGGGTGAGCGTGGCGTTTGATTTGGCCACGCACCGTGGCTACGACAGCGACCACCCGCGCGTGACCGGCGATGTCGGCAAGGCCGGTGTGGCGATTGACAGCGTGGAGGACATGAAGATTTTGTTCGACCAGATTCCGCTCGATAAAGTCAGCGTGTCGATGACGATGAACGGCGCGGTGCTGCCGGTGCTGGCGGGCTATGTGGTGGCCGCAGAGGAGCAGGGCGTGCCGCAAGAGAAACTCTCCGGCACCATCCAGAACGACATCCTCAAAGAGTTCATGGTGCGCAACACCTACATTTACCCGCCCGCGCCAAGCATGCGCATCATTGGCGACATCATTGAATACACGGCCAAGTTCATGCCGAAGTTCAACTCGATCTCAATTTCCGGCTACCACATGCAAGAAGCCGGGGCCAACCAGGCGCTGGAACTGGCCTTTACCCTGGCCGATGGCCGCGAATACGTGAAGACCGCGCTGGCCAAGGGCCTGGATGTGGACGAATTCGCCGGACGCCTGTCTTTCTTCTGGGCCATCGGCATGAATTTCTACCTGGAAATTGCCAAGATGCGTGCCGCTCGCCTGCTGTGGTGGCGCATCATGAAAGCCTTCAACCCAAAGAACCCCAAGAGCCTGATGCTGCGCACGCATTGCCAGACCAGCGGCTGGAGCCTGACCGAGCAAGACCCGTACAACAACGTAGTGCGCACCACTGTAGAGGCCATGGCGGCGGTGTTTGGCGGCACGCAGTCACTGCACACCAATTCATTCGACGAGGCGATTGCACTGCCCACTGAAACCTCATCGCGCATTGCCCGCAATACGCAGCTCATCATCCAGGAAGAAACCCACATCACCAGCGTGATTGACCCCTGGGCGGGCAGCTACATGATGGAAAAGCTGACGCAAGACATGGCCGACAAGGCCTGGGAAATCATGGAAGAAGTAGAGGCCTTGGGTGGCATGACCAAGGCCGTGGACAGTGGCTGGGCCAAGCTCAAGATTGAAGCGGCAGCCGCTGAAAAGCAGGCACGCATTGATTCCGGCAAAGACGTGATTGTGGGCGTGAACAAATACAAGCTCAAAACCGAAGACGCGATTGAAGCACGCGACATCGACAACGTGGCCGTGCGCGATGGGCAGATTGCGCTACTGAAAAGTATCAAAGCCAAACGCAATTCAGAGCATGTGCAGCAAGCCCTGCATGCCATTACGCTGGCAGCAGAAAACAACACGGGAAATTTGCTGGACCTGTCGATACAGGCCATTCGTCTGCGCGCCACGGTAGGCGAAGTCAGCGACGCGCTGGAAAAAGCCTTTGGCCGACACCGCGCCGACACGCAAAAAGTCACCGGCGTTTATGCCGCCGCCTACGACCACGCGCATGGAGACACCATGGAATTTTGGAACGCCCTGAAAGCCGAGATTGCCGCTTTTGGCTCCAGCGAAGGCCGCCGCCCGCGCGTGATGATTGCCAAACTGGGCCAGGACGGTCACGACCGCGGTGCCAAAGTGGTAGCCACGGCCTTTGCCGATTTGGGTTTTGACGTGGACATGGGCCCACTGTTTCAAACCCCCGAAGAATGCGCCCGCCAGGCGATTGAAAACGACGTGCATGCGCTGGGTGTGAGCACGCTGGCCGCAGGCCACAAAACCCTGGTGCCCGCCATCATTGCCGAGCTGCGCAAGCAGGGTGCCGACGACATTATTGTGTTTGTGGGCGGCGTCATTCCCAAGCAGGATTACGACTTTTTATATGCGTCAGGCGTCAAAGGCATCTATGGGCCGGGTACGCCGATCCCCGTCAGCGCCAAAGATGTGCTGGCGCAGATCAAGAAGGCGATCACCGGTTTGTCAAGCAACAAATAGATATGTATCATTGGTACATATCTATTTCCCGGAAATTGCCATGACTGCAATTGTTCCAAGCACTGCCAAAGTTTTTACGACCGGGCGCAGCCAAGCTGTCCGTTTGCCAAAAGCCTTTCGCTTTGACACCGATGAGGTAACGATCGAGAAGGTGGGCAATGCCGTTGTTTTGCGTCCCAAACAAACGGATGAAGCGTGGTGGGCGCAAATGGAGTCCGCTATGAATGGGCTTCGCGGCGTCATGGATTTCATTGAGCGGGATCGCACACCGCCCAAAGACGATATCGAGTCGTTTGATTGAGAACGCCGTGAAATATTTGCTGGACACCAATATCTGCATTTATGCCATTAACGAGCGTAGCGACTCGGTTGTTCGCCGCTTGAAGCTGGAAGGGCGCAAAAACCTTGTGATCTCTTCCCTGGTTGCCGCCGAACTGGCCTATGGTGTTGAAAACAGCGCGAGAGGTGATGCCAAAGACCAGCTCCAACTTTTTCTGAGCGGTCTGCAGATACTGGCCTGGAGCGACACGGCCATATGGCATTACGCCCGGCATAGAAAAATTCTCAGGCAAGCTGGCACGCCCATTGGTGAAATCGACCTGCTGATCGCCGCGCATGCGTTGGCAGAAGACCTCACGCTGGTTACCAACAACACCCGTGAATTCGAGCGCGTGCAGGGCCTGCGGCTGGAGAACTGGGCGCAATGATGCAGGCGGCGATGTTGCAGCAGTTGCTTGAACAGGCGTCGCCCGACGCCCAGCGTCGCGCCATGGCCAAAGCCATCACGCTGCTGGAATCCACCCGCGGCGACCACCGCGAAGAGGCTGACGCGCTGCTCGCCGCTGTGCTGCCGCATGCAGGCCAATCCCTGCGTCTGGGGATTTCGGGCGTGCCGGGGGTGGGCAAATCCACTTTCATAGAAGCGCTGGGCTTGCACCTCATCCAGCAGGGTCACCGCGTGGCGGTGCTGGCAGTTGACCCGTCGTCCAGCGTGTCGGGCGGCTCGATCCTGGGCGACAAGACGCGCATGGAATTTTTGTCAGTGCATCCGCAGGCCTTCATTCGCCCCAGCCCGGCCAGCGGCACGCTGGGCGGTGTGGCGTCGATGACGCGCGAGGCCATGCTGGTTTGCGAGGCAGCCGGCTATGACGTGGTGATTGTGGAAACCGTGGGCGTGGGCCAAAGCGAGATTGCCGTGGCCAGCATGACCGACATGTATGTGCTGATGCAGTTGCCCAACGCCGGTGACGAGCTGCAGGCCGTAAAGCGCGGCGTGATGGAGCTGGCCGATCTGGTACTCATTAACAAGGCCGATCTGGACGCCGCGGCCGCCACGCAGGCGCAGGCCCACATTGCCAGCGCGCTGCGCATCTTCAGCCAGCAGGGCAATCCCGAGCACGCGTTGCACGACGAGAAATCTTGGCATCCCAAAGTACTGCAACTCAGCGCCTTGCAGGGTGCGGGCGTGGAGGCGTTTTGGCAGGCGGCGGTGCAGTTCAAAGACCTGCAAGCGGCTAACGGCAAACGCAGCCAGCGGCGCCAGCAGCAGGCGCTGGCGTGGATGTGGGAGCGCGTTGACACGGGGTTGAAGCGGGCCTTTCGCGAGCATCCGCAAGTCAGCGTAATGCTGCCAGAGGTTGTGCGCAAGGTGGCGCAGGGGCACTTACCAGCGTCTACTGCCGCAAGAAATTTACTGCAAATGCAAGCAGGGCAGGCGGACAGCGCTGCATAAACCACAGTTACTCAAGAAAAACGTATGCAAGACATCCTCGAACAACTGGAACAAAAACGTGCCGCAGCCCGGCTGGGCGGCGGTCAAAAGCGCATTGACGCGCAGCACGGCAAGGGCAAGCTCACGGCGCGCGAGCGACTGGAGCTCCTGCTGGACGACGGCACCTTTGAAGAGTGGGACATGTTTGTCGAGCACCGCTGCGATGACTTTGGCATGGCGGGCAACCGCCCGCCGGGTGACGGCGTGGTCACTGGCTACGGCATGATCAATGGCCGCCTGGTGTTTGTCTTTAGCCAGGACTTCACCGTGTTCGGCGGGGCACTCAGCGAGGCGCATGCCGAGAAAATCTGCAAGGTGATGGATCAGGCAATGAAGGTCGGTGCGCCGGTGATTGGTCTTAACGATTCGGGCGGTGCGCGCATTCAGGAAGGCGTGGCGTCGCTGGGCGGTTATGCCGACGTCTTCCAGCGCAACGTAATGGCCAGCGGTGTGGTGCCGCAGATCAGCCTGATCATGGGGCCGTGCGCGGGTGGCGCGGTGTACTCGCCGGCCATGACCGACTTCATCTTCATGGTCAAGGACAGCAGCTATATGTTTGTCACCGGCCCTGAGGTGGTGAAAACCGTCACGCACGAAGAGGTGACTGCTGAAGAATTGGGTGGTGCCATCAGCCACACCACGCGCAGCGGCGTTGCCGATCTGGCGTTTGAAAACGATGTGGAGGCGCTGATGATGCTGCGCCGCTTCTTCAACTACCTGCCGCTCAGCAACAAGGAAAAGCCACCCGTGCGCCCTAGTGGCGATCCGGCAGATCGAACCGACCATTCACTGAACACGCTGGTGCCCGCCAACCCGAACAAGCCCTACGACATGAAGGAGTTGATCGTCAAAACCGTGGACGACGGCGACTTTTTTGAACTCCAGCCCGAGTACGCCAAAAACATCCTGATCGGCTTTGCACGCATGGAAGGGCAGACTGTGGGCATCGTCGCCAACCAGCCGCTAGTGCTGGCGGGTTGCCTAGACATCAAGAGCAGCATCAAGGCCGCGCGCTTTGTGCGCTTTTGCGATGCGTTCAACATCCCGGTGGTCACGTTTGTGGATGTGCCGGGCTTCATGCCGGGCACTTCGCAAGAATTTGGCGGCATCATCAAGCACGGTGCCAAGCTGCTCTACGCCTATGCTGAATGCACGGTGCCCAAAATCACCGTCATCACCCGCAAAGCCTACGGCGGCGCGTATGACGTGATGGCCAGCAAACACCTGCGCGGCGACGTGAACTTTGCCTGGCCAAATGCTGAAATTGCCGTGATGGGTGCCAAGGGCGCGGTGGAAATCATCTTCCGCGAAGACAAGGGCGATCCAGCCAAATTAGCCGCGCGCGAAGCTGAATACAAAACCCGCTTTGCCAACCCGTTTGTAGCCGGTGCACGCGGCTTTATTGATGACGTAATTCAGCCGCATGAGACGCGCAAGCGCATTTGCCGCAGCCTAGTGATGCTGCAAGGAAAAAAGCTGGAAAACCCGTGGCGCAAGCACGGGAACATTCCGCTGTGATGCATCAAGGAAATACCGTATGTTCACCAAAATCCTGATTGCTAACCGCGGCGAAATCGCCTGCCGCGTGATTGCCACCGCCCGCAAGATGGGCATAAAAACTGTGGCGGTGTATTCCGAGGCCGACAAAGAAGCGCGGCACGTCGAATTGGCCGACGAAGCCGTGTGCATTGGTCCACCGCCATCACGCGAGAGCTATTTGTTGGCCGACAAAATCATTGCGGCCTGCAAACAAACCGGCGCGCAGGCGGTGCATCCGGGCTACGGGTTTTTGAGCGAGAACGCGGCCTTTGCCAAGCGGGTGGAGGAAGAGGGCATTGTGTTCATCGGCCCCAAGCACTACTCTATTGCCGCCATGGGTGACAAGATCGAATCGAAGAAGCTGGCGGGCGCGGCGGGCGTGAATTGCATTCCGGGTGTAAACGATGCGATTGAAACCGCCGAGCTCGCGGTGGAGATTGCGCGCGGCATTGGCTACCCCGTGATGATCAAAGCCAGCGCGGGCGGCGGTGGCAAGGGCCTGCGCGTGGCGTTCAATGACAAGGAGGCGTTGGAGGGCTTCACCTCTTGCCGCAATGAGGCCAAAAACAGCTTTGGCGACGACCGCGTGTTCATCGAAAAATTTGTCGAGGAGCCGCGCCACATCGAGATTCAGCTCATTGGTGATAGCCAGGGTAATGTGCTGTATTTGAACGAACGCGAATGCTCAATCCAGCGCCGCCACCAGAAGGTGATTGAGGAAGCGCCGTCGCCATTCATCAGCGACGCCACGCGCAAGGCCATGGGTGAACAAGCAGTGGCGCTGGCCAAGGCGGTGAAATACGAGAGCGCGGGCACCGTGGAGTTTGTGGTCGGCAAAGACCAGAGCTTTTACTTTCTAGAGATGAACACCCGCCTGCAGGTGGAGCACCCGGTAACGGAATGCATCACCGGCCTGGATCTGGTGGAGCTGATGATTCGCGTGGCCGCTGGCGAGCCGTTGCCGCTAGTACAAGCTGATGTGCAGCGCAATGGCTGGGCCATGGAATGCCGCATCAACGCCGAAGACCCGTTTCGCAACTTCTTGCCGTCCACCGGGCGGCTGGTTAAATTTGCACCGCCGTGGCAAACCATGTTTGCGGCCAACACGCAGGATTTGTACGGCGTGCGTGTGGACACCGGGGTGATCGACGGCGGCGAAATCCCGATGTTCTACGACTCGATGATCGCCAAGCTCATCGTGCACGGCAAAGACCGCCTGGAGGCGATTGCCAAGATGCGCGAAGCCTTGAATGGCTTTGTGATTCGCGGCATCAGCAGCAATATTCCGTTTCAGGCCGCCCTGCTGGCGCACCCCCAGTTTGTGGCGGGCGACTTCAACACTGGCTTTATTGCCGAGCATTACGGCAAGGGCTTTTCCGCGCAGGATGTGCCGCACGCTGACCCCGGCTTTTTGTTGGCGCTGGCGGCCTACGCGCACCGGCGCGAGCGCAGCCGTGCAGCCGGTATCAGTGGCCAGATGCCCGGGCATGGCGTGACGATTGGCGAGGGTTATATGGTGGTTTGGTTGGGTACAGCGGGTCAGCACACGCAACAACCGGTTGAAGTGACCGACTACCAGGCCCAGTCCGGCTCCAGTGTAATTACAGTGGGTACTGCCCGCTATGAAATTTGCAGCAACTGGCATATGGGTGCGGCGCGCATCCACGGCACCTGCAACGGCCAGCCGTTTATGGCGCAAATCCAGCGCGGCTTGCCCACGAATCCGCTGGCGGTGCGCGTGATGCACAACGGCACGCAGCTTGACGCGCTGGTGCTGTCGCCGCGCGGTGCGCAGCTGCATGCGCTGATGCCCTACAAAGCGCCGCCCGACATGAGCCGCTTTGTGCTCTCGCCCATGCCCGGTCTGCTGGTTGATGTGGCCGTGGCGGTGGGGCAAAAAGTGCAGGCTGGCGAGCGGGTAGCCGTGATTGAGGCCATGAAAATGGAAAACGTGCTGTTTGCTGCTGCCGATGGTGTGGTGGGCAAGGTGCTGGCGCAAAAAGGCGAATCGCTCAGCGTTGATCAACCCATTGTGGAGTTTGTCTGAATATGAATGCGCGTCCTTTCAAGGTCCTCGGTATCCAGCAAATTGCCATTGGCGGGCTAGACAAAAACCGGCTGCAAAAGCTCTGGGTTGACATGCTGGGGCTGGAAATTACCAGTACGTTCAAGAGCGAGCGCGAGAACGTCGATGAAGACATTTGCACGCTGGGCAGCGGCCCGTTCAAAGTCGAGGTCGATCTGATGCAGCCGCTGGACCCCAACAAAAAGCCCGCTGTACACACCACCCCGCTCAACCATGTGGGTCTGTGGATTGACGATTTGCCCCAAGCGGTGGAATGGCTCAGTGCAAACGGCATGCGCTTTGCGCCGGGGGGTATCCGCAAGGGCGCGGCGGGTTTTGACATCTGCTTTGTGCACCCCAAAGGCAACGACGAACTGCCAATTGGAGGAGAAGGTGTACTGATTGAGCTGGTGCAGGCACCGCCCGAGGTGGTGGCTGCTTTTGCCAAACTCAGCGCTAGCTAACTGCTCGGCGTGGCTTTTTTTGCCTGCTAAAGGGCCAAGTGTCCCAGGCCGATACAACGGCTAGCAACAGCCACCAAATGGCACTACCCAGTTTTGCATTGAACGATACGTCCATCTTGGGTCCTGTGCTGGCCCATATCACGGGCCCTACGCCTAACAAGAAAAGAATCAACGCGGCGGTAAGAAACACTGCGCCACTGACGAAACGGTCTTGCAGGAGTTGACCAAGTCCCGGTAATGCTAACGAAGCGAGTACTTCATACCAGCGTCTGTTGCGCTTGCCAGGCCGCACGCTTTCCATTGAGTTTGGTGCCGGCGGTGTTGCCGTTTTTTCAAGAAGCGTGATCACTCTCGTCGCTGCAGCAGAGCTGGCGCTGAATCCTCGCAGCTCGTCGCCGTTGGTGAATTTGATATACAAATTGACTTTGGTTCGAAAACCCTTGCGCCACCAGCGTTGCAGCGCTCCTTGCTGTGTGGTAGGCATACCAGACACTTCCGAAATGCTGCTGCGCGGCCAGTCACTGACCAATCGCCGCTCTCTTGCCCCTGCCGCAAACAGCAAAATACGTTTGTTGCTAACCACTAGCCAGCGCCTACGCCAGCCCAACAAGGCAATGGATTCCCGCGGTGTTTCACCTTCGAGTTTTATCTGATCCCAATCGTCGAACTTGTTAAGCCACGCAACAGCATGGCGATTTAATATTGCCTCACGAGCAGGGTTAGCGGAAGCCTTTTGGTAGAGATAACGCTCCCATACCAGCCATACGATGATGAGCAGTACAGACACAAGCACAGACAAGAATTTGCTCGTGAGTAGTGTTGTTTCTTTGAGTCCAGGGTCCACAGTGGCCAGGCTAGTGACAAGTCGTTGGAGTAACCAAAAGAGGCTGAAAAATAACACAAAAATTCTGATGCCATAGGGCGCAGCCACAACACCCAACCACTGCCAGATGTATTGGCTTGTGGTCAGGCTTGGAGTGCCGATTTCCTTGGCTACCCGCAGTGCAATGGTCTGTTTTTGACTGACCTTTTTGTATCGGCTGTAGGCAGCAATACCAAACAGCAGCAAGCCAGCGGCAATCAGGAACATGTAGCGCGAAGACAATAGCGCCCAAAACAAGCGGCGCTCCAGCATCTCATCGAGCTCTCTGTGTACCTCAGCGTCACCGAATCGTGGCATCTCGTCACGTGTAGAAGAAAAGCGTGAAACTTGATAGCGACCGCCATCAACCACGAGAAGCTGGTCATTGAACCAGGCGATATCACTCACGCGCGCCATCGGCGTCTTGTTGAAAATGGCTTGACGACCATTTGGAAAAACATCGACAACATGCCCAGGCTCCATTAGAAAACCTAAGCGACTAACAGTGGCCACAGGTGCCTGTCCGGAGGCTGGTTCGGGGGCGCCCTTGGAGGCAGCCAATTCGCCGAGAAACTCATAACCGTTGGTCGTGTCTTTCAGCGTAATCGAGTCTTTCAAAGCCAGCGTGTGTGTGTCCAGTAGCTTCAGCTCAAAACGATTGGTGTCAGTCGTCCACCATCCATCGGGGCTATGCCATAACCCGTTGGTAAAACGATAAAGTCCGGGATGGGTACGGCGGATGAATTTACCTGTGCTATCGAACAATAAAATAGCATGTCCGCCGCCGGTGGCTACGGCGATATCCCAAGACGCAGACACTGCAATATGTATGGCTCGGGTTGGGTTGTCCTTGAACTGTTCGGGCCACTGTGTGGACTTCACCCGCTTCAATAGACACCTGTTAAGGTCTAAATTGAACTGGAGTGATAGCCATGAAGACAGTGAGATACCCGGCCGAATTCAAGGCTGAAGCGGTGCGTCAAGTAACCGAGCGTGGGC
>JAKFVA010000013.1 GCA_021732385.1 Burkholderiales bacterium | reverse complement strand
CCCCAGCTATGTGGTGGCGCTGGAGCAGCGCCATGCGCAGGGTGATTTCTCCTCCGACATCTGAGACTGGCACGCGCATGGAAACCTTGGGTATTGGCTTTTTCTTGCTCATCCTTCTGCTGCTGCTGCTTAGCGGTGGCGTCTGGATTGCCATGACGCTGGCGATTTGCGGCTGGGTGGGTCAAGCCTTCTTCACCACCACCCAGCCGGGCAAGAACCTTTTTTCTGCATTCTGGGAAAGCAATGCCTCCTGGGAGTTGGCGGCGTTGCCGCTGTTCATCTGGATGGGCGAGATTTTGTTTCGCACCAAACTGAGCGAGGAAATGTTTGAGGGCCTGCGCCCCTGGCTCAATCGCGTGCCGGGCCGCCTGATGCACACCACAATTTTGGGCTGCGGCATTTTTGGCTCGGTCAGCGGCTCTTCGGCAGCCACTTGCGCCACCATTTCCAAAGTGGCGCTGCCCGAATTGCTCAAACGCGGCTACGACGAAAAACTCGCACTCGGCGCGCTCGCCACGGCGGGCACGCTGGGGATTTTGATTCCGCCGTCAATCACCATGGTGGTCTACGCGGTGGCGGCAGACGCTTCTATCATCCGCATCTTTTTGGCCGGCTTTATCCCCAGCGCGGTGCTGATGGCGCTGTTCATGGGCTACATCGTCTGGTGGAGCATCCGCCATCCGGACAAAGTGCCACCCGCCGATCCGCCCAGCAGCTTCATGGACAAACTGCGCAAGAGCCGCAGCCTGATTCCCTGCGCGGCGCTGATTGTGTTCGTGGTGTGGGTGCTGGTGGTGGGCTATGCCACGGCCACCGAGTGCGCGGCCTATGGCGTGGCCGGTTCGCTGGCGATTGCGGCCTGGGGCGGCTCGCTGAGCTGGAAGAATTTCAAAGAGGGGCTAATGGGCAGCGCCCGCACCAGTTGCATGATCATGTTCATCCTGGCGGGTGCGGCGTTCCTGGCCAAAACCATGGCCTTTACCGGCGTGCCGCGCGAGCTTGCCGAATGGGTCAATGCCATGAACTTGTCGCCTTATGCGCTGATTGGCGTGCTAACCGTGGTGTACCTGATTTTGGGCACAGCACTTGACGGCATCAGCATGATTGTGCTGACGGCTGCGGTAGTGCTGCCGATGATTCAAAAGGCGGGTTTTGACCTCATCTGGTTCGGCATTTTCATTGTGCTGCTGGTCGAGATTGCCGAGGTCACGCCGCCGGTGGGCTTTAACTTGTTTGTCCTGCAAAACCTGACCGGCAAAGACAGCAACGTCATCGCCCGCGCGGCGCTGCCGTTTTTTGGCTGCCTGGTAGTCTGCATCGTGCTCATCACCGTGTTCCCGCAACTGGTGACATTCCTGCCCGATTGGGTTATGGGCAAGGAAAAATAGCCGATTGACTGGCCCCTGCCGCTGGATTGTCTAGCGTAGACGGTCAGGATGCTTAAACGCTATTAAATAGATAGTAAAAAAGTAGAGCGGTACCCGCACGCCAGTAAACAGTTTCAAAGCTTTTTGATGCCTATAAAAGTTCGGTTTCCTTGATTTTTTGCTTGTCAGCACGGCTTTTGCCCTGCAACAGGGCTTGAGGGGTAATTTTTTAAGGATTTCAGGCCATTTTCAGGCATCAAATAAACCACCAGCCCAATACAGATGTGCGGGTGCAGCTATGGTTTTTTACTACACTTTGAATAGCAAAACCCTTGAGCTTCTGGAATTTCAATTGGTACGGGGATGGGTATAGGGTCACAAGGAGTGACGCAAAGACGAGCAGCGGTGCGCTTTGCAACCGACTCCGCCAGCTTTACAAACCGTCTTTGGCCTGCCGCACCGCCATGTCGCGAGGCAAAGTCACGCTGTTCTTGACCGCTAGCACCTCGGCCATCACGCTCACGGCAATCTCGGGCGGGGTTTTGCTGCCAATGTAGATGCCAATCGGGCCGCGCAGCCGCTGCAAGCTGGCCTTGGTTTGTTCAAAATGATCGATAAGCCGCTGGTGCCGGTCGGCGTTGTTGCGGCGGCTGCCAATGGCGCCCACATAAAAGGCGTTGCTGTTAAGCGCTTCGAGCAATGCCAAGTCGTCCAGCTTGGGGTCGTGGGTGAGCGCAATCACGCAACTGCGGGCGTCGGGTTTGAAAGCCGTCACCGCTTCGTCGGGCATAGCGGTCAAAAGTGTGGCACCAGGCACAGCCCAGGTGCGGCGGTATTCATCGCGCGGATCGCAGACACTGACAGCAAACCCGCTGAACAAGGCCATGGTGGACAAGTACTCGGACAACTGGCCCGCGCCAATCAACAGCATGCGGTAGCCGGGGCCAAAGGTGTTGGTGACCTGCTCTGGAGTGACGCCGAGTTCGCAGGGCGCATCGGTAACGCGCAAGGCAACCGTGCCGCTGCGCAACTGCAAAGTGCGCTGGATCAGCGCGCCGCCGTCCAGCGCGGCCACCAGTTCATAGAGGCTGGTGGCTTCGGGGTCGAACTCCAGCAGCAGCTCCAAGGTGCCGCCGCAGGGCAGCCCAAAGCGGTGCGCCTCGTCAGCGCTGATGCCGTATTTGAGGAACTGTGGCGGGCCCGACGGGAAATCGCGCGAGCCTGCTTGGGTGCCCTTGCTGGCCGGTGCAGCGTAGGCCTGTGTATAGCGGTGAATTAAATCGTCTTCAATACAGCCGCCAGAGACTGAGCCCACCACGGCACCGTCATCGCGCAGCGCCATGATCGAGCCGACCGGGCGCGGCGAAGAGCCCCAGGTGCGCACCACCGTCACCAGCATGGCGCGGTGCCCCGCCAGCCGCCAGTCGCGCAGGGTGCGCAGCACCATCACATCGAGATTTTCCAAAGCGTTGCTCTTTCTGTTTGAAGGCGCGGCGACTTACTTGAGCAGCCAAAACACGACCGCCAGTACGGTGGCTCCAGCCAGCCAGGCCCAAAGTGGTATTTTGAAGCCATTATGATCACCAGCGCTTACGGGGTTTCCACCAGTAGCTATTGAATCAATAGCAAATGATGAAGGGTACATACGCTGCAATTCGGTGTCAAAGCGCTTGAAAAAGTCTTCGGCCATCGACTTGGCCGCGCCGTCAATCAGCCGCTGGCCCAGTTGCGCCACCTTGCCGCCGACTTGCGCCTGCACGCTGTAGTTGAGCTCGCAGCCACCCGCAGGCTGCGGCCGCAAATGCACTTTGGCCGAGCCCTTGCCAAAACCGGCCACACCGCCCTGGCCGTCAAAGCCCAGCATGTAACTATGTGGCGGATTAATGTCGCTCAGCACAATCTTGCCAGCAAACTTGGCTGATACCGGGCCAATTTTCAGCGCCATGCCAACCGCGTACTTGTTTTCTTCAACCAGTTCCAGCTTGTCGCAGCCGGGCACGCAGGCCTTGAGCACCTCGGGGTTGTTCAGCGCGTCCCAGGCTTGCTGTTGGCTCACTTGGAGCAGGCGGCTGGCTTGCATTTCCATGGCGTTTCTTTCTTTAGCGTTTCATCAAATCGGCCAGACTGCGCGCCAACTCTTCCAGGCGATTCAAATTGTGTACCGCCAGCATGGCATCAGCGCGCTGGTGCAACGCCGCTGCGCCACGCGCCAGCGGTGCATAGCCCTCAAAGCGCAGCAGCGGGTTGAGCCAGAGCAGGCGGCCACTGTGGCGCTTGAGCCAGTCCAGCTCATCCACCAGCACGGCATTTTCACCGGTGTCCAGGCCGTCGGTAATCAACAGCACGAGCGTACGCCGACCCACCAGGCAGCGCGCGTGCTGCATACGCAGTTGCGCCAGCGAGGCACCAAGCTGCGTGCCACCGGCAAAGTCCGCAATGGCGCGGCCTGCAGCCAGCAGCATCTGGTCGGTGTCGGCGATGCGGAAGGTTTCGCTCAAAGGTGTGAGTTGCGTGCCAAAGGCAAATACCGCCCGGCGCTTGTGGTGCCGCGTGGCAGCGTGCAAAAACGCCAGCAGCAGCCGGGCGTAACGCTCCATGGAACCCGACACATCGACCAGCACCACCAGCGGCAGTGGCGTGAGGCAGCGCTGGCGGCGCGGCAAACGCGTGGCATCGCCACCCGAGCGAGCTGCTTCGCGCAGCAGTTGCGGCCAATGCACGCCACTGCCCCGCGCGCCTGCGCGGGTACGGCGCGCGGCGTAATGGGGCAAGGGCAGCGGCAGTTCGCGCGCTAGGCGCTCAACCAACCGGTATTCAGCCACCCCCAACTGGCTGAAGTCGGCATGGTGCAAACGCTGCACATCGCTGGCGGTCATGGCGGCATCAAACTCCAGCTTCTCGTCTTGTGCCGAAGGCTTGGCGGCTTGTCCCAGCGCTTTTTGGGGAGCCAGGGCTTCGCGCACACGCGGGCGGCGTTTGCCCGGCTCGGCTTTGCCTTGCGCACTGGGCAGCAATTGCGACAGGAGTTTTTGCGCCAGATCAGGATTTTTGAAAAAACCATCAAACAACTCGCGAAAGACAGCGCGGTCTTGTTCGCGCCCCACCAGCACCGATTCCAGCGCGGCGCTGAGGTCCTGTTTACTGGCCAGCCCCACCGCCAGCGTGGCTTGTTGCGCCAGGGCAATGCGCGCAGGGTCCACGGGTAAACCGGCACGGCGCAGGGCACGGCCAAAAGCACTCAGGTTGTCGGCCAGCTTGCCGCTTCGCGCGTCGCCCAGTTGCATGGCGTCAAGCTGACTGGGGTTGCAATAGCTGGGCGCTGAGTTCCGGCGTTAACGCGGTCACATCCTCGCGCTGCTTGAACAAAATGCCGGCGGTGTCCGACACCACCTCGGGGTCGAGCATGAGCGTGTCCAGCGCCACCAGCGCCTTGGCCCACTCCACGCTCTCGGCAATGCCAGGCGGGCGGTGAAACGCATTGCGAAACGGCTCGCTGCGCAAACGCTCGACAAACAGCGCCACTTGTTGCGCCAGCGCAGCAGCCGCTTGTGGCACGCGCGAACGCACAATCGCCAACTCGCGTTCGCGCTCGGGGTAGTCCAGCCAGTGGTAGAGGCAGCGGCGCTTGACGGCGTCGTTCAGGTCGCGCGTGCGATTGCTGGTGAGCAAGGTAACGGGCGTGTGTGTGGCACGCACCGTGCCCAGCTCGGGAATACTGACCTGGTACTCGCCCAGGTACTCAAGCAAGAAAGCCTCAAACGGTTCGTCGGCGCGGTCAATCTCGTCAATCAACAGCACCGCACCGGGTGCCGGTGCCTGCAATGCCTGCAAGAGCGGACGGCGAATCAGGTAGCGCTCTTGATAGACCTCGCTTTCGATGCTGTTCATCGATTGACTGGCGGGCGCTGCCACCTCAGCCGCTTTCATGTGCAGCAACTGCGCGGCGTAGTTCCATTCGTACAGGGCTTCGCGCTGCTCCAGGCCGTCGTAGCACTGCAAACGCACCAGATTGCGGCCCAGCGCTAGCGCAAGTGCTTTGGCTAATTCGGTTTTGCCAGCGCCAGGCTCGCCTTCGAGCAAGAGCGGGCGCTGCAATTTCAGTGCGAGGAATACCGCTGTGGCCAAACGCCGGTCGGCAAAATAGCCAGCACCGCGCAGCGCTGCCACGAGCGCGTCAATGGATTCAAACACGGCGTCAAGCCAGCGCGCTGGCAACCGCGCGCTGGGTTTGTACGCGAATCAAGTTGGCTCGGTACGCCGCACTGGCATGCAAGTCGCTGTTGAGTTCATTGGCATTAATAGCGACTGCAGCAACCGCCTCAGAGGTAAAGTTTTTAGTCAGCGCTGCCTCCAGCCCCGCATGGCGAAACACACAGCCCGCCGCGCCGGTAACCGCCACCCGCACGCCCGCATCGGTCTGCGCCACAAACACGCCGACCAGTGCAAAGCGCGAGGCGGGTTGCTTGAATTTGGCGTAGGCGGCGCGCTTTGCCGCCGGGAAGCTGACGGCAGTAATGAGTTCATCATCTGCCAATGCCGTGCCGTACATGCCAGTGAAAAAATCATCGGCTGCAATGGTGCGCGTGTTGGTGTGGATGGTGGCATTCAAAGCCAGCACCGCGCTGGGGTAGCAGGCTGCCGGGTCGTTGTTGGCGAGCGAGCCGCCTAGCGTCCCACGGGCGCGCACCTGCCGGTCGCCAATGCCCGAAGCCAGATGAGCCAGGGCAGGAATGGCAGCCCGTACATCGGCGCTGGCGGCGACGTCGGCATGGCAGGTCATGGCACCGATGACGATGGCATTGCCTTCGCGGCGAATGCCTGCGAGCTGCGCAATGCGACCCAGATCAACCAGGCTTTCCGGGCTGGACAAGCGCAGCTTCATGGAAGCCAGCAGGGTCTGTCCACCAGCCAGCAGCTTGCCGCCAGCAGCGGCGAGTTGGGCGGCAGCGTCGAGGCTGGCGGGGCGTTCGTAAGTGAATGGGTACATGGCTGATTCCTTAAACTTTTTACCAGACTCAGGCTGGGCTTTTTGCCGCTTGTATCGCTTCCCACACTCGGCTTGGCGAAGCGGGCATGTCGAAATCTTTCACGCCGACACTGCGCAGGGCATCCAGTACAGCATTGATTACGGCGGGTGGCGAGCCAATGGCACCCGCTTCACCACAGCCTTTGGTGCCCAGCGGGTTATGCGAGCAAGGTGTAGACAAGGTCTCGAGCTTGAACTGCGGAAAATCATCGGCGCGCGGCATGGTGTAGTCCATGAAACTGCCGGTAACCAGTTGGCCAGTGGCGTCGTACACACAGTTTTCCATCAGCGCCTGGCCAATGCCCTGGGCGATGCCGCCATGCACCTGGCCCTCGACAATCATCGGGTTGATGATGGTGCCGAAGTCGTCCACCGCGCAAAAGCTGTCGATCTTGACCACACCGGTTTGCGGGTCAATATCAACCTCGCAAATATAGGTGCCGGCCGGGAAGGTGAAGTTGGTCGGGTCGTAGAACGCGGTTTCGTTCAGGCCAGGCTCCAGTTTGTCCAGTGGGTAGTTGTGCGGCACATAGGCTGTGAGCGCGACCTGGCCGAAAGTGACTTTTTTATCCGTCCCTTTGATGGTGAACTCGCCATTGGAAAATTCCACGTCCACATCGCTGGCTTCCATCAGGTGCGCGGCAATTTTCTTGGCCTTGGTTTCAATTTTGTCGAGCGCTTTCATGATGGCCGCGCCACCCACACTGATTGAGCGCGAGCCGTAGGTGCCCATGCCAAACGGCACGCGGCCGGTGTCGCCGTGCACCACATCGACCGCTTCAACTGCAATGCCCAGCCGCGCCGCCACCACTTGCGCAAACGTGGTTTCGTGCCCCTGGCCGTGGCTGTGCGAGCCGGTAAAAACCGTGACGCTGCCGGTTGGATGGACGCGGATTTCGCCGCATTCAAACAGCCCGGCGCGTGCGCCCAAAGCGCCAGCGATATTGCTGGGCGCAATGCCGCAGGCCTCAATGTAGCTGCTGTAGCCAATGCCGCGCAGCAAGCCCTTGGCGGCTGATGCTTTTTTACGCGCTTCAAAGCCTGCCACATCGCCCAGTTGGTTGGCGCGGGTCATCAGCGCGGCAAAATCGCCCACGTCGTATTGCAGCGCCACTGGAGTTTGGTAGGGGAAGCTGGTGATGAAGTTGCGCTGGCGAATCTCGGCTTGCGACAGGCCCAGTTCCCAGGCGCAGCGCGTGACAAGGCGCTCGAGCAAGTACGTGGCCTCAGGCCGCCCCGCACCACGGTAGGCATCGACCGGCGCGGTGTTGGTGAACCAGGCGTCGACCTCGACAAACACCTGCGGCGTCTTGTATTGCCCGGCCAGCAAAGTGGCATACAGGATGGTGGGAATCGCGGTAGAAAAGGTCGACAAATACGCGCCCAGATTGGCGTTGGTATGCACCCGCAGCGCCAGGAAGTGGCCGTCTTTGTCCATTGCCATTTCGGCATGGCTCACGTGGTCGCGACCGTGCGCATCGCTCAGAAATGCCTCGCTGCGCTCACACGTCCATTTGATATTTCGGTTGAGCTTTTTGGCGGCCCAAGTCAGGCAAACATCTTCGGCATACAGGTAAATCTTGGAGCCAAAGCCACCGCCGACATCGGGTGCAATCACGCGTACCTTGTGCTCGGGCAGGCCCATCACAAATGCGGTCATCAAGAGCCGCTCCACATGCGGATTCTGGTTGGACACGTACAGCGTGTATTCCTCATTCGCCCGACTGTAGGAACCAATCGCGGCACGCGGCTCCATCGCGTTGGGCACCAGGCGGTTGTTGACCAAGTCAAGCCGGGTAATGTGCGCGGCACCCGCAAACGCGGCTTCGACACCGGCCTGATCCCCGATCGTCCACTTGTAGCATTTGTTACTGGGCGCGGCGGCATGCAGTTGTGCTGCACCGGTTTTACCGGCGTCCATCACGCCCACCACGGCGGGCAGCACGTCGTAATCCACCTCAACCAGTTCTGCCGCATTTTTGGCCTGCTCCAGCGTTTCGGCCACCACCATCGCCACGTGGTCGCCGACATAGCGCACCGTGTCAAGTGCCAGGATCGGGTGCGGCGGCTCGTTCATTGGCGTACCGTCGGGGTTGTTGATTTGCCAGCCGCACGGCAAGCCGTTGAGCTTGTCGGCGGCCACTTCGGCGCCAGTTAACACCTCAATCACACCGGGTGCCGCTTTGGCTGCGGCGGCGTTAATGCCCAGTACCTTGGCGTGCGCATGTGGCGAGCGCACAAACACCGCATATGCCTGGTTAGGCAGCGTGATGTCGTCGGTGTATTGGCCTGCACCAATCAAAAACCGGTAATCTTCCTTGCGTTTGAGGGACTCGCCGATATGCGGCAAGCTGGCAAAGTCTGGTGCGCCCATGGGATGTTCTCCTGGTGTGAGGTTCAAGCAGCCATAGCCACAGCGCCATGCTGCACGGCTTTGACAATGTTCTGGTAACCCGTGCAGCGGCACAGATTGCCGTCTAGCAACTCACGGATTTCAGCTTCTGTGGCCTTGGGGTAATGCGTCACCAAATCCACCGCGCTCAGCACCATGCCAGGCGTGCAGTAGCCGCATTGCAGGCCATGGCACTCCTTGAAAGCTGCCTGCATGGGGTGCATGGTGCCGTCGGGTTTGGCCAGGCCTTCAATCGTGGTGACTTGCGCGCCTTCGGCTTGCACCAGCAGCAGCGTGCAGGACTTGACCGCTCGCCCATTCATGAGGACAGTACAGGCGCCGCACTGCGAGGTGTCGCAGCCCACATGGGTACCGGTGAGTTGAAGCTTTTCCCGCAGCGCCTGCACCAGCAACGTGTTGGGTGGCAAGTCAAGCTGCGTGGCTTTGCCGTTAATGTGGAGTTGGACTTGCATTGTGCGACTTTCCATAAGTGCAATTTTTGAAACAACCAGCCGCTTCATTGTTTGATCTGCCCCCTCTCACTGGCCTAGGCAAAACCCTAGTTTTCCGCCTGGCATCTGCAAAATTCTCAATTTGCTACAGGTGCCGCGTTAGAGTTGCTCCAACCCATGGATTTACCCGGCACCATTGCGATCACCCAACCACTGCGCATGGCACAGATTGACGCTGCACGCCGGGCCTTGTTACATGGCGAGCAGTTGCCGAAAGCCGCATGTGTCGACCCGGCTCAAGCGCCATGGAACTCGACCCCCTGGATAGAAGATTCGTGGCAGCGGTGTTTGGCACGTGGCCTGAAGCCGCACACGCCCGTGCCGTTTGATCCCATTCCCCGGCAGGCGCTGCGCCGTACCCTGGAGGCACACCAGTGGCTGCTGCAATCTGCCAAACCGGTGATGCAAGACCTCGGCAAGGCAATTGCCAACACCCGTTACTTCGCAATTTTGACCAATGCCCAGGGTGTGGTGATCGACGCCCACGGCGTAATCGACCGCACTGACCGCCGCGCCGAGTTGATCACCCGCATCGGTGCTGACCTGTCCGAGCAGCGCATTGGCACCAGCGCCATTGGCGCGGCGTTGGCCGAACAGCGCGTGGTGTGGTTGCACCGTGGCGAGCATTTTTTTGCCGACACCAGTGTTTACAGTTGTGCCGGCGCACCGCTGACCGGGCCCGACGGCCACTGCCTGGGCATGCTGGATGTCACCGGCATTGAATGCGCGGAGCGCCCCGAACTACGGCACCTCGTGGCGCAGTCGGCGCGCAGCATCGAAAACGCCTTGACGCGCAGCCGACCGCACGCCCTGCTACTGCACATCAACTGGCCCGGCGCTGGCTTGGGTGATACCAGCGATGGACTGGTTTGCCTAAGCAACGAGGGCGAAGTCACCGGTATGAACCCGGCCGCGCGGCGCATGCTGAACGCGCAAACCGCGCCAGGCAAAGCCACCCTGCACAGCAGCGACTTCTTTGCGCTACCCCACGCCATGCTGTTCGATTCTGCCGGGCGCAGTCCACAACCGCTGGATTTACCGTTGTGGTCAGGTCTGCGCCTGCAAGCGCTGGCGCTGCCAGCCAACGACACCTCTGCCGCCACAGCCAGGCCCCTGAAAGACCAGCAAGCCGCGCTAATTCGCCAAGCAGTGAGCCGGGCACGCGGCAATGTTGCCGAGGCGGCGCGCCAACTCGGCATCAGCCGGGCTACGGTCTACCGTAAACTGGGCAAGCACTGAGCAGCGCACTGGCCGGTTTTTGGATCAGGGCAGTTCGCGCACCCGCACCGCGCACAGGTTGCGCACGTGGCGCGGGCCGGGGCGCTGGTCCGTCAGGGCACGTAGAGCCAGTGGCCCGGCAACAGTGTCCAGCGGCTGGCCGTTTTGGGCATAAATCACTACCACCGAATCACTGGCCGCATGGTTGAACAACTCGCCCCAGGAAAAAACTGCGCGGTAGTTGTCGGTGGCAATCAGCTCAACTACCCAGCCACGCGCGGCGCGGTTGCGCGCCTCGTCCAGTCCCGCCCTGGCCAGCACCTCACGCAGGCGCACACCGGTGTAGCGGGTGGTTTGCTCTTCCTTGCGACCGGCTTGTTCAACACTGCGGCCAAAGTTGAAGCTGTCGCCCGGCAAAGCCATCAAGTCGGCGAGGCTGAAAGCCTGCGCTGGCTGGGCTGGCAATTGCACCGTCAGCAGCGTGCGGGAATCGAATACAGCACCATTTTGAGGGCAATCCGCTTGCGCGCCGCCCCATGCCATCGACCCCAGCAATGCGCAGCATTGCAGGCCAACAACCAGAATTTTCATTTCGCTGCGTTCGGGAAAAACAGCTGCTCGCCGCCAATTTTGTAGCTGGCGATCACGGCCTGGCCCGTGGACGAAACCACCCAATCCACAAACTTTTGCGCGTCTGCTGCCTTGGCGTGTGGGTGCTTGGCCGGGTTCACCACCATCACACCGTACTGGTTGAACAGCTTGGTGTCGCCCTCCACGAGTACCGCCAAATCACCACGGTTTTTAAAGCTCAGCCAGGTGCCGCGGTCGGTCAGCGCGTACGCGCCGGACGATGCCGCAATATTCAGCGCCGCACCCATGCCGCAGCCGCATTCCTTGTAGCCGCTGCCTTTGCTGGCCTCGGCCACCGCCGTTTTCCAGAAGCGCAACTCGGCGGCATGGGTACCGCTTTTGTCGCCCCGCGAGACAAACGCCGCATTGGCCGCTGCCAGGTTTTTAAGTGCCTGCACAATGTCTTTGCCCTTGACTTTGGCTGGATCCGCCGCCGGGCCAACCACCACAAAATCGTTGTACATCACCGGCAGGCGCTTCACGCCAAAGCCGTCGGCGATAAATTTTTCTTCTGCGGTTTGGTCGTGCACAAATAGCACATCGGCATCGCCGCGGCGGCCCATATCGAGCGCCTGGCCGGTGCCCAGTGCCACCACTTTCACGTCCAGGCCACTGGCTTTTTTGAACTCTGGCAGCAAGTGCCCAAACAAGCCCGACTGCTCGGTGGACGTGGTGGATGCCATCACAATGCTCTGCGCGCTGGCAACCCCGGCAAAAACGCCGCCAGCAATGCAGATGGCAACAGAAAACAGGGCCTTGGCGGCCCGCAATGGCGGCGCAAAACCGCGTACTTGTGTCAATGAATTCATGCCAATTCCCCTTTTAAAAATAAATCAGCCGCCGCCGAAATGGCTGGCAACCGCGATCCGTCAAAAAACTCGGCTACCGGCAAATCCGCCAAGATGCGCCCGCGCTCCAAAAAAACCACCCGCGTGGCCAGCCGCTTGACTTGGCCCAGGTGGTGGCTGGCAAATACCAGCGTCATGCCCTGCGCGGCAAACTCGCCGATCAGCGCCTCCACCTCGCGCTTGGCATGCGGGTCCAGGCTGGCGGTGGGCTCATCGAGCAGCAGCACATCAGGCTTGAGTGCCCAGGCCCGCGCCAGCGCCGCACGCTGCTGCTGACCGCCCGAGAGCTTGCTGGCAAGGCGCTGCGCCTCCTGCTGCAGGCCCACGCGCGCGAGCGCGGCGCCAGCATGGCCTTTGGCCTGCGCCCAAGGAACGCCCGCCAGCCAGGGGCCGAGCGCCACGTTATGCAAGGTACTCAGGCGCAGCATGTGCGGGTGCTGAAACACCATGGCCTGGCGCGCCTGCGGCTCGCACACCACCTGCCCGCTGTCGGGTTGAATCAATCCGTTGATAACGCGCAGCAAAGTGCTTTTGCCGCTGCCGTTGCCGCCAATCAGCGCCACGCGCTCGCCTGCGGCCACGTTCAGGCTGCACGCCGCCAGCGCCTGCACCCGGCCAAAGCGCACACCCACGGCATGCAGGGCAATCAGCGGCTTCATGACGCCACCCTGGGCGCTGCCAGCGTCTGCCCGGCCCTGCCGTGCTCGCGCCGCCACTGCTGCAGCAGGCTGACCAGCGCGTTGAGTGCCAGCACAACGGCCAGCAGTACCAGCCCCAGCGCCAGCGCCAGCGGCAAATCGCCCTTGCTGGTTTCCAGCGCGATGGCGGTGGTCATGACGCGGGTGAAGCCGTCAATATTGCCGCCCACAATCATCACCGCGCCCACCTCGGAAATGGCGCGGCCAAAGGCGGCTATCAAGACCGTGAGCAAGGCGAAGCGCTCGTCCCACATCAGCAGCACGCTGCGCACCAGCGGGCGCGCGCCAAGCGAGCGCAATTGCTCGCCGTGGCCGCGCTCGGCGTCGTCAATCGCTTGGCGGGTCAGCGCCGTCACGATGGGCAACACCAGCACCGCCTGCGCCAGCACCATGGCCTTGACGGAAAACAGCCAGCCCAAATGCCCCAGCGGCCCGCTGCGCGAAAGCAGCAAGTACACCACCAGCCCCACCACCACAGCAGGCAGTGCCAGCGCGGTATTGAGCAAAGACAGCACCACGGCGCGCCCCCTGAAACGCGCCACACCCAGCCAGGCACCCAGCAGCAAGCCCGCCACGCTGGCAATGGCGCAGGCGCAGGCGCTCACCATCAGGGAGCGGCCCACAATGGCTAGCAATTGGGAGTCGAAGGAAGAAATCAGGGCGAGCGCGGTGGCTGCGCTTTCAGCAAACGAGTTCATAAGTTCAGTGCGGTATCGTAGACAGCATGAAATACCCCGTCGATATGAACCGCCGTGCATAGGCCGCCCGTGCACAAAGTTCAACTCAGTTACGCCTTAAAGCCGGACGAGCCCGGCACACCGCTGCTGCGCAACAGCCTGCTGGATTTGCTGCACGCTGTGCAGGCCAGCGGCTCCATATCGGCGGCGGCCAAAGCCATGCAGTTTTCTTACCGCCATGTCTGGGGCGAGCTCAAGCGCTGGGAAGCCGAGCTTGGTCAGGACCTGATTGTTTGGGACAAAGGCCAGTCAGCGCGCCTGTCTGAATTTGGTGACAAGCTGTTATGGGCCGAGCGACAGGCACAGGCCCGTCTGGCACCGCAAATTGCTGCCCTGCGCGCCGACCTGGAGCGCGCCTTTGCTGTGGCGTTTGATCCCGAAGCCCACGTGCTGACCTTTTACGCCAGCCACGACGACGCACTGGCCTGCCTGCACCAGCATGCCGCTGCTCATGCGCGCCTGCACCTCGACATCCGCTTTACCGGCAGCGTGGACGCCATCCAGGCGCTCAATCAGGGGCGCTGCGTGATGGCGGGTTTTCATACCCTGCACCAGCCCGATACCCACTCACAATCAGCCCGCATCTACCAGCCGCTGCTCAAGCCTGGCCTGCACAAAATCATTGGCTTTGCCAGCCGCCAGCAGGGGCTGATTGTGGCGCGCGGCAACCCGCTGGGCATTGCCGCGCTGCACGACCTGGCACGGCCTGTCGGCGGCAGCGCAACCGCCAGCGTCGAACCCAACGCCAGGGCCAACGCGCCATTGCGCTTTGTCAACCGCGCCATTGGCACTGGCACCCGCTTGCTGCTCGATGAATTGCTGGCCAACGCCAGTATTACGCCGCAGCAAATTGCCGGCTACGCCAGCGCCGAGCCGTCGCATGCCGCCGTGGCGCAGGCCGTAGCCAGTGGCCGGGCGGATGCGGGGCTGGGCATTGCCGCATCCGCCCAATCGCACGGCCTGGGCTTTGTGCCACTGATAGAAGAGCGCTACCACTTGGTGTGCCTCAAATCGGCGCTCGACCAGCCCGCCGTGCAGGCGCTGCTGGCGGTGCTGCGCAGCCGCGACTGGCAAGCGGCCTTGGCCACCATTACGGGCTATGCGCCAGCGGAATCCGGCCAGGTGTTAGCCATGCACAAGCTTCTGCCGTGGTGGGCGTTCAAGCGCCCGCGTATGGCCAAACCCCGTTGACCGATCGCCAGAGAGTTACTGCCTTTCGCTACTTAATTGATAGTATTTTTTGATAGCGGCACCCGCACGTCTTTATTGATAAAAAGGCTGTTTTGATACTTAAAAAACGGCATTTTTTCTTGAAATCTGCACCAAAACGCCTCTAAATCGTTTTTTTTCAGCCCGCCAGTGCCACACAGCCCGTGTCTAGGGGGTTATCCCTGCCGGTAGTGCCGCTTGCAGCGCGTCCTGGCTTTTACCGCATGCAAAAATCTCGGGTTTGGGTGATACGCCTGTGAATCGGAGCAATTGGTATGTCTGCATTACTTGGGTTGTCCAGCAAGATCGACTGGCTGAACGAAAAGCTGGGGCAAGCGGTGAAATGGCTGGTTTTGCTGGCGGTGCTGATTAGCGCCGGCAATGCCGTGGTGCGCAAGGTGTTTGACAACTCGTCCAACGCCTTGCTGGAGGTGCAGTGGTATTTGTTTGCCGCCGTGTTCATGCTGGCGGCAGGCTACACGCTGATGCGCCAGGAGCATGTGCGCATTGACGTGCTGGCAGGCAAATTCAGCAAACGCACGCAGATCAAGATGGACATCTTTGGCATTTGCGTTTTCCTGTTTCCGTTCATCATTGTGGTGACCAGCTTGTCGCTGCCGTTGGCGCTGCGGGCATTTACCTCGGGCGAGATGTCGCACAACGCCGGCGGGCTGATTCGCTGGCCCGTGTTTGCGCTGCTGCCGCTGGGCTTGGCGCTTTTGGGGCTGCAAGGCGTATCAGAGCTGATCAAGCGGGTGGCGTTTTTAAAAGGCCTGGTGCCTGACCCCACGCGCAAGGGCGATGCCAAGTCCGCCGAGCAGGAACTGGCGGAGTTTCTGCTGCAAAAAGAAGTGGCAGCCCGTGAGCAGGCGGCCCAAACCGCCGCCAGCAGCGCAGGAGCACGGCCATGATTGAATTCCTGATTGCCAACCTGGCACCCATCATGTTTGCCAGCCTGGTGGTGTTCTTGCTGTTTGGCTACCCGGTGGCGTTTTCGCTAGCGGCCTGCGGGCTGTTTTTTGGCTTTGTTGGCATTGAGCTGGGCATTCCCGGCATGTCGTCGCTGATGCAGGCGCTGCCGCTGCGCATCTTTGGCATCATGCAAAACGACACGCTGCTGGCCATCCCGTTTTTCACCTTTATGGGGCTGGTGCTGGAGCGCTCGGGCATGGCCGAGGATTTGCTGGACACTGTGGGCCAGCTCTTTGGCAGCCTGCGCGGTGGCTTAGCGATTGCCGTGATTCTGGTGGGTGCCATGCTGGCCGCCACCACCGGCGTTGTAGCGGCCTCGGTAATTTCCATGGGCCTGATATCCCTGCCCATCATGCTGCGCTACGGCTATGACCGGCGCGTGGCCAGTGGCGTTATCGCAGCCTCGGGCACGCTGGCGCAGATTATTCCGCCCTCGCTGGTGCTGATTATTCTGGCCGACCAGTTGGGCAAGAGCGTGGGCGACTTGTACAAGGGCGCTTTCATTCCCGGCTTTGTGCTCACCGGCTTGTATCTGCTGTATGTGCTGGTGCTGGCCTTTGTGCGGCCCGCCTGGGTACCTGCGCTGCCCGCAGAGGCCCGCACCATCCGCGAAGACAACGGCACACCCGGCTTGCGCTCCACCGGCGTGCTGGCCCTGATTTCAGCGGCCGCTGCCGTGGTTTTTGCCAAAACCCGCCCGGCCACCACGCCTACCGATGAATTGATTGTGGTGTCCATGTGCGTTGGCGTAGCGGTGGCCTTTGCGCTGGCCATCATCAACAAAACCGCCAAGCTGGGCCTGCTCTCGCGCATGGCCGAGCGCGTCACCTTTGTGCTGATTCCGCCGCTGGCGCTGATTTTTCTGGTGCTGGGCACTATTTTCCTGGGGGTGGCCACACCTACAGAAGGTGGTGCCATGGGCGCTGTGGGCGCGCTGGCCATGGCTACAGCGCGAAAACGCATCGACCTCAAGCTGCTGCGCCAAGCCATGGACACCACCATGAAGCTGTCGTGCTTTGTGCTGTTTATTCTGATTGGCTCCACCGTGTTCAGCCTAGCGTTTCAGGGCGTTGACGGCCCGCGCTGGGTGGAGCATTTGATGACCAGCCTGCCAGGTGGGCAGCTTGGGTTCTTGATTGTGGTCAACATCCTGATTTTCCTGCTGGCGTTCTTTCTGGATTTCTTTGAGCTGTCGTTCATCGTCATCCCGTTGTTAGCGCCAGTGGCAGAAAAGCTGGGTATAGACCTGGTGTGGTTTGGCGTGCTGCTGGCGGTCAACATGCAAACCTCGTTCATGCACCCGCCGTTTGGTTTTGCGCTGTTTTACCTGCGCAGCGTTGCGCCCGACAAGGACTACACCGACAAGGTCACTGGCCAGCCGGTGGCGCAAGTCACCACCACGCAAATCTACTGGGGTGCTGTGCCGTTTGTCGTAATACAACTGGTCATGGTGGGCCTGATCATTGCGTTCCCCGGCCTCGTGTCCAGCGGGCTGGACAAAAAAGAGGTGTACGACCTGGACAAGGCGCGACAGCAAATGGAGAGCAGCTTCCCAGACGCGCCCGTGCCTGCGCCAGTTGATTTGCTGCCTGCGCCTGGCAGCGCCGCACCAGGTGCCTCGGGTGCTGCTAACAGCGCCTCGGATGACCCGCTGAAAGCCCTGCAAGAGTCCTTGAGCAAAGAGGCCAAGTAAGCCAGGTAAACGCCTGTTGATGCGCCTGTGGCGTAATTTTGAAGGCATGAAAAAAGCCCCGCCAAGCGGGGCTTTTTTGCGGCAGGCCGGTTGCCCGGCCCATCTGGCGTTTACAGCTTTTGCTGCGCCATGAAGGAATCAAACCGGCCTTCGGCAAAGCGGAACCACAACACCTGATCGCGCTGGAAATTGCGGAAGTCGGTGTAGATTTTTTTCCAGTCTTCGCTCTTGGCAGCCAGCTCTTGGTAGACCTCCATGGATGCTTTGAAAGAGGCATCCAGCACGCTTTGCGGGAAAGGCAGCACCTTGGTTTTGGCGGCCACCAATTGCTTGAGTGCCGTGGGGTTTAGCGCATCGTATTTGGCCAGCATGTCGGTGTGGGCGTGCGCAGCAGCTGCCTCAACAATGGCCTTGTTCTCGAGCGTCAGGGCGTCAAAGGCTTTTTGGTTGATGAAGAAGTCCACCTCAGGTCCGCCCTCCCACCAGCCAGGGTAGTAGTAGTTGGGCGCAACCTTGTTGAAGCCGAGCTTTTGATCGTCGTAAGGGCCCACCCATTCGGCGGCGTCAATCGTGCCTTTTTCAAGCGCCTGGTATACCTCACCACCGGGCAGGCTTTGCGGCACTGCGCCCAGCTTGGTCATGACCTCACCCACCAAACCGCCACCCAGGCGCATTTTCAGGCCCTTGAAGTCGGCAACCGACTTGATTTCCTTGCGGAACCAGCCACCCATCTGGGTGCCGGTGTTACCACCAGCAAAGCTGAGCATGTTGTATTTGGCGTACAGCTCGTTCATGAGCTTGCGGCCATTGCCGTGCAGCATCCAGGCGTTCATCTGGCGGGCATTCATGCCAAAGGGAATGGCCGAACCGATAGCGAAAGCCGGGTTCTTGCCGTAGAAGTAATAAGGCACGGTGTGGGCCATTTCCACGGTGCCATTTTGCAGGCCATCCACCACGCCGAAGGCGGGCATCAATTCGCCACCGGCATGCACCGACACCTCAAACTTGCCGCCCGACATGGCCTTCACCGCTTTGGCAAACACTTCGCCACCGCCGTAAATTGTGTCAAGTGACTTGGGGAAACTCGACGCCATGCGCCAGCGAATGGCAGCTTGTGCATGCACGGCCGGTGCAATACCGGCGGCCAGAACGCCGGCGATGCCAGCGTTTTTAATGAGAAAACGACGATCCATGAAAATTCTCCAGGCTGTTTTTGGAATGCGGGTTTCTTGTGAAAACGCCGCGCTGGCTTGTTGTGCAAACCGCGCTGGTATTGTAGGAAGCCCTGGAGCGGCGGCTGGCGGGGGTTTTCCCTGCGCAGCCGCTGGTAAGCATCAGGCGCGGGGCTGGCCCTGGTTGTTCACCGTCACGGTGTTGCCTGGTGGGGTGGTCATTTGCAGGCGGTATTCCTGGCCGCGAAAGCTGTAGGTTACATCCCAGTAATCGGGCTGCGCCTGGTTGGGTACGCTCGCGCAGCGCTGCACATCCTGGGTGTAGGTTTGCTGACCATTGCCCACATTGGAGCCGACATAACCACCGGCCACTGCACCGCCCACGGTAGCAAAGTCTTTGCCGCGGCCGCCACCCACCTGGTGGCCCAGAATGCCGCCAATCACCGCGCCCACAATGGCGCCCGGCACATTGCTGTTGTTGCCGCGGTTTTGGTTGACCTGCTCTTGCTCGATCCAGCAGCGCTGCGAGCTTGCCCCCACCACCGCGCGAACCGAGGTGACATTGGCCTGGTACAAACGCTCGTTGTTGCGGCGGCGGTTGTCGTAGAACGCGGCTGGCGCAGGTGCGTAGCGCTCGTCATTAATGCGCGCGTTGTTGCCCACCATGCGAACCGATGAAACACGGTCATTTAAACCCATGGCCCGCAGTGAGGGGTAGTTGCCAGGGCGCAATACAACGCAATTGCCACCAAACCTGACGTCTTCACAAACCTCCCAACGGTTGTTCGACACCACCACAGACGAGACGCGGTTATTGAAGCCCTGACGCTCAAAATTGTTGATTTGCCGTTGCGTAGTGAAAGAGCGACCGTTGAAATTGTCGTTCTCGTAAAAGGTGACTTGCGCACTCGCCGTAGCAGCCATTGCCAAGCCCAGCACAACCAACGTATGTTTAAAAAATGTTTTCATGGGGTCTCCTTTGTAATGCTGTGAAGACCCTGGCAAATGCCAGGTCACAACATCGGTGAACCCACTATGCAAGGCATGGTGCTGCCTGCACAGCAGACAGCAACCCCAACGAACGTAGTTGCCGTCCTACAAGACACGACGGCACCCGCGTGCCAGCCAAACTCAAGCGACGATTTTGAGGTCGGGCCGCAAGCCCGGCAGCAGATCACCAAAGCGGGCGCGTAGCGCCGCCTCTATGCCGGCGGCGTCTAGGCCCTGCAGAGCCATCAGCTTTGTTGGGTCGCCATGCTCAATGAAAACGTCAGGTAAGCCCATATGCAGCAAAGGTTTGAGTACACCGGCATCGGCCAGCGCCTGCGCCACGGCGCTGCCTGCTCCGCCCATAACAGCGCCATCTTCCACGGTGAGCAAGGCACCATGCTGGCCCGCCACCTGTAACAGCAAATCAATGTCAAGCGGCTTGGCCCAGCGCATGTTGACCACTGTCAGGTCCAGCTTGTCAGCTACTTGCAATGCGGGTTGCAGCAAGGTGCCAAACGCCAAAATAGCCACTGCTTTGCCTTGGCGGCGAATCTCGGCCTTGCCAAACGGCAGCGCATCCAGGTGCGTTTGCAAGGCCCCACCCACACCCGCGCCACGCGGGTAGCGCACAGCCACAGGGTGGTTTTGCTGGTAAGCGCTGGTGAGCAATTGACGGCATTCGTTTTCATCAGCCGGACAGGCTATGCTGATGTTGGGTATGCAGCGCAGATAGGCAATGTCGTAGGCGCCGCAGTGTGTGGCACCGTCTGCGCCCACAATGCCGGCGCGGTCCAGCGCAAACACCACGGGCAGGTTTTGAATTGCCACGTCGTGAATCAACTGGTCGTAGGCGCGCTGCAAGAAAGTGGAATAAATCGCCACCACGGGCTTGAGGCCCTCGCAGGCCAAGCCAGCAGCAAACGTCACGGCATGCTGCTCGGCGATGCCGACATCAAAGTAACGATTAGGGAAACGCTTTTCAAATTCAACCAGACCCGAGCCTTCGCGCATCGCAGGGGTAATGCCCACCAGGCGCTGATCTTGCGCGGCCATGTCGCACAGCCACTGGCCAAAGACCTGAGTGAAAGTGGTTTTGGGCGGTGTGGCGGGGGCGGTCAAACCCACCGCAGGATCGAATTTGCCGGGGCCGTGGTAGGCCACCGGGTCGGCCTCAGCCAGCTTGTAGCCCTGGCCTTTTTTGGTGACCACATGCAGAAACTGCGGGCCACTCAGTTTTTTAATGTTCTCCAGCGTGGGGATCAAAGACTCGAAATCGTGCCCGTCAATCGGGCCGATGTAATTAAAGCCAAATTTTTCAAACAGCGTGGCCGGCACCACCATGCCCTTGGCCTGCTGCTCCAGCCGCTTGGCCAGTTCAAGCAGCGGTGGTGCCACCTGCAACACGGTTTTACCCACATTTTTGGCCGCCGCATAAAACTTGCCACTCATGAGCTGCGCCAGGTAGCGGTTGAGTGCGCCCACGGGTGGGCTGATCGACATGTCGTTGTCGTTGAGGATGACCAGCAAATTGCAGTCGGCCACGCCGGCGTTGTTCAGCGCTTCAAATGCCATGCCCGCACTCAACGCGCCGTCGCCAATGATGGCCACGCTGTGGCGCTGCTCGCCCTTGATCTTGCTGGCCAATGCCATGCCCAGGGCTGCCGAGATGCTGGTGCTGGAGTGTGCCGTTCCAAAGGCGTCGTACTCGCTCTCGGCGCGCTGGGGAAAGCCCGACAGGCCATTTAACTGCCTCAGACTGGCCATGCGTTCACGCCGCCCGGTGAGGATTTTGTGCGGGTAGGTCTGGTGGCCCACGTCCCAGACGAGTCGGTCGTGCGGCGTGTTGAAGACGTAGTGCAGCGCAATCGTCAGTTCCACCGTGCCGAGATTGGAGCTAAGGTGGCCACCGGTTTTGGCGACACTGCCCAGCACGTAAGCGCGCAGTTCGTCGGCCAGCGCCGCGAGCTGGGCGCGCGGTAGGGCGCGCAGGTCTGCCGGGCTGGCAATGGCAGTCAGCAAAGGCTGGGCAGTTGGGGATGTGTGAAACGGGTCTGACATGGTTTTACTATTGAGCAGGTTTTTTTCAATATGTTCAATAACGGCTTGATTGCGGTTCAATACGCGCGTTGTACCAGTTTGTAGGCCAGCGCGCGCAACACCGGCGCCGGGTAGCCCATGGCGTCGAGCTGGTCGAGCGCCGCCAATGCCTCTTCCAACAAGGCCTGCGCGTAGGTTTGGGCCTCCGCCAGACCCAACAGCGAGACATAGGTGGGCTTGTCCTGCTGGGCGTCCTTGCCTACAGTTTTGCCAAGCGCAGCCGCATCGGCGGTGACGTCAAGCACATCGTCTACCACCTGAAATGCCAGGCCAATGGCGCTGCCGAATGTGGAAAATGCTTTCACTGCCATCGACGGCAGTGGGATTTCACCGCCGCAGGCCGCGCCCATGTCCACGCTGGCTTGCAGCAAAGCACCCGTTTTCAGGCGATGCATCTGGCTAAGTTGCGTGGCCTCCAACTTCAAGCCTACGCTGGCGAGATCTATCGCCTGGCCGCCAGCCATACCGGCAACGCCTGCGGCTTGGGCCAGTAGGCGGCAGAGTTTGGCCTGCAAAGGGGCGGGCACGCAGCCCTGTTCAGGTGTCAGCAATTCAAAAGCCAATGCCTGCAAGGCGTCGCCGGCCAGTAGCGCCAGCGCCTGACCAAACTGCACATGGACCGTGGGTTTGCCGCGGCGCAGTACATCGTTGTCCATGCAGGGCATGTCGTCGTGTACCAGCGAGTAAGCGTGAATCAGCTCCACGGCGCAGGCGGCGCGCATGGCGGCTTCACGGCCAGTCTCATGCTGGTGGCCGCCCACCGCTTCACAAGCACCCAGCACCAGCAAGGGCCGCAGCCGCTTGCCACCGCCTTGAACGGCATAGCGCATAGCCACCACCAACTCGCCTGCCGCTTCGGTTTGCCCAGCTGGGCCATTGGCCTTGACCCAGCGCGAGAGCGCCAGCTCTATCTCGGCTATTTGAATGGCGATCCAGGCATCAATTGAGCCAACTTGAGCCGCAGGCTGCAATGCGGCGCTCATAGGAAAGCCCTGGTGATGTTCATGCCGCTCCAGTCCACGGTTTGATTTGCCCTTCATCCAGCTGCTTGATCTGGTTCTCCACCGCGTCCAGCTGGCTGCGACAAAACGCCAGCAACTGGGCACCACGCTGGTAGCCGCTGGCCAACTGCGCCAAAGGCAACTGGCCAGACTCAAGCTGGGCAATCAACACCTCCAGCTCTTGCAGGGCAGCCTCGTAGCTGGCGGGATTGGCGGGGCTGGCGGCGGCACTGTCTGGGGCAGCAGCTGCGGGTGGGCTAGGAGTCTTGGGCATGGCAAGTAGAAGTCTTGGCGGATTTTAGGCTGGGCACGATTGTGTGTCCAAAGCTTGCGCGCGCTGGCAACGCAGACGCTGTCAACGTCTTGCAGGGCCATAGGTACAATGGATTTTCTCAAGTTAGCGTGCGTTTTGCGCCGTTATTTTGATTGAGATTCCCTTTGAGATCAGGATTTGGATGTCTGATTTAAGCCTGCAACTTGAGCCAGTGGTTAGCCCACTCGGCGTTTCCAGTTATTTCGACCTGACGCTGTTTCAGCGCGAGACCGCTGCCTTGTTCCAGGCCGGGCCGCGCTATGTCGGCCATGAATTGAGCGTGCCTCAAGTGGGCGACTACCATGCGCTGCCGCAAGAAGGCCAGGGCCGCACCCTGCTGCGCACACCGCAAGGTGTTGAATTGATCTCCAATGTCTGCCGTCACCGCCAAGCCATTATTTTGCAGGGCCGTGGCTCGGTCGCCAGCCCAGCTGACAACGGTGGCCAGATTGTTTGCCCGCTGCACCGCTGGACTTACAGCGCAGGAAGTACTCCGCCCGGCGCGTTGCTCCACCCTGCCCAGGCAGGTAAATTACTAGGCGCACCGCACTTTGCGGTAGACCCCTGCCTTAACCTGCGCAACTACCCCTTGCAGTCGTGGAATGGCCTGCTGTTTGAAGACACCCCCGGCGCGCATGCCCTGGCGCGCGAACTGGCACGCATAGGGCCGCGCGCCGACCTCGATTTTTCGGGTCATGTGCTGGACCGGGTAGAGATGCACCACTGCGATTACAACTGGAAGACCTTTATCGAGGTCTATCTGGAGGACTACCACGTGGGCCCGTTTCACCCCGGTCTGGGCCAGTTCGTCACTTGCGACGACCTGAAATGGGAATTTGGTGCCAACCACTCGGTGCAGACCGTGGGCGTGGCGCAACGTCTGGGCAAGGCAGGCAGCCCGGTTTATCAGCGCTGGCACGACCAACTGCTGCGCTACCGGGGCGGCGAACAGCCCAAATACGGTGCGATCTGGCTTACCTATTACCCGCACATCATGGTGGAGTGGTATCCCCATGTACTCACCGTGTCCACGCTCATACCGCAAGGCCCGCAAAAAACGCTGAACATGGTGGAGTTTTACTACCCCGAGGAAATCGCCGCCTTTGAGCGCGAGTTTGTTGAGGCGCAGCAAGCCGCCTACATGGAAACCTGCAAGGAAGACGACGAAATCGCCCTGCGCATGGACGCTGGCCGGCTGGCGCTGGCGCAGCGCGGCGATGACGATCGCGGCCCCTACCAAAGCCCCATGGAAGACGGCATGCAGCATTTTCACGAGTGGTATCGCCTGGCCATGCAGAGCGCAGCACCCATATAAGCGCCCATGCAAGCGCTCTGGATGGTGCTGGCCGCCTTCTTTTTTGCCAGCATGGGAGTTTGCGTCAAGCTGGCATCAGCGCACTTCAACACAGCGGAAATCGTGCTTTACCGCGGCCTGGTGGGCCTGCTGCTGATGGGCGCTGTGCTTTGGCTACGCGGCACGGCGTTTCGCAGTCCGGTGCCCGGTATGCACGCCTGGCGCTGCCTGGTGGGAACGCTGGCACTGGGGGCCTGGTTTTACGCCATCAGCCAGTTGCCGCTGGCGACTGCCATGACGCTGAACTACATGAGCGGCGTCTGGATTGCAGCTTTTGTGGTGGGCGGCGCCGTGCTGTACGGGGCCAGTTCAGTTCAGGGACCTTTGCTGGCTACGGTGCTGGCCGGTTTTGTGGGGGTGTTGCTGATGCTGCGCCCCACTATTGAACAAAACCAGGTGTTCGCTGGGCTTGTGGGGCTGCTGTCGGGCATTGCCACCGCGCTGGCGTATGTACAGGTTACGGCGCTGGGCAAAGCCGGTGAGCCGGAGGAGCGCACGGTGTTTTACTTTGCCGCTGGCTCGGCGCTGGCAGGCTTGCTGGCGCTGGCGTTTACCGGCACCTCAACCTGGCATTGGCCGAGCGCGCTGTGGCTGCTGCCCATTGGCGTGTTGGCTACGCTGGGTCAGTGGTGCATGACGCGCGCCTACAGCAAGGGCTCGACGCTGGTTGTGGCATCGCTGCAATACACAGGCATTGTGTTTGCTGCCTTCTACAGCTTGGCGGTATTTGGCGACCAGCTCAGCGCCACTGCTTGGCTGGGCATGGCGCTGATTGTGGCCAGTGGCGTGGCGGCCACCGTGCTACGCTTGCGCGCTATACCCAACACCCCGGCCGAAGACCACTGATCTGCCATGTACACCACCCTGATTTCAGTGCCCCAGTTGCAGCACCTTGTGGCAACTGGCACTCCACTGTTGGTTTTTGACTGCAGCTATGACCTGATGCAACCCGCCGCTGGGGAGCAGCAATTTCTGCAATCGCACATCCCCGGCGCGCACTACACCGACCTGAGCCGCGACTTGAGCGCCAAGGGCGCGCCAGACGCTGCCTCGGGCGGTCGCCACCCGCTGCCCGCACGCGAGAAATTTGCCGCGTGGCTGGGCGGTACCGGCTTGACCAACGGCATGCAAGCCGTGGTGTACGACCGCAACGGCTGCAACTACTGCGCCCGCTTGTGGTGGATGCTCAAGTGGTGCGGCCACGAGGCGGTGGCCGTGCTCGACGGTGGCCTGCAAGCCTGGCAAGGCGCAGGCTTGCCCTTGCAAGGTGGTCTGCAGCCGCCCCGCCCTGCCACCGTTTTTGCACTGGCAGCACCTGCGGTGACACTGGTCACCGCCAATCAGGTGGCCCGCCAATTGAATTTGCCCAGACAAACCCTGCTGGATGCCCGTGCCCCGGCGCGCTTTCGCGGTGAGATGGAGCCACTGGACCCGGTGGCTGGCCACATCCCGGGCGCATTGAACCGTCCGTTTTCGCAAAACCTGGGAGCTGACGGCCTGTTCAAACCTGCCGCCACCCTGCGCGCTGAGTTTGACGCCCTATTGGCAGGGCGCGACCCAGCCACGGTAGTGCACCACTGCGGCAGCGGCGTCAGCGCCCTGCCCAATTTGCTCGCCATGGAGCTGGCTGGGTTAGGCTCCACTGCGCTCTTTGCCGGCAGTTGGAGCGAGTGGTGCGACGACCCCAAGCGGCCCGTGGCGACAGGCTAAAACGGCTTTTCAGGCCGGTTTTAGGCCGCCAAATAGCTGCCAGGATAAAAAGGCATTGTCTGGCTGTTTTTTACACACCAAAAGTGTCCTTAACGCTTTAATGACGTGCAGGTAGTGCTACTGATTTTTACTATACATTTCATAGCACCACGCTACGGACACCATTGCGGGCAAGTTGTAAGGAAACTTTGTTGCGCGCGACGAAGTCCGAACCCTAATTGAGTTTGACTGGCTTTGTCGGTGCGCTAGATAACATTTTTAATTGTCCGAGCGCCCGCTGGTGACCAAAAAAGAAAAACAAGGATTGGATTCATGGAAATCGTGCTTGCCCAACCAAGAGGGTTTTGTGCAGGCGTGGTTCGCGCCATAGAAATTGTTGAACTGGCGCTGGAGATTCACGGCGCGCCAGTTTATGTATTCCACGAAATCGTTCACAACCGCCACGTCGTGGAGGATTTGCAAACCCGCGGGGCTGTTTTCGTGGCTGCGCTCGATGAAGTGCCGCGCGACGCCGTCATCATTTTCAGCGCCCACGGTGTATCCACTGCCGTGGCGCAACAGGCCAAGCAGATGGGGCTGGAAGTAATAGATGCCACCTGCCCGCTGGTCACCAAGGTGCATTTGCAGGCCCAGCGCTACAGCAGCAAGGGCTTTGAGGTCATCATCATCGGCCACCTTGGGCACGAGGAGGTTGATGGCACCATGGGTTCAGTCAGCGGGCCGGTGCAGGTGGTCTCTACCGCCGCTGATGTGGCTGCCATGCGTGTGCTCGATGCCGGCAAGCTGGCTTATGTAACACAGACTACACTCAGCATTGACGATACGCGCGGCGTGATTGACGCCCTGAAACTGCGTTTTCCCGCCATCCAAGGGCCTGAATTAGACGATATTTGTTATGCAACCCAAAACCGCCAAAATGCGGTGCGCGCGCTGGCCAAGGAGGTTGATCTTTTGCTGGTGGTTGGCGCGCGAAACAGCTCCAACTCGATCCGGCTGCGCGAGGTCGGCGCACAGTATGGGCTGGCTTCGTATCTGATTCAAGACGAGAGCGAGATTCAAACTGAATGGCTAAGCGGCGTCAGTACAGTGGGTGTTACTGCTGGCGCATCTGCCCCGGAAGTGTTGGTACAAAGAGTGCTTGCACGTTTGCAGTCTTGCGGAGTCAAGGCGATTCGAGAGATGGATGGCGTGCGTGAAACCATGACCTTTAACCTGCCCCGCAGCCTGTTGATCAAAAGGCCGATGCCCGCTCTTGTTCAAGACCGTTAGCCCTGTATATAAAACTAAGCCGAGCCACTATGACCGTTCCCCTGATCCAGCAATACCGGGTTGCCCGCTACCTCATTTCGCAGAAACTGCGTGGCGTCAAGCGCTACCCGCTGGTGCTGATGCTTGAGCCTTTGTTCCGCTGCAACCTGGCTTGCGCCGGCTGTGGGAAGATCGACTACCCCGAAGAAACGCTGAACCGCCGCATGAGCGTCAAGGAATGCCTGGATGCGGTCGACGAATGCGGCGCACCCATTGTGTCGATTCCCGGTGGCGAGCCTTTGATTCACCGCGAGATCGTGCCGATTGTTGAAGGCATCATCGCGCGCAAAAAGTTTGTCTACCTGTGCACTAATGCCCTGCTTCTGAAAAAGCGTATCGACGAGTTCACCCCATCGCCCTACCTCACGTTCTCCATCCACTTAGATGGCGACCGTGAGCACCATGACGCATCGGTCTGCGAAAAAGGCGTGTTTGACCGCGCAGTAACCGCCATCAAAATAGCGCTTGAAAAAGGCTTTCGGGTCACCGTCAATTGCACGCTGTTCCAAAATGAAACGGCTGCCGAAGTCGCCAAGTTCATGGACTTCTGCATGGAATTGGGCGTTGAAGGCGTCACCATTTCTCCTGGTTACAGCTACCAACATGCGCCCCAGCAAGAGGTCTTTTTGCGCCGTGCCGGCAGCAAGCAGCTATTTCGCGACCTGCTGCGCCTTGCCAAAGAACGCAAACAGGGACCCAAGTGGCGCTTCAACCAGTCGAGCTTGTTCATGGACTTTCTGGCCGGCAACCAAAGCTACCAGTGCACGCCCTGGGGCAACCCCACGCGCAATATTTTTGGCTGGCAAAAACCCTGCTACCTGATGAGCGATGAGGGCTACGCCGCGAGCTTCAATGAACTGATGCAAGACACCGAGTGGGACCGCTACGGCAACGGCAAGCATCCCAAGTGCGCTGACTGCATGGTGCATTGCGGCTACGAGCCTACGGCGGTGAACGACACCTTTGCCCACCCGCTCAAGGCCCTGAAAGTGGCTTTATTGGGGTCGCGTACCGAAGGCCCTATGGCCCCCGAGCTGCCCATTACATACGCTGCCGCTGCGCACGACGCGCCTGCCAGCTCCTTGCGCGGCATTCCGATCATGGTGCATACCGCCGAGCAGCAGGTGTCCTAGATGCTGTGGCTCAGCCTGACGCTCGCAGGCGCCATGGTCTGGCTGTTGATTGCGGCTATTGGCGCGTGGCGCATCACTGATGTGTTCAAGCCTGATGACGCGCCCGCCTCACTCGCCGACATCACCGTGCTGATCCCCGCACGTAATGAGGCGCAAACCCTAGGCGCTTGCCTGCACGCGCTGGCTGCGCAAGGCACTGATTTGCGGATTGTTGTGGTGGACGACCAGTCCACCGACGCAACGCCTCAGGTGGCGCGTGTGGCGCTGGCTGGTCGCGGTGAAGTCCTTGCCGGCGCACCGCTACCCACCGGCTGGGCCGGCAAGTTGTGGGCGCTTGAGCAGGGCCGCCGTGCAGTCAAAACCACGCATGTACTGCTGCTCGATGCCGATATTGCCTTGGCACCAGGCGTGGTCGCTGGCTTGCAGAAAAAAATGCGGGAAAACCAGTTGGCGCTGGCTTCATTGATGGTTCAACTGCCCACCCGCTGCCTGGCTGAAAAACTGCTGATTCCCGCCTTTGTGTTTTTCTTTAAATTGCTCTACCCTTTTGGCTTATCCAACAACCCGCGCTATGGCCGTATTGCTGCAGCCGCTGGCGGTTGTATTCTGCTGGACACGCGAGCGCTTGACCAGATTGGCGGCTTTGCCAGTCTGCGTGGCGCGTTGATAGACGATTGCACACTGGCAGCTCGCATCAAGGCGGGGGGCTTTCGTACCTGGATCGGCTTGACCCATGCGGCTCACAGCCTGCGCGGCTACGACGGCTTTATGCCAATTGGCAACATGATTGCCCGCTCGGCCTTCAGCCAGCTGCGCTTTTCACTGCTGCTACTGCTGGCTGTCACCGCGGTTTTTTGTATTACTTTTTTGCTGCCACCACTGGCGCTGCTGCTGGCTAGTGGCGCTGCGCAATGGCTTGCATTTGTAGCCTGTTTTGCTATGACACTGCTTTATGTGCCGCTGCTGACGCACTACCGCTTGTCACCAGCCTGGGCACTGCTCATGCCTGCCATAGCTGCGTTTTACTTGGCCATGACCTGGCTCTCGGCCTGGCGCCACTGGCGCGGTGCTGGCGCCCAATGGAAAGGCCGCGCTTACGGTAAATCCATGGATTCCAAACCTTGTCCGCTTCATTCATGATGGCTCTACAAAATTTCGCCGTTGCAAACAATCCAGGGCTTGCTATTACCCGCTTGCTGCGCCTGGCCACCCTGCTGACAGCCACACTCGTATCAGGCTGCGCCTATGTGCATTCAAAGTACAGCCCACCGCCAGACCCGCGCACGCAGACTCTGGCCAGCAACGCACCGTATGCCCCGCCACCGGGTTTTGGCACACCACAGGCGCAAGTCAAGCTGCCAAGCCAGCCAGCAAAAAACGCCAAGGCCGACTACCGTTTTTTTGCATACGAGAAAAAACCCATACAACCCCTGGCGCAGCCCAATTTCAGACTCAAACTTGAGCGCGACTACACACTGCACTACAACCTGAGCCACCTAAGTTTCCCCTCTGCTGGGGACAACGGGCAAGCCGATAAAATTACGTCAGCGCACTACTTTCAAAGCAAGTTGCCTGGCAAGAAAAAATTGGTGGTTATTTTGCCAATTTGGGGCAGCTCCAAGTACCCGCCCAACACCATCGCTCAACTGGTACTGGACAGCCACCAAGGTCTGACCAATGTGCTGCTGGTTGAAGGTGAGCGCGATTTCATCGACTGGCAACGTATTCAGGCGGCACAAAACGAGGCCGAGTTCGTCAACCTGACCCGCCAATACATGATGCAACGCGTGCTCACCAATGTGATTGACATGCGGCGTTGGCTGGATTGGGCTGAAACGCAAGATGACATTGACCCGCAACGCATGAGTCTGGTGGGTTTTTCCATCAGTTCCATAGTGGGCAGCGCGCTGTATGGTGTAGACCGCAGACTGTCCAGCGGCGTCTTCATTATTGGTGGGGCCAATCCGGCAGAAATCCTGTCGACTTGCTATTGGGAGCCACAGGAATTGCGCGAGACAATCACCAAACGCATTGGCTGGGACAAGCAGCGTTACGAGTCGGTGTTGGAAAAAATTTTTGACCCCATCAACCCGGCCAATCTGGGCGCTGAGGTAGACCCCAAACGGGTGTTAATTTTTGATTCACAGGACGATACTTGTATCCCCGAAAGCGCACGCCAGGCATTGTGGGAAGGCATGGGTCGGCCGGAACGCTTTAGTTTTTTGCATGACCACAAAATGTCGTTTATGTCCATGACGCCACTTGGCCTGAATTTCATGGCCAACCGGATTTATGAATTTCTCGATAAAAATCTGTAAGCCAATGCGTACTTGCCACACTGGCCTGCGAGGCCGCCAATGACGCTCGCCAGCGACGACGACGCTTTTCAGGCACGCATGCTGCAAGGTGTGTCGCGTACCTTTGCCTTGACCATTCCGCAATTGCCGCCTGCGCTGTGCAAAACTGTCAGCAATGCCTATTTGTTGTGCCGCATAGCCGACACCATTGAAGACGAAGTGGCCCTCAGTGCGCAGCAAAAACAAGTGTTCTCGCAGCAGTTTCAGCAAGTTGTGGCGGGCCATCTGGCACCCACGGTTTTTTCCGCTGCGCTGTATCCGCTGCTGTCTGCCAACACCATTGCCGCCGAGCACGAACTAATCCGCAATACGGCGACAGTCATTCAAATCACGCACAGCCTGGCACCCCAGGAGCGCGCGGCCCTTGAGCGCTGCGTCGGCATCATGGGCGAAGGCATGGCCTGGTTCCAGTTGCACCAAAGCCCGGGCGGCCTGCCCGATTTACCTCATCTGGACGCTTACTGCTATTACGTGGCGGGCGTAGTTGGTGAAATGCTGACCCAGCTGTTTTGCCATTACAGCCCGGCCATTGCCGCCAGACGCCAGCAAATGCTGGCGCTGTCGGTCTCATTTGGCCAAGGCTTGCAGATGACCAACATCCTCAAGGACATCTGGGAAGACCGCGAGCGCGGTGCCTGCTGGTTGCCCAAAAGCGTATTCGAGCAAACAGGTTTTGATCTTGCCCGGCTGAACAGGCAAACACCAGATCCGTCTTTTGCGGCAGGGCTGGGCGAGCTGCTGGCGATTGCGCACGGCCACCTGCGCAACGCCTTGAGCTACACCCTGCTGATTCCACCGCAAGAAAAGGGCCTGCGCAAATTCTGCCTGTGGGCCATTGGCATGGCGCTGCTTACGCTGCGCAGAATCCACCGGCAACGCAATTTCACCTCGGGCCGAGACGTCAAGATTTCGCGTCGCAGCGTTACCGCTACGGTTATGCTGACCAACGCATTTGTTTCGAGCGACCGCGGACTTCGTCTTCTCTTCAATCTTGCTGCCGCCGGACTACCGCCGGCGCGCTCGACACCCCCGGTCAACATGGATCTGTGGCAAAAAAACCGGGCCGTGCTAGCCGACTAATCTTATGTTGCGTAACTCATCCATGGCCGACAGCGTTCTCGATTTGCCACCACTCCCAGCCAAGCCGCGTGACTTTAAAGAGCCACCTGCAGAGGGCTTTGCCCAGCTGTTGCAACGTGCCGTAACCGGCGCACGCGATGCCTTGCTGCGCCAGCAGCACGCTGAGGGTTATTGGTCATTCGAGCTGCAAGCCGACTGCACCATCCCGGCTGAATACATCCTGATGATGCACTTCATGGATGAAATTGACCCGGTCTTGCAAAAAAAACTGGCAGTGTTTTTGCGCACTCACCAAGAGGGCCACGGTGGCTGGTCGCTTTACCCCGGTGGCGACTTTGATGTAAGCGGTTCAGTTAAGGTTTACTACGCGCTCAAGCTCGCTGGCGACAGCCCTGACGCGCCCCACATGCAGCAGGCCCGGCAAAGCATTCTGCGCCATGGCGGCGCGGCCAAAAGCAACGTCTTCACCCGCTTTGCGCTGGCCATGTTCCAGCAGGTGCCCTGGCGAGCCGTGCCCATGGTGCCCGTGGAGATCATGCTGCTGCCACGCTGGTTTCCGTTTCATTTGTCGAAAGTGGCTTACTGGTCGCGCACGGTCATGGTGTCGCTGGCCATCTTGTACAGCCTGAAAGCCACCGCCAAAAATCCATCCGGCGTAGGCATTGCCGAGCTGTTTGTCACGCCACCTGATCAAGAAAAAAATTACTTTCCGGTTCGCTCATTGATGAACCGCCTGCTGCTGCAGCTGGAGCAATTGGGCAAGTTGTTTCAGCCCGCGGTGCCCGACTGGCTGTACCGCCGCGCATTGCGTCACGCAGAAAACTGGATGGTTGAGCGGCTCAATGGCCTGGATGGTCTGGGCGCCATCTTTCCTGCCATGGTGAATGCGCATGAAGCATTGGCTTTGCTGGGCTACCCAGCTGATCACCCCCTGCGCTTGCAGACCCGCCAGGCCCTGCAAAAGCTGCTGGTGGTGCGCGAACATGACGCGTATTGCCAGCCCTGCGTTTCACCCGTGTGGGACACCGCCATCGCCAGCCTGGCCCTGCAAGAAGCCGGGGGCAGCACGGCCCACACTGCCGTGTTGCGCGGTCTCGACTGGTTGAAGGAGCGTCAGTTGCTTGATGCCCCCGGTGACTGGCGCGACGACCACCCCAGCCTGCGTGGCGGCGGTTGGCCGTTTCAGTTCAGCAATGGCCATTACCCCGACATTGACGACACCGCCATGGTGGCCTGGGCCATGCAACAGGTTGACGCGTCGCGCTACCAGGAGACGCTGTCGCGCGCTGCCGAGTGGGTGGTTGGCATGCAGTCCAAAAATGGCGGGTTTGCCGCTTTTGACGCCGACAATACCTGTTACTACCTCAACGAAATCCCCTTTGCCGACCATGGCGCGCTGCTCGACCCACCCACCAGCGACGTAAGCGGGCGTTGCATCGCGCAGCTTGGCCCGATTGCCCAACCTGGCAGCCCTTACCAAACCGCCGTGTCGCGCTCCTTGCGCTATCTGCGCGCTGAACAGGAGCCCAACGGCAGCTGGTTTGGACGCTGGGGCACCAACTACATCTATGGCACCTGGTCGGTGCTGTCCGGTCTGGAGCGCGCGGGCGAAGCGCCGCAGCAGCCGTATATCCAGCGTGCCGTCGCCTGGCTGAAAAAATCCCAGCGCGTCGATGGCGGCTGGGGTGAAGGCAATGACACCTATTTCCAGGCGGAGCAAACCGGGCAAAGCCCGGTCAGCAACGCCTTCCAGACCGCCTGGGCCATGCTGGGTCTGATGGCTGCTGGTGCCGCCCATGCGCCAGAAGTCGCGCTGGGTGCCCAATATCTCATGCGTACCCAGCTGGCCAATGGCCTTTGGCACGATAACGATTTCACTGCGCCTGGTTTTCCGCGCGTGTTCTACCTCAAGTACCACGGCTACGACAAATATTTTCCGCTCTGGGCACTGGCGCGTTATCGCAACCTGTGCCATCCACAGCATCCAGCGTAACGCCCATGATCGGCCTGGTAGCAGCACTGCCGCAAGAAGTGGTCAGCCTGATTGGCCCACTCAAGCCCGGTGGCAGTGCCACCCTCGGCACACAATGCCGGGTGCAGCTTTCAGGCATGGGGCCAGACAACGCCCGCCGTGCCGCGCTGGCGTTGGCCGATGCCGGGGCCACCCGCCTGCTCAGTTGGGGCAGTGCCGGTGGCATAACGCCTGCGCTGTCCACAGGCGCCCTGCTCTTGCCCTTCACAGTGCGCAGCGCAGCCGGGCAAAGTTTTGCCGCCTCCCCCGCCTGGCATCAGCGTCTGCATGCGCAGCTATCAAAAGCCATGCCAGTCCACACCGGCGACTTGCTTGAAGTCAGCCAAGTGGTCACCACCCCACAAGAAAAGCAGCGCTTGTTTCAAAGTACCGGCGCGCTGGCGATAGACATGGAAAGCGCTGCAATTGCCCAAGTGGCCGCGCAGCGTGGCCTGGCATTTGCCGCGCTGCGTGTGGTGCTCGACTCCGCGCAGCACACCTTGCCGCAGGCAGTGCTGGTGGCGGTTGATACGGCCGGCCACTTGCAACTGGGCGCCTTGCTGCGCGCTTTGCTTTTGCGTCCACAGGATCTGGCGAGGCTGCTGCAATTGCGCTCGGCTTTGCGCTTGACGCAAAGCCGCCTGGGCCAGGTTGCAGCGCTTACCGGACTGCGTCCACCCACGCCCCGCCTTGCGAAGGCAGTGGCCCGATGACCACGCTGGTCACGGGCGCCTCAGGCTTTGTCGGCTCGGCCGTGGTGCGCGAGCTGCTCAAGGCTGGGCACGCCGTGCGCGTGCTGACGCGCCCCACCAGCGACCCGCGCAATCTGGACGGCCTGCCCATCGACATCGCCCATGGCGACCTGACCGACCGCGCTTCGCTTGAGCGTGCAGCCAAAGGCTGCGAGGCGCTGTTTCATGTGGCCGCCGACTACCGCCTGTGGGTGCCCAACCCGCCCGCCCTGTACCAAGCCAATGTGCAAGGCACGGTGAACATGCTGCTGGCCGCTGCCCAGGCTGGCGTGGCGCGCATGGTCTATACCAGCAGTGTCGCCACATTGGGCCTGAACGCTGACGGCACTCCAGCCAATGAAGACACCCCCGTCACGCTAGCCGACATGGTGGGCCACTACAAGCGCTCCAAGTTTCTGGCCGAGCAGGAGGTGCAGCGGCTGGTGCGCGAGCAAGGGCTGGCGGTGGTTACCGTCAACCCGTCCACCCCGATTGGCCCGCGCGATGTCAAACCCACGCCTACCGGACGGCTGATTGTCGATGCCGCAGCAGGCCGCATGCCGGCTTACGTGGACACCGGGTTGAACCTGGTGCATGTTGACGACGTTGCCATAGGCCACCGGCTGGCATTTGAACGCGGTGTGGTCGGCGAGCGCTACATTCTGGGCGGGCGCGACCTGACGCTCAAGGAAATTCTGGGCAGCGTGGCACAAATTACCGGCCGACCCGCACCCTGGGTTCGCTTGCCACACAACCTGGTATTGCCAATTGCCTACCTCGCCGAGGCCTGGGCGCGCCTGGTGCCGGGCCACGAACCCATGGCCACGGTAGACGGTGTACGGCTGTCCAAGAAGCGTATGTTCTTTTCTGCCGCCAAGGCCGAGCGCGACCTGGGGCTGACGCCAAGGCCAGTGCAAGAGGCCTTGCACGAAGCCATTGCCTGGTTCCGCCAAAACGGCTACTGCCCCTGACCAGACATACCGCTTAAAAGCTTATTTGGCCTTGAACCAGGTCTGGCTGCGACCCAGCAGGGGAATGCCAATGTAGCCGTGCAACATCAGCTTTTCACCGTCTTCACTAACAGCCATTTTGGCGCGGTAGACGCTGCCGGTATTGGGGTCCAGCACCCGGCCACCGGTGTACTCAGCACCATATTTATTAAACCCCCACATGAAGACCAACCCCCGCTTGGGCTGGTTTTGCTGCGCGCCTTCGCACTTGATGCAGCGCGGGTCGAGGTCTTCCCCCGGCCCCGGAAAAATAGCCTCCAACTTACCCTCCCACTGGCCATTCGCGGGGTAGATTCGCACCAGCGCATCGGTCTTGCCGCTTTGCTCATTGACGACCCGCCACAAGCCAGTGGCCGGGTCAGCCGCTACCTGGGCCTGCGCAGACCCGCCAACACACCAGGCCATCACTGCTGCCGCGCACAATCGCCCAAAAAAAACTGACACTTGCTTCACTGGGTACCTGCCATTGGATTAGCCTTGCGACACGCCCCAAATTGTGACCGATGAAACCACCGTTAACCACTGACATCTCCAACAACAGCAGCAACCCAGCGGGTGCCAGCACTACGTCGAGGGCCTTGCGGCGGTGCGTGGCCACAGAGCTGGCTGTGCTGGGCGTTTGCACGCCGCTCTTTTTGCTTTATGCCCCGCGCGATGCCGCCCTGTACATGGCGCTGGCGGCGCTGTTTGTCTGCTATGTGTTTCTGACGCGCCGGCACACGGCGCAGCACATCTGGGGCGCAGCCGCCACATCCCAGGCCCGCCGCTTACGTCAGTCGGTTTGGCAACTGGCGCTTTTTACCGCTTTGAATGCCGCGCTGTTTGCCGCCTGGGGCATCGCCCACAGTCAGCGGGTAAGTGCAGCCAGTCTGCTGATCGCCGTATGCCTGTATTTTCCCTGGGCGCTGCTGCAGCAGGGCATTTTCCAGTTTTACCTGCATGGTCGTCTGCGCGTTTTGCTGGGGCACAGCCCGCCTTGGCTGCCTGCCCTGCTGAGCGGCGTGGCATATGGCACCGTGCACTTCCCAAACTATGAACTGATGCTGCTAACCAGCCTGTCGGGCACGCTATGGGGCCTGGTGTACCAGCGCGACCGGCTGCTGTGGCCCATTGCGCTGTCGCACGCGGTACTGGGCAGCGCCTACTACCACGCGGTGGTTGGCGAAGATTTGGTTGCCAACGTCATGGCGCGGCTGATGCCGCTGCTCAGGTAGCGTGCCCAGCGCTAAGGAACAGCGCAAGTACAGCCCTGATCAGCCCGCACACGACTCTAGCGGCCGTGCGCCAGGCCGCTGACCACCGTTACCAAACCCATGCCGCACAGCAGCCAGGCGATTTGCGCAATGGTCTCGCGCAGGCTCAAGCGCTTTTGCAGCTGCGGTATCAAGTCGGCCAGCGCCACATAGACAAAGCTGCTGGACGCCACCACCAGAAAATAGGGCAGATAGTCGCGCAGTTGCTCCACCAGCCAGTACCCCGTGACGCCACCCAAAGCCGTTACAGCCCCAGCCAATGACACCTTGACGATGGCGGCGCGGTGGTTGCCGCTGCTATGGCGCAGCACCACCAAATCGCCCATGTGGTGCGGCACCTCATGCGCCAGCACAGCCAGCGCCGCAATCACGCCCAGGCGCGTATCGGCGAGAAAAGCCGAGGCAATCAAAATGCCGTCGCCAAAGCAATGCACGCTGTCACCAGTCAGCACCGCCCAGCCCCCGGAAGTTGGCGCACCCGCGTGGTGGTGGCCATGATTGTGGGCTGCATGAGTGTGATGGCGTTGGGCTGACCCGTGTGCAGCGGCTTCAGGCTCAGCCTGCGGGCCATGGCCGTGCTCATGGCCGTGGTGCCAGAGTTCAGCTTTGTCTAGCAAAAAGAAAAACAGCAGGCCCGCCAGCAAGGTGGCAAACAGCGCCTGTGCGCCAATTTGCGATTCAAACGCCTCGGGCAGCAAATGCATGAACGCTGTGGCCATGAGTGCGCCCGCCGACAGGCTCAGCATGTGCTGGGTATAACGCGCCAACCAGCCAAAGCTGAGCACTGCAGCAAGCCACACGCTACCGATGCCAGCCAGCAGTGTGGCCAGCGTAATTGCTATCAATGTCATGGCTTCAAATGCAAACCCGGCTTGTACCGGTACAAAAATAATTAAAACAAACAAAAACCGCCCCGAAGGGCGGCCGTATCAAATCAGACCAAGGCCTTCAGGCTACGCCATTGGCCTTGAACCAGGCCAGGGCACGCATCCAGCCGTCTTCGGCGGGCGCTTTCTGGAAGCTGGCGCGGTAGTCGGCATGAAACGCGTGCGGCGCATCAGGGTACACCACAAACGCGGAAGCTTTGGCTGCCGCGTTGCCTTTGCCAGCCGAATCAGCCAAGGCTGCTTTCATCTTATCAACCGTGTCAAGCGGGATGCCGGTGTCTTTGCCACCGTACAGACCAAGCACCGGCGCATTCAAGTTGGCCGCCAGTTCAACAGGGTGCTTGGGCGTGTTGGCGCTGGACTCGCCCACCAGGCGGCCATACCAGGCCACGCCGGCCTTGACGTTCTTGCTATGCGCCGCGTAGAGCCAAGTGATGCGGCCACCCCAACAAAAGCCGGTAACCGCTACTTTTTTGGTGTCACCCATTGGCGCCTGCCCAGGCCACCACGCCGTCGAGGTCGGCCATGACTTGCGCATCGGGCACTTTGGAGACCAGTTCGGCAAACAGTTTGGCAATTTCGGTGTACTTGCTTGGGTCGCCCTGGCGCGCGTACAGCTCTGGGGCAATTGCCAGGTAACCGGCCTTGGCAAAACGGCGGGCTACGTCGGCAATGTGCTCGTGCACGCCAAAAATCTCCTGCACCACCAGCACCACTGGCAAGCCGGTTTTGCCAGCAGGCGCGGCGCGGTAAGCGGGCAGCTTGAAGCCGCCCACGTCGATGGTGACTTCACCTGCGGTCAGGCCGTCGGTGTTGGTTTTGATGGCGGTTTGCGCCATGATGGGCGCAGCCGCGGCGGCAAAGCCTACGCCAAGCGCCGTTTTGAGCGCGGTGCGGCGGGTGGCACCGTCGTCGGTGCTTTGGCCTGGAAGCAGGGAATCGAATTCGGCTTTGAGGTCGTCGCGCAGCATGGAAAATCTCCAGTTGTTAAAAGAGGTTGCAGGGGGTTGCCATTAGCCAACAGAATATAGAGCCAAACCAACGTCACCAAGTTTCAGTCAAGCACTTAAATTATCTGGAGAAAACCCATGCCCACCCTACGCGTTGAAATGCTGGAAGGCCGCAGCCCCGAGCAAAAGCAAAAACTTGTTGCGGCACTGACTCAGGCTGTGGTGGACACGCTGGGCAGTAAGCCCGAGACGGTGGATGTGCTGTTGTTTGACGTGCCACGCAGCCACTGGAGCACGGGCGGCGTGTTGTGGTCCGAGAAAAAATAGCGCGGAAGCTAAATCGCTAAAAATTAGAAAAAGAGCTTATTTACTATACAAAATAATCGGTTTAACCATTACTGACGTGCAGGTAGTGCTATGGTTTTTTACTATCATTTTAGATAGTAGGGTGGGTTGCTTCAACGCTGTTAGCCAGTTTGAGGCGTCAACCTGCGCAGCGATTTCAACAACGGCGCTGTTTCAATGCGCCTTGTCCCAATTCGGCCCCACACCCACCTCCGCCAGCAGCGGCACCTTGAGTTGCGCCACGCTCGCCATGATGCGCGGCACCTCGGTTTTCAGCCAGTCCACCTCGGCCAGCGGCACTTCAAACACCAGTTCGTCGTGCACCTGCATGACCATCAGCGTCGCGCGCTTTTGCGCGTCCAGCACCGCCTGCACCTGGTTCATGCTGAGTTTGATGAGGTCAGCCGCTGTGCCCTGCATCGGTGCGTTGATGGCGGCGCGCTCGGCCCCGGCGCGGCGCGGGCCATTGGGGGAATTGATTTCGGGCAGGTACAGGCGGCGACCAAACACGGTTTCCACATAGCCCTTGCTTTTGGCCAAGAGGCGGGTCTCGTCCATGTAGTTTTTCACGCCGGGATAACGGGCAAAGTAGCGCTCGATGTAGTTCTTGGCCGCCGTGTTGTCAATGCCCAGATTGCGCGCCAGGCCAAACGCACTCATGCCGTAGATCAGGCCAAAGTTGATGACCTTGGCGTAACGCCGCTGCTCGCTGCTGACCTCGCCGGGCGGCACACCAAAGACCTCGCCTGCGGTGGCGCGGTGCACGTCCATGCCCTCATGAAAGGCGCGCAGCAGGTTCTCGTCGCCGCTGATGTGCGCCATGATGCGCAGCTCGATCTGGCTGTAGTCGGCGCTGGCAATCACGCAGCCGGGGCGCGCCACAAAAGCCTCGCGGATACGCCGGCCTTCGGCTGTGCGGATGGGGATGTTTTGCAGGTTGGGGTCGTTGCTCGACAAGCGGCCTGTCACGGCCACCGCCTGCGCGTAGTGCGTGTGTACCCGCCCGGTGCGCGGGTGCGCCAGCTGCGCCAGCTTGTCGGTGTAGGTGCCCTTGAGTTTGGACAGGCCGCGGTGCTCCAGGATCTTGGCGGGCAACGGAAAATCCTCGGCGAGTTTTTCCAGCACTTCTTCGTCGGTGCTCGGCGCCCCGGTGGCGGTTTTTTTCACCACTGGCAAACCCAGTTTGGTGAAGAAAATTTCGCCAATCTGCTTGGGGCTGCTGAGGTTGAACGGCTGGCCAGCCAGCGCATGCGCCTCTACTTCAAGCGCCATGATGCGCTGGCCCAGCTCGTGGCTTTGCGTGGCCAGCATGGGCGCGTCAATTTGCACACCATTGCGCTCGATGCGGTAGAGCGCCTCGCTCGACGCTATTTCCAGTTCATAGACAAAACGCAGCTTGTCGTTGGCCTGCAACTGCGGCCACAGCACCTGGTGCACGGCCAGCGTCATCTCAGAGTCTTCGCAGGAATAGGTGGCGGCCTTGCCAATATCAACCTGGTTGAAGGAAATCTGGTGCGCGCCCTTGCCGCACAGGTCTTCATAGGCGATGCCACTGCGGCCCAAATGGCGCAGCGCCAGGCTGGAGAGGCCATGCGGCTTGTGCACCTCCAGCACATAGCTTTGCAGTAGGGTGTCGTGCACATAGCCTTGCACTTCGATGCCGTGGTTGGCCAGCACATGGCGGTCGTACTTGACGTGCTGGCCAAGCTTCTTGTGCTGCGGGTTTTCCAGCCAGGGCTTGAGCCGGGACAGCACTTGATCCAGCGGCAATTGGTCGGGGGCATCGGCATAGCAGTGCGTCAGCGGAATGTAGGCGGCCTCGCCCGGCTTGACGCTGAAGCTGATGCCCACAATCTGCGCGCGCATTTCATCGAGAGAGGTGGTTTCGGTGTCCAGCGCGGTGAGCTCGGCGGCTTCAATACGCGCCAGCCAGTCGTCAAAAGCAGGCCAGGTGAGGATGGTGTCGTAATGCGTGTCGGCAGACACAAGCGCAGCGGCAGGTGCGGTGGGTTCGGCAAACAAGTCGTCTGCAGCCGCATGCGCTGTCGCCCGGCCCTGCGCCAACTTGCCTGGCGCCGCACCGCCTTCCAGCGATTTGGCCAAGCCCTTGAAACCATATTTCTCGTAGAACAGCTTGAGCTGCGCAGCATCTTCCGCTTGCAGCACCAACGCATCAAGCGCAGGCAATCCATCAACCCAGGGCGACAAGTCGCAATCGGTCTTGATGGTCAGTAGTTCGCGGCCACGCGGCAGCCAGTCCAGCGCTTTGCGCAGGTTCTCGCCGACGGCGCCCTTGATGCTGCCTGCCTGCGCCACCAAGGCGTCAAGCGAGCCGTATTCCTGCAACCATTTGGCGGCCGTTTTGGGACCCACCTTGTCCACACCCGGCACGTTGTCCACCGCGTCGCCCACCAGGGTCTGATAGTCCACCATCAGGCGCGGTGGCACGCCAAATTCGGCCTCCACGCCGGCCACATCGCGGCGTTTGCCGTTCATGGTGTCGATGATGGTGATGTGCGCGTCCACCAGTTGGCTCAGGTCTTTATCGCCGCTGGAGACGGTGACCGTGATGCCTTGTTTGGCTGCCAGTTGCGCCAGTGTGCCAATCACGTCGTCAGCCTCCACGCCGGGCACATTCAGCACGCGCCAGCCCATGAGCTGCACCACCTCGTGAATCGGCTCGATCTGGCTGCGCAGGTCGTCAGGCATGGGTGAGCGGGTGGCCTTGTAGGCGGGGTAGAGCGCGTCGCGAAAGGTAGGACCCTTGGCATCAAACACACACACGGCGTAATGCGCGGGCTGCTGCTCGCGCAGGGCTTTCATCATGTTCACCATGCCGCGTATCGCCCCGGTCGCCGTGCTTTGCGGATTGCCCGGCTCAGCACGCAAGTCGGGCATGGCATGGAAAGCGCGGTATAGGTAGCTGGAGCCATCCACCAACAACAAGGTTTTCGGGAGTGAATTTAAAGCAGCAAGTTCCAACATAGTGAATAAATTTACCGGTAAACGCGCACAACTTTACAAAATCAGCTTACGATTAAGCTTTATTTATTACTTTAAGAAACATTTACATGAACATTTCGCCAAAGCTAACCCGTGGTTGGATTGTTGCAGCCAGTTTAGTCCTGCCTTTGAGCACTTTCGCTGTGGGTGCAATTGCTGTTGACGACCAACAAGGCGACTCCGAGCCAGGTTACGGCATTTCTACCGGGGCGTCATCCAAGCAGGAGGCACAGAGGCAAGCCGTTAAAGAGTGCCGCAAAGCGGGAAACGACTCTTGCAAGGTGGTCGTGTGGTTTGAAACCTGCGGCGCTTATGCAGCGTCCCGAAATTACTTTGGTATTGGCTATGGTTCAACCCTGGAAAAGGCCGAGCGTATGGCCCTGAAGGAATGCGGCCACAACCGCTGCAAAGTCCATGTGTCCGATTGCGAATAAACCCGCCTGATTTGTTTTGTACTTTTTTGTTTTAGTCCCCGGCTAGAGGCTGTTTATCTTGCCTCTTGATTTTTATCAACCCGTAAGGAAATTTCCCATGAAAAGCCTCTCTCGCCTGCTCGTGCTTGTCAGCCTTGTTTTGCCTCTAGGCGCTTTTGCCGCCGGTGCCATCGCCGTGGACGACGATGAAGGCGATACCAGCGCCGGTTATGGCATTGTTACGGGGGCTGATTCACGCGAAGCTGCCGCCAAAGAGGCGCTGGCCGAATGCCGCAAATCGGGTAACAAGGGTTGCAAGGTCGTGGTGCGCTTTGACAAGTGCGGCGCGTATGCCTCGTCAGCCAAGGTTTTTGGTATTGGCTATGGCTCCAGCTTGGCAGCCGCCAGGAAAATGGCACTGGATGAATGCGGCTCAGGCTCCTGCAAGATTGCTGTCGCCGAGTGCGAATAAGCCCCGGATTTTCAGGTGGGATCAGCGCGCCCACCTGCAAACCGGCCAGCCAGCGCAGCCTGTTATCTGCCCACCTACAATGGGTTGATGTCATACCCCACCTTGCCTGCGCGTACATTTTTCTTTGGCCTGATGTTGCTGGCTGCCAGCACCCAGCTGCAGGCCCAATCCAATGACAAAAGGCCCTTGGAAACCAACCCAAACAGGCAGGCGCAGCTACCAAAATCAGAGCAATCCAAGCTGCCTGAGGAAGGCCTAACCAGTCCTGGCCTTTATGACGCTGGTACCCAGCGCATTGAGCGCATTCGCATTGAAGATGGTGGCAGCCGAGTTGACGAACTGCGCTACGGCGGTGTGGTCGAGCGCATTGTGGTGCAGCCGAAATTTGACGTGCCCGCCTATGAGATTTTGCCCAACGACAAGGTGACCAGCCGCCCGCGCGGGCGCGATGGCGCGCCGCCCACGCATGCGCAACGTGTCTGGAATGTGCTGGGTTTTTGAATCGCGGGTTTGAGTCATGGCCGTCTATACCGAGGTCGCACCGCAAGAAGCCGCGCAATTGCTGCAGCAGCTGGGTCTGGGCCAGCTGCAATCGCTCACGGGCTGCCAGGGCGGCATTGAAAACACCAACTACTTTGTCAGCACGCTGTGCGCTGGTGCCACACACCACTATGTGCTGACGCTGTTTGAACGGCTGGGCTTTGAACAGCTGCCGTTTTACCTCCAGCTGATGAAACACTTGGCGCAGCGTGAAATCCCAGTGCCCAATCCCAGCGCCGATGCCAATGGCCAGCTTATGCACCGCCTGAAAGGCAAACCGGCTGCCGTGGTCAACCGTTTGCGCGGCCAAAGTGAGCTGGCACCCAGCCCTGCCCACTGCGCCGTGGTAGGCCGCATGCTGGCGCGCATGCACTTGGCGGGACAAGACTTTGCGCTGCAACAGCCCCATTTGCGCGGCCTGGGCTGGTGGAACGCCACCACGCCTTTAGTCATGCCGCATCTCAATGAAGAGCAGGCCAGTTTGCTGCAAAGCGAGTTGGCCCACCAGAACGCAGTGGCCGCTGGCGCTGCCTACGCCGCGCTGCCACGCGGCATCATCCATGCCGACTTGTTCCGCGACAACGTGCTGTTTGACGGTACCACCACCGACGGCCAGCCAGGGCTCAGCGGCTTTTTTGACTTTTACTTTGCCGGCTTTGACCATTGGTTGTTTGACGTGGCGGTGTGCCTGAACGACTGGTGCCTCCAGCCCGCCAGCGCAGCGCCTTGCCCGCAGCGCACGCAGGCTTTTTTGGCTGCCTACCAAAGCGTGCGGCCGCTGCATGACGCCGAGCAAACCCTGCTACCCGCCATGCTGCGTGCTGCCGCATTGCGTTTTTGGATTTCACGGCTGTGGGATTTTTACCTGCCGCGTCAGGCCAGCATGCTGCAAGCCCACGACCCAGTGCACTTTGAACGCGTGCTGCGCCAACGGCTGGCGCAGAGCCTTGCACAGCCGCCTTTAGCTGCGCAAGCTTTGGTACTTTGATACGCTCATCCTGTAACTGCGTTAACTTTCACACGCATTTGCATCTTCTGTGCTGAAACTCAACCATGCTCATTTGTTGCGCATCTGTCCTGAACCCATTACGTAGTAAAACTATCGATGAAACTTAATGTTGTTCCTGCCAGCGCAGGGTTTGGATGGGCGGTCATGGGCATCAAGACTTTTTTCAAGCAGCCCCTGGCCTTGGGTGGCCTGTTCTTTCTTTTTTTGGGCATGCTGGCGGTAGTTTCGCTGGTACCAGTGGCCGGCGCTGCACTGGCGCTTGGTTTGCTGCCCGCTGCAACGCTCGGGTTGATGGCCGCCACACAGCTGGCTGAACAAGACACCTTTCCCATGCCCAGTGTGCTGCTGACAGCGGCGCGCTCTAGCCCGGCGCGGCGGCGTCAGATGGCCTTGCTTGGGGTCATTTACGCCCTGGGTTTTTTGCTCATCATGGGCATCACTGCCTTGTTTGACGGCGGCCAGTTTGCCCGCCTGTACTTGCTGGGCGGGGAGATCACGCCCGAGCTGCTGGCCGATTCGGGCTTTCAGCTTGCCAGCTGGGTCAGCTTGCTGCTGTACCTCCCGCTGTCGCTGCTGTTTTGGCATGCCCCAGCGCTCACCCACTGGCAAGGGCTGGGTGCGGTGCAAAGCCTGTTTTACAGCCTGCTGGCCTGCCTGAAAAACTTTTGGGCTCTGGCGCTGTTTGGTGTAGTCTGGCTGCTGTTGCTGGTGGGCATCCTGATTGCAATTACGGCCATTGCGGCGTTAATCGGCAATCCCCGCCTGGTCTCGCTGGCGGTTGTGCCAGCCGCCATGACGGTGCTGGCGCTGTTTTTTATGTCGCTGTTTTTTACCTACCGCGACTGTTTTGTTTTTGACAAGAACCCTACTTTGGAAAGTACGCCATGACACAGCACATTTTGCAGGGCCGCACTGAAGACGAAGTCCTTTGGTACCAAAGGCGCAGCTTTCTGAAAAACGCTGCTGCCTGGACTGCACTGGGTGGTTTTGATACCGCCTTTGCCCAGCGCCGCAGCAATGTGGTGGATTTTCAAGGCGATATTCTGATCAATGGCAGCAAACTGCTGCCCCAGCAGGCCATTCAAACTGGCGATGCGCTGCAAACCGGGCCGGGCTCGATGCTGATTTTTGTCATTGGCAACACCTCGTTCCAGGTGCGCCAAAACAGCCGCATTACGGTAGAGCGCGGTGCCAGCATCAACGCCGTGAGCGTGCTGCGCATGATCTCGGGTGCGGTGGGCGCGGTCTGGGGCAAGGGCGTGAGCCGCCAGATCATCACGCCCACGCTGACGGCCGGTATCCGCGGCACCGGCATCTACAGCGAGATTTTTCCCGACCAAAATGGTCGCTCGTATTTTTGCAACTGCTACGGCGAGGTCGCCATGGACGTGGGCCGCGAGAAAACGCTGAACATTGCCCAATACCACCGTGCTTACTGGATTGAAACCGAAGCCACCACCAAAGACGGCCGCCTGCTGGTACCCGCCAAGGCGTTTAACCACACCGACGAAGAACAGGAATATTTGGCGCGCCTGGTCAATCAGCGCTGCACCTGGCAGATTACAGGCGTCAAGGGCAGCGCCGACGGCTCGCAAGGCTACTGAAGCGGGCGCTTAAACCGGTGTTAGCTTGGCCACACTCAGCGCCAGCCATTTGCTGCCGTGGCGGGCAAAGTTAATTTGTGCCCGGGCATCGTCGCCACTGCCTTCCAGCGTGAGCACAGTGCCCTCGCCAAACTTGTTGTGAAACACCTGCATGCCCAGCCGCAGCGCGTGACCCGTGGCGGCGGCATGCGCCAGAGCCAAAGCGGGCGAGAAGCTGGCGCTGCCAGCGTCAAACCCGGCTCTGGCGGCATAGCTTGGCATGCTGCCTGCTGCTTTGTGGCCAGCGTAGCCGCCCCAAGCGGCGCTTGGCGCAGTGCTGGGCTGTTTGGCGCTTAGCCATTTCAGTGCGTCTTGCGGCAGCTCGTCCATAAAACGGCTGGGCAAATTAAAGCGCGTCTGGCCATGCAGCATGCGGGTTTGCGAATGGCTCAAATACAAGCGCTGGCGCGCACGGGTGATGGCCACATACATCAAGCGGCGCTCCTCTTCGAGGCCATCGTGGTCACTGAGCGAGTTTTCATGCGGAAACAGGCCCTCTTCCAGCCCCGTAATGAACACACAGTCAAACTCCAGGCCCTTGGCCGAATGCACCGTCATGAGCTGAATGGCGTCTTGCCCGGTCTTGGCCTGGTTGTCGCCCGACTCCAAAGCGGCGTGGGTTAAAAATGAAGCTAACGGAGACATCACTTCGCCGCTTTGGAGATCGGGCGAATCGCCCGTGCCATTGCCCCCCCATCCCAACCCTTCCCCCAGGGCGAAGGGCAAGTCCGCCTTGTCGGCGGCCATGGACGCACTTGCGTCCGGCAAATTCGGGTTCAAACCCTGGCTCGCTGGTGACTGCGTTAGCGCCCTACCCAACTCGTCGGTGGGCAGCGCCACCGCATCGCGGCCAAAGCCTTCTTGCGTCACAAAACTCTCGGCGGCGTTGACCAGCTCCTGCAAATTCTCAATCCGGTCTGCGCCCTCTTTGTCAGCTTTGTAGTGTTCAACCAGACCGCTGTGGTCGAGCACCAGCTCAATGATGTCGCGCAGCGTCATGCCTTGCGTCTGCTCGCGCCAGACGTCGAGCTTGGCGACAAACGCACCAATATTGGTGCCAGCCTTGCCACTGACAGCGCTCACGCCGTCGTGCAGCGAGCAGCCGGATGCGCGCGCCACGTCTTGCAGTTGCTCCAGACTGCGCGCGCCAATGCCGCGCGGCGGGAAATTGACCACGCGCATGAAGCTGGTGTCATCGTGCGGGTTCTCCAGCAGGCGCAAATACGCCAGCGCGTGCTTGACCTCGGCGCGCTCAAAAAAGCGCAATCCGCCATACACGCGGTAGGGCATGCCCACGTTGAACAGCGCGGTTTCAATCACCCGGCTTTGCGCGTTGCTGCGGTAGAGCACGGCAATTTGCACCCGCTCAAACCCGTCGCGGCTGAGCTGCTGCATTTCTTCCACCATCCAGCGCGCCTCGTCCCAGTCGTTGGGTGCCTGGTACAGCCGCACCGGTTCGCCCGGGCCTTGCGCGGTGCGCAGGTTTTTCCCCAGGCGGCGCGTGTTGTGGCTGATCAAGTCATTGGCGCAGTTCAGGATGTTGCTGTGGCTGCGGTAGTTTTCTTCCAGCTTGATCTGGTGGCGCACATTGAATTCGCGCACAAAATCCGCCATGTTGCCTACGCGCGCGCCGCGAAAGGCGTAGATGCTCTGGTCGTCGTCGCCCACGGCCACCAAGCTTTTTGTCAGCGCGGGCAGCAGCGCATCGGGCTGGCCCGCCAACTGCTTGATCCAGGCGTATTGCAGCTTGTTGGTGTCCTGAAACTCGTCGATCAAAATGTGCGCAAAGCGCCGCTGGTAGTGCGCGCGCAGCGCGTCGTTGCCCTGCAGCAGCTCGTAGCTGCGCAGCATCAGCTCGCCAAAGTCCACCACGCCTTCGCGCTGGCACTGGTCTTCATAAAGCTGGTAGAGCTCGGTTTTCTTGCGCCCTGCGGCATCGTGGCTGACCACATCTTTGGGGCGCTGGCCGTCTTCTTTGCAGCCGGCAATAAACCACTGCGTTTGCTTGGGCGGGTACTGCTCTTCATCAACATTGAACTGCTTGTACAGCCGCTTGATGGCCGAGAGTTGGTCTTGCGTGTCCAGAATCTGAAAACTCTGCGGCAGCCCGGCCAGCTTGTAGTGCAACCGCAAAAGGCGATTGCACAGGCCGTGAAAGGTGCCGATCCACATGCCGCGCACATTGAAAGGCAGCATGGCAGACAACCGCGTCATCATTTCTTTGGCGGCCTTGTTGGTAAAGGTTACCGCCAAGATGCCTGCCGGTGACACCTGGCCGGTTTGCACCAGCCAGGCAATGCGGGTGGTGAGCACCCGGGTTTTGCCCGAACCAGCGCCCGCCAAAATCAACGCGTGCTCAGGCGGCAGCGTCACGGCGGCGAGTTGCTCGGGGTTCAGGGCATGCAGCAAGTGGGAGGGTGCAGTGTCAGCCAGCTGGTTGGGCTGTGCAGGCGACAGCGCTTGCGCAATGGGATGAGTCATGCGCCATTGTAGAAAGCGTCTGAGACGCCTGGGGCAGCTGCCAGGCCGCGCCACAATACGGGCATGAAACCCTTGCGCCTGCTTGTTGTTCTAGTTGGCCTGGTCAGCACAGCCAGCACCCTCTTTGCCCAATCAACCTGCTCCAGCGACGGCCAGCGCCCGCCCACGCAGGTGCAAGAGCGCTTTATCAACGCCGACTGCGCCGCCTGCTGGAGCCAGCAACCACCAGCCTTGCCCGCGGGCAGCTTGGCGCTGGACTGGATTACACCCGGCGCACTGGGCGAGGCTGCACCGCTGTCCATCGCCGCTACCAGCGACGCGTTAGCGCGCCTTGGCGCACTGGGCCGCAGCCTGCCCCCAGCCACCGACAGCGTGGCGCATGCGCTTAGCCTGCCCGCGCAGCACGCGCTGCACGGCGCGCGCTTGCGGGTCGCGCACGGCCTACCCTTTAGCAGCCACAGCGGCGGCTATGTGGGCGCGTCGATGGCCCTTTTGTTACCGGTCAACAGCCGCAACCCGCTGGCCGGGCGCGACATAGGCGCACTCAAGGCCACGCTGGCGCTAGTGGAGACCATTCCCGCGGGGGTAGACGGCACGCCGGTGGAGCGCAACCTGGTAAGAAACAGTGTGGAAACCGTGTGGGACGGGCGCGTTGTACACCCCATACTGGCGCAACCCCGGCGCAGCGGCAGTGAGGCACAAGGCGGGCGGCGCGAACCCGGCGCGCAGTTCTACGCCTCGCAAGTCATGAGCATCCCAGAAGGCGCGCGGCCCGAACGCCTGCGCGTGGTGGGCTGGGTGGAAGACGCCAGCGCCAGTTGGCTGCTTGCGGCGCAAACGCGCTGCAAGCCTTGATCCACAGTTAAAGCATTGGGGCACATTGCCTGCCCTTTTTGCTACTGATTAAATAGTAAAAAAAGTGAGCGTTACTCGCTCGCTGATTAACGGTTTTACTGCGTTTTAATGGCTGAAAAAGCCGTGTTTTTTATGATTTTTGTTCCATAAAGTCGTTTTTCCATATCAACACGGCACAAAACGCCAGATTTTAAGAAAATTAGGCTAATTTCAAGCACCAAATACTGCTTTAGCCCAATAGACACATGCGGGTAGCGCTATGCTTTTTTGCTATCAAAAAAAGCAACCAACACCCACAGGCCAGCGGCCACCCCAGCGCCGCAAACCTATCTACCGCCTAGAAGCTGAACATTTGCGGCGGCACGGTTTCGCCCAGTGGCACGAGCGGCAGCCCGCGCAATTGCAGTGCCAGCGGTGTTTGCGCACCCGCTGGGCAACTGCCGGTGGTAATGAACGCCAACGCAGCGGCAGTGCGCGCCTCGGCCGCATCGCCCAGCAGATGGCCCAGGTCGTCGGGCACATTGCAGGTAGCAGGCAGGCCGTTCACATAGCCGCCCACACCCAGCGCATTGACTGAATCAAAATTGACCGCGTTATAGACCGTGCCGCAGTTGGCACGCGGCGCAAAACCATAAGGCTTGCCATTGGTGGTGGCACCAATTTGCACTACGCTCATAAAAGGGCGCAAGCCGTTGATGACCAGTTCACTGGCCGATGCCGTGGCTGCCGAGGTAATGACAAATAACCGGCGCAGGCTGGAACTGGCAACTGGCGCGTCGGGCGCGCCCCCACTGCTGGTGAAGGCAAAGCTGCCGTCGGGGTTGCGCACAAAATTAGAAACTGGTATGGCCACCTGCTGGTTGCGCACAAAGCGAAACACCAAGTTACTGGCCTGGTTCTTGTTGTTGAAGTTGAGGCTGGCAAAGGTGCGGCCATCCAGCGCGTCGCCGCCAATCAGGCTGGCCAGGTCGCGCGCGGTGCTGACGCGGCCACCGCCGTTGTAGCGCAAGTCAAGCACCAGCTCTTGCACACCCCCTGCGTAAAACTTGTTCAGCGCGGTTTTAAGCGCTGCGTCGCTGCCGGCAATGAACTGCTGGTAAGCCAAATAGCCCACCTGTGTCTGGCCTTGCGTGGCATTCAGGGCAAAGGTGGCGGTGGCGAGCACCGGGCTTAAGGCGAAGTTGGCCGACACCACGGTGATGTCGCGCAGCAAGCCATTGCGCTGGCGCAGGCTAAAGCGGCGTGCCACGCCCTCGGTGCTAACGGCTGGCAGGCCCCCGGCGGCAATTTGCGCGGGCGTGAGGCCGTCAATGGCCAGCACGCTGTCGCCGCGCTGTACACCCGCTTGCGCCATCGGGCTCAGTGGCTCAATCACGGCAAACTGAAGCAGGCTGCGCTGCGCGTCGGCAAACGCCAGCGAATAGCCATACCCGACGCGCCGTCCCTCGGCAAAAAACTGGGTGAACTGCTGCTCGTTTTGGGCAAAGCTGAAGTTGTCGGTGGGCTTGAACAAGAGCGAGTCAAAGTAGCCTGGCAAGCTGGTGGCTGCGTTATTTGGCGTGCCTTGCTGGTCGTACCAAAAGTAACGCTCGTTCATGTCGGCGCGCAGCCAGGCGCGTTGCTCATCCACCGAACAGCCCTGCGGCGTGGCCGGTGGCGCAGGGGTAGTGGACGTGGTGGGCGGCAGTGAGGGTACGGGCAAGGCAGGCGCAGCAGGCGACGAAACCTCCCCGCTGCTAGGCAGCACAGGAACACCGCCACCGCCGCCGCAAGCGGCCAACAGCACCGCACAAAACAGGGCGCAAAGAACGCCTGGCATGCCGCGCAACGCAAGCTGTTTTTGCGCGCTGGTTGTTTGATTGGGCATGCTGGCTAGTGTGTCAAATGAGCAACGTGCTCGCAAGGCCGTGCAGCCGGTGCGTAGGGTCAATCAACGCCTGCAAGATACTGAAATGGTTGTGCGCACCAATTTCCTCGCACACAGGCACGCGCTTTTTGCCCCAGGCTTTTTGCATTAACTTGTTTTGTTTGATGAAAGCCGGGCTTTCATCAGCCCCGGCCACACAGTACAGCAAGCCCTGAAAGTCTTTCTTGGATGCATGCAATTTAGGCCGTGGCAGCCAGGCCGGGCTGGCCGCAAGAGCGTCGGGTTTGGTGAGCAAGAGCGACTCTTTCAAGAACGGCACATGGCGCAGTTCATCAAGGGCGTACAAACCCGAAATCGACAAGGCATTTTTCACCAGCCCGCGCGGCAGGTCGGGGGCGTACTTGTGCCAGCGGCAGGCCAGCAACTGGGTGGCCAAATGCCCGCCTGCCGAGTGGCCCACCAGGCTAATGCGCTGCGGGTCGCCGCCATAAGCGGCAATGTGGCGGTAGGTCCAGGCCAGGGCCTGCACAATTTGCATCACGATATGGCAAATCGTCACTGGCTGCGCGGGTGTGCCGGGGCACAGCGCGTAATTGGGCACCACCACGCAGGCGCCCTGCCGGGTGAACGCGGGCGCCACAAACGAATGCTCGGACTTGTCGAGCGAGCGCCAGTAGCCGCCGTGGATAAATACCATCACCGGGGCCGGCGACGCACCGGATGCGCCCGGCGCAGCCGGAAAAATATCGAGCGTTTGCTGCGGCAGGGCAGGCAAGGCGCTGCCACTGCTGTAGTCCACGTCCAGGTGGCAGGGCTGCGTGGCGCGCACGCGGGCAGAATCTTTGGCCCAACGTGCAAAGTGTGCCGGGTGGTCGGGCACCAGCGCGCGGTTGTTGTAGAGGGCGTCGAGTTGGGCGCGGTTAATTTTGGCCATCACTATTTCTCCGGGTCGTCAACACACACCCTTATCTTGACACAAGCCCCGTCACTGCAACGCACAGGCAGCCGCGACATAATTAGCCGCATCCGGTTTATTTCATCAGGAGAACGCATGAAACTCAGCCAGTCACAACGCGAACAATTCGACCGCGAAGGCTATTTGTTTTTCCCCGGTCTGTTCAGCGCCGATGAAACCCGAACGCTGACCCACGCGGTGCCCGAGCTCTACAGCCGCCGCGAGGCCTACAACGTGCGCGAGAAAGGCTCGGATGCCGTGCGCACCAACTTCGCCGCGCACCTGTACAGCGACCCTTTTGCCCGGCTGGCACGGCATCCGCGCATGATCGGGCCAGTGCAAGACCTGCTGGGCGAGCCGCTTTATATGCACCAGTTCAAGATCAACGGCAAGATGGCTTTTGAGGGCGATGTCTGGCAGTGGCACCAGGACTACGGCACCTGGCTCAACGACGACCTGATGCCCACCGAGCGCGCCATGAATGTAGCGATTTTTCTCGACGACGTGACCCCTTTCAACGGCCCGCTGATGTTCATCCCCGGCAGCCACAAGCTGGGTGTGCTTGATGCAGGCCACGACCTGAACACCACCAGCTACCCGCTGTGGACCATCAACAATGAACTGATTGGCAAGCTGGTGGAGCGCGCTGGGGGCAAACAAGGTGGCATCGTCAGCCCGCTCGGCCCGGCGGGTTCCATGATTTTGTTTCACAGTTGCCTGGTGCACGCCTCGGGCAGCAACCTCTCGCCGTTCAACCGCGTCAGCGTTTACCTGAGCCTGTGCGCGGTGAGCAACCACATTCGCCGCCACAAGCGGGTGGAGTACATTGCCCACCGCGACTTCACGCCCATTGCCTGCCTGCCCGATGACTGCCTGCTCCAGCCTTACCGGGTGGAGTTGCCATGGAAGAACGGGCTGCCTGCGTCTGCACTGCAAACCTCGCTGGCCGAAATCAGCCCCAGCCTGAAACTGGCCGCCTGAGACTATGAATCTCTACACCAAGCTGCAGCAGCGCGCTGCAGAAAACCGCCCTGTGCGCATCGGCCTGATCGGGGCCGGCAAATTCGGCTCCATGTACCTGGCCCAAGTGCCGCGCACACCCGGCGTGCACCTGGTGGCCATTGCCGATTTGTCGCCAAGCAACGCGCAGGCCAACCTGGCCCGCGTCGGCTGGAACGCAGAGCGTGCCCAGGCAGCCTCGATAGACGAGGCACTGAAAACCGGCGCAACCCATGTGGGCGACGACTGGCAGGCGCTGGTGAAGCACCCGGCGATTGACATCGTGGTCGAGTGCACCGGCTCGCCGGTAGCCGCGGTTGACCACATCCTGGCGGCTTTTGCGCAGCGCAAGCATGTAGTGAACGTCACCGTTGAGGCCGACGCGTTTTGCGGCCCACTACTGGCACGCCGTGCAGCGCAAGCGGGCGTCGTGTATTCACTGGCGTTTGGCGACCAGCCGGCGCTGATTTGTGATTTGGTGGACTGGGCCCGCACCTGCGGCTTCCCGGTGGTGGCGGCCGGGCGCGGCCACAAGTGGTTGCCGCATTTTTGCGAATCCACCCCCGACACGGTGTGGGGCAACTACGGCCTGACGCCCGAGCAGGCGGCGCGCGGCGGCCTCAACCCCAAAATGTTCAACAGCTTTCTGGATGGCTCCAAGCCGTCCATCGAATCCACCGCGGTGGCCAACGCCACTGGCCTCGCGGTGCCGAGCAACGGCCTGCTTTACCCGCCCGCAAGTGTGGAAGACATTCCCTTTGTGACCCGCCCCATCAACGAGGGCGGCGTGCTGGAGCGCAAGGGCATGGTCGAGGTGATCTCCTCGCTGGAAGCCAACGGCCGCGCCATTCCCTACGACATCCGCATGGGCGTGTGGGTCACGGTGGAAGCCGAGACGGATTACATCAAAAATTGCTTTGAGGAATACAACGCCCACACCGACCCGAGCGGGCGCTATTTCACGCTCTACAAGCGCTGGCACCTCATCGGGCTGGAGGTGGGCGTGTCGGTGGCCAGCGTCGCGCTGCGCAATGAGCCCACCGGCGTGGCCACCTGCTGGAACGCCGATGTGGTGGCCACCGCCAAGCGCGACCTGCAAGCCGGCGAAATGCTGGACGGCGAAGGCGGCTACACCGTCTGGGGCAAGCTGCTGCCAGCGCAAAAATCGCTGCAACTGGGGGGTTTGCAGGATGCGCAAAAGGGTGGCTTGCATAGCGAACAAAAGGGCGGCTTGCCCTTGGGCCTGGCACACCAGGTCAAGCTTGTGCGGCCAGTAAAAAAAGGCCAGTCCCTGTGCTGGGCCGATGTGGCCATGGACACCACCACCCGCGCCTGGCAAATACGGCGCGAGATGGAGACCACCTTTGCCCCCAGTTTGCTTTGACGCCCTCACCTGCCCGCTATGAACCTGCCCGCACCGTCACCACAACCCCTGAAAATCGCCGTGCTCGGCATTGGCTTCATGGGCCTGCCCATGGCGCAGCGTTTGTGCGCGGCGGGCCACGAGGTTCACGTGTGGAGCCGCACCCGCGCCAAGGCCGAGCGCGTGGCCGGTGCCACGGTGCATGCCCAGGCATTTGAGGCGGCCCGCGCGGCCGACACCGTCATCAGCCTGCTGGAAAACGGCAGCGTGGTTGAGCAAGTGCTGTTTGGCCAGGCGGCGGGGACAGCGCAGGGCACGCCCACGGTAGCGCAAGCGTGCCGGCCCGGCACGCTGGTCATTGACATGGCCTCTATTCAACCCGCGCAAGCCCGCGACCACGCTGCGCGCCTGGCAGCGCTGGGCCTGGCACATCTGGACGCGCCGGTGTCGGGCGGCACCGTGGGCGCAGAGGCCGGCAGCCTGGCCATCATGGCCGGTGGCGAGGCAGCGGATTTTGCCCGCGCCCTGCCCGTGTTTGCCGCGCTGGGCCACGCGACCCATGTGGGCGCGCACGGCACCGGGCAACTCGCCAAATTAGCGAACCAGATGATTGTGGGCATCACCATTGGCGCGGTGGCCGAAGCGCTTTTGTTGTGTGAAAAAGGTGGCGCTGACATGGCCAAGGTCAAGCAGGCGATCAGCGGCGGATTTGCCGACAGCCGCATTTTGCAAGTGCACGGCCAGCGCATGGTCGAGCGCGACTTTGCGCCGCGCGGGCGCATGGCGATTCAGCTCAAGGATTTGCGCAACGCGCTGGCGACGGCCAGCGAACTGGATTTTGACGCGCCCATTACCACCCTGTTTGAGCAGCTTTATGCGCAAGGAAGTACCCAACAACAAGCGCAAGGCCTGGGTGACTTGGACCACGCCGGCCTGTTCGTGGAACTGGCGCGGCGCAATCACATGCGCTGACAGCACGCCGGGTGCTGCCAGGCACTGGCGTTTAACGCGCCGGGCGGGCGGGGCGGCTGGTGCGTGGCTTGCTATCGCGCACCACCATCACACGGCTGGGGCCGGGTGCGGGCCGGCGGTCTGCGCCTGCAGGTGGGGCTTTGCTCCAGGCCGGGCGGCTGGGCGCGGCACCGGGGGTGAAGCTGCGCGGGCGGTCACCTCGGTCTTGGCGCTCAAATGCCGGGCCGGGCTGGCCTGCAAAATCACGCCCACCCGTGTCGCGCCCACCGGCATCGCGGCCAGCGAACCCGCGGTTGCCGTCACGGCTGGGGAAGTTACCGCCGTCGCGGTTGCCGAAATCGCGGTTGTTCTCGCGGCCAGCAAAATCACGCGGGCCTGCGTCACGCCGGGCCGCGTCGCGGTTGCCAAATGAGCGCGGCGCATCACGGCCAGCGAAATTGCGTGGCGCGGCGTCGCGACCGCGCGAGTCATTGCGGCCACGGCTGTCGCCGCCAAAGTTGCCACCCGCATTGCTGCGCGGTGCGCGCGAAGGCTCAGGAAAGCGCTGCTTGGGCTCCAGGCCGGGCAACACCTCGGCCTTGATGGGCTGCTGGGTGTAAGCCTCAATGTCGAAAATCTTGCGGCGGTCGCGGAATTCGGCAAACGTCACGGCCAGGCCATCGCGCCCTGCGCGGCCAGTGCGGCCAATGCGGTGGGTGTAGTCTTCGGCTTTCATGGGCAGGCCGTAGTTAAAAACGTGCGAGATGGTGGGCACGTCGATGCCGCGCGAGGCTACATCGGTGGCTACCAAAATCTGTACTTGGCCCTGGCGCAGCGCCATCAGGCGGCGGTTGCGGATACCCTGGCTCAACGCGCCGTGCAGCGCCACAGCGCTGAAGCCGGCTTGCTGTAGGTCATTGGCAAGGCCATCACACTCCACCTGCGTGCTGGCAAACACAATCGCCTGGTCAATGCTTTTGTCGCGCAACCAATGGTCGAGCAAGGCACGCTTGTGCTGCGAGTTGTCAGCCCAGAACAGCACCTGCTTGATATTGACGTGCCTTTCTTGCGGGGAGTCAATTTGCAGCTTGCGCGGCTGGCGCATGACGCGCGCGGCCAGCTGCTGGATGCGCGGCGCAAAAGTGGCGCTGAACATCATGGTTTGCTGGCGCGCAATGGTGAGCTGGTTGACTTCGGCCAGGTCGTCAGAGAAGCCCAGGTCGAGCATGCGGTCGGCTTCGTCGACCACCAAGAATTGCACCTGGTCGAGCTTGATCTGCATCGAGCGCTGCAAGTCGAGCAAACGCCCGGGGGTGGCAACCACCAGATTGGCGTTTTGCAGCTTGGCAATTTGCAACTGGTAGGGCATGCCGCCCACCACGTTGGCAATGCGCAGACCGCGGCAATGCTTGACCAGCTCGATGGCGTCGTGCGCCACCTGCTGCGCCAGCTCGCGCGTGGGGCACAGCACCAGCGCGCCGGGGGTGGCGGCGCTGAAATTGCGGGCATTGGTGGGGTCTTTGCGCTTGGGGCGTTTCGGTGGCGCTTCGCCCTTGGCGGCGGCCAGTACGGTGGCGGCTTCAAACTCGGCACGCTCTTTGGCTTCGGCTTGTGCTTGCTGAATCAGCAAGGTGTGCAGCACGGGCAGCAAGAAGGCGGCGGTCTTGCCGCTGCCGGTCTGGCTGGAGACCATCAGATCGACAAAGCTGGCTTTGGTGCTTTTCGAATCGGCATCAGCGTCGGGATCGGTTTGCAGACCTTGCATGGCCAGCGGAATGGTTTGTTCCTGCACCGTGGTGGGCTGGTTGTAGCCCAGGTCTTCAATGGCGCGCAGCAGCTCGGGGGCCAGGCCCAGTTTCACAAAGCCGTTGGGTGCCAATGGCTCGGCGGCAGGTGCTGGGGCATCCCCCACATCCAGAGGGGAGGAAATGGAAATCAGGTCGCCGGACGAGGCATCGTCCAGCGCTTCATAAGCGTCGGTCATACGTACTTTCAAGGCACGCCCAGTCTGCTGACTGGGTGGCGCCGTTTCATGGTTAAAAAACATCAACCATCAAACGGTGCGCTGAATTCAGAGTTGGGCACAAGCCCAGGAATTCTGTGCTGCAGGTCTTTTTGTGCTGCCCGGTTTGCTGGTGAAGGCAAACTGCGCGGCGCGACCTGCGATTGAAGTGATAGCGGATGTGCAATTGCACTGATTTTTTCAGTGCAGTCTCAGATTATGGCATGCATCCGGGTTTTTACCAAGTATTTTTTGTTGCGCCTAACCTAGAGGCCGTGGATTGCAGCATGCGCTATCAGCGGTAAATGTATTCGCGATTGAACGGGTAATCACTTTGGGCACCGCGCATGGCGCCGTTGGCCGAGTTTCCGTCGTTGCGGCTGGCCAGCACCTGGTGCAGCGACAGCCAGCCTTGCTCAAAAGCCATGGCACAACCGGCCAGGTAAAGCCGGTAGGCGCGCACGGTTTCACTGCCGCGCTGCGCGTCGGTGGCTTGCGACAACACATTCAGTGCCTGACCCAACTGCGCTTCCAGCGCATCCGACCAAGCCCACAAGGTGCGCGCGTAATGCGGGCGCAGGTTTTCGGTGTCCACCATTTCAAGTCCGCCCTGGGCCAGCCGGTTGAGCGCGTGACTAATGTGGGTCAGCTCGCCGCCCGGGAAAATGTATTTTTCAATAAAGTCTGACATGCCGGCCCCTACCTCGGCATTGTCCAGGCCCGCCGAGGTAATGCCATGGTTCATGATGAGGCCACCCGGTTTGAGCAGGCGCGCCATCTTGCTGAAATAAGCGCTCAGATGGATGCGCCCCACATGCTCGTACATGCCCACCGAGGCAATACGGTCATACGGCTGGCTTTCATCAAGCAGGCGGTAGTCGAGCAGCTCCATGCGCACGCGCCCCGACAGCCCTTTTTGCTCGATCAATCGGTTCACATGCGCATGCTGGTTGCGCGACAGCGTGATACCGGTGGCGTCCACGCCGTAATGCTCGGCCGCCCACAGCAGCAGGCCACCCCAACCGGCGCCCACATCCAGAAAACGCTGGCCCGGCTTGAGCAGCAGCTTGCGGCAAATATGGTCGAGCTTGGCCTCTTGCGCCTGCGCCAGGCTCAGGTCTGAGGCGCGGAAATAGGCGCATGAATAGACCCGGCGCGGATCGAGCCACAGTGCGTAAAAGTCGTCGGACACATCGTAGTGAAAGCTGATTTGCCCGGCGTCGCGCGCCAGCGTGTGGCGCGACATGGAGCGTAGGGTCTGAAAGCAGCGGCCCAGAAAAGACAGGTTGTTCTGGATCGGGTCGCCCACCACCAGGGCCGCCACCACCTCCATGAAGTCGCGCATCGAGCCGCGCTCCAGGTCAAAGCGGCCAGCTACAAAATGGTCGGCCAGCACGCCAATCTGCCCGAGCATCAGGGCCTTGGCGCAGCCCCAGTCTGAAAACCCCAGGACTACCCGGGCGTTGGATGGGCCAATCAAATCGCCTCCAGGCAAGCGCAAGGCAGCAGGTACGGGAAGCGCCTCCAGGCGCTGACCCAACTTGCCCAGCAAGCCCGAGCGAACAGTGCCAGAAACGGATGTGAATGTGTTCATTGCAGAGTTGGCGTGTTGGCGTCGGATTCAGTGCCCGCTGTATGAACAACGAAGCCCAAAAGGCGGCGTATGGCAACAAAGCCGTGCCGTTTTGACGCGATTTTTTGTTATTGGTAAAAAGGGTGTGACTGGTGACACATGTTTGTCACATTACCACGGCATTTCTTTCAATCAACCCCTATTTACGGCACTTATTTCAAAAAATGGGTGCGGTAGTGCTCCAACTCGTCAATCGATTCATGCACATCAGCCAACGCCGTGTGCAATTGCCGCTTTTTGAAGGCCGAATAGACCTCGGGTCGCCAGCGCTTGGCCAATTCCTTGAGCGTGCTCACATCCAGGTTGCGGTAATGCAGGTAAGACTCGAGCTGCGGCATGTACTTGACCAAAAACCGCCGGTCCTGGCTGATGGTATTGCCGCACAGCGGTGACTGGCCCTTGGGCACATAGACTTTGATGAAGGCCAGCAACTGCGCCTCGGCCTGCGCCTCTGTCAAGCTGGAGGTTTTGACTTTGTCGATCAGTCCGCTTTTGCCGTGCGTGCCCTTGTTCCAGGCGTCCATCTTGTCGAGTTGCGCGTCGCTCTGGTGAATCACCAGCACCGGGCCTTCAATGCGCGGCGTCAATTGCGGACCGGTCACGATGACGGCAATCTCCAGCAAGCGATCAGAGGCCTCGGCGGCGTCGGGATTCAAGCCCGTCATTTCGCAGTCGATCCACACCAGGTTCTGATCAGATTTGGCCAGCGTCGCAATGGGCGCAGGGTTCACGGGGTTGGCAGTGTCTTGCATCAAGGCATTCTCGCTTATGCCCTAAACTTATCTGCATGACTGCTTTGAACACTTCTTCTGTGTGGACCTTGCTTTTTGCCGCCGTGCTGTTAGCTGGCGTGATGACGCGCTTGTACCTGACCTCGCGCCAGATTCGCCATGTAGCGCGGCACCGCGCCGTGGTGCCTGCAGCGTTTGCCCACACCATCAGCCTGTCCGCACACCAGAAAGCCGCAGATTACACGCTCACCAAATCACGCCTGGGCGTGCTGGAACTGGCCTTTGGCACCGTGGTTTTGCTTGGCTGGACGCTGCTGGGTGGCCTAGACGCACTGAACCAAAGTTTGCTCGCCTGGCTGGGTGCCGGCATGGGGCAGCAATTGGCCCTGCTGGCCGCCTTTGTCGTAATTAGCAGCCTTCTCGACCTACCCTTTAGCTTGTACCAAACCTTTGTGGTGGAGCAACGCTTTGGCTTTAACAAGACCACGCCATCTCTGTGGCTGCAAGACTTGGCTAAATCCACGCTCGTCGGTTCACTCCTGGGGTTGCCAGTTGCTGCACTGGTGTTGTGGCTCATGGGCGCTGCAGGTAACGCCTGGTGGCTGTGGGCATGGGGTGCATGGACCGGCTTTAGCTTGCTCATGCTGGTGCTTTATCCCACAGTGATTGCGCCGCTGTTCAACCAGTTCAAACCGCTCGAAGATGAAACCTTAAAAGCGCGCGTGACGGCACTGATGCAGCGCTGCGGCTTTGCCGCCAAAGGGCTATTTGTGATGGACGGCAGCAAGCGCAGCGCCCACGCCAATGCCTACTTCACCGGTTTTGGTGCGGCCAAACGGGTAGTTTTTTTTGACACCCTGCTGGCACGCCTGTCACCACTCGAGGTGGATGCTGTGTTGGCACATGAGTTGGGTCACTTCAAGCACAAGCACATCATCAAACGCATGCTGGGTTTGTTTGGCTTGAGCCTTCTGGGCTTTGCTTTGCTTGGCTGGCTCTCAGGCCAAGTGTGGTTTTACACCGGCTTGGGCGTGCAGCCACAACTGGCAGGCGGCGCCAACGACGCGCTAGCGCTGCTGCTGTTCATGTTGGCGCTGCCGTTGTTTACCTTCTTTGTCTCCCCTTTGATGGCCCTTAGCTCCAGGCGCGACGAATTTCAGGCCGACGCTTTTGCAGTGGCGCAAACCAGCGCGCAGCATTTGAGCGCTGCCTTGCTCAAGCTCTATGAAGACAACGCCAGCACACTAACGCCCGACCCCTTGTTTGTGAAGTTTTACTACTCGCACCCCAGTGCCGCTGAGCGGTTGGCACGCATGCAGGCGATTGCACTGCCCGGCTCGGTTGGATGAACTCGATTTTTAACCCTGAAGTGCCGTCTGCGCAAATGCAGCGCGCACTAAACGCAGCCGAAGTAGTAGCAAAACTGGCTCAACTAGTTGACTGGAAGCTGATCGGTGATGGGCAAGACGTGGCCATTGAGAAAACCTGCGTATTCAACAACTATTTTGAAACCCTGGCATTTGTCAACGCGGTGGCTTTTGTAGCGCACACACAAAACCATCACCCAAGTCTGATGGTGACTTACCGTGAATGCACCGTGCGCTACAACAGCCACGATATTCAAGGTTTGTCAGGGCACGACTTTGCCTGTGCAGCGCAAATTGATGCTCTGCTGGCTTGATTTAACCCAACGATCTGGGAGCCGCGCTTGACGCTGCAAGCAGGTTTGGTCGTGGCCACCCATGGCCGCCATTGCGTGGTGGAGGCGGCCGAGGGGCAGCAAATCATTTGCCACCCGCGCGGCAAAAAAAACCTGCCCCTGGTAGGCGACCGTGTGCAATGGCTAGCTTCGCAAGACGAAGGCACGATTGAAAAAATAGAACCACGCCGCAATTGCTTCTACCGCCAGGACGAGGTGCGCACCAAGGCCTTTGCCGCCAATTTAGATCAGGTGCTGGTATTGGTGGCGGCAGAGCCGGAATTTTCTGAAAGTCAGTTGGCACGCAGCCTGATTGCCGCTGAAGCCGAGCGTATTGCGCCAGTGATTGTGCTCAATAAGAGCGATTTACCCCTACCGTTTGAACGCGCGATGGCGCGACTGGCGCCCTATCGCGCCATGGGCTACCAGGTACATGGACTGTCGATTCGCACCCAGCCCGAGGCGGCGCTGGCTGAACTGACCCGCTTGCTGGTTGGCAAAGCTACCTTGCTGCTGGGGCCATCGGGTAGTGGCAAAAGCAGCTTGACCAATCTGCTGGTACCGCAAGCCAAAGCCTTTACCCAGGAAATCTCAACTGCCCTCAACTCTGGCAAGCACACCACGACTAGCAGCCGTTGGTATTGGGTGGACAGTGCCAAAACCACCGGCTTGATTGACTCGCCCGGTTTTCAGGAATTTGGCTTGCACCACATCGAACCCATGCAACTGGCGGCCTGCATGCCTGACTTTGCCGCATTGGTGGCGCAATGCAAGTTCTATAACTGCACACATTTGCATGAGCCAGGGTGTGGCGTGATTCCACATATTCAAACAATTGCCAACGAAGGCAAAATAAGTGCATCGCGCTACAGAATTTACAGCGAGTTATTTGCCGAGTTGTCGCAAAGCCGCTATTGATACGGTAGCGGTATGACGCGCCTGTGATCGATGTGGCTCAGCCGATCAAACGCGCCAGCGTGAGCAACGCCAACAGCACCATCCACATCACCACCGAACGCCAGACCAGGCCCACAATGCTGCGCAGGTGCGCCAATTCGGGCTCGCGCCCTGGCGTAGAAGGCGTGGCCGCCCAAGGCGCGGCCGGTTGCTCCAGCCCGCTGCTGGCTTGAAAGCCTTGGCTACTGCCGGGCGAAAAACTCGTTGCGGCGGCCTTAAGCGCCTCGCCTCCCAACCGCACATTCACTGCGCCCGAAGTGGCAGCCAAAATCACGCCATCGTTGTCATTGGGAAAGCGCTGTGCGTAGTGGCGCCAGGCGTCAATGGCTTCCTCAAAACTGCCCATGACGGCAAACCCCAGCGCCGTCATGCGCGCAGGCAGCCAGTCAATCACCAGCCAGGCCTTGGCAGCAACCAATTGGAGTGCTGCACTTGAAGGATGCTGCACCGCCTGTTGGGCCACGGGTTGAGTAGCCAAAGGACGTGCGCTCCAGTAGCGCGAGGCAAATTCAGCCAGGCGGAACAGCACCGCACCAGTAGGCCCCAGCCCAAGTGCAGCCAAAATTGAAAACCAGCCCAGCACGCCAAATACGTGCCGATGCGCCGCCAGAACTGAATACTCGATAACGTGGCGCACGATCTCGCTGCGCGGCAAATCCGCCGCATCAACTTGCTGCCACTGCGCCAGTTGCTGGCGGGCTCGCACCTCATCTGCGGCGTGCAATGAATCGCGGATATCAGTGAAGTGGTGGCTGAACTGCCTAAATCCCAGAGCCGCATACAACACAGCCACACTCCAGAGCATGGCAAAAAACAAACCAGCCCAAGTGAGCAACAACAGGTGCACCGTCAAGGTCACCAGTGACGGACCAAGCGTGGCCAGCGCCCAGGCCAACCAAGCGTGATAGGGCTTGCCCGTATCAAAATTGTTGCTGATCCAGCGTACCCATATGCGCAGGCTCCCGTGAATCAGGTTACCGCGCGCCAAGGGCCTAACCTGCTCCAGCAGCAAGGCAAACAAGATGGCAAAAAAGCTCATGCGGCAATGATAGCGGGCGGCCAGCTTGAGCCGCGTCAAGCCAACTACGCGGATAAAAAGCGGTAAAGGTTGCGCAACATACCGGCGCTGGCTCCCCAGATGTAATGCTCTTTGCCAACGCCCTGGTGCGGCATGGAAAACCATTCACGCTCCACACCTTGCCAGTGCAAACGGTGACGGCGATGGTGAGCTGGGTCCATTAAAAAGGCCAATGGCACCTCAAACACGTCATCGACTTCATGCGGGTTGGGTACAAGTGCCAAGCCAGCAGGCACCAGCGCCACCACAGGGGTAATCACAAAGGCCGAGCCTGTGGTGTATTTGGGTAGGCTACCCAGCACCCGCACCTGGCCAGGTGGCAGCCCCACTTCTTCATACGCTTCGCGCAGGGCAGCCGCTACCGCATCGGCATCGGTGCTATCCACCTTGCCGCCTGGGAACGCGACCTGCCCGGAATGGCTGTTCAGGTGCGCGGCGCGCAGGGTCAGCAACACAGTGGGTTGCGGATGGGTGACGATTGCTATCAAGACCGCTGCCGGGCGCACCGGACGGCTGGAAAAAGCCGGCTCACGCAGCACCTCGGGCTTCCAATGCGGTGGTGACAGGAAGCGTGCAGCTAACGCTTCAACCGTCAAGCGATTGGATGCAACGGCGGGCAAATGCCTGTCCACCCCAACCACGGGCACATGACGCGGGTCAAATGACGCTGGAAGGGACGCAGGGGCAGTGGTGTCAACGCCGGGTGTCATCTACACGGCCACACAGCCGAACCGGTTGCCTGCGCTGGGATCTGGGATGCAGTGGTGGTTATGCCGTGGCTTGCGCGGCCGCCTTGGCTGCAGATTTTGCAGCTGATTTGGCCGGCAACTTTTCTTTGATGCGGGCCGATTTGCCGCTGCGCTCACGCAGGTAATACAGCTTGGCGCGACGGACATCGCCACGGCGCTTGACTTCAATACCGGCAATCAAAGGGCTGTAGGTCTGGAAGGTGCGCTCCACGCCCTCACCGCTGGAGATTTTGCGCACGATAAAGCCGCTGTTCAGGCCGCGATTGCGCTTGGCAATCACCACGCCTTCATAGGCCTGCACCCGTTTGCGCGTGCCTTCAACCACATTGACGCTGACGATCACGGTGTCGCCAGGGGCGAACTCGGGGATTTTTTTGCCAGCTTTTTCAGTCAAGCGGGTGATTTCTTCCTGCTCGAGGATTTGAATCAGGTTCATGGTATTTCCTTGTGATCGTGCCCGCGCTACGCTGAAGGTCTGTTTTTCATTTTGAAAAGCCACCAAGGTGGCAAGACGGCCGGGCAGAGGATCGAAAAGCCCATGATTATAAAGGATTCTTCTGTGTCTGCGCCAAGCTGGCCTCATCGGCTGTACTCAGGCGCCTAGCTGCGCGGGCGGCGGACACCAAGTCAGGTCGCTGTAGTGCGGTCAATTGCAGGCGCTGGTCACGCCGCCAGCGCTCAATCTGCACATGGTGCCCCGACAACAAGACGGGAGGCACCGCCCGCCCCTGCCAGCTCTCGGGGCGGCTGTAATGCGGGCAATCGAGCAGGCCGTCAAGTGCTGGACTGAAGCTGTCTTGTGCATGGCTGTCGGCGTCGTGCAGCACGCCGGGTTGCAGCCGGGCCACTGCGTCCAGCAAGGCCATGGCGGCAACCTCACCGCCCGACAACACAAAATCCCCCAAACTGATCTGGTGCGTAACGTGCACGTCGATAAAACGCTGGTCAAGCCCCTCATAGCGGCCACACACCAGCACCGCACCGCCGCTGCCTGACCACCGCTGCACAACTGCCTGGCGCAGCGGCTCACCAATGGGAGAAAACAGTACTACCGGGGCGGTATCCGCACGCTCGCTTTGAATACGCAACAGGCACTGATGCAAGGGTTCAGCCAGCAACACCATACCCGGACCGCCACCAAAGGGGCGGTCGTCTACGCGGCGGTAGCTGCCCTGGGCAAAATCGCGCAGATTCCACAGCTTGACCTCGACCTGGCCCGACTCAAAAGCTCGCCGTGTTACGCCAGCGCTTAGGAACGCAGGGAACAACTCCGGGAAAAGGGTGATGACGTCAAAGCGCATAAGGCATTCATCTTAGGGCAGTCTTTCACACGCTGCGTGATTGGCACGCTTGCGGAGCGTGCCTGGTACTGCTCATACCCGCTCGTATAACGTCACGACACACGCCCCACCCAATCCCAGGTTGTGCTGCAGGGCCAGCCGCGCACCGTGCACTTGGCGTTTGTCGGCTGTGCCGCGTAGCTGCTGAACGAGTTCGGTGCATTGGGCCAAGCCGGTAGCGCCCAGCGGGTGGCCTTTGGAGAGCAGCCCACCCGAGGGGTTGGTGACAAATTCACCGCCATAGGTGTTGTCGCCATCGAGCACAAATTTCTCGGCACCACCGTCTTTGCATAGGCCGAGTGCCTCATACGTCAGCAGCTCGTTATGGGCAAAGCAGTCGTGCAGTTCGACCACATCAACGTCGCTGGGCCCAATACCGGCCTGCGCATACACCTGCTGGGCGGCGGCGCGGGTCATGTCGACGCCCACCACCTGGCGCATGTCGTGCGCCTCGAAAGTGGAAGCGTAATCCGTGGTCATGGCCTGGGCTTTGATTCGCACGCTGTTGTCAAGGCCATGCTTTTGCACAAACGCCCGTGAGCAGACGATGGCCGCCGCGCCGCCACAGGTGGGCGGGCAGGCCATCAGCCGTGTCATGACGCCGGGCCACATCATCGGCGCGTTCATCACATCGTCTTCCGTGAGTACGGTTTTGAACAATGCCAGTGGGTTGTTGGCGGCATGGCGGCTGGCCTTGGCTCGGATTTTTGCAAAGGTGGAAAGCTGCGTGCCGTATTGCTGCATGTGCGCGAGCCCTGCGCCGCCAAAATAACGCAGCGCCAGCGGCACGCCTTCCACCTGCAAGAGCGCATCAGCCTCTTGTTCAAACAAGTCAAACGGCGTGGGGCGGTCTTCAAACACCGACCCTAAAGCCCCCGGTTTCATTTGCTCAAATCCCACCGCCAGTGCGCAGTCCACACTGCCCGAAGCTACCGCCTGCCGCGCCAGAAACAGCGCAGTGCTGCCGGTGGAGCAATTGTTGTTGACGTTGAATAGCGGAACGCCTGACATGCCCACCGCATACGCCGCGCGCTGGCCGCAGCACGAGTCGCCATAGACGTAACCCGCGTAAACCTGTTGCACTTTGTCGTAATCCAGATGCGCATCGGCCAGCGCGGCACGTATGGCTTGTGCCCCCATCACGTCGTAGTTAGCGCTGGCACCGGGCTTGGCAAATGGGATCATCCCGACGCCGGCAACAAAGACATCTTGGCTCATGAAAGGCTCCTTAAATTTCACTGGCCTGTAAAACCCGCAGGCCGCTTGGCAAAAAACGCGGTAAGTGCTTCTTTGAAATCCGCCGTTTGCGTGCTGGCGCAAAACGCCTCACGCTCGGCATCGAGCTGGGCCGCCAAGTCATTGGCAAACGATTGGCGCAGCAGCTTTTTCATGCGGCCATAGGCTAGCGTGGGGCCTTTGGCCAGGCGCTGGGCAAGCGCCGCAGTTTCCTGCTCCAACTGCTGAGCGGGCACCACGCGGTTCACCAGCCCCAAACGCAGCGCCTCCTGCGCGTCGAACGTATCAGACAACAACGCAATCTGCATGGCGTTGCGCAAGCCCACCATGCGCGGCAGGTTCCACGAGCCCGATACATCGCAATTGGCCGCCACATTGGCGTAGGCCAGGTTAAAGCGCGTGCCCTCGGCGGCAATCGCCAGATCGCAGGCCAAGGACAAACTCAACGAGCCGCCCGCCACCACACCGTGCAGGCTGGCCAGCACAGGCGCGTTCAGCGCGGCCAGGAGCTTGACGCCCTCATGCATGTGGGCGATCAAGGCATTGGCTACCGCCTGCGCGTCGTGCGCCGGATCATGAAAGGCCGATAAATCGCCGCCCACACCAAAGGCTTTACCCGCACCGCGCAGCACCACTACGCGCAAATCCGTGGTGTCGGTGAGCGTCTGGCAGGCCTGCGCAAACGCCACCGCTGTGGCTACGTCAAGCGCGTTCATGGCGCTGGGGCGATTAAACGTGAGGGTGGCGATGCCGCTTTCCTGGGTCAACAGGACGGGGCTGGGATCAGGTGCATTCATCAGTAGTTTCTCTGTCAATTCAATGCTTCAGCCGGCTATCGCCCGGTTAATCATCCGGTGTAGGCCCGGCCAAAAATATTCCGCGCAATAACCCATTTCTGAATCTCGTTTGCGCCCTCGTAAATCTCGCCAATCTTGGCATCGCGGTAAATCGACTCTAGCGGCATTTGCTCACCCGTGCCGGACAACTCCCGTACAAAACCGTAGCCTCCACAGACTTGGATTGCGTCGCGCACCACGTCCACCGCCAGGCGGCTGCCCGTGAGTTTGGCCATCGCCGCCTCGACTTCCGCATTGCCTTCTTTGTCATAGCGATAGCCCGCTTTTTGGTACAGGCTGCGCGCCTGTTCTATGCCCACGGCGTGCTCGGCAAACTGGTATTGCCAGTGCTGCATGCGCGCCAGTTCCTGGCCAAACACCTTGCGTTTGCACATATGGTCTACCGCATAGTCCAGGCTGGCTTGCGCCATGGCCACGCCAATCGCGCCGATGCCCATTCGGCCCAGCGCGAGCGCGCCCAGGGCCACGCGCAGGCCACCTCCCTCAGTGCCTACGGTGTGGTCATCGGGCACGAAGACTTGTTTAAAACTCACATCGGCAGTGAGCTGCACATGGTTGCCCATCTTCAGGTCAGGCTTGCCGACCGAAACGCCCTCGGCGCGCATGTCGGCCATCAGCATGGTCAAGGTTTCGCCCGCGCGGCAGAGCACCAGAATCCACTCGGCCACAGGTGAGTTGGTGATCCAGCGCTTGCGGCCATTGACCTGCCACCCACCTGGCACTCGGCTTGCCGTGGTCTGCATGGATTTCACCGACAAGTCGGTGCTGGCTTCTGGCTCGCTGGTAGCAAAAGCGCCCACAAACTCGCCGCGAATTAGCGCGGGCAAGTAGTGCATCCGCAATGCCTGCGGCGCTTTGTCCAGCGTTTTGCCGACCAGAATGGCTTGGCCGTCGTACAGCGCCGAGGCCAGGCCGCGCGAGTAATACCCCAGTTCTTCCAGCACAGTGAGCGTGGCCAGGGTAGGGAACTCCAGGCCGCGGCCGCCCACGTCTGTGGGGAAGGGAATGGCGTACAGCCCGGCGCGCGCCATGGCATCAAACTCGGCGCGCGGAAAAATGTCTTTGCTCTCCGGCGTGGTGTTCAGGCGGTGCGCTACCGGACGCACCACGTCTTGTACAAACTGACGCACTTCAGCGCGAACAGCCTGGGTTTCTGCAGGCAGCCAGACATCACGAAACAGGCTGTCGGCACGGCGGGCGGGATAGGTCATGAGCACTCTCTAAGGTCAGATTCAAACTATCGCAGGCTCGACTGTTGACTGGCTGGTGCGCTCCGGCGCTGCACGTTTGCTGCACAAACCGTGGGTCAGCAAGGCAATGCATTGCTGGGCAATATCGTCCGGCGTGAGCGGCCCGTCGGGCTGGTACCAGCGGCCAATCCAGCTCAGCGCACCAGCCATAGTGAAGGCGGCGATTTTGGGGTCACATGGGGCTATTGAACCTTCTTCAATGCCCAGGCGAATGAGTTCGCGGAACTCGCGGTCAATCGCGGCTTTGATACCACGCAATTTTTGCCGTGCCTCGGGCGGCAACGGTTCTTCGCCGACGCGGATGACGCACATGCCAAAGTCCATGGTCACGATTTCCGTGTACTTGTGCATGGCGGCGACCAGTTTGTCCATGGCGCTGCCGCCCGACGCGCCGACTTCAGTAATGGCGTCTTGCAGCATAGTCAAGCCAATGCGCACGCACTCAAACAAAATTTCGTCTTTACTCTTGACGTAGTAGTACAGCGTCGGCTTGGTCACATTCAGGCGTTCAGCCACTTCATCGAGCGTACTGGCCTGGTAGCCTTTCTCATTGAATACCTGAGCGGCCATGCGGAGCACCGCCTCGCGCTTGCTGTTGCGCATGGTTTCACGTTCGTTCATGGGCGCCCAGGGTGACGCTGGCAACTTGGCTTCTGCATTCATCGATAAAGCGCCTCAATCTCGGCAGCATAGGTCTTATAGATGCTGGCGCGGCGCACCTTCATGGTGGCGGTAACTTCCCCATCGTCGTGGTCGAGCTCTTTGGTCAGCAGATGGAATTTACGGATGCGCGCGACCTCAGCCACTTGCGCATTACCTTTGTCCACTTCGGCCTGAATCAATTCGCGCACCTCGCTGCTTTCCACCAGCGAACGAAAATGCGTAAAAGACAGATTACGCGACTCGGCCCATTGCGCGGTGGCCTCGTAATCGATCTGGATCAGCGCGCCAACAAACTTGCGGGCGTCCGCCACGATCACGCACTCCTTGATGAAGCGGCTGGTTTTTTGCGTGTTCTCTATCTCGCTCGGTGTAAGGTTCTTACCGCCCGCCGTAATCATGATGTCCTTGAGGCGGTCAACAATTTTCAGCCCGCCCTCTCGTGCCTCGACTACATCACCGGTATGCAACCAGCCGTCAATGATGGTGCTGGCAGTGGCCTCCGGATTTTTGTAGTAACCCTTGAACACCACACCACCGCGAATCTGTAATTCGCCCTGCGCTGAAAGCCGGTGCTCCACACCCAGCGTGGGCACGCCCACCGTGCCAAAACTGATTGCATCCAGCCGCTGGCCCAGCACCATGCCGCTGGATTCCGTCATGCCATAGACCTCAACCAGTGGCACGCCCAGGGTGCGAAAGAATTGCACGATGGCTGGCGATATGGGTGCGGCACCTGTCAGCGCTACCCGCACCTTGCGCAGGCCAATAAAGTTTTGCAGCGAGCGGAAGATCAACAGGTAATACCAATAAAAAATTAGCTGCTCGGCAAGGCCGCGCTGGTGCGCCGCTTTGTGGGCAAATGGCGCGCAGGCACGCAACCCGGCTTCAAACGCACGCAACCGCAATCCGCCCGATTCATGCAGCTTGATGGCAATTGCCGAATGGAGCTTTTCCCAAATGCGCGGCACCCCCAGAAACATGGTGGGTGCAACCTCGCGCAAATCTTCCTGCACGGTACGGATCGACTCGCCAAAATCAACCCGTGAACCAAGGTAAACAGGCACAAAGCTGGTCAGCATTTGTTCGGCCACGTGGCACAGCGGCAGGTAAGACAAATGCGAAGTGGCAGGCGTTAGCCCCAGGCGCTCAATGGCCCCCGGTGCCATGGCTGCAATGTTGCCATAGCTAATCATCGCGCCCTTGGGCTTGCCAGTGGAGCCCGACGTATAGATGATGAGCGCTGTGTCTTGCAGTTGCTGCCTGGTCAACACGCTGTCAATATAAGACGACTGCGCAGCCTCTAGGCCAGCGCCAAGCGTTTCCAATTCTTCAAAACCCACCACCAGATCGGGGGCCAGGACTTTGGTGTCAGACAGGCCTTTTTTCTCCATCACCACGATCTTTTTCAGCCGGGGCAATTGGTCGCGCGCCTGCAGCACCTTGTCAGACTGCTCCTGGTCTTCGCAAATCACCACTTGTGCATCGGCATGCGCCAGCACATAAGCAATCTCGTTACTCGGGCTGGTGGGATACACGCCCACGGTGACACCGCCGACCAGCCCTACACCAAACTGTGCCAGTACCCATTCCACCCGGTTTTCCGACAGCACACCCAGATGGCCACCGTCTTCCAGCCCACAGGCCCGCAATCCCAAACCCACATGGCGGGAACGCCGGTAAAAATCACCCCACGTCAGTGGTTTCCAGATGCCATGTTCTTTTTGCCGTATTGCCACTGCCGCTGGACTAAGCTTGGCCTGCACGCGCAGCATTTGCGGCAGGGTCTGGCTGTAATGTGATTCGTTCATGACAACCACCTTTTGCGGCGCTTGTAGTGCTTGAGGTTGTTAAAGCTCTTGGCACCACCTTCGCTGCCAACACCCAGATAAAACTCGCGTACATCCGGATCAGCAGCCAGCTTTTGCGCCGTGTTGTCTATCACCACCTTGCCAGTTTCCATGATGTAGCCGTAATGCGCCACGGCCAAGGCAATCGACGCGTTTTGCTCCACCAGCAGCATTGACACGCCCTGCTGCGCATTGATACGGGCAATGATTTCAAAAATGGTTTCCACCAAGACCGGCGACAGGCCAAGCGAGGGCTCATCGAGCAGCATGAGCTTGGGTTGTGCGATCAGCGCCCGTCCTATTGCCAGCATTTGCTGCTCACCGCCTGACAAATAGCCTGCCAGGCCTTTGCGGCGCTCGTGCAGGCGCGGAAAATATTCATAGACCTGGTCAAAGTTAGCCTTCACGGCCTTACGGCCAGTCAGTGCGTACGTGGCGGCAACCAGATTTTCTTCAATCGTCAGATCCTCAAAAACGTGGCGTCCCTCCATCACATGCGATACACCGGCATGCACCAACGCGTGTGGAGCCATGCCTTGTGTATCTGCACCGTCATAGCGGATTTCGCCGCGCGTCAACGCGCCGTCTTGCAGCGCCAGCAAGCCCGAAATAGCTTTAAGCGTGGTGGATTTGCCTGCGCCATTGCTGCCCAGCAGCGCCACAATCTGGCCGCGCGGCACGGTCAGCGACAACCCGCGCAACACCTGAATCGCCTGGTTGTAGACGACCTCGATGTTGGCGACATTCAGGATCAGATCGGACATGTCAAGGCTTTTCCGTTGACCCCGACCGATAGCAGCGGCCACCGCGGAACCGGCATTGCCGGGCCGCAGGTTGCGCCCCCTTGATTGGGAGGCGGCCGCAGGTCGCTTCGGGGGGAGTCATTACTGCAAATTGATCCAGTCTGACACCGCCACCATCTTTTGCGCCTTGAAGTCGGCCTTGTAAATACGGCCGATTGGAATGGAATTGCCCTTGATGGAAAGCGGCACACCAATCAGGCCACCCGTATCAAAGTTGCGAATGGAACTGAGCGCGGTCTTCATGTTTTTGCCGTTCAATTCATTACCCGCCTCCAGCGTGCGGCGCGCAGCTTCCGTCAAGAGCATCGTGCTCAAAAAGCCCTGGATATAGCCGGTGGTTTGGTACTCGGGGCGCATTTTGCGGATGCGCTCCAGCATGGGCGACTTGCCTTCGGTGTCATAGTAGTAACGGTAGGGCATGACGCCCAGAAAACCATCCACATTGGTGCCCATGCGCATCACGGTGGTGTTGTCCATGCTCCAGAAGGTGCCCATAAACTGGGTCTTCAAGTTCAGCGCTTTGGACTGGTTGATGAACTCCGGGATGGGTGCCGAAACGTAGCCGTGGAAGATGGTGAAGTCTGGGTCCGTGCGGCGCAATTTGATGACCTCGGCCGACACATCGACACTGCCGGGCGGTGTGACGATTTCCAGCGCTAGGTTCAGGCCCAGGGCCTTGCTGTCGGCGCGGGCGGCATCGACCGGGTCGCGACCAAATTCGGTGTCGGAGTAGACCAGCGCAATCTTGGCACCTGGCTTGGTTTTGGCAATATAGCGCAGCAAGATGCCCACCATTTCGGCGTAGTTGGGGCCAACCATAAATTGCAGCGGATACTTTTGCGCATCACTGATTTCCTTGGCAAAGGAAGCACCCGTCATCAAAATACTTTGGGCGCGCTCCAGTTCAGGGTTGACAGTTTTGACAAAGCCAGTGGAGTCGGCGTAGTACAGACTGACCTTGTTCTGGCCAGTAATTTTCTTGAACGCCGCCATCGACTGGTCGACTTTGTAGCCGGTATCTTCCGGGATGTAGCGCACTTTGCGACCTTTGATACCGCCTCCCTCATTCAGGATGGTCAGGTAGTCTTTGATGCCCTGGTCAATGGCAATGCCGGCAAATGCGAATACACCTGTGAGCGGGATGGAACCGCCAAAGATGATGTCTTCCTTGGAATCAGCGGCCTTGGTGGCGGGTTTGGCTTGCGCCAGCGCCCCCTGCGGCAAAGCCCAGGTGGCGGCGCTTGCCAGTGCGGCCAGGGTCATTTTTCTGCGAACGTTTTTCATGTTTGTCTCCTTGAATTGAAGTGCGGGTCAGGTACGGAAAGGCCACAGGTGAAACAGCCGGCGGATGCGTCGCCACACCTCCGCCAAGCCGTGCGGCTCGAAGATCAGAAACAGCACGATCATCAAACCGAACACGATGGTGCGGATGGGCGACAAAAACAGCGTCGCATTACCGCCAAAAATTGATGCGGGCAACCAGCCCACCAACAGCTTTAGCACCTCTGGCACAAGCGTCATGAAAACCGCGCCCAGAATGCTGCCCAGAATGCTGCCCATACCACCCACAATCACGGCAGCCAGGAAAAATATCGACATCAAAAGCGGAAACGTCTCGGGCGACACTGCGCGGAAAAAGTAGGCAAACAGCCCACCCGCCACGCCGGCATAAAACGACGAGATGGCAAATGACAGCAGCTTGTATTGCAAAAGCGGAATACCCAATACCTCGGCAGAAATATCGCGGTCACGAATCGCTATGAAGGCACGGCCAATGCGGGTGCGAAATAAATTGGCGGCACCAAGCAGCATCAATAGCGTCACGGGCACGATCAGCCAGTAGATCTTGAAGGAGGTGTCCAGGTCGATGCCAAAGAACCTGGCAGGCGGCACCGAAAGGCCGCTGGTGCCACCGGTAAGCGCTGTGAAATGCGAAAAGATGAAATGCGCAATCACGCCCGCCGCAATGGTCGCAATGGCCAGGTAAAGCCCTTTCACCCGCAGCGAAGGCAAGCCCACCACCACCCCCGCGAGCATGGCCACCAGGCCGCCAGCCAACAAATTCAGCAAAAAAGGCGAGCCAAAGCGAATCTGCAAAATCGCTACCGTATACGCGCCCAGCCCCATAAAGGCCGCCTGCCCCAGACTGACCAAACCGGTGTAGCCGGTGAGAATATTGAGCCCTGTGGTGCTGGCAATATTGATGGTGACCAGGCAAGCCAGGTAAAGCCAGTACTCGCTAGCGACAAACGGAAAGACGCACAAGGTAAGCGCCAGCAGACCCAGCGCAATATGCTGGTTACTGCTGTCAAACAAGGCCGCATCAGCGGCGTAGCTTTCTTTGGCAGCGCCTATTCGCATCAGAGTCTCTCAATCTCATGGGTGCCAAACAAGCCGTACGGCCGCACCATCAATATGCCCACCAGCAGGCTGAAAGTAGCCAGAATTTTGTATTCACCGCCAATGTAAAAGCCCGTCAAGGCCTCAATCAAGCCCACCAGCAAGCCCCCCACCAGCGCGCCCAGCACACTGTCGAGCCCGCCAAAAATCACCACCACCAGCACCGACAAGCCAAACACCCCCATGACAGAGGAAATACCGCCTATCGAGCCCACCACAATGCCAGCCACACCGGCAATTACCGCCGCCGCCGCCCAGGCCATACTGAATACGCGTGGCACATTGATGCCCATGGAATAAGCCGCCGCCTGGTCACTGGCAGTAGCGCGCAAGGCCACACCGCCGCGCCAGAAGCGAAACACCAACAGCACGGTGGTGATAAGCAGCACAGCAATCCAGAAACCATAGAAAATTTTTGGTGACACAAAGGCCTCGCCAATCTCAATCGGTTTGGACGGCATAAATTCCGGCAGGCGCTGCTGGTCAGCCGTCCAAATCAATTCAACCAGCCCGACCAGAATCGACGTCAGACCCACAGTCACCATGAACGATGAAATCGGCGACTCACCCAGCATCGGGCGGATCAGCGTGCGTTCTACCAATGCGCCAAACACACCCGACACCAAGAGTGCACCGGGTATGGCCAGCCAAATGGGCAGGCCCATGCCAGCCGAGAACGCAAAGAAAATGTAGGCGCTGATCATCAGCATTTCGCCAATGGCAATATTGACCACCTTGGTGGCTTTGTAAATCAGCACAAAGGCCAGGCCCGTCAGCGCATACAGGCCGCCGGTGCCCAGGCCCGCCAGGCTGATTTCAAACAGCAGCCACCAGTCGATGATCATGCTGCCACCTGCACGCCAACCTGCGCTGCCTTGGCAAAGCGCAATCGCAGCGCCTCTATATCGCCGGCCCCCAAATAGGCCTTGATGACCTCCGGGTTGCTCTGCACTTCGCTGGGTTTGCCGTCGGCAATGACCTGGCCAAAATTGAGCACCACCACATGGTCGGACAAATCCATCACCAGGCCCATGTCATGCTCAACCATCAGCACGGTAACGCCCCACTCGCGCCGCACTTCCAGAATAAAGCGCGCCATGTCCTCGGTTTCTTCGCGGTTCATGCCCGCCACGGGTTCGTCCAGCAGCAGCAGCTTGGGGCGCATGGCCAGCGCGCGTGCCAGTTCGACGCGCTTTTGCAGACCGTAAGACAGCGCCGAAACAGGGGCTTTTCGGATGTGGTCGATCTCCAGAAAATCAATGATCCGCTCTTCAATCTCCTGGCGCAGCGCTTCTTCTTCGCGCCGGGCGGCGGGGGTGTAAAACAACGCGGCCAATGGTCCAGTTTTAAGGTGGCAGTGGCGGCCTAATTTGATGTTGTCCAGCACCGTCATGCCACGAAACAACGCAATGTTCTGGAAACTGCGCGCCAAGCCCAAGGCGGCTCTTTGCGGTGGCGTCATACCCAGAATCGACCGTCCGTTGAAGCTGATACTGCCGGCTGATGGCTTATAAAACCCCGAAATGGTGTTGAAGACCGACGTCTTGCCCGCGCCATTGGGGCCAATCACCGAGGTGACTGAACCCTCCTTGACCTGAAAGCTCACGCCACGCAAGGCTTTGACACCGCCAAACGTGAGCGTGAGATTTTCAACTTCCAACAAGGAAGCGGTTGCACCAGCGTTCAATTTGTCTCCAACAGGCGCCACGCTTGCTTCAGCGTGTAGGCCAATTTTTAAGTCTACTTTTAAGTAACTTGGAGAATACTAAGTAATGCTGGCCATGACCACGGGGTAAACCTAATGTTTTACCCTGAGTTTTTTGGCTTTTAACGGCCCATCGGCGCGGGCAAAGTGCCGATGCGCTGCGATAGCGGCCATAAATTGTTCGGTTGCAGAGGTGATTTCATCAGTTGATGCCAATACGATGCCGGTATCAGCCTCCCCCCCGGGCAAGCTGGCTGATAGACCCGCAGCGGCCAGTACTTTACGGCTCTCACCCAACACCAAAATTGGTTTGCAATGGCGGTACTGATCGCGCAAAAAATCCAGCGCAGCAGCAGCCTCGGCCAAGGTATCGGCGGCAGCTGCGCCAGCGGGCAACACCATGGCGTCAAACAGCACCGAAGGCGCCGCCTCCATTGAAACCTCGGCGTGCAATACGTCGCCTTCTGCGCAGGCTACCGGGCCCAGTTGCGCGCCCACATAACGCGGCGCAGCACCGGCTTCAATCAGTGCGGCATAAATTGATTGAAGAGAAGCGGCTACCACCCCATCCGCCACCAAAATCGCGATGCGGCGTGTTTTAACGGTGCCATCTCCCGGCCGCGCAAACAATGACAGCGCCATAGACGGCTCGTAAACAGGCACCGGCATGTTGAGCGCCAAAGGCATGGCTAGCGGCACAGCAAAGCCCAGGCCCTTCGCCACACCTTGCGCCAATTCGGCATCCACGTTAACCAGCATAGAAACCACGCGCTCGCGGATGGCCTGGATTTGCACTCGCGTTAATTCAAACCGGAAGGCAGCAATAATGTGATCCTGCTCGACCACACTTTGGCTCTTCCAAAACAGCGTGGCTTGTGAATAGTGGTCGGCAAACAGCTCGGGCTTGCCGCGCACCTTGTCTTCTTGAATCGGTTGCGGGAATGAGCTAAAGCCGCTGGCACCGGCCTGGAACGGGCAGCCTCCGCCCAATGAATTGGGTTCGTACGACACCCGACCGCGGGGAATCGATTGCCGGTGGATGCCATCGCGTTGGTTGTTGTGCGCCTGCGCCAGTGGCGCATTGATTGGAAGCTCATGAAAATTCATACCGCCCAGGCGGGAGATTTGCGTATCGACATACGAGTGAATGCGCCCTTGCAGCAAGGGGTCGTTGGAGAAGTCGATACCCGGCACCACGTGCGCGGTACAAAACGCCACTTGCTCGGTTTCGGCAAAAAAATTGTCAGGGTTGCGGTTCAGCACCATACGGCCTACCGGCATTACTGGCACGAGTTCCTCGGGCACCAGCTTGGTGGCGTCAAGCACATCAAAACTAAAGCTCTCGGCCTGCTCCTCAGTAAACACTTGCAAGCCAAACTCCCATTCCGGGTAGGCCCCAGCCTCGATCGCTTCCCACAAATCACGGCGGTGAAAGTCGGCATCCGCACCAGTGATTTTGGCCGCCTCGTCCCAGACCAGTGAATGCGTGCCAGCCAACGGTGTCCAGTGGAATTTGCAGAACATCGACGCGCCTTCGGCATTCACCAGCCGGAAAGTGTGCACGCCAAAGCCCTGCATCATGCGATAGCTGCGCGGAATGGCGCGGTCTGAGTTGTGCCACATCAGCATGTGGGCGCTTTCGGGCATCAGCGAGACGAAATCCCAAAAAGTGTCGTGCGCGCTTGAGGCTTGCGGAATGCCGTTGTTCGGCTCGGGTTTGACGGCGTGAATCAAATCAGGAAACTTCATCGCGTCTTGGATGTAGAACACCGGCATGTTGTTGCCCACCAAATCCCAATTGCCTTCGTCGGTGTAGAACTTCACTGCAAAACCGCGTGGGTCGCGTACCGTGTCGGCTGAGCCGCGCTCGCCACCTACCGTGGAAAAGCGCACAAAAACCGGCGTGCGCTTACCCGCTTTAGCAAAAGGTGCTGCCTTGGTGATGTTGGCCAGTGACTCGTAGCATTCAAAGTAGCCGTGTGCCGCGCTACCGCGCGCGTGCACCACCCGCTCAGGGATACGTTCGTGGTCAAAGTGGGTAATTTTTTCGCGTTGGATAAAGTCTTCCATCAGCGTTGGGCCACGCAGCCCGGCTTTCAATGAATTCTGGTTGTCGGCCACCCGCACACCGTGGTTAGTAGTGAGCGCCTGACCACCAGAATCGACGCGCGCGCTGTCCAGCGAACCAATGCGCGCGTTCACGCCCGGGGTAGGCACGCCACTGCCCAATTTGTCCGATGCCTCGCCTTCACTGACCGTGCTGGCACTTGCCCACTGGTTGGCAGGTTCCGTGATCGCGCCTTGCGTTGGTTTGCGGGCGGCATCGCCATGTTCAGCAAATTTGATGGGATTAAAAGGCACGGCTTTCACCAATGCCGCGCTTGCCGTTGCTTTTTGCGCCAACTCATCCGGCACGTTGGCTGATTTTGAACTGGGCGGAGATGAAGCGCTGGACGGACCCGATGTGGTGCTGAGTAAGGTCCCCAGTCCATCAAGGTTTTGTGGCTTGGATTTGCGGGTGGCCATTGGGTTTTTCCTGGGTTGTTTCACAAGTGGTGGATGTGATGCAGGCGCGCAAGGCCAACCTGCAATCGCCTTGAAGATAGTTGGCACAACAACCCGCCGCGATAGGCCAGGGTCATCAGACTTTGTCGGACATTAGCCCTACCTCGCTTGCGCTGACGCCACCTTGAGGTCGCCGCCTACAACCAAAAAGCCCGCGTCATGTGATTCTTAAATTGCTCAACTGGCAACACCCTCCAGCGGCTCACGCAAAGCGACGCAAAATCATGAAAAAGCAATCCCTAAATACCGTATTCGCGCCAGCGCGACACCCGGTATGAGCGCTATCCCTGTAGGTATGCCCCGTTATGCACCCGATGCAGGCGCGGCGCACAACTACCGAGCCGAACCCACGCGGACAAATTTTTCTCAACCGCATGACAAAGCACCGCCTGAGTTGGTGGCGCGCACTTGGGACGCACAAGGCCTGCGCTTGCTGTTGTCCGATACACTGCGCGGCGACCAGGTGATTGTGGTGTCCAACCGCGCACCCTGCACGCACGAACGCGTCAACGGCGTCATACAACTCACACAACCGGCTAGTGGCCTGGTCACGGCGATTGAGCCGGTGGTTCGCGCTTGCGCGGGCACCTGGATTGCGCACGGCAGCGGCAGTGCCGACGCCGCGTTTGTTAACGAAAACAGCATATTTCAGGTGCCCCCCACGGGCGGTGAGGAATCCGCCACTTCGGGCTACAGTCTGCGCCGTCTGTGGCTCAGCGCCGCCGAGCAAAGCGGCTATTGCGACGGCTTTTCCAACGCTGGCTTGTGGCCGCTGTGCCATCTGGCGCATGTTCGCCCCTCGTTCGTTGAGGCGGATTGGACCCATTACCGCCGCGTCAACCAGCGTTTTGCCGACGCCGTAGCCAAAGAAGCGCGCAGCGCCGACCCCATCGTGCTGGTGCAGGACTACCACTTGGCCTTGGTGCCCGCCATGGTGCGCCAACTGCTGCCGCGCGCCACCATCGTCAGCTTCTGGCATATTCCCTGGGGCCACGCCGAGCAGATGGGCATTTGTCCCTGGCTGCCTGAGTTGGTCAACGGCCTGCTGGGCAGTGACATCGTCGGCTTTCAAACCCCCGCGCATTGGCGAAATTTTGTCGATTCGGCCCAGCGCTGTGGCACGCCGTTAACCACGGCTGAGCGCCGCGCAAACACCACGCCCGGCTACCCGCGCAGCCAGGGCAATGGTTCAAGCCGCATCACGCAACAACAAACCGGCGCACACACTGCGCAAGTGCGCGACTACCCTATTTCCATCGCCTGGCCCACGCCACCTGAACAAACGGGTTTGCCCAGTATTGCGCATTGCCGTAGCCTGGCCGAAGCGCGCTGGGCGCTGCCCAAAGACGCCAAATTGATTGTCGGGATTGACCGTTTTGACTACGCCAAGGGGCTGCTCGAGCGCTTGCATGCCATCGAGCATTTGCTGCTGACGCGGCCGCAGTGGCAAGGCAAGTTGCGCCTGATTCAGGTTGCAGCGCCATCGCGTACAGCGCTGCAAGACTATGCCAATTTCCGCACCGAGGTATTTGCCCAGGTGCAGCGTATCAACGCCCGATTTGCCGCGCACGGGCCAGCCCCCATCGTGCTGCTAGACGCGCACCATGACCGCGCCGCCGTAACCGCCTTGTACCGGGCGGCCGACCTGTGCCTGGTCACCAGCCTGCACGACGGCATGAACCTGGTGTGCAAGGAATTTGTGGCGGCCCGAGACGATGAGCAAGGGGTACTGGTGCTGAGCCAGTTTGCCGGTGCAGCCGACGAATTGAGCGAAGCGCTGATCGTCAATCCCTACCACACGGCGCAAGTAGCTGATGCACTGCACCTGGGTCTGGTCATGCCCGCGCACGAGCAACGCCAACGCATGCGGGCGCTGAGAAGTACGGTGCAATCACGCAACGTCTACCGCTGGGCCGCACACATGTTGCTTGATGCTGCAACCTTGCGCCGGACGCGCCATGCCCGGCAAACAGCCCACCCCGCACTGTCGCAAGTGGTAGGCGCTGTTGATCCAGCGTAATCGGGCTTGATTCGGTGACTGCCCTGTTCTCTGCGTCGGGTCTGCTGGCCATGCAGCGCCTGGCTGCCGGCCATGCGGTATTGGCTTTTGATCTGGATGGCACGCTGGCGCCCATTACGGGCCACCCGCAAGACGCCCGGGTTGCACCCGCCACGGCGGCGCGTCTGCATGTCTTGTCGCAGCGCTGGCCAGTTGCTGTCATCACCGGGCGCAGCGTGGCTGATGCCAGCACGCGGCTCGGTTTCACGCCCCGTTATTTGTATGGCAACCATGGTGCGGAATACGCGGGTGCCCTGGGTGGCCTGGGTGGGCGTTGGCTGCCCGAGTCGCGCCGCTTGCAGCGCCAGCTCGAGCCGTGCCGACAGTTGTGGCAAAGCCAGGCAGACCAATTGCACGCGCAACGCATTGGACTGGAAGACAAGGGTTTGTCGCTGGCGCTGCATTACCGCCATGCCACCGACCCGCAACGCGCGCGGCGTTGGCTCGACCACATGCTTGCGCCACTGGCAACAGCGGGCACCGGTTTGCATGCAGCACATGGCCACTTGGTGCTGAACATCACCCCGGCCGGCGCACCCGACAAGGGCGATGCGCTGCTGGCAGCGATGCGCCATTGCGGTGCCCGGCGGGCCCTGGTGGTGGGCGATGATGTCAACGATGAATGCGCCTTTGCCAAAGCCCCGTCGGGCTCGGTCAGTGTTCGTATTGGTACGCCACAAACCCCCACGCTGGCGCAATTTCGCCTCTCGCTTCAAGCGCAAATTGATGTGCTGCTAGGTGTGCTCCTTGGTTTGCTACCAAAGTAATAGTAAAAATCAGTAGCCCTACGCGCACGTCCCCACTTACTTTGAAGGCAATTTAGTGCCTAAAAATCGGCTTTATTTTCTGATTTTTGTGGTTTGCGCAGCCATTTCTTACGTTGCAGCGGCAACAAAAGAAAAAAATAGGATTTTCAGTCGTTTTTTGATAGCCTAATTGACCACAAAGCCAATAGGAACGTGCGGGTAGCGCTACTATTTTTTACTATCTTTTATATAGCAAAACCACATTACTCAAGCCAAATGCGCGTGTTGCCCCACTGAGCGTGAGTCCTGGCACCACACATCAATACGCAAATCCGCTTCAAGCACTTGGCCAAGCAGTGGCAGGTTCAGTGCAGCACCCAACCGCTGGTGTACGGCGTCGCCACTCAACGCGCAATTCTCGATCGGCCAACGCCAATGGCAAGCCAGTACGGTGGCACCCGCTTGCAGCGAATCCAGCACTTTGGCCGCCAGCTCATCGAGTGCACTGGGGTCAAGGTAATAGCCCAGTTCACTGATAACCACCAGATCAAACAACGCATCGGGCCACTGCGCGGGCAGCCAGGCTTGTTGCACTTGTACGTGTGGCCAAGCAGCCAAGCGGGCACGCGTGACCGCTACCGCGCGAGGCGAGCCGTCGGACACCCAGAGCCGGTCACAACGCCCCGCCAGCGCGGCTGAGAGCTCGCCATTGGCACAACCAGGCTCATAGGCATGCTGGTAGCGCGCAGCGGGCAGGCTGGCCAGTACCAGCGCTCGCTTGCGTGCTTCGTACCAGCATGCACGGTGATTCCAGGGGTCGTCATTGCCGCTGAACAGGGTGTCAAAAAATTCAGGCGTGTAGCGCATTACAAGGCAGGTGTTCAAACAAAAAAATACTCTGCCTTGCGCGCCGCCCTGGCCACAATCGCTGCGTCCAACACCGGCTCCTGCGCTTGGCCCTGGGCATTGCAGCGTGGCTCCAACTGGCTTACATGGGCGGCCAGCGCGGCTTGTTTGCGCCGCCAAGCAGGTAACGGCGTGGACACGGCACACAGTTGCTGCCAAGGCACCCGATCGTCGCCGGGGGTGGCCCAATGCCACATCCAAATGGGCACTTGAACCTGGCGGCAAGCTGTTGCGGCGCACGCCAGCGCGGCGGCTTGGCCGCAAGCTTCATGGTCGGGGTGGCCGTCTTGCTGCCAGGGACTGAGCAGCACATCGGTAGGCTCAAGCAACGCTTTAAGCGCTGTGCTCAAAGGTTGAACATGCCGGTTTACTGCCCCATCAGGTAAACCCAGCCGAACCACCGGCGTTGCCTGCAAACCCAGCTGTAGCATGCCACGCGCGCTTTCATTGCGCCGCACGGCGGCCAAAGCCGTCTTATCCCAGGACAGGCTTTGCGCGTGGCTGGCTTCACCATCGGTGACGGCAATTAGCAGCAGCTCGCCACCGCGCTCGGCATGCATGCACATCAGCACACCACTGGCCAGTATCTCGTCGTCAGGGTGCGGTGCCAGCACCACCAGCCGTGCCTGCGCCGGAAGCCAATCGTGCCAAGGCAAGGCGTCTGACTGAAGACCAGCCAAATACAGTTGCCATTGCGACTCTGGTGTCAGGTTGTCCTGGATCAGCGGCTGTGCGCTTACAACAGCCATGGGTTGTCGGTGAATGACAGCAGGCGCTCACCCAGCGAGGCGAAGTCGCGGTCGCCATGGCTTTGCCGCACAAATACCGGCAGATCGGCTGCCATGCGGGCAAAGCGTGCGTCACGGCAAAAAGCGCCAGCGCCCAGCGCACGGCCGGTTTCATCCAGCACGCGGCGAGCACAGTCTTCCGCCGCCAACCGCGTGCGCAGTGCCATTTTGCTGGCATCTGCACGGGGGTATTTGTCCATCCAGTGCGCTGCGTGGCGCAGTACCGCCGCCGTGCTCTGCAACGCCAGATCGACCTTGCCTAGCGCCGCCAGGCGAAACGGGTTGCGTGCCGACTCGCCCGCTTGCATGACTGCATGGCGCAGCGCCGAGCCCAATGCCAATGAGCCGCCCCACCAGCACGCAGCAATGCCAGCGCCGCCTTGCCAGAAACCAGGCCGCTCCAGGTAATCACCCACACCGCCCACCAGGCTGGCGGTGACGCCATCAAAAGCCACGTCGATGCTGGCGCTGGCGCTCATGCCGACGGCACGCCATCCGTTGGCGCTGACCATCACGCCGGGCTGGTTCATGGCGACTCGCACCAATTGCGGGCCACGGCCATCGGCATACCAGGCAGTTAACAAGCCATGACTCACGTAAGCCGCGCCTGAGCACCAGGATTTGGTGCCGCGCAGGGTGACCTGACGGCTTTTGGTGGCTTCAATCGTGACGCGGCCGTTGGGTGATTCGGCTGCCCAGGTGCCCCAGGTGGCATCCGGGCCATTGGCGACCGTTTCACCCAGCTCAGCCAATATGGCCAGTGCGTCGGTATGGCCTTCAAACAGTTTGGCTAACGACAAATCATATTCAGCCACCGCCGCCAGTGCCTGCCAACGTTGCAGCGTGCCGCCGCGTGCCGGCAATGGCAGCAAGTCTTGGCCACGTGCCACCAGCGCACTCAGCCAGGCCGGTGCGTCGGCATCGGTATCCAGATCAGCCAGTGCGGTGCACAAGCTAACGGGCAGCGGCATGGCCGTCAGCCGGGCGGGGACCAGTACGGCGTTCATGCGGCTACTCCATCAAGTGGTTGGGGATCAGTGTGCTGACTTTGCTTGTCAAGCCGCGCCAGAGTTGCGCCAAAGCCCGCCGGTGCGCGAAACGCTTTGCGTGCGCTGGTCACCACACGCGGTGCGGCTGACCATGCAATGCGCGCGCCATCGCGGCGCAAAGCCTCCACCAGCGCTACATCTTCATGGCAGCACAGTGGGGAGAAACCGCCAACACGCATATAAGCTTGGGCACTAATACCAAGGTTGGCACCATGCACATGGCTGTGCCCATCCGCGTCACAGTATGTCGCAGCGTAATGACGCTGCATGTGGTCGCCATAAGCGCCCCAGTCATTGACCGCCACCGTGCCGCAAACGGCGTCACAGCCCAATGCCAGTTGCGCCACCAGCCAGTCAGGCGCAACCACGCTGTCAGCGTCGGTAAAAGACAGCCAGCGAGCGCCCGCGTCAAGCGCCAATTGCGCGCCAACAGCGCGCGCCACACCGACATTGCGGGCGTCAACTTGCACGCAAGTCGCACCTGCGGCACGTGCAACCAATTCAGAGGCATCGTTACAAGCATCCAGCACCACCACCAACATTACTGGCTCTTGATTCAACCGCCAGTGTTGGGACGCTGCTTTCAGCGATGCCATGCACGCACCCAAGTGCGCTTGCTCGTTATGAGCGGGAACTACAACTGCAATCAAGGCGAACTCCTTGGGAGGATGGGCTGGACTTATTCAGGCTACGCTGACCGCATGGGTTTGCTGTCGGCGCTGAACGCTACGCGCTGTAGGTCTGGACCGATAGCCAGACAAATGGTTGGCCAAACCGCCACTTTGTGCGCCATGCCGCTGCCTGAACGCAGCTAAACGTGCGCAGATGCGTGCTGACACGCTGCTTAGCCATCTTCCGACACAGCCTCAGCGTGCAAGGGCATTGTTATGCCTTGCTGTGCACTTTTACTATCAACGGCGTGCACGGCAGACTGCCTTTAGTGCTCAAACAACCCGTACGGCCTGTCCTCAGGAAGCAAGATGACTCAAAGCAACAACCCCCAAAAAAATCAAACCGCACGGTTGGTTTCGCCGCCTTACTCTTACCCCATTTCACATCCTATTTCAAGGCGCAGCATGGTGCAGGCCAGCGCCGCACTGGCCACCGCACAAGCCACCGGGCTGGCCGGGGCGCAACCAGTCAATACCCGGCCACAAATGGCACCACCCAAAAGGTCTGCGCTGACACAGGCCCCCACCAGCAACCTGCCCAACCTGTTGCCAGTGCAATTGCGTGTGAATGGCAAAGACTACATGCTGACCGTAGACAGCCGCACCACCGTGTTGGATGCGTTGCGCGAAAACCTGGGTATGAAAGGCTCCAAGAAAGGTTGCGACCATGGCCAGTGCGGCGCCTGCACGGTGCTGATTGACGGACGCCGCATTAATGCCTGTCTGACGCTGGCGGTGATGCACGATGGCCAAGCCATCACCACCATTGAGGGTCTGTCCAGCGCCACGCAGTTACACCCCATGCAAAGTGCGTTTCTCAAGCACGACGGGTTGCAGTGCGGCTACTGCACGCCGGGACAAATTTGCTCCTCGGTCGGCATGCTGGCTGAGGTGCGTATGGGTATGCCCAGCCACGTAACGCGCGACCTGAAAAGCCCTACCGCTTTGCTCAACGACGAGGAAATCCGCGAACGCATGAGCGGCAACCTGTGCCGTTGCAGCGCCTACCCAAACATCGTTGCCGCCATTCGTGACGTGGCGGGGGCAACCACATGAGAGCCTTTACCTACGAGCGGCCTGCCACGCCACAAGCCGCCGCCGAAGCCGCATTTGACAAACCCGGTGCCAAGTTCATTGCGGGCGGCACCAACTTGCTCGATTTGATGAAGCTCGAGGTCGAGGTACCGCTGCATTTGATTGATATCAACCGCCTGGGCCTGGACACCATTGAGCCGACCGGCGACGGCGGTTTGCGCATTGGTGCCATGGTGCGCAATGCCGACCTGGCTGCCGATGCGCGCATCCGCAATGATTACGCGGTACTCAGCCGCGCGCTGCTCAGCGGTGCCTCCGGGCAGTTGCGCAACAAGGCCACCACTGGCGGCAATTTGTTGCAACGCACGCGCTGCTATTACTTCTACGACACGGCCAAACCTTGCAACAAACGCGAGCCTGGCACAGGCTGCTCAGCGCTTACGGGCTACAACCGCATGCACGCCGTACTGGGAGCTAGCGAGCATTGCATTGCTGTGCACCCATCCGATATGGCGGTAGCCATGCGTTTGCTCGACGCCAACGTGGAAACCATTTTTGCCAACGGTTCCAAACGCGTGATTCCAATTGCCGACCTGCACCGGCTGCCCGGGACTATTCCTGAGATTGAAAACTGCCTGCAGCCCAGCGAGATGATTACCGCCGTTACCCTGCCGCCGCCGCTACCTGGTGTGCACAGTTACCGCAAGGTGCGAGACCGTGCCTCGTATGCGTTTGCGCTGGTTTCGGTGGCTTCGGTTATCGACATGGCGGGCGGACGCATCCGTGCAGCGCGCTTTGCATTTGGCGGTTTGGCGCACCAGCCCTGGCGTGTGGCGGCGGCAGAAGGCCAATTAGCGGGCCAAACCTTGGGCGATGCCGGCGCCAACCGGCTCGCCGACAACGTTTTGGCTGGTGCACGGGGTTTTGGCCATAACGACTTCAAGATTCCGCTGGTGCGCCGCACCTTGCGTGCCGTGCTGGCCGCGGCCTGAAAGACCAATCACCATGCAAATGAATACCCCCATTGCGCGCAACGCGATTGACGAAAACCGCCAGGGCTTGATTGGCAAGTCAGTGGACCGTGTCGATGGCCGCTTGAAGGTCATGGGCCTGGCACCGTACGCCCACGAGGTGCAACTGAGTCGGCCTGTTGGTGGTCAACCACTGAACGAACCAAGCAGCGAGCAAGCGGCTTACGGTTTTATTGTGGAAGCCACCATTGCGCGCGGCACATTGACGCTAATTGATACCAGCGCTGCCGAACGCGCGCCTGGCGTGCTGCTGGTAATGACGTACAAAAACGCGCCACGGCAAGGCACTTGGGGGCCGCTCAAAGCGAAAGACCGTTTTGCCCGGGCTTGCCCGCAACTGGCCAACAACCGGGTGGCGTATTACGGCCAGGCAGTGGCTTTTGTGGTGGCGCAAAGTTTTGAGCAAGCCCGCTCGGCAGCTCGGCTGGTGAAGACAAACTATGAAGTGCAAAACGGTGAGTACGAATTGGCCGCCTACCTGAACAAGGCAGAAAAGCCCGAGGACCAACCCGACCAGAAAACCGACAGCCTGGTGGGCAACTTCGCGACCGGATTTGCCCAGGCAGCGGTGCAGATTGACGCCACCTACACCACACCCTGCCATATCCACGCCCAGATGGAACCGCATGCCAGCCTGGCGTACTGGAAAGACGGGCACCTGACCATTCACTGCGCGGCGCAACTTCTGGAGAGTGCGCAAAACGCGGTGGCCAATACGCTTTTGATCGCACCCAGCCAAGTGCGAATCGTCAGCCGCTATATTGGCGGTGGTTTTGGCGGCAAGCTGCCGGTCTATGGCGACGTAATGCTGTCGGCAATGGCGTCCAGGCAACTGGGTCGTCCGGTCAAAACGGCACTGACGCGCCAGCAGATGTTCCATTTCACCACCCACCGCAGCGACACCATCCAACGTCTGCGCTTGGGCGCCAGCGCTGACGGCAAATTGACTGCCATCGCGCATGAGACCTGGTCTCACAGTGCGCGCATGGACGACTTTGCCGAGATGGCGGGCTTGCAGACGCGCACCTTGTATGCCGCACCCAACCGCATGACGACGCACCGCGTGGTGAAGCTGGATTTGCCAATTTCTGATTCCACCCGCGCACCGGGCGAAGCCGTGGGCATGCTGGCACTAGAGCAAGCCATGGACGAACTGGCTGAAAAGCTGGGTTTGGATCCGATTGAGCTGCGCTTGCGCAACGAGCCCTCAATGGATCCCGAGCTCAACATACCTTTTTCTTCGCGCAATTTGGTGGCTTGCCTGCGCGAAGGTGCACAACGCTTTGGCTGGTCCCGGCGCAATACCAAACCCAACCAAACGACCGAGGGGCGCTGGTGGCTGGGCATGGGCATGGCAGCCGCTACGCGCAGCAATCTATTGATGCCCTCCAAATGCGTGGTGTCGCTGGACAGTCAAGGTTTATTGACGGTCCAAATGGCGATGACCGACATTGGCACCGGCAGCTATACCGTGCTCACTCAGGTGGCTGCAGAAATGCTGGGCTTGCCGATGATGCAAGTGCGTATGGAACTGGGCGACAGCGACCTTCCACCGACGCCAGGTTCTGGCGGTTCCTGGGGCGCAGCGAGCGCAGGCTCGGGCCTGTTTGATGCTTGCACCAACCTGCGCGAAAAATTGGCACGCAAGCTGGGAGTCAAGTTAACCGATGCGCGTTTTGAAGGGGGCCGAATCACAGGCAATGGCCGCTCGGAGAGCCTGGGCGTTTTAGCCGGGCCAACTGGTCTGCAAGCCAGTGGAGAAATCAAGCCTGGCAGCATGACCAAAAAATTCTCGCAACAAGCCTATGGCGCGCATTTCGCCGAAGTTGCGGTTGACCGTGACACCGGTGAGATTCGTTTGCGTCGCATGCTGGGTGTGTTCGCCGCAGGCAGGATATTGAACCAGAAGACGGCGCAAAGCCAGGCGATGGGCGCGATGATTTGGGGAATTGGATCGGCCTTGCATGAAGACGCGGTTATTGACAAGCGCCACGGCTGCTTTGTTAACCACGACCTGGCTGAATACCACGTGGCGTCGCACGCCGACGTACCCAACGTTGAAGCGCATTTTCTCGATGAAATTGACGACAAGACCAATCCGTTAAAGATCAAGGGCGTTGGCGAATTGGGTATTTGCGGTGCGGGTGCTGCGGTGGCCAATGCCGTCTACAACGCTTGCGGTGTGCGTATTCGTGACTTCCCGTTGACCTTGGACAAAGTACTGGCTGGCTTGGAAAAAGCATCTCCAGCTTGATTGCTGCGGTCACCGCACTAAGCAGCGCAGCTATTTAAGCTGTAGGCGCTTGCCGACATCCCAAGTCGCCTGTGACTGATGGCGCACGACTCGGCCCTGACGGACGATGGTTGTTTGCCAATCCACCACCCAAACTCAGGAGTTCTCCATGAAAACCGAAACCCAGAGCAGCGCTGAGCTGACCCAGCTTTGTGAGCTGATCAAGGACATGAAAGTAGCCATGCTCACCACTGAAGACGCGCACGGTGCGTTAGTAAGCAGACCGATGTCACCGCAAGAGATGGACAGCAGCGGCGTCATCTGGTTCTTTACCGACCTGCGCTCTGAGAAAGTCAAGCACCTGGCGCACATCAATCTGAGTTTTACTGACCCAGATGGTTCAACCTACGTATCCGTATCAGGCCGGGGGGAAGTTCATGTGGACCATGACCGCATTGAACGTTATTGGACCCCGTTTGCCCGGCCCTGGTTTCCGGATGGCTCCGATTCGCCCAATTTGGCATTGCTTAAATTTGTCCCCAACAGCGCCGAGTTCTGGGATGCGCCACACAGCAAAATGGTGCGCATGTTTGCCATGGCAGCCTCCATCGTTGCAGGCAAACCGATTGGTATGGGAGACCACGACACGCTGAGCGGCTTGGGCACTCCTAGCCTGCACACCACACCTGCATGAATGCAACACCCGGCCCGGCACGCCAGCGTGGCTGGTGGTTTGCCGCTGCCGCTGTCGGTTTATTGATTACCGGGATTGCGTTGGGTGAGTGGCTGGGTTGGCCATTTTTAGCGACCCCACTGGAAACACGCCTGTCACAAACACTGGGGCGACAGGTTCGGTTTTCTGTTGACAACCAACAGGTTGCAGGCACCCCTGCTGAGGCCACGGCAGGTACAACGCAAGCCGCGTCCTCATTAGAGCAATTCAGCATACGCTTCATAGGGGGTGTGCGGCTGCAGTTGCCCGCAATTGAAATTGCCGCTCCGGCTTGGAGTTCTGCCCCTTACACCTTGCGCGCCAGCAATTTGAGGCTGGCTTTGGATTACACAGACTTGTGGCAGGCCTACACGCATGACGCAGGAGACCCGCCGCTGCGCATAGCGCGCTTGCAGGCAGAAACACTAGACGCATGGCTGCACCGGTTGGCAGATGGGCGCGCATCCTGGCAGTGGAACGCGGATAACTCCAGCACCGCATCTGCGCAAACCGCGCAGGTGCCCGTCTTTGGTTTTCTCGAAGTTAAAAATGGTCGACTGCATTACGACGATGCGCTGTTGGCCAGCCAGCTCGACATTCGTTTGTCGCTCATTGATGGTGCGCAAGCCACATCCAGCTCAAATCGCACCTCCAGCTTGCAGGCTAACGCTTTGGGCCACTACCGTAACCAGCCATTAAAAGCGCAATTGGTATCGGACGGCTTGCTGCCATGGCTCAGTGAAGGAGCTGAAAACGCGCCCGTGGCCTTCAGTCTGAACGCCACTGTGGGCCGCGCCAGTCTGGTTTTTAAAGGCAGCGCGCTGGACGCGTTGACCCTGCGTGGGCTGACTGGGCGCTTTAACCTGAAGGGGCCTTCGTTGGCCGCCGCCGGTGAGCCACTGGGTGTGACCTTGCCCACCACGGCAGCCTTTAAAACCGACGGCTGGATTGGTAAAAAGGGCAGCGCCTGGCGAGTCGTGGTTGATGACGCGACTGTCGGTGCCAGCCGATTGACAGGCGCTTTTGTATTTGAAACAGGCGGTTCGCTGCCTGTGCTGTCTGGTCGACTGGGCGGCAGCCGCTTGCTGCTGGCTGACTTGGGGCCAGCCGTTGGCGTACTGCCAGCTAACAGCGCTACGGCCACAACCACCGCTGACAAAAAGGTTTTGCCCGCTGTGCCTTTCGACCTGGCGGCCCTGCGTGCCATGAATGCGAATGTGCTGGTGGACATCAGTGAGGTTGACTTGAACACCCGTCTGCTGGAGCCGCTGCGACCGCTGCACATGCACTTGCTATTAAATAGTGGCGTATTAACTTTTCAAGATCTCAAGGCAAGTACCGCGCAAGGGCAGTTGATGGGCCGGCTGGTATTGGATGGGCGCGCCGCGCAAGCCGTCTGGAATGCCGACGTGCGCTGGGATGGCGTGCGGCTGGAGCGCTGGCTGCGGCTGGCGCGTGAGGGCAACGCACCACCTTATGTGTCGGGTCGGCTCAACGGTAATGCCGTATTGCAAGGACGTGGCCGCTCTACCGCGGAAATTCTGGCCAGTCTAAAAGGCCGTGCGCGCAGTGAGCTGTTAGACGGTAGCATTTCCCACTTGGTCGTTGAAGCTGCTGGTATCGACATTGCCCAGGCGCTGGGTGTGCTGATTGCTGGCGACGATGCCTTGCCGGTGCAATGCGGCGTGATCGATTTGCTGGCCGAGGGGGGGGTGTTCCGTCCGCGCGTCATGGTGCTGGATACCAGCGACTCGGCGATCTGGATCAACGGCTCCCTCTCACTGGCCAACGAGTCACTCGACTTGCAGGCTGTGGTGATACCAAAAGACTTTAGCCCACTGACCCTGCGGACCCCCTTGCGCATAAAGGGCAGTTTTGCCCAGCCCAGCGTGTCACTGGAAAAGCAAGCCCTTGGCCTGAAGCTTGCCGGTGTAGTGTTGCTCGCACTGGTGAACCCGCTTGCAGCCTTGTTGCCCCTAATTGATACCGGCGATGCCGAAAAAGCGCAACGCGGTGCTTCCGGGTGTCAGCGCCTGGCACAGCGGGCTGCTACTCAACGCACGGCGCCGGCACGAGCGCGTTAAACAGGTGTCAAACAACCCAATCACATTGCGCAAAGGACATCCTATTTAAAAAAAACAACTGATGCGTTAGCTAGCGCACAGTGCTTTGCAGGCCAGCCGACTACTGTCTTTTTGGTCGGGTGCGATGCGTAGTTCAAACGGTTGCTTCCGAATCTTTACTCTCATCAAATTTTCATTCTCTAGGAGTTCCCATGAAACATTCCGCACTACTGACCGTTCTATTGGCCACGCTGATTCTCAGCGCTTGCGACAGGGCCCCTGTGGTTGTCGCACCCACTACACCCGTGGCTGTGCCCGGCCCCGCTGGTCCACAAGGCGCAACCGGCTCCACTGGCTCCACTGGCTCTACCGGCTCTACCGGCTCTACCGGCTCTATGGGCTCTACCGGCTCAACCGGGGCTACGGGTTCAACCGGAACTACTGGCATGCAAGGTAATGATGGAGTCCAAGGCAATACAGGTAGTACTGGCAGGCCTGGTGATACATCGATCATCGTCGTACCGCCAGCTACGCGTAACTGAACTAATTCAACCACCACGACAAGGAGAACACCATGAGCTTAGGAACAATTTTATTGATTGTGTTGATATTGCTTTTAATTGGTGCGATTCCAAGTTGGGGGTACAGCAAGAACTGGGGCTATGGCCCCAGCGGTGGCCTTGGCTTGGTGGTGCTGGTAGTGGTTGTGCTGCTGCTCATGGGGCGAATTTAACCCTGCATATATGCACCCGAGTGGAACTGATTGCCGCCGCAACACCTGGCACCATCTACGCCTATTCCTGACTGTTTGCCTGGTCGGAATAGCGCTTGGCATGGCTGCGTGCAGCAGTCTGCCGACCGTGGTGCCCGATCTGGCGCGCCGCATTGGAGCGTCGACGCCATTAAGCGGAGCATATGGCCCACTTTCTGCTGTGCAAAGCAAAGCCATCTTGGAGCGTCTAAAAAGCCGCAGCACAAGCACCAGTATTTTTGACCGCCATCTTGCACTTGAAGAGGCAATCGTAGGTAGCCCACTCACCATAGGCAACCAAGTGGTATTGCTGCAAGACGGTCCAGCCACTTACCGAGCCATGTTTGCCGCGATTGATGCCGCGCGAGACCATATCCACATGGAAACCTACATCATGGATGATGACGAGGTTGGCCAACGCTTTGCGCAGACCCTGATGGCCAAGCAGCGCCAGGGGGTACAAGTGCATTTGATAGTGGACAGTGCCGGCACTTTTGACACCCCCAAGGTCTTTTTCCAGCGATTGATTGACAGCGGCATCAAAGTTTTGGAGTTCAACCCAATCAACCCCTTGCTAGCGCGCAAGGAATGGTCGCTCAACCAACGCGACCACCGCAAACTACTGATAGTTGACGGACGCACGGCATTCCTGGGCGGTATCAACATCAGCAGTGTTTACTCAGGTGGATCATTCAGCCAGAAGGCGCAAAGCGGCAATACCGCTACGGTAGCCTGGCGTGACACCGATCTTCAACTGCGCGGGCCTGTAGTGGCTGAGTTTCAAAAACTGTTCCTGGCTACCTGGGAAGCACAAAAGGGCGCATCACTTGCCGTCAAAAACTACTTCCCATTGCCGGAAAATGTGGGGCAACAGGTAGTGCGTGCGATTGGTAGTTCACCTGAAGACCCTTACAGCCTGATTTACGCCACACTGCTGTCGGCCATCGGCAGTGCAGAAATTAGCGTGCGTGTAACCAACGCCTATTTTGTGCCTGACCCACAACTGCTCACCGCGCTAGAAGCCGCCGCAGGGCGTGGTGTGGAAGTCGTGCTGATACTGCCTAGCCAGACTGACTCCTGGTTAACCTTTCATGCCGGGCGCGGCTATTACCATCAGCTGCTGGTTGCAGGGGTGAAGATTTACGAGCGTCGTGGCGTCATCTTGCACTCCAAAACCGCGTTGATCGATGGTGTTTGGGCAACAGTGGGTTCAACCAATCTTGACTGGCGCAGTTTTTTGCACAACTACGAATTGAATGCTGTCGTGCTCGGCACAGAATTTGGCAGTCAGGTGCAGGCCATGTTTGATAAAGACCTTGCTGCATCGGACGCCATTACCTTGGCTCAATGGGAGCGCAGGCCGCTGGACTTGCGCATCAAAGAGTTTTTTTCTCGCACCTGGGCTTATTGGTTGTAGGCCATTGCAGCGCGTGTTTGGGGTAGGCAGGCGCTTACACGAGCTGCCTCTGAGAGCTGACGCGCTTAGCAGCGGCAGGCCTAGGAACCGCAGCATTTGTCTGCGTGATACTGCAATCTATGGCGCATCTTAGCCAACAGCTTTCATCAACTGCTAGAGAACTCTTATGACCACACGCTCAACACGCAATACAGCCTATCGAAGCATCGCAATGATTTGTTCCGTCGCAACGCTCACTTTACTAGCCGCCTGCACATCCAATCCACAACGCAGTAGTACAGTGAGCAACTCGCCTGGAGTGGTCAACAATTCGTCTAACTCGTCGGGTTACCAAACCCAGTTTGGCAATGTCACCAACATTGAAAATATAGCGGCGCAATCGCGTTCATCAGGCGCTGGTGCCATCATCGGCGGCATATTGGGCGCTGTTGTCGGTAACCAGGTGGGCAGTGGTTCAGGTCGCGCAGTGGCTACTGGGGTGGGCGCAGTGGGTGGTGCAGTTGTTGGCAATCAAGTAGAAAAACGCAACAACAACAACAATGACAGTGACGTTTACCGTGTCACGGTGCGTTATGACAACGGTTCTACCGGCCAGTTTGATTATCAAACGATTAACGATTTGCGCGTGGGCGACCGTGTCAAGGTGGAAGGTAACCAGATTTACCGCTTTTAAATAGTGATGCGTTACCTTGGCGGTTATGCAGCCTGCTTCATTGTGATAGTGGCGCTGGATGCGCTTTGGTTGGGTCTCATTGCCAAACCGCTGTATCAGCAGGGGATCGGTCACTTGATGGCACTCAAGTTCAACGTGGCCGTAGCGTTGTTGTTTTATGCGCTCTTTGCGTTGGGTTTGATGATCTTTGCGGTGGTACCGCATCAGGAAACCATTGGCTGGAGCAAGACATTGACAGCTGCTGCACTTTTTGGATTTTTTGCATATGCCACCTATGACCTGACCAACCTTGCCACCTTGCGCGACTGGCCAGTAGGTGTTTCTTTACTTGATATGGCTTGGGGCACATTGGTTAGCACTGTTTCAGCCGCAGCAGCCAAGGGAGCCATGCAACAGTTTGAAATTAGCTAATGCACGCTGACTTCCTTCTTAAGCTCTCAGGTTAAGTAGATTTACATTAAAGCGCGACAAATTGATATGAGTCGCGCTTTTTTTAAATTGATGCGGGCAGCCGCGCGCATAACGCGAAATGTCAACCGCCTTGCAACAACGCGGAACATCCCTAAGAAAACCAAATCGCGTGCTCGACCACGTCCTGCTCAAACACTGGCTGCAACGACCGCATCGCCTGAAAAAAACGGCTTTTTTGAAGTAGTTCACCTGTATGCATCGGTTGATCGCCATTGCAAAATCTACCATCCACCCGGCTTTACAGGCCAACAACTTCCCCTGGTGGTCATGCTGCACGGATGCGGCCAGAGCCCTGATGATTTTGCCGCCGGTACTGGGATGAATGAATACGCCCGCGAACAAGGGTTTGTGGTTTTGTATCCGGTTCAGTCACGCAAGGCCAATCGCTCACTGTGCTGGAACTGGTTTCTGCCCAAGCACCAACAACGCGGTCAGGGCGAACCAGCCTGGCTAGCCAGCATGACCCGTGCCATCATCAAGCAACACGCCATAGATCGACAGCGGGTTTATATTGCGGGCTTATCAGCAGGCGGCTCAATGGCAGCTATTGTGGCCACAGCCTACCCCGAGATTTTTGCAGCACTGGGCGTTCATTCTGGATTACCGCCTGGTGCTGCCAGTAGCGCCATCCAAGCCGTTCAGGTAATGCGCAACGGTATTCCGCATTGGAAATCGGCTTCGCTACCTGCAATCAAGCCATCATCCACCATCGTCTTTCATGGGGCCAACGACCGCACTGTTCACCCAAAAAATGGTCAACACATGATTCAAGTATTGCTAAACAGCGAGGCTGCACTACAGCAATCACCCTCACCTGCAGCACTGCGGGTGGAGGTGGAGCATGGTCTGTCTGGTAAGGGCCGCCACTACACACGCTCGACTTATTACGGCACACCCGAGCAATCGCTGGCCGAGCATTGGCTGGTGCATGGCAGTGGACATGCGTGGTCAGGCGGGCATTCCAGGGGCTCCTATACCGACACCAAAGGTCCTGATGCCACAGCGGCGATGTTGCGCTTCTTTTTTGAGCGCTCAAGAAAATCAATGCGCAAGCTGTCAGTCAGAAACGCGCCTTAAGTTTTGCCAAATCGCGTGCGAGCAGCGTTCATGCAGGCGGCTTTGGCATCGCCTGTCATGGCGTCGCATTTCTGTGTGGCAACGTTGTAATCCACGTCGCGTTTATCCTGGGCGCCTTCCATTTTGGTTTCACCCATCTTCACCCCCATTTTGGCGTCGGTCTTAGCCTTAACCTGTACAGCCTTGGCTTCTTTGACACAAACGCTTTTCTCATTGCCGCTTTTGTCATCGCATTTTTCTTTGGCAACCGCGTATGCAGTATCGGCCTTGACCATCATGACTTTGTTTTGGTCAGCGGGTTTGGCGCTGTAGCCGTATTCCAATTCAGCACGTGCCACTTTTTCTCTGGCTTTGGCTTCTTCAATACAAATGTCTTTAGCGTTGGCATTCATGGCCTTGCAAGCATCCTTATTGGCTTTGTAATCGCTACTTATACGGGTCTTGCCAGCCGAGTACTCAGCTTTGGTCATTGCAGCTTGTGCCACTGGCAAGGCCAGCATGGCAGTTAACAGCAATGATGTTTTAAGCTTGAATGAAGTGTTCATAAAAATCCTTGTGACATGGTTTTGATGCAACCAGTATCAAGATTGCGGGCTGTAGAAAAAAGCAGACTGCAACGCCAAGCGGCGTGGCGAATGTCCTACGTAGCGCTGAAACCGGCTGGCTTTGTCCTACAACGGCGAACTCCGACAACTGATTTACGTGTGCACTGCATGCCAGTCAAATTCACTTCAATGTGCTTTTAAGTACCTTATTACAGGATCTAAATGATTGAAACCAACTTTGAATTACCCCCGCTGGTCGTCAACCATGTGCGCCTGAAGATCGACTGTCTGCTTGCCTACGAACTTGATGCAACCTGCGAGTTCTTGTTCATGATTCATGCAGCGCAGGGCATGGGGCAAACGGTGATCGAAGAAACACTGTTAATCGAGCCCGCTACACCATTTCGCACCTACAGCGATGGGCAGTCAGGCAACCGCTTTTTACGACTGCAAGCGCAGGCGGGTCCGTTCAAAGTGATTTACCGTGCCGTGGTGGACCTCCAGCCCGAGCCGCCTGACCTTTGTGCCCCCGAAATGGAGGTGCACGACATACCAGATGGTGTGCTGCATTTTTTAATGCCAACCCGATATTGCGAGTCAGATCAACTGGGCCCAGCAGCACAGCAATTATTTGGCATGCTGCCACACGGTTACAGCCGGGTACAGGCAATCTGCGACTGGGTGCGCTGCCATGTCAACTACAGAATTGGCTCGACCAACGCTGGTACTACAGCGCGCGATGTGTTTGTCCAGCGCAGCGGTGTTTGTCGCGATCTGGCACATCTGTCTGTGACCTTTTGCCGGGCATTGAATATTCCAGCCCGCCTGGTTTGTGGCTATGCGCCGTTTGCCGATCCACCGCCCGACTTTCACGCCATATTTGAGGCTTGGTTGGGTGGGCGCTGGGTACTCTTTGACCCCACTGGCATGGCACCGGTAGAGCACGTGGTGCGTGTGGCCACAGGACGCGATGCCAAAGATGTGGCTTTTGCCACTATTTACGGCCCCGCACGCATGGTGGACATACAGCCTGAAGTGGAGCATGTGCAAGCCATCACATTGGCCACCAACACATAAATGCTGGAAGCAGCATGAGCAACTACAGCCGCCTGAATCAAACTACTGAATCAGGGAGTTCTTGAGGGCGTAGTAAGTCAGTTCGCTGTTGGATCCCAACTGCATCTTCTCCATTACGCGGGTACGGTATGTGCTGACAGTTTTAACACTGAGCGCCATGCCTAGCGCCATATGGCTAATTGTCTCGCCAGCAGCTAACCGCAAAAAAACTTGCAGCTCACGTTTGGAGAGTTGTTCGTGCAAGGATTTTTCACCATCCCGATTTAAGCCATTGGCGAGTCGCTCGGCAACGCCCGCTGTAATGTACTTGCGACCACGTGAAATGGTACGAATTGCCTGAACAATTTCTTGTGGGTCGCAGTCTTTGTTCAGATAACCACTGGCACCCAAGCGCAACAGGGTGACTGCATAGTGCGCTTCTGGAAATCCGCTCAAAATTAGCACGGGCAGCTCGGGTACTCGGGCCTTGATGGCAGCCAGCGCATCCACACCGCTTTGATTGGGCATGGAAATATCCATCACCATCACATCAAGCGCACTGTTGCGCACAATGTCCAAGGCTTCGCGGCCATTGCTGGCCTCAGCCGCCACAAAAAAGTCCGGTTCATCAGCAAAAAACTGCCGCAGTCCAGCACGGACCATGGCATGGTCATCAACGATAGCAATCCGGATCATGGTGTGTGGCTCCCTTGCTTTGATACTCCCATGTCTATCGCAAAAAAGCTGTCAGCCAGCTCCTACGGCTGCTAGTCGGTAACACCCACGTCAACGTGGTCATGCAGCCTATAGCCCTGTAAGTGCTTTCAACAGAAACTGAATACATCGCAAGAGTTTCTCTCGCGAACACAGATCCACCAAGGCGCAGAGCGTCACTAAACCAGGAGCTATGCCATGCTGCATTACGCCGTTGTCTTTCTTGTTATCGCATTGATTGCCGCACTTTTTGGCTTTGGCGGCATTGCCGCCAGCGCTGCTGGCATTGCAAAGATTCTTTTTATCGTGTTTCTGGTTTTGGCTGTAGCCAGCTTCTTGTTCGGCTTGATCAAGAAAAGCTGAAGCCCTTTCTCGTTACTCACTTTTTTCACCAACCTTAGGAATTCTCATGTTGATCAACAAACCCCTGGAAACATCCAATAGCATGGCTGATCATGCCGCTGAATCTGCCGAACAGGCAATCAAGTCAACACAGCGAGCAACCAACCAAGCGCTCAATAGCCTGTCGGGTACGGTGCAGGATATTCACCAACAAGCGACGCCCATATTGAACCGTGCCAGCGAACAAGCCAGCGCCTTGGCACAACGCGGAATAGATGCCGTTCGTGAGGGCACTGCCAATCTGCGTGATAAAGCACAGCATGCATCTGAATCTACCGTAAGCTACATCAAGCACGAGCCAGTCAAGTCGATGTTGATCGCAGCAGCAACTGGCGCCGCCCTGATGGCCTTGGTTAGCTTGATGAGCCGCTCCCGCGACCGTAGCTAAAACGCCGTTGTCAATGCGCACGCTTTTGCACCTTCTTAGCACTCAGCCCCAGTTGCTGGGTGAGCATGCACAAGCCTACGCAGAGCTGGTGGCACGTGAATTTGGTGATGTTTCAACCGCTTGGAAACGTCGCGCCATGTTGCATGCGGTGGCGCTGTGCTGCGGGGGTGTGGCTGCAATACTGACGGGTGTAGCCTTACTGCTATGGGGTACGCTGCCGATGTCCCAAATGCAGGCGCCGTGGGTCTTGTTTGCAGTACCGCTATTACCTGCCGTTATTGCAATGGCCTGCCTGTGGTCAGCTCGCAATATTAGTGGCGTTGGTAATGCAGTGGAAAAATTGCGGCAGCAAATACAGGCTGATTTGGCCATGTTGCGCGAAGTCCATGCATCATGAGTACACATCCCATCACTGCATCAAATCGCCTGGCCCTTTCGCGCGAACGTCTTAGGGTAGCGTTACGGCATGGTTCGCCAGAATCCACAGAAAAAGATGTCAAGGCGATGGCGCAAGGCGCTGGGCAAAAGCCGTCAATTTCCTGGTTGAACAGCTTGCATGCTATTCCAGGCATCGGCGTTGTGATTGAGTCATTGGGTAGCTGGTGGGCTCACCACCCATTACGCATGGTTAGTTTAATAACGGCTGATGCTGCTCGGTCGATTGCACTTCCGCTGGCCCAACGCCATCCAATTGGTTTGGTATTTGGCGCTTTCTTGCTTGGTGCTGTGCTGGTAAGCACTCGCTCGTGGCGTTGGGCCTTCAAGCCTGTGTTGTTTGCTGGCTTGGTGCCGCATTTATTTTCCACTGCGGCTTCACATTTGCCCGTACGGTCATGGCTGGCGGCTTTTACATCGCCACGGCCCAAGCAGCACCAACCTGAGTCGCCTACAAGCGCAACAAAATCAACGGCTACTCACTCATCCACCTGATCAAAAAAGGTGAACCCTACCTGACGCCGCTTGGCGCGATGCATCGCTGCATGGGCATTTTTAAGCAGCGCATCGCAAGTAACACCATCAGTCGGACTGCTGGCAATGCCAATGGCAGGACGCACGGTGTGCTTGAGCTTACCGATATGCAAGGGTGCAGACACTACGTCGAACAGCTTCTCTGCCAATACGCCAAGTTGCTCGCGGCTTTGCAGCTCTCCTAAAAGACACGCAAATTCGTCACCTCCCATACGGCTAACCATATGCGGTGCACCCACGGCACGGGTCAGCCGGGAGGCAATAATTTGCAGCAGCTCGCCTCCAGCATCATGACCATAAGCGTCATTAATAGGCTTGAACCCATCTAGGTCCAAATACAGCACGGTCAGCGCTTCACAGGGTGGCTGCTCAGAATTCAGAAGGTGATTCAGGCGCTCGCGAAACAAGCTGCGGTTGGGTAATGCCGTCAAGCGGTCGTGCATAGCCAAGTGGCTAAATTGGCGTTTAGGCGCTTGACTGTCCAACAATTGGTTGCGTACCAGCGCAAGCTCGGCTTTTGTCTGGGCCAATTCCTGCTCCAGTTGCGCATAGCGCCTTAGTTCATGCAAGGCCGCCTGCTGCAATTGATCGAACGCTGCTGCGCATTCAAGCACCATAGCCTGTACTTGGTCAATAGCCTCGGCTTGATTAAAGACAAGCGCTTGTCTCGCTGACTCGCTTACGCTGCACCTCAGGCGTGCAGTCACTGCGCTAAACAAAGTCTCCCAATCGTCCATGGCCACATCGGGCGGGTGATCTGCAGGCGCGGTCCAACGCAATGCCGCATGGCTGGTATTGGCATCAGCGCCGTTAGTCATGGCTTGTACTTGTGTCCAACTCACTGTGGCTGCACTGGATTGGGTTTGGCAAAGCTTTGGTTCATGCATAGGTTCCTCCACATTCAGTGTCATGGGGTTACACCGACCAAAGCGGCCGTTCAGGATAAGCCTGGAAGGCGTACTTTGTATGCGCACCGATAGATGGTCTGTTCGGCCACACACATTAAGATTGCGCGTCGCTTTAAATCACACTAGACGCCAGACAAGGCAAAGCCCTTGCCAATCGAAGACAGGCAAGGGCTTAAAACTGGCGGAGTGGACGGGACTCGAACCCGCGACCCCCGGCGTGACAGGCCGGTATTCTAACCAACTGAACTACCACTCCTGGTAGACAAATACACCCAGGAGAGAGTGTATTTTTGCCAGAAAACTGGCGACCCCACGGGGATTCGAACCCCGGTACTTACCGTGAAAGGGTAATGTCCTAGGCCTCTAGACGATGGGGTCAAAACCTTTGGAATCAACTTCCGAAACCACTTCAAATCCGCAGTTTGTTGGTGGAGGTAAGCGGAGTCGAACCGCTGACCTCTTGCATGCCATGCAAGCGCTCTACCAACTGAGCTATACCCCCAAGTATGTTGCTTTTTATGCCAACGTCGGGTGCCACCTGCAAACTGTCGAGCCTTAAATTATAGCGCGAAAATCAGGCCGATTGCAGGCGCTCTAACACCGTTTCGCGCTGGCTAAGCGCCAGCACGGCATCCAGCGACGGGGTTTGGGCGCGGCCCATCAACAATACCCGCACCGGCATGGCCAGTTGCGGCATTTTGAGTCCTGTGGCTACCAGCACGTCCTTGATTGCAGTGGCTATGCCGGTTTTGTCCCAGGCACAGTCAGCCAGCTTGCGCGCCAGCAGCGCAACTGCCGGTTTGACCGCCTCGGTGACATGTTGTGCCTTTTCTGCCGCGTCGGGGCTGATGCTGCTATAAAACGCGGCCGCCCAGTCGGCTAATGCCACCGTGGTGTCACAGCGGTCTTTGAACAATGCGCATATCGGGGGCAGGCGGTGGTCTGCCTGGATGCCGCGGTTGTGCAATTGTGCTGCTACCAAGCTCGCCAATTCAACATCGTCCATAGCCTTGAGGTGCTGGGCATTCACCCAGCGCAGCTTGGCGTCGTCAAACTGCGCGGCGCTCTTGCCCAAATGGTCTAGATTGAACCACTGCAAAAACTGCGCGCGGCTGAAGATTTCATCGTCGCCGTGGCTCCAGCCTAGCCTGGCCAGGTAGTTCACCATGGCGTCGGGCAGATAACCTTCGTCGCGGTACTGCGTCACGGGCTTGGCACCGGCGCGCTTGCTCATTTTTTCGCCCTGCGCATTGAGCACCGTGGGCAAATGGGCATAGACCGGCGGCGGCTTGCCCAGGGCGTGAAAGATGTTGATCTGGCGCGGCGTGTTATTGACATGGTCATCGCCGCGAATCACGTGGGTAATGGCCATGTCAATGTCGTCCACCACCACGCAGAAGTTGTAGGTGGGGGTGCCCACGGTCTCGCCCTGCTGGGCTGGCCGGGCAATCACCAGGTCGTCCAGTTCATCGTTGCTGATCTCGATGCGGCCCTTGACCTTGTCGTCCCAGATTACGCTGCCACCCTGCGGATTTTTAAAACGCAATACGGGCTGTACGCCAGCAGGCACTGGGGGCAAGGTTTTGCCAGGCGCAGGCCGCCAGGTGCCGTTGTAGCGCGGTTTTTGCTTGGCGGCCATTTGCGCCTCGCGCATGGCGTCAAGTTCGGCCACACTGGTGTAGCAGGGGTAGACATGGCCTGCAGCCTGCAGGCTTGCCAGCACCTCCTTGTAGCGCGCGATGCGCTGCATCTGGTAGAACGGGCCTTCATCGTGGTGCAGACCCAGCCAGGCCATGCCCTGCAGGATCACATCAACCGCCGCCTGGCTGGAGCGCTCTTCGTCGGTGTCTTCAATGCGCAAGATAAAGTCGCCGCCCTGCGCACGGGCAAATGCCCACGGGTAAAGCGCCGAACGGATGTTGCCCAGGTGAATAAAACCCGTAGGCGAAGGCGCAAAGCGCGTGCGAACGCGCCCCTGCGCAACAGATGTGTCTGGTGTCATCTAGAGGCTGTCCAGTCCACGCGCAAGGTCGGTCTTCAGGTCAATTAAGTCTTCCAGGCCTACGGCCACGCGCACCAGGCTTTGCTGGATACCCGCCGCCTCTCGTTGGGCTTCGGTCAGCCGCCCATGCGACGTACTGGCGGGATGCGTGATAGTGGTTTTGGTGTCCCCCAGATTAGCGGTGATGGAGCAAATTTGCGTCTGGTCAATCACATAGTGCGCATTTTTGCGCGCAGTAGCCGTGTCACTTGCCTTGACGTCAAACGACAGTACCGCACCGCCCCACCCCGACTGTTGCGCCATGGCCAGAGCATGCTGCGGGTGCGAGGCCAGGCCAGGGAAATAGACACGCTGGACTTTGGGATGCTGCTCCAGCCAGTGCGCCAGATCCAGTGCCGCCGTGCTTTGCGCCAACATGCGGATGCGCAGGGTTTCCATGCCCTTGAGCACTACCCAGGCATTAAACGCCGACAGGCTCATGCCCGCACTGCGCATGACAGGCACAAACTTTTCGGTAATGAGTTGCGCCGGGCCGCAAATTGCGCCGGCAATCACGCGGCCCTGGCCATCGAGGTATTTGGTGCCCGAATGAATCACCAGGTCAGCGCCAAGTTTGACCGGTTGCTGCAGGATCGGCGTGCAAAAGCAGTTGTCAACCGCTAGCAGCGCGCCAGCAGCATGCGCCACGGCGGCCAGCGCGGCTATGTCACAAACCTCGGTGAGCGGATTTGTTGGCGTTTCAGCAAACAGCAGCCTGGTGTTGGGCCGCACGGCGGCCTGCCATTGCGCCACATCGGTTTGCGAAACAAAACTGCTCTCCACACCGAACTTGCCAAACTCACCCGCAATCAGTTTGATGGTGGCACCAAACACTGACTGCGAGCAAATGACATGGTCGCCCGCCTTGAGCAAGCCCATGCAAAGCAACAAAACCGCGGCCATGCCGCTGCTGGTGGCGATGCAGGCCTCGGTGCCCTCAAGCGCTGCCAGCCGTTGCTCCATACTGGCCACTGTGGGGTTGGTAAAACGAGAATAAATGTAGCCTGCTTCCTCACCTGAAAAGCGCCGGGCGGCGGTTTCAGAATCGGGCTGGACAAAGCTGGACGTGAGGTACAGGGCCTCGGAATTTTCGCCATACTGCGACTTGGCCACGGCGGCACGCACCGCCAGGGTGTCGAGTTGCAAGCCGTCCGGCAGGGGTTTGGCGCTCATGCAAATTCCTTAAGCAGCCTGGGCATTGGGCAAGGCCAGGCGCGAATTGTCTTGCTGGCCCTCCTCGGCCGTGACGCGGTTTTCATTCAGGCGGGCAATGTCGGCGGCGGTAATGTCGCCAGTACAGTACATGCCGTCAAAGCACGACGCATCAAAGCCCGCCAGATGTGGGTTGAGCTTGCCGATGGCATTTTTCATGCCGTCCACGTCCTGGTAGATCAGCGCGTCGCAGCCAATGATGGCGCGTATTTCATCGACCGAGCGGCCATGCGCCACCAGTTCCTCGGCGGTGGGCATGTCGATGCCATAGACATTGGGATAGCGCACTGGCGGCGCCGCACTGGCCAGGTAAACCTTACGTGCACCGGCGTCGCGCGCCATCTGCACGATCTCACGGCTGGTGGTGCCACGCACGATGGAATCGTCCACCAGCAGCACATTGCGGCCCTTGAACTCGCTGGTGATTACATTGAGTTTTTGGCGCACCGATTTGCTGCGCACTGCCTGGCCAGGCATGATAAAAGTGCGGCCCACATAACGATTCTTCACAAAACCTTCGCGGTAGGGCAAGCCCAGCAACTGCGCCAGTTGCATGGCGCTGGGGCGGCTGGACTCGGGAATCGGGATAACCACATCAATCTCGCTGGGCGGCACGGTAGACACCAGCCGCTTAGCCAGCGATTCGCCCAGGTTCAGCCGTGCTTGGTAGACCGAAATGCCGTCAAGCACCGAGTCAGGCCGGGCCAGGTAGACAAATTCAAAAATGCAGGGGTTGAGCCGCGGTGCATCAGCGCATTGCTGCGCATGAACTGTGCCCTGTAGGTCAACAAACACGGCCTCGCCAGGCTGAATGTCGCGCTCAAAAGCATGCGCCGTGCCCTCCAGCGCCACCGATTCGCTGGCCACCATCACGGTGTCCTTGCCACGGCCCAGGCACAGCGGGCGGATACCAAACGGGTCACGAAACGCCAGCAAGCCATGCCCGGCAATCAGCGCCACCACCGCATACGAGCCCTTGACGCGGCGGTGTACGCCCTGGACAGCGGCAAACACATCAGCCGGTTTAAGGGTAATACCGCGCGTGGTTTTTTCCAGCTCATGGGCCAGCACATTGAGCAGCACCTCGGAATCGCTCTCGGTGTTGATGTGGCGGTGGTCGGTGGAAAACAGCTCGACCTTAAGCGCTTTGGCATTAGTCAGGTTGCCGTTGTGCACCAGCACCAAGCCAAACGGCGCGCTCACGTAAAACGGTTGCGCCTCTTCTTCGCTGAAAGCATTGCCCGCCGTGGGGTAGCGTACTTGGCCCAAGCCCACCGGGCCAGGCAGCGCCCGCATGTCACGGGTGCGAAATACGTCGCGCACCATGCCCTTGGCCTTGTGCATGAAGAATTTGCGGCCCTGCTGCGTCACGATGCCAGCCGCGTCCTGGCCCCGGTGCTGCAACAGCAACAGGGCGTCGTAAATTAACTGGTTGACCGGCGCGGCAGAGACCACACCCACTATTCCACACATGCTTTTGTTCCTGTGCCAGCAACCGCAGTTACCGGCCTAAATTACGCTAAACGCACCACACACAATATGTAAACTCATGGCAAAAACTTGACTAAGGCCTGCGGCAGGAGCGGTTTGAGCCCCAGCAGCACCGCTGCAAGTACCTGCGCACCAGCCGATTGCTGCCACAGCACCTGCGATCTAAGCGCGGTCGTCTGCACCACCACCGCCAGCGCCAGCAAAATCAACACCCCCCTCAGCAGGCCAAACATGCCCCCCAGTACCCGGTCTATGGGGCGCAAGCCGACCACAGTAATGGCTTTCTTCAGTAGCCAGGCCAGCAAGCCTCCAACAAATACCACGGCCACAAAAATCAGCACGAATCCCAACGCATAGCGCACTGGCTCCGCAAACCCAGTCAAAGGCAGGTACTGGGCCACGTCAGTCGCCAGCCATTGCGCCAGCACGAAAGCCGCTACCCAGGCCATCAGCGACAACACCTCATAAACCAAGCCACGCAACAAACCCAAAGCCACAGAAAGCAGTAAAACGACCAAAAATACCCAGTCCAGCGTGTTTAGAGCATTCACAGGCGGGCTTACAAGATAAGGATCGAGGCGGCCAAATCCAGCCCCTTGATTTTTTCGGAAGCAGCGTTCGCGTCGGCCTTGTTGTCAAACGGGCCAACCCGGACTCGGGTGCGCTTACCCTCCGTTGAATCAACTACTTGGGTGTAGGTTTTAAGTCCGGCTTTCTCAAGCTTAAGACGTACTTCGCGCGCCTTGAGCGCATCGGCAAAAGCACCCACTTGAACCACAAAACGCCCTCCTGCTGCTGCCGATGTTGCAGGTGCGGGCGCAGCCTCAACCGCTTTGCCCTCGAGCAAAGCCCGGGCGCGGGTGCCATCATCGGGTTTTGGCGCGGTTGGGGTTGCCACTTTGGGCGGCTCTATTGCCAGCTTGCCAACCGGCGGCGGCTTGGCTGGCACCGTGGGTTTGGTGGGCAGCAATTCTTCTTTAGCGTTCAGGCTGGCGGTGGCCGTCACCATGACCGCAGGCTTGGCTGGCGCAGCGCCGGGCGTAACAGGCGCTGCCTGCACCGCCACTACAGGCGCGCTGGTAACCGCCGCTGGGGCAATAGCTGTGCTGCTGGCAGGTGCAGGCACTGGAGCTGGCCCTGGCAATACCAATGGTTTGACCTTGTTTTTGTCGGGAATCTCAATTGCAATATCGACTGGCACCGGGCGCGGCTGCGAGTCAAACAGCAGTGGGAACCCCACCACAGCCAGCAACACCAGCACAGCTGAGCCAATCAGGCGTTGGCGGGCTTTTTTGCGGATGACTTCAATGGTGTCCGCGGGCGGGCTGGCCTGCGAAACCGGGTCATTGCCGCTGCGGGACTTGAATAGGGCCATGGTATGGATTCAGGTGTTCAGTCAGGTACTCAAATGCGGCGCGTGCCGTTGGGGAATGCCTTGTTCCAACACACCGCCCACCGTGTAGAACGATCCAAAGACCACGATTCTATCAGCGGGCTGTGCCGCCGCGATGGCTTGGCGCAGTCCTGCCGACGGGTTCGCCACACTGCAGGCACGCGCGTCGCTGCGGGTGTTCAGCCTTTGCCACAACGCCTGCAATTGCTGCGCCGACTGCGCCCTGGGCGTGGGCAGATCGGTGAAATACCAGCGATCAACCAGCGGCGCAATGCGCGTCAGCATGGCAGCCAAATCTTTGTCGGCCATGGCCCCAAAAACCGCGTGCGTGACGGGGTAAAAACCCATCGCGTCCAGGTTCTCAGCCAGCGCCGCCACCGAATGCGGGTTGTGCGCCACATCCAGCACCAGCGCCGGTTGGCCAGGAAACAACTGAAAGCGCCCAGCCAATTCCACCATGGCTAGGCCACTGCGAATGGCCTGCGCAGTGACGGGCAGCCGCTCGCGCAAGGCCTGCAAAGCCGCCAGCACACCCGCCGCGTTGATGAGCTGATTGGCGCCGCGCAGCGCCGGGTAGGCCAGGCCGCTGTAGCGCCGCCCGCGGCCTGCCCAGGCCCATTGCTGGGGGTCGCCCGACACATTGAAATCGCGCCCAATCAGCCACAAATCGGCGCCCACCTTCTTGGCATGTGCCACAACGCTGGCAGGCACGGCCGGGTCGCTCACTACAGCAGGCCTGCCCGTGCGCATGATGCCAGCTTTTTCGTGGCCAATCAGCTCGCGCGTACTGCCCAGGTAGTCCATGTGGTCCAGCGCAATGCAGGTGATCACAGCGCAGTCGGCATCGACCACATTCACGGCGTCAAGCCGCCCGCCCAAGCCCACTTCCAGCACCACGGCATCAAGCCCGCTGGCCGCCAGCAAGCTCAGAATTGCCAGGGTTGTAAATTCAAAATACGTCAGCGAAATAACCGGCCCGCCGCTCAGGCGGGCAGCCTCCACCAGCGCAAAGTGCGTGCACAGGTGCTCGGCATCCACCACCTGCCCGCCTATGCGGCAGCGCTCCTCAAAATGCACCAGATGCGGCGAGGTGAACAGGCCGCTGCGGTAGCCCGCCTGCTGCAAGATGGATTCCAGCATGGCACAGGTGGAGCCCTTGCCATTGGTGCCCGCCACGGTAATCACCGGGCAGCTAAAGCGCAGCCCCAAACCCGCATTGAGCCGCTGCGCCACGGCCTGCACGCGTGCCAGGCCCATGTCGATGCCGACCGGGTGCAGCTGCTCGCAATGTGCCAGCCATTGCGGCAGGCTGCGGGACAAAAGAGGCGGTAAATCTTGCATAGGAGCAGGATTGTCGCTGCCTGACAGCCGTTTTTCAGCCGGCATTTTTAGCCTGCGGATAAAGCAAAATAAGGCCATGGAACAGCAAACCCCCGTGGTCTATGGCATTGCCAATTGCGACACGGTTAAAAAAGCCCGTGCCTGGCTGGCGCAGCGCGGGCTGGCGCACCGCTTTGTGGATTTCAAGAAAACGCCGCCCACACCCGAACTGCTGACTGTCTGGATGGCGCAACTGGATTGGGACATTTTGCTCAATCGCCAGGGCACAACCTGGCGCAAGCTCAGCCCGGCGCAGCAAGCCGCGGTGGTGGATGCCAAGAGCGCTGCCGCCCTGATGCTGGCCCAGGCCAGCGTCATCAAACGCCCGGTGATTCACTGGTCTGGCGCGTGGCCTGCCAAGCCGGTTTTTAGCGTGGGTTTCAAGCCCGAGCAATGGCCTGTACCCCCTTAAAAAACGTGCCGGGCCGTACTTTACTTGCCCGTTACCAGCCAAACGGTGAACCAGACACCCAAAAACCCTTCCAACGCTTAAAATCAGTGTGCAGTCTGGCTGCTGTTTTTCAATAGCCCCCATTGCAGGAGCAACACCATGAATACATCGACGCTTAAAAAATCAGGCTTGCTGGCCGTACTGTCCGTCATTGGCGCGGCCGCTGGCGCGCAGGAAGTGGGCCGCGTTATCTCGACCACGCCCGTCATCCAGCAGTTTGCGGTGCCACGCCAGGTGTGCAGCAACACGCAGCAAACCGTGCAGTCGCAAAAATCGGGCGGCGGTGCCGTGCTCGGGGCCATTGCCGGCGGTGCTGTAGGCAACCAGATCGGCAACGGCGGTGGCCGTGCCCTGGCTACCGCCATTGGCCTGTTTGGTGGTGCTGTGCTGGGCAACAACATTGAAGGCAGCGGCACCGAGGTGCAAAACGTCACCCAGTGCACCACGCAAACCTTTTACGAAAACCGCCCGGTGGCCTACAACGTGGTCTACGAATACGCCGGCAAGCAGTACCAGGTGCAATTGCCGCAAGACCCCGGCCCGTCGATTCAGCTGCAAGTTACGCCAGTGAGTACCGGCAACCAGACCCCCATTAACCAGCGCCCGATTGGCCAGCCGCTGACGCAGGTTTATGAGGGTGAGAGCACCGTGGTTACGCAAGCGGTGGCCGCGCCTGTTGTGGTGCGAAGCTACCCCTACTATGTAACACCCCGGCCTTACTATGCGCCCTTGGGCGTGTCACTGAATCTGGGTTACAGCCGAGGCTATTACGGTCACGGTCACGGCTACCGCCGCTACTAAGCGCCTGGCCCGGGTGCAATTCCGGGCTGCACAGCCGGGCGTTCTTACAAGGCGGTCTGAATCAGTTCGCCCTTGAACAAAACTGGTCCGCTCGGGCCAGCCTCACCCGACACACCGCCTTTGGGCTCCAGGCTAATGGCCAGCGCGGGCACTTGGCTGACCTGCGCGCCATCGGCCACCAGCCGAATCACCGCCTCACTGCCCAGCACACCCAGCGATTTGGGTGCACCCGCGCTTTGCCCCGGCTTGGGCTGGCCCGGCAAGGCCCACAGTTGCAGGGATTTGTCGGCCCCTTCGGCAAAGTTGCCCAGGCGCTTGAGCGTGAGCTTGCCTGATTTGGCGTCAAACGTGGCCAGCAAGCTGGCTGCGGCCTTGTCGTCTGTGAGCACGGCCACATACGCAATAGCGGGTGCGGCCTGAAGCTGCCCGTTCAACTGGCTGACCTGGCCCTGCAGCTGGCTCACCTGTGTGCCCAGCGCACCCGCCTCATTGCGCCACTGCCCGGTCTGGCTCACGCCCACCAGCACAGCAGCCACAGTGCCCAGCGCACCGGCCAGGCCAACGCCGCGCCACAGCCGCAGGCTGCTGCGCAATTGCGCCAGCAAGCCCGGCTCTGCGGCTAACCCAGGGGCTTTTTGCTGCTGCGTGGCCAGCGAGATTTGAATCCGCTTCCAGACGTTTTCGCTCGGTGCCTGCGCCGCCTGCAATTCATTCAGACTGGCCATGCGCTCTTGCCACAGCAGGCCCGCCGTGCGCACCGTGAGGCTGGCCTGGGCCAATGCCTCAAAACGCCGCCGCGCGCCACCACGCAGACTGCCCAGCGCGTAGCTGGCAGCCAGTTGGTCCAGCAGTTGGGGCTTGTTGATCAAATTCATGGTGCTTCCTGACAACTCACTAAAAGCGGATAGATAAAAATCGTTTCAAAAAATAAAAAGCAGCCAGCCTCAAGTCACATGCGCCATGCAACTGCGCAACTGCGCCAGGCCGCGGCGAATCCAGGTCTTGACGGTGCCCAGCGGCAGCTTGAGCTGGCTGGCCAATTCGCCATGACTCAGATCGCGCAGGTACGCCAAACTCACCACTTCGCGCTGCCTGGCATCGAGTTTGCGCAAACATTCAGGCAAGGCGCAAGCCAGCTCGCTGGCCTGCGCCGTGTCCATCGGGTTGGCGGCGTCGCCCGCCAGGCTGTCGCTCAGCGCGTCGTCCAGCTCCTGCGTCACGTCGGCGCGCTCGCTGGCGCGTCGGCGCAAAAAATCAAGTGCCCGGCTGCGCACAATCACGCCCATCCAGGCCATGGGCGGACTGAGTGACGCACGGTAGTCGCCTGCAATCCGCCAAATATTCAAAAACGCCTCCTGCAGCACGTCTTCGGCGTGGTCCCGGCTGCTCACCACCCGCAGCGCCAGGCCATACAGCTTGGAGCCAGTCAGGTCGTAGAGCGCGCGCAAGGCGGCTTCGTCTTTCTGGGCAATTCGCTCAAGCAATGCAATGAGCTGCGTATCGGGGGTCAAAGAGGCCATGTCGGGTGCTTAAGGTTAGATACGCTGCCGTAAAACCGGCGGATTCAAATTGTTGCAGACATAACAGTCAGTGCGGCAAATAAGCCACAGGTTCCAGATAACTAGAATTACAAGCTTACTTTAATGCACTCCCTGCCTACCATGATGCCCGCTGCCAAAAACAAACCACCCCGCGCCAACGCCGCCCAAGGCGCACCAAAGACGCCTGCCAACGCTGGCAAAAACACCAACAAAAGCACTGCAAAGCAGTCGGCCCGCCAAGTCAATGCGCCATCTGGCACACCGCGCAAGGTGGTGCTGGCCTACTCTGGCGGCCTGGACACTTCCGTCATCCTGAAATGGCTGCAAGACCAATACCAGTGCGAGGTGGTGACCTTCACCGCCGACATTGGCCAGGGCGAAGAGGTGGAGCCCGCACGCGCCAAGGCGCTGAAGATGGGCATCAAGCCCGCCAATATCTTTATTGACGACTTGCGCGAAGAATTTGTGCGCGACTTTGTCTTCCCCATGTTCCGCGCCAACGCGCTGTACGAGGGCGAATACCTGCTGGGCACCAGTATTGCCCGCCCCTTGATTGCCAAGCGCATGATTGACATTGCGCGCAAAGTCGGCGCCGATACCATCAGCCACGGTGCCACCGGCAAAGGCAACGACCAAGTGCGCTTTGAACTTGGCGCCTATGCGTTGATGCCCAATGTGAAAGTGATTGCCCCCTGGCGCGAGTGGGATCTGCTCTCCCGCGACAAGCTGCTGGCGTATGCCGACTTGCACGGCATCCCGGTTGAATACAAAAAGCGCAAGGGCACCGGCGCGCCCTATTCGATGGACGCCAATCTGCTACATATCAGCTACGAAGGCGGCATTTTGGAAGACCCCAATTTCGCGCCTGAAGACAGCATGTGGCGGCTCACTGTCAGCCCCGAAAAAGCCCCGGGCAAGCCGCAAATCATTGAACTCGACTACGTGCGCGGCGACATCGTGGCGATTGACGGCGTGAAGATGTCGCCCGCCACCGTGCTGGAGACCCTCAACAAGCTCGGCGGCAAGCACGGCATTGGCCGCCTCGACAAGGTAGAAAACCGCTACGTTGGCATGAAAAGCCGTGGCTGCTACGAAACGCCGGGCGGCACCATCATGCTGGCAGGCCACCGCGCCATTGAATCCATCACCACCGACCGCGAAGTGCTGGCGCTCAAAGAAGACCTGATGCCACGCTACGCCCGCCTGGTCTACAACGGCTACTGGTTTGCGCCCGAGCGCCTGCTGCTGCAGGGTCTGATTGACGCCAGCCAAGCCACGGTGAACGGCACGGTGCGTCTCAAGCTCTACAAGGGCACCATCATGTGCGTGGGCCGCGAAAGCGCCAGCGACAGCCTGTTTGACATGAAAATCTCCACCTTCGACGACGACGGTGGCGCCTACAACCAGGCCGACGCAGGCGGCTTCATCAAGCTCAACGCGCTGCGCATGCGCATTGCTGGCAATCTCGCCGCTGCGCGCAGCAGCCTGCCCGCACCACGCGGCAAATCCAGCAAAAAGAAAGCCAAATAATGAGCACCACCACCCTTAGCAACGTCACCGTGGCCACGCAGGCCAATGTGTACTTCGACGGCAAATGCATCAGCCACAGCCTCACACTGGCCGACGGTACGAAAAAAAGCGTTGGCGTCATCCTGCCCGCCACGCTGACCTTCAACACCGGCGCGCCCGAAATCATGGAATGCGTGGCCGGTGCTTGCGAGTACCAGTTGGCAGGCACTGATAAATGGGTCAAGTCCGGCGCGGGCGAGCAGTTTCACGTGCCCGGCAATTCAAAGTTTCAAATTCGGGTGGCCGAGGTTTACCACTACATCTGCCACTTTG
>JAKFVA010000001.1 GCA_021732385.1 Burkholderiales bacterium | reverse complement strand
CGGCCGCCCACCATGTTGGCGGCACCGCTGAAGACTTTGAAATCCACGTTTTTCATCACATCAGTGAGTTCGGTGAATTCCAGCGGCACGCGCAGATCGGGCTTGTCGGAGCCGTAGCGGTGCATGGCTTCCTGGTAGGTCATCACGGGCAAGGGGCCCAGGTCCACACCCAGCACATTCTGGAAGGTGGTGTGGATCATGCCCTCGAACAGGCTGCGGATGTCCTCTTCGGTTAGGAACGAGGTCTCAATATCAATTTGGGTGAATTCGGGTTGGCGGTCGGCGCGCAGGTCTTCGTCGCGGAAGCACTTGGTGATCTGGTAGTAGCGGTCAAAGCCGGCCACCATCAGCAACTGCTTGAACAGTTGCGGGCTTTGCGGCAGCGCGAAAAACATGCCGTCGTGCACGCGGCTGGGCACCAGGTAATCGCGTGCGCCTTCGGGCGTGCTTTTGGTCAGCATCGGGGTTTCGATGTCGATGAAGCCGTTGGCGTCCAGAAACTTGCGCACCTCCATGGACACACGGTAGCGCAGCATCAGGTTGCGCTGCATGGCGGGGCGGCGCAAATCCAGCACGCGGTGCGTCAGGCGCGTGGTTTCGCTGAGGTTGTCGTCGTCGATCTGGAACGGTGGCGTGACCGAGGGGTTGAGCACGGTGAGCTCGTGGCACAGCACCTCGATCTTGCCGCTTTTGAGGTTGTCGTTGGTGGTGCCTGCGGGGCGCGCGCGCACCAGGCCGGTGATCTGGATGCAAAACTCGTTGCGCAGGTCTTCGGCAGTGGCAAACATGGCGGCGCGGTCGGGGTCGCAGACCACCTGCACATAGCCTTCGCGGTCGCGCAGGTCAACAAAAATCACACCGCCATGGTCGCGGCGGCGGTTTACCCAGCCGCACAGTTGCACGGTTTGCCCAATGAGCGATTCGGTCACCAGACCGCAATAGTGGGAGCGCATGGCCATGTTTGAAATTTCCGGAAAAAAATAATGCGGCCGCAGACGCAGCAGCGGTTGCAAAAAGTCTCAGGTGCGCGGTGTGGGCTGGCCGTCCAGATTGAGGATGGCGCTGGGTACGCCCTGCGTGCCGGGCACCACGACGCCCATGGAGATGATGTACTTGAGCGCCTCGTCCACACTCATGTTGAGCTCGACCACATCGCTGCGCGGCACGATCAGGAAGAAGCCCGAGGTAGGGTTGGGCGTGGTGGGAATGTAGATGCTCACATGCTCGCCCTGCAAATGCGCGGCCACCTCACCGCCGGGCGAACCGGTTTGAAAAGCAATCGTCCAGCAACCGGCGCGCGGGTACTGCACCAGCAGGGCTTTGCGAAAGGCGTTGCCGCCATCGGAAAACAAGGTGTCTGAGACCTGTTTGACGCCCGAATACAGCGAACGCACTACCGGGATGTGGTTGAGCAGGGCATCGCCCCAGCGCACCAGCTTGCGGCCCATGAAATTGCTGGCCGCCGCGCCAATGCCCAGCACCATGGCAAACGCCAGCAGCACGCCAAAGCCGGGGATGTGTACGCCCAGCAGCGCATCGGGCTGCCAGCTGGCGGGCAAGATCAGCAGCGTTTGGTCGAGGGTGTTGATGATGAGCCTGAGCACCCAGGCGGTAATAGCCAGCGGCACAATGACCAGCAAGCCCGCGAGCAGCCATTTACGAATTGCAGCCATGGTGTGTAGCGCTCAGGTAGAAGGCGGTGTACCCGCGCTATTGCTAGCCGGGCTAGCCGCAGGGGCCGCTGGTGTCGTTGCAGCTGGCGTTGTCGCAGTGGTTGGTGCTGGTGCGGTAGAGGCTGTGTCGCCAGCCGGTTTGTCACTGGCTTTATCGCCGCGCTTGTCGGGTTCGGCGGCTTTGCCCGCGCTGCTGCTGTTGCGAAAATCCGTGACGTACCAGCCGGAGCCTTTAAGTTGAAAGCCAGCAGCTGTGACTTGCTTGCGCAGGCTGGAGGCGGCGCAACTGGGGCAAGTAGTCAGCGGTGCATCGGACATTTTTTGCAAAACATCCAGTTGGTGCCCGCAGGACTCGCATTGGTAGGCGTAGATGGGCATAAGGTGAGGCAGGGCAGGGCGCTGCCGAGCAGGGTGAAAACAACAGCTGATTATAAAGTCACGCGAGATTTCAGACCGTGGGCACCGGCTTGCCTTGTGCACGCAGCCACTGCGGCGCGAGCGAACCAACCAGCATGAACACGGCCGCAAAGCCCAGGCCAATCAACTGGGCTGGCACCAGGCTACCGGGCGCGAAAAATTCAGCGGCCAGCCAGCTGCCAATACCCGCAACAATGGAGCACAGTGCGCCCTGGGTGGTGGCGCGCTTCCAATAAGCGCCCGCCAGCAAGGGTACAAAAGCCGCCACCAGCGTAACTTTGTAGGCGTTTTGCACCATTTCATACATGGTGCTGGTGGAGTTGAGCGCGAACAACAGGGCGCAAAGCGAAAAAACCACCAACACACAGCGCAGCAACATCAAAAACCGTTTCTCACTGAGCTTGGGGGTAAAAGGCCGGATGACGTTTTCGGTAAACATGGCGGTAGGCGCCAGCAAAGTACCACTGGCGGTAGACAAAATTGCCGACAGCAACGCCCCAAAAAATAGAACCTGTGCCCATACGGGCATCTTGCCCAGCACAACATCGGGCAGGATGCGCTGGATTTCACGGGCATCCTCGGCGTCAAACAGCTTGGCCAGTGCCGGATCGCTCACCAGCGCGGCGTAAGCAATGAAGATGGGTACAAATGCAAAAACAAAATAAATGGCTGCGCCCAGCAGCGTGCCACGCACGGCGGTTTTCTCGTCTTTGGCACTGGTCATGCGCTGGAATACGTCTTGTTGGGGGATGGAGCCAAAGGCAAAAGTGATAAAAGCTGCCGCCATGGCCCACCAGGCCTTGCTGTCGCCCATTGCTGGGAAAAAGTTGAACTTGCCCGCCGCGCTGGCGTGTGCAATCACGTAGCCAATGCCGCCTGCCGATTCGCTGACCAGCCAGGCCACCAAGCTCAAACCAATCAGGATAACCACGGTCTGCAACAAATCGGTGAAGGCTACCGACCACATGCCGCCGAACAAGGTGTAGACCAGTACCACTGCTGCGCCCATCACAATCGCGCCCGATAGTTCCACGCTACCGCCAGATAGAACATGAATCACCAGGCCCAGCGCCGTCATCTGGGCTGATGTCCAACCTAGGTAAGACAGTGAAATGGCCAGCCCAGTCATGACTTCGACGGTGCGTCCATAACGGTGCTTGTAGAAGTCGCCAATGGTCAGCAAATTCATGCGGTAGAACAGGCGGGCAAACAGCAGCGCCGCCAGCACCAGGCATACCGATGCGCCAAATGGGTCGCCCGGGATGCCGCCCAGTCCGTCCCTGGCAAAAGTGGCCGAGATAGACAGCACGGTCTCGGCGCCAAACCAGGTGGCAAATACGGTGGCAACGTTCATGTACAGCGGCAGGCTGCGGCCTGCCACCAGGTAGTCGGCAGCGCTATGCACGCGGCGGGCAGCCCACAGGCCAATCGCAACAGTGATGCACAGGTAAATAGTGACGGCAGCAATCAACATGGCAATGTCTTTGAACAGGGTGTTGAACAGGCAAGCGGGGAGGTCAGTGCGGCAACAAAAGCCGGCACGCAGGCAATATTAAAGCCGGATGCGCACAATTAGTTGCATCACTATCAAGCCCAGTACAAAACCCATGCCACCATAGATCAGCCCTTGCAACAATTTGTTGGTGCGCTTTTGTTCAGCCAGCAATTCGGCCAAGTCACGCTGGTGACCAGTATTGTGCTTTTTCAGGTACTCGGTCATCAGGCGCGGCAACTCAGGCAGCAGTTTGGCATAGCGTGGGGCTTCGGCTTTGAGCTGGGCTAACAGTTTTTGCGGGCCTATTTGCTCCAGCATCCAGCTCTCCAGAAAAGGCTTGGCGGTATGCCACAAGTCCAACTCCGGGTCGAGTTGGCGGCCCAGACCTTCAATGTTGAGCAGCGTTTTTTGCAGCAGCACCAGTTGCGGCTGAATCTCGACATGAAAGCGCCGCGAGGTTTGAAACAAGCGCATCAGCACCATGCCCAGCGAGATTTCTTTTAAGGGACGGTCAAAGTAGGGCTCGCAGACACTGCGAATGGCTGATTCGAGCTCGTCAACCCGGGTTTCTGGCGGTACCCAGCCGGACTCGATGTGCAGTTCGGCCACGCGCTTGTAGTCGCGCCGGAAAAAGGCAGTGAAATTTTGCGCCAGGTACTCTTTGTCAAACTCGGTGAGTGTGCCGACAATGCCAAAGTCGAGCGAAATAAAGCGGCCAAAAGTGGCCGCCTCAAGGCTGACTTGGATATTGCCAGGATGCATGTCGGCATGAAAAAAACCATCACGAAAAACCTGGGTAAAAAACAGCGTCACGCCATCACGGGCGAGCTTTTTGATGTCCACCCCTGCTGCGCGGATTTGCTCAAGGTGGCTGATGGGCAAGCCGTTCATGCGCTCCATAACCATCACCTCGGGCATGCAAAAGTCCCAAAACATTTCAGGAATCAGCACCAGATTCAGGCCCGCCATATTGCGCCGTAGTTGCGCAGCGTTCGACGCCTCACGCACCAGGTCGAGCTCATCGTGCAGGTATTTGTCAAACTCGCCCACTACCTCGCGTGGCTTGAGGCGCTTGCCGTCATTCGACAGGCGCTCAACCCAGCCGGCCAGCATGTGCATCAGACTGAGATCTTTTTCAATTACATCCAGCATGCCAGGGCGAAGCACCTTGACGGCGACTTCGCGCTCTTGCCCCGCGCGGTTTTTGAGCACCGCAAAATGCACTTGAGCAATTGATGCACTGGCCACTGGTGTGCGGTCGAAGCGGACAAACACTTCGGCCAGCGGCTTGCGAAACGCCCGCTCGATAGTGGCTACTGCCACGTCGGAGCTAGATGGCGGTACCTTGTCTTGCAGTCTGGCGAGTTCATCGGCAATGTCCAGCGGCAGCAAGTCGCGCCGGGTGGACAAGACCTGACCGAACTTGACAAAAATGGGCCCCAGGTGTTCCAGCGCCTGGCGCAAGCGCTGGCCGCGCGGCGCGTCGAGCTTGCGGCCCAAAGTTAGCAATGTGGCGAGTGTGCCCAGCCATGGTTTTTGAAAACTTGCTAAAAAAAGTTCGTCCAGGCCATAGCGCAGGACGATCCAGACGATGTAGCCGCCTCGCAGCAGGCGCATCATGCAGCGGGTGCCTGCGGCGTGGCAGCACGGGCGCTGGCAATTTGGCTGCGTAAAAGCTGCAAGGCTCGGCCCACAGCGACACCAATGGCGCGCGCCGGGCCGTCACCTAAAAAGCGCGACAGGTCTTCTTCGACATCCCAGCGTACATGGTCAACCAGCCAGTTCACCTCGGCGGCAAGCTGCACGTCGCCCTCTATGCGCACGGCAGGCTTGGCACCCTGTAGCGCATTGCGTGCGAGGTCCAGCGGTGAGGTGTCGGTGATTTCCAGTACCAAGTCAGCCGCTTTGCCGTCGGGGGCGCGGCACAAAAGGCCTGCTGGCGTAGCTTGTAAAAAGATGGCGAACTTGGCCCAGCGGATATGCACCACACGGCCTTGCTGCCTGGCTAGGCGGTCTCGGGCCTGGTCTTCGCCGTTTAGCACGTGGTTAAGAAACAGCACAACGCGGTTTTGCACCTCGTCCACCAGCCACGCCGGTGGTACGGCAAGGTCCATAACAAAGTCACGCAGTCCAGCCAAAGCTGAGGGTAGTGCGGCGGTGGCGGGAGGTGGTGTAAACATGGCCCCGATTATTCACCGATATTCACCCAACACGCAGCCAACCGCCGTGGCATGCCCACAATTGGCATTGCGCCAGGACTTATTGCAGGGCTTGTACCCCAGCCACCAGCCAGCCACCCGTGCCAACTTTGCTCTTGGACAGGTTCCAGACTTCGCGGAAGGGATTGGGCCCGTTTTCGGGCTCTTCCCGGATCATGCCCGAGAACTCCACGCTGGCGGTGTAACCACTGCCATCTTCTTCAATGCCGAGCAGTTGGGCATTGAGCACCATCACCTCGGTTTTGTTGGGCTGCTGGTTGCCGGTGTGCACTTCACGTTCACGCAACTGTGACTGGATTTCATGCAGCATGGGGTCGGTCATCATGGCGCGTAGGGTAGGGATATCAGCGCGGTCCCAGGCATCTTGCAGGGTAATGAAGTGGCGTTTGGCAGCGATCAAGAAACCCTCGGAATCAAAATCCGCTGGTACGCCCCAGCCGGTGGAGCGCGCCAGCGCCGAGCCGATCATGCTGGCACCCTCGGGCGTCTTGTCAGCAGCCAGCTTGTCAGCCTGAAACGCCATGCTGTTGCGCTCCCAAGGCCGCGCCGAAGCGTCATTGCCCACATGGTCGGGGCTGTAGGTGCGTGGACTGCCACCTGCTGTTTGCAAGCCCAGCGAATTGGCGGAGCGATTGCCTTGCAGACGCGAGCGCATGAACCAGGCCACCAAGGCCATGACCGCGATGGCTAGCAGAGCAAACATGAGTACTTGGCCAAACTCCTCACCAAAGCCTAGCGAGTGAGCCAGCCAAGCCAGTCCCAAGCCAGCGGCCAGACCACCCAGCATGGCACCCCAAGGCTTGCGTGGTGGCTGTGCTGCTGCCGCTGGCGCAGCAGGTTTGGGGCTTTGCGTAGCGCTATTGGCGCTTTCTCTTTGCGTGACTTGGTTGGACTGTTTACCAACCGATTTACCACCACCCAAACGGCGAGCAGCGTCAGCGTCCATGCCCGCAAAGGACAGCGTGAGCAGCAAAACCAGTGACCATAATTTCATGTTATCTCCAGAATGCTTATTTATATCAACACTTAATTGCAACATGCAAAGCCACAATCCCGCCAGAGAGGTTGTGATAGTCCACATGCGAAAAACCACTTTCGCGCATAAGGTTTTTCAGGTTTTCCTGGTCGGGGTGCATGCGGATGGATTCAGCCAGGTAGCGGTAGCTGGCGGCGTCCCCCGTAATCCATTGGCCCAGACGAGGCAACACATTGAAAGAATACCAGTCGTAGACTTTTTCCAACGGTGCCATGACTTTGGAGAACTCCAGCACCAGCAGTTTGCCCCCAGGCTTGAGGACGCGCAGCATTTCGGCCAGTGCCAAGTCTTTTCGTGTCATGTTGCGCAAGCCAAAGGCAACGCTGACGGCATTGAACTGGTTGGCGGTGAACGGCAGTTTTTCTGCGTCACACACTACTGTGGGCAGTAGCACGCCAGCATCAGTCAGGCGGTTGCGGCCAGTACTGAGCATGGCCTGGTTGATGTCGGTATGTACCACGGTGCCGGTGGGGCCGATCCGTTTTGAAAAAGCCAAGGCGAGATCGCCGGTGCCGCCCGCGATATCGAGCACGCAATCGCCAGGCTTAAGATTGGCCACCATGACGGTATAACGCTTCCAGAGGCGGTGCAGCCCAACAGACATCAAGTCGTTCATCAGGTCGTATTTGGGCGCAACCGAATCAAAAACCTGTTTAACCTGGCTGGCCTTGTCGGCGGCATCAACCGTATTGAAGCCAAAGTGGGTGGTGCTCATGGATGTCTGCGCGTTCAGTGCGGGCTGCAAGCTGCGGCTGATTTGGATGGCATGGCCATGTCACGGTCTAGCCCAGCGGCTTGCAGGCGGGTGGTGTAGTCTTGCCAGAGCTGGTCTTGCTGGGAGCCCAAAAAGTACAAATAGTCCCATGAGTAAATGCCGCTTTCATGGCCATCTGAGAAGGTAGGTTGAATGGCGTAATTGCCCACGGCTTGCACTTCAACCATGTCAACCTCGCGTTTGCCGGTTTGCAGCACCTCTTGGCCCGGGCCGTGGCCCTGCACTTCAGCCGATGGCGAGTAAACACGCATCAGCTCAAACGGGATACTGAAGGCTGCACCATCCGAGAAAACGATTTCGACCACCCGGGAAGCCTGGTGAACCGTTAGCGACTCAGGCGCAGGAGAGGTGGGTTGAAGTCCGGCCATGTATGCTTTCTTTGGTCAAAAAAAATATTAAAACCGCACGGACAGGCTCAGATTGAGCTTGTCGTCGCCTTTTTGTGGCGCGTTGGAGTTAATGCTCAAGGGCACTGCGCTGCTGTTGAGCAAACGGCCGTAGTCGGCGGACAAGGCGAAATTACCGACGTTGTAGCGCAAACCCAAACCCAAACTTCGCAGCCTGTCGCTAGATGGGCGCGACACGCCATTGGGGTTATTGTTGCTGATCCAACCGGCGTCAAAAAAACCCAGGCCACGCACGCCCACCAAAAATTCGGGCGAGGTAATTTCCACAGAAGCAAACAAACCCTTGTCAGCTGACAGCGGGCGCTCATCGGTACCGCGCACCGAACTGCTGCCGCCAATACCGAATTGCTCACCGGATATCAGTGTGTCAGGGCTGTACTGAAGCTGGCCACGCAGAGCAAGCAAGAATTTGGCTGGCAAGTTGGTGGCGTAGTTAAAGCCAGCGCGCAACAACTTCCAGCGAACCGTGCTGATGCGTGGGTCTTCGCTTTGGTAAGAGGCCAAGTCATTGCCGCTACCGCTGCCCGTGTTGAAAGCCAGCTCGGCGTTGTACGACAAGTTTTCGGCGTCGGACTCCGAGCGGACGCTGTAGCCCAAGCTAATGGGGCGGCTGCGTCGGTCGGCCTGGCCGGGAATGGCAATATTGTTGATGAGCGCGGTATTAAACAGTTTATCGTCCAGACCGATGCTGAAAAAAGTGCGTTTCCCGCCCTGGGGGGGCAAATAAAAGGTGTAGTTGGCACCCAGGGTACGGCCCGCGCCGGTGCTGGTGAAAGCGCCGAAATTGCCCACCACATCGGAGCGGCTGTAACTGGCACCTATCACACCGCCCAGCGAGTAAAGCGGAATACGGTAGGACAAGCCCACTTGCTTCACGTCTGAGGCGCGTTGCAGGGAGGTGGTGTAGGCACCAACAAACTGGTGGTCGAGATTGAACAAATTGGAATGGCTGCCCGACAAAGTGGTGCGGTCTTTGCCTGAAGATTCTGAGCCATTGTTGGCAATGCTGACAGAAAAATTCCAAGGCTTGCTCTCATTAACGGAGACCGTGGCATCGATTTTGTCGGCTTCTTCCGATTCTTTCATCGTCACCTGAATTTGCTTGCCCTGACTTTCGTTGGCAATGGTGGTCTGCACCGCCAGACGGTTGAAGTTGGGTGTGGCACCTTCCCTTAATTCAGGCACACTGCGCAAAATGTTGGCGCTGTCGTAGCGGTTTGCGCCTTCGATGTTGACTTTCCCAATCACAAACTTCACGATGACCAATGCGACCTTGTCGCCCACTTCTTGCGGTGGCAGCGAAACACGGTGCAAACCGAAACCTTTATCGCGCAGGGCTTTCTCCAAAGCTGCCGTGGCTTTTTGCAGGGTGTCGATATTGGCATCGCTGCGCAGAAAAGGTGCCAGCGTCAGGGTGGTCTCGCTATCGGATAACGGGTTGTCGCCGGTAATGCTGAATCCGCTGATAGCAAACACGGGGCCAGCAGATGGCGCAGCCGAAGAAACCGCTTGAGCACAAACCGAAGCGCAATACAGCGTCAAGCACAGTGGCAAAGCCGAAAGCCGAATCACTGTGCCGGTTAATTCAGTCGCAGGAGTTAAGGTTTTTTTCCGTGCTAACACCATGTCCAGTCACCATTTCGTCTGTGCGGATGCCCAATCCAACGAGGCTGAACAGGAATTTTGTCACGGTTTGCGGTGAAACAGCAGCCAGCGCTACGTACATTGATTGGCATTGCGGGCGCGTGTCTCATTTATCAGACTGGCGCCAGCTGGGTTGTTGATGTTGGGCAGCACAATGCGGTCGAATTGCAGGAATTTTGGCACTTCCAGGGGCCGTGACACTTGGCCGTTGTTGCCCACCACGCCAGTTTCACCCTTGCCGAGGTTAAGCACTTCGCCAGCGCTGGCCACCGAAATGTGGCCATCACGCACCACCACAAACAGGCCTTCTTGGGTGTCGGCGACAGCTTGGCTTGAGAACAATTTGGACGGGACATTCACTGTGTCTGGCCGCGGGCCATCGATGCTTGGCGCGATTGTTACGGCGCGAATACCGGCGGGCGTGATGATCAAGCCTTGACCCGCCTGCAAAACTTGCAATGCAGTCTGACCTGACTGAACGGTAATCGAGCCCAGCCAAGCAAAAACAGCCAAACCAGAATCACCACTGGGAGTTTGTGACTGAACCTTTTGCAATAGTGGGCTGGGCGGCTCGGAATCATCAAAAGCCAACGGCTCCACGGCGCAGGCACCGGTGCAAACCAAATCCAGGCCGGTGCCGCGTACACCAATGGTGGCGGTAGAGGTACTGAAACCCACGTTGCGGTTGTTAGCCTTTGCGATCAAGCCAGTTAACGCGCGTACCGAGCCGCGCAGCAGCGAGACCAAAAACCGGCCTTCGGTGGGATTTTTATCGTCATAAACAAAATTGTCGACTCGAAAGCGGGTGGTTGCGGCCAAGGTAACCCGGCTTTCATCCCTGAAAGCCAATACGGCTTTGGTGTTGGCAGTGGTCTCGACCAAATCGCCTGGATAGATACTGCCACCATCAACCAGCATGCGTTTTTGGCCCGTACTGTCCATGGCGCTCATCTGGCCGCCTTGCAGCGACACGACGCGAGCGCTGGCCTGGATGCTGTTGGGGCGTGAAGTTTCTTTGATTTTGGCGGACTCTTCGCCACAGTCCTTGGCGCAAATGCGCGCGTCGAAATCGGTACCACGGATACCAATGGTGGCGGTGTTGGTCTGAATGCGTGCGGCGTTCGGTGAGCCTTTAGCGATCAGGCCAGTCACTGCACGCAGGCCACCGCGCAGCAACTGCATCACCATACTGTTGTTGTCGGCGTTTTCCTTGAACTGGTACTGCTGGAGCACAATCTCAGAATTGGGGCGCACTGTCATGCGCGTACCGTCCATCAATTTAATGATGGCAGACGAACCATCTGATGTGGTCAGGCGATCGCCTTCTTTAAGTGGCAACCCTTTGCCCAGGGTGCGCGGTACCTGGCCCGGCGCTTGCGCAAAACCAACGCCCCGGGAAAACTCAACTTCGCCCGCGGTTTGTGACAGGGCCTCCACACCATGGCAAGCGGCCATGATCCCCAGCACAACAGGCAAAAACTTGGCGGGGTGGAATTTTTTGGTCAACATAAGCGTTCTCCCGGGCTATACAAAATGCTGCCGCAGTCGATTTTTATATACCCATCAAAATCAACAAATAGCAGGTAATGCACGGAACTTTTTAATTCGTGCAAATGTCGCCACCTCCAATGCCTTCCGAATATAGGGGCTTTTCAAGCGCGCAGCTACCTGTTGGCCGTAGCCAATAGCTACTTTGCGACGGTATTAGCGTGAGAATTTCACAATGCCGGGTGATTTTCGCTTGGCAACAAGCCGATCTGCTTTGCCAAATCGGTTTCCAGCGCTTGTCGCTGCCGCAACACCTGTGCGTAGCCCTCAGGCGAAACCGGGCGTTGCTCAGTGGCCCACGCGGGTGCAGGAAAGTGGCTGTCCCAAGCAAAGCGCGCAATCACATGCCAGTGCAGATGAGGCACTTGGTTGCCCAAGCTGGCAAGGTTAATCTTGTCGGGCTGTAAATGCTGACGCAGGGTTTTTTCCACACAGACCAGCGCCTGCATGCACAGCCATTGGTCGGCCTCGACCAGATCGGTGAATTCGCGCACATGCGCACGCCAAATCAGGCGGTAAAACGCCGGAAAGCCCGTTTCATTGACACCCTGGGCCCGTATGACGCGAAATTTACTGGTGCGGGCAATGACATGGCCACCATCGTCTGCGCACAAGGGACAAATGGACGTCACACCAGAACCCGCTCAATGCCCCCGTCGTTGGCAAGGGCGACGTATTCTGGCAGCCAGTTTGCTCCCAAGATTTGGCGGGCCATCTCAACCACGATGTAGTCGGCTTCGAGCAGGCCGTTTTGCAAGTCGTCCTGGTAGCGCGACAGCCCTTGCAGGCAGCTTGGGCAGGCGGTCAGGATTTTCACATTGCCTTGCGCAGTAGCCCCGTCGGGCTGCATGGCTTTCAAAGCGGCCTCGCCCTTCTTCAATTCCTCTTCTTTGCGAAAGCGCACCTGCGTGGCAATGTCGGGCCTGGTCACCCCCAGGGTGCCGGATTCACCGCAGCAGCGCTGGGATTGCAGCACGTTGTTGCCAATCAATGCTTTCACGGTTTTCATTGGGTCCTGCAGTTTCATCGGGCTGTGGCAGGGGTCGTGATAAAGATAGGAGCCACTGGTGCCTAAGGTAATGCCCTTCTCCAGCAAATACTCGTGAATATCGATGATGCGGCAGCCAGGGAAAATCTTGTCAAATTGGTAACCCTGTAACTGGTCATAGCAGGTGCCGCAGCTGACCACTACGGTTTTGATATCCAGGTAATTCAGTGTGTTGGCCACGCGGTGAAACAGCACCCGGTTATCGGTGATGATTTTTTCAGCCTTGTCAAACTGGCCACTGCCGCGCTGCGGGTAGCCGCAGCACAAGTAGCCTGGCGGCAGCACGGTTTGCACGCCAGCGTGCCAGAGCATGGCCTGCGTGGCCAGACCTACCTGGCTGAACAAGCGCTCCGAGCCACATCCAGGAAAGTAGAAGACAGCTTCAGTTTCCGCTGTGGTGGCTTGTGGGTTGCGGATGATCGGGACGTAGTTTTTGTCTTCAATATCAAGCAAAGCGCGAACCGTCTTTTTGGGCAAACCTCCGGGCAGCTTCTTGTTGATGAAGTGAATCACCTGTTCTTTAATGGGCGCGGTACCCAGCGTAGCGTGTGGCGCAGCGGTTTGTTTGCGGGCAACTCGTTTGAGCAGATCGTTGGCAATACGCTGCACCTTGAAGCCAATATCCACCATACCCATGCGAATGAGCTTGATGGTTTGTGGATTGGTGGCGTTTAGCATCAGCATAGCAGCGGCATTACCGGGGCGAAAGCTCTTTTGCCCCATCTTGCGCAGCAGGTTGCGCATGTTCATTGAAACTTCGCCAAAGTCAATGTCAACCGGGCAGGGCGCGAGACATTTGTGGCACACGGTGCAGTGGTCGGCCACGTCTTCAAACTCTTGCCAGTGTTTGATGGACACGCCGCGGCGGGTCTGCTCCTCGTACAAGAACGCCTCAACCAGCAATGAGGTGGCGAGGATTTTGTTGCGCGGGCTGTAAAGCAAATTGGCGCGCGGCACATGGGTGGCGCAGACCGGTTTGCACTTGCCGCAGCGCAGGCAGTCTTTGATGCTGGTAGCAATGGCGCCAATGTCGCTTTGTTGCATGATGAGCGACTCATGGCCCATTAGGCCAAAGCTGGGCGTGTAGGCATTGGTCAGGTCGGCAAAAATGTGACCCCCAAGCTGCATCGCTGCCGAGGTGGCTGCCCCCCGAGGAAGCGCGTTTTCACCTTGGGGCGGGCCGGCGCTGAATACCTCTGCGCTCGCCCGCAACAGCTTTCCTTTGTTGAAGCGGCCCTCGGGGTCAATACGCTTCTTGTAATCGGCAAATGGCTGGAGTTCGGCTTCGGTCAGGTATTCCAACTTGGTAATGCCAATCCCGTGCTCGCCCGAGATGACGCCGCCCAGCAAGCGCGCCAGCGCCATGATGCGCGATACGGCACGGTGGGCGGTTTGCAGCATTTCGTAGTCGTCGCTGTTGACCGGTAAATTGGTGTGCACATTGCCATCACCCGCGTGCATGTGCAGGGCCGCCCAGACCCGGCCCTTGAGTACGCGTTGGTGAATGACTTGGCACTCCTGCAGGATCAGTGCAAACGCGCTGCCAGCAAAAATCTGCTGCAACTCGGCGCGAATTTGGGTTTTCCAACTGGCTCGCAAGCTGTGATTTTGCAGGTCGGGGAAATGCCGCTCAATGCCGTCCAGCCAACCCTGCCACTGCGCTTGCACTTTCAAAATCAGTGCAATCGCCTGCGCTACACGTTCTTCCAGTAGTTCAGCAGCTGGCGCCTCCCCTGCTTCGGTGGGCTTGCCCAGCGGCAGATTGCCATGCCGAAAGAATGCCAGCAATGCATCGCACAGCTTGATCTTGTTTTGCAGTGAGAGCTCGATATTGATGCGCTCTATGCCTTCGGTGTACTCGGCCATGCGTGGCAGCGGAATCACCACGTCCTCGTTGATTTTGAAGGCGTTGGTGTGCTTGGAGATGGCGGCGGTTCTCTTGCGGTCCAGCCAGAATTTTTTGCGCGCCTCCGGGCTAATGGCCACAAAGCCCTCACCGCTGCGTGAGTTGGCAATCCGCACCACCTCAGAAGTAGCGCGCGCCACAGCGTCGGCGTCGTCACCGGCAATATCGCCAAACAGCACCATCTTGGGCAGGCCACTGGCAGAGCCGCCCGCCACAGCGCGCTTGCTCTTGGTGATGTAGCCCACGGCTTTGAGGTAGCGGTCGTCCAGATGCTCCAGCCCAGCCAGCAACACACCCGACTTTTTTTGCTCGGCAAACATGAAGTCCTTGATCTCCACAATGCTGGGCACCGCGTCGTGCGCATTGCCAAAGAACTCCAGGCAGACCGTGCGCGTGTGCTGCGGCATGCGGTGCACAATCCAGCGAGCGCTGGTAATTAGGCCGTCACAACCTTCTTTTTGAATGCCGGGCAGGCCGCTCAAAAACTTGTCCGTGACATCTTTTCCCAGGCCTTCTTTGCGCAACGTGTGGCCAGCAATGTCTAACCGCTCGGTGCGGATGGCGGTTTTGCCATCGGCCTCAAAGTAGCGCAGCTCAAAGCTAACTAGCGGCGCATCGTGAATCTTGCCCAGGTTGTGATTGAGCCGCACCACTTCCAGCCATTGCGCATCGGGCGTAACCATGCGCCACGAAGCCAGATTGTCCAGCGCCGTGCCCCAGAGCACCGCTTTTTTGCCGCCCGCATTCATGGCAATATTGCCGCCAATGCACGAGGCTTCGGCGGAGGTGGGGTCAACCGCAAACACATAGCCGCCGCGCTCGGCAGCGTCAGCCACGCGCTGCGTCACCACGCCGGCTTCGCTCCACACCGTGGCCACCGGCTCGTGCAGACCGGGCAGCGTCTGCATCTGCACCTCGCTCATGGCTTCGAGCTTTTCGGTATTGATAACAGCGCTTTGCCAGGTTAGCGGAATCGCCCCACCGGTGTAGCCCGTACCACCGCCACGTGGCACGATGGTCAGGCCCAGTGCGATACAGGTTGCCACCATGCCCGCCATTTCCGCCTCGGTGTCGGGCGTGAGCACCACAAACGGGTACTCGACGCGCCAGTCCGTGGCGTCCGTCACGTGGCTCACGCGTGACAAGCCGTCGAACTTGATGTTGTCTTTAGCGGTGATTTTGCCCAAGGCGCGGCTGGCGGCACGGCGCAAGTCATATACCTGTGCAAAACGCGCCTCAAAAGCCTGTACTGCAAGGGCAGCCGACGCTAACAGCTCGCCTACGAGGGCATCACGCGGGCCGTCGCTGGCAGGAGTGCGGCGTTTTTCAACCTCACCCAGCCGGTGCCGCAAGGCATCAGCCAGCAGCTTGCGGCGTGCCGGGTTGTCAAGCAAGTCATCCTGCAAATACGGGTTGCGCTGCACCACCCAAATATCACCCAATACCTCGTACAGCATGCGGGCCGAGCGGCCAGTACCACGCTCGCCACGCAGGCTCTGCAAAATTTCCCAGGCGCGCGCGCCCAGCAGGCGAATCACGATTTCGCGGTCGGAAAACGAGGTGTAGTTGTAGGGAATTTCGCGAATGCGCGCTGCCGATGCGGGCGCATCGTGGGCCTGGCCCATGAGCTGTTGGAAGGTGGTGGGGGCGTTCATGGTCTGCTTGGTGGCTGCTGGTGGGGAAACCCAGACTCAGCTAAACGCGAATATTAGCTTAGCGCTCCAATCCTCTGGCCTCATGGGGGCACAGCAGCGGCTCGGCATGCTCTCCTACAAACTTGCGTGGCCTTTGCGCCTAGCATGGTTGGCTTTACCTATTTCTCAGTTTGTCCAATGCTGGAAACCGTGCCCCGCTTCGAGCAACTGCCTACGGCAGAGGGTACAAATTTGCGTGTGTTGGGGCAATGGACGGCCGCCCGATTTGCCCAGCGCCACCTGTTCGAGGGGCTGGTTGGACGGCTGGAGGCGATTGGCAGCCCGGCTGGTTGGGACTTGAGCCAAGCCGAGCAAATTGACCATGTGGGTGCCCAATTGCTGTGGGACCACTGGGGCCGTCAGTGGCCGATCAAGCTGGCGCTCCTGCCCGCCCAGCGCGCAGTGTTTGAGCGCGTGGCTTTGCACACGGCGGCAGCCGTTTCCAAGAAGAAAGCAAATAAACCCAGGCTTTACATCGCCTTGGGTGGTCGCGTGTTGCTGTGGGTTGATCACTTGCAGGCGGCGCTGCGCCTGATTGGCCAGCTTGGGCTGGATCTGCTGCGGCTGGTGCGTGCACCTCAGCAAGGCCCCTGGCGTGATTTTTCGGGCCATTTGTACCGAATTGGAGCCACTGCGCTGCCCATCACCGCACTTGTGGGATTTTTGATTGGTGTGGTGCTGGCTTACTTGATGGCGCAGCAATTGCGCCAGTTTGGTGCTGATATTTACATCGTCAATATCCTGGGGGTCTCGCTGATTCGCGAGTTGGGGCCACTGTTGGCCGCAATCTTGATTGCCGGGCGTTCCGGCTCGGCCATTACGGCGCAAATTGGCGTGATGCGTGTAACCGACGAACTTGACGCAATGCGCGTCATGGGCATTGCACACAGCTTTCGTCTGGTGTTGCCGCGCGCGCTGGCGCTGGCACTGGCCATGCCACTGATCAGCGCCTGGACTACCGCGTGTGCGCTGGCTGGCGGCATGCTGGCGGCCGACGTGTCGCTTGGCATTGCGCCCACCTTTTTCTTGCGCGCGCTGCCCAATGCCGTGCACTTAGGCACTTTGGTGCTGGCCAGCAGCAAGTCGGCGGTGTTCGGCTTGCTTATTGCACTGATTGCCTGCCACTATGGCTTGCGCATCAAACCCAATACGCAAAGCCTGGGCGAGGGCACGACCGCATCGGTGGTTACATCGATCACGGTGGTGATTTTGGTGGATGCGCTGTTTGCCGTGGTGTTTAAAAACGTAGGCAACTGATGCAAACTATTTTAGAGATTCGCCAACTTTCGACGGTATTTGAATCACCGGGCCGCCGCTTTGTCGTGCACAAAGACCTGGACTTCAGCGTGCAGCGCGGTGAAGTGGTGTCCATCGTGGGCGGCTCGGGCAGTGGCAAAACCGTCTTGCTACGACAGATTCTGGGGCTGGAAACACCCACATCGGGCCAGATTACCGTGCAAGGCCAGCCACCCGAGCAACTGGGGCACCAGGGTGCGGCAGCCTGCATTGGGATGCTGTTTCAGCAGGGCGCGTTGTTCTCTGCCTTCAGCGTCATAGAGAACATCGCCTTTCCACTGCGTGAGCTCAAAACCCTGCCGCCCAAGCTGGTTCGTGAGGCCGCCATGGTCAAGCTGCAGATGGTGGGATTAAAGCCGGATGACGCCGAAAAAATGCCCGCTGATTTGTCGGGCGGCATGATCAAGCGCGTGGCGCTGGCGCGGGCGCTCATCATGGACCCGCCGCTATTACTGCTCGACGAGCCCACCGCCGGCCTTGACCCGGAGAGTTCGGACGGCTTCGTCACGCTGCTGCGGTCGCTACACCGCGAGCTGGAGCTCACCGTCATCATGGTCACGCACGATCTGGACACGCTCTACGAGCTGTCTACGCGCATCGCAGTGCTGGCCGACCAAAAGGTCATTGTGACGGGCACGCCCAAAGACGTGATCGCCTTTCAGCACCCATTCATTCATGAGTTTTTTCTCGGTGAGCGTGGCCAGCGTGCCATGGAACTGCTGCGCGAATACCCGTTTGCGGTTTAGACAAATCAAAGGAATACAACCATGGAAAACAAGGCACATGCCCTGGCCGCCGGTATTTTTGTGGCAGTCATGACGGCGCTGCTGCTGCTGCTGGCCACGTGGTTGTCGCGTGACAGCGGCAAGCGCGATGTCTACGAGGTTTCCACGCGCGAGAGCGTCACTGGCTTGCAGCCGCAGGCGGCCGTACGCCTGCGCGGTGTGGATGTTGGCAAAGTCACCGCAATCGGTTTTGATGCACAAGCCCCGGGCAATGTGTTGATACGGCTGGAGATTGACCCGGTAGCGCCCATAACGCAAGGCACTTTCGCCACGCTCAATTCGCAGGGCGTCACGGGCCTGGCTTTCATGCACCTTGATGACAAACTGGGCGTTGACGGCCAGAGCGCGCCGCGTTTAGTGCCCAATAACGCCACGCCGCCGCGCATCCCGCTGCAGCCCAGTTTGCTGGCCAAGCTCACCGCCAAAGGTGAGGTAATTCTGGAGCAGGTCGAGCAAGTTACGGTGCGTTTGAACCAACTGCTGGGCGAGCCCAACCAGCAGCGCATTGCCAGTGCGCTTGACAGCGTGGGCCAGGCGGCGGCCAGCGTCAGCCAGTTATCAACCCAAGTGGCTTCCATCATGAGCGCACAACTGAGCCCAGACAAAGTCAATTTGCCGGCCTTGTTCAAAAACACCGACGCAGCGGTAACCTCGCTCAAAGCGACGTCGGAGCAGGCCAATGCGGCGATAGCTGAATTTGGCCAAACCGCACGCCGCCTGAATGCCAAAGACGGTCCGATGGACCGGCTTGCTGAAGGCACGCAATCGCTATCGGAAGCGGCCCAGGCGTTTAACGCCAACACCCTGCCACGCCTGAACCGCGTGACCGAAGACACCTCCCGCGTGGTGCGCCAGCTCAGTCGCACGGTGAATGGCATCAACGACAACCCGCAGTCGCTGATTTTTGGCTCAGGAGCCATCAACCCAGGGCCGGGCGAAGCTGGCTTTACACCGCAAGGAGCTGGTCAATGAACGCAAACCACAAAGGAAGTGCCATGCGGTACAGAAACACCGTCGAGCCCTTACAAAGCGCGGCTCGACTGAGCCTTCTTTTAATGTTTGCTGCAGGCTTATCGGCCTGCGGCGTGATCGACAAACCCACTCGAACCAGTGTTTACGACTTTGGCCCTGGCGTGCTATCCGGGCCAGTGGCTGCTGCGCCTGGCGGCGTGCGGGCTGCGCTGGTGCTGGCAGACATTGAGGCTGCGGGGGCGCTGGACAACACGGCGGTTTTATACCGGCTGGCCTATGTTGATGCCAACCAGTTGCGTCCGTATGCGCAAGCCCGCTGGAGCGCGCCGCCAGCGCAGCTGGTGCGCCAGCGGCTGCGCGATCAACTTGGCCGCGATCGGGTGGTGCTTAGCCCCGGTGAAAACGCCGCCTTGGCCCGCGCCAAGTTGGCCAGCGCCTTGCCTCTTAGAGTGCTGCGCATAGAACTGGAGGAGTTCTCGCACTTTTTTGAAAACCCGGGGCAAAGCTTGGGTCTGCTGCGTTTGCGAGCGACGCTGCTGGAGACCACGCCTGCGGGCGAGCAGCTGCTGGCCCAGCGCAGCATCACCATCCGGCAGCCTGCGGTTGGCAACAATGCGCCGGCTGGTGTGCGCGCGCTGGCTGCAGCCAGCGATGCCGCTGCCCAGGAAATTGGCCAGTGGCTGGGCCAGCAGCCTTAATGGCAGCGCGCGCTTTGCCATGACGGATGCCAACCCGACACCGCAAGCTGTGCTGCCGGTGCAAGCCGCCACGTCAGCTGAGCAAGCGGCCGACGCTGCATCCACGGCGCAAGCTGCGGCGCTGGTCACCCGCGTTGCGCCCAGCAGTGCCGCCCGCCGTTCGACGCAAGAGCAGCTCAGCGCGGCGGGGCTGGTGCTGCTAGAGCCGTGTGAGCGGTTGTCGCAATGGCCTGGACTGATGCTGCACTCTGCTTTACTGCAAGACTTTACAACCGCTGAGGCCGACATTTTGGGTCTGGCCATGTTGCGCCTGCGTGCCCAGCCCGGCCAAGTGCTGATTGCCGAAGATGCTGCCAGCGACTGGATGATGCTTTTGCTCAGTGGCACGGTTGATGTAACCAAACGCCAGATCGGCGCGTCAGACGATGCGCAGGAGCCCGCTGAGCGCGCCCGGCTGGCGGTGCTAAAGACCGGCGCGGTGATTGGCGAGATGTCGATGCTCGACGGCGAGCCGCGCTATGCCAGTTGTCGCGCACTCAGCGTGGTCGAGGTGGCCGTGCTCACCCGCGCAGGTATCGCGGGCCTGATCACGCAGCACCCCGGCGTAAGCGCCAAGCTACTGGTCAAGCTGACGCAGCTGCTGGCCCAGCGCCTGCGCAACACCAGCAACCAACTGCTCAAGCGGTTGCACAAAACCACGCCGCCATAGCTGGCCAAGGCCAAGCCGTGGGTCATGGGCTGCGTGGCTACTTGCGCCAGCCGCGCAGCAGCAGCCACTGCGTCAGCCCGCTGCACACGACCAGCGCGGCATAGGTGGCCATCTTGGCGTCGGTGCCAAAAAGCGCCAGGCCAGCCAGCAAGACCACTGCACCTACTACCAATTGAATAGCTAGACCCGCAGGCCAGTTAATCATCTTGGGCCGTTTAGGCATGAAAAATCGGGCCAATACAGTGACGCAGACGGCCAGAAACAGCGCTGGCGCAAAGAAATTTGCGAGATGCAGCAAAACGTGGGTGGTGTCCATGCGGGTGGGTGGTCTGTGGGCGTGATTGGGGACGATCCGGGGGCGATTGGTGCTTGCAATGGCAAGCAAGGAGATGAAATTTTATAATTCAAAAAATGGCAGTCTGGACATTAGGCATCAACCACACCACTGCGCCGCTGGACTTGCGCGGCCGCTTTGCCTTTGCGCAAGACCAAATGCAACCCGCCTTGCAGACTTTGCGCCAGGCTATGCAGCGCCTCCAGCAGGGCAGTCTCGCTGCTGAAGTCACCTTGTTGTCGACCTGCAACCGCACCGAAATCTATTGCGCTGCTGAGTCCAACCAAAGCGAGCAGGCCCTGCACCACAGTCTGGACTGGTTGGCCCAGACGGGCGGCGTTACCCCCGGCTTGCTGCGCAGCCACGCCTACAGCCTGCAAGATGGCCAAGCTGCGCGGCATGCCTTTCGCGTAGCCAGCGGACTCGATTCCATGGTGCTGGGCGAGCCACAAATTCTGGGGCAAATGAAAGACGCTGTGCGCGCGGCCCAGGAAGCGGGGGCTTTGGGCAGCACCTTGAACCAATTGTTCCAACGCAGCTTTGCCGTGGCCAAAGAGGTACGTACCGCCACTGAAATTGGCGAGCATTCCATCAGCATGGCGGCCGCCGCAGTGCGGCTGGCAGGCCAGCTCTTTGAGCGCCTGGATGAGACGCGGGTGCTGTTTGTCGGTGCGGGCGAGATGATTGAGCTGGCGGCCATCCATTTTTGTGCCAAAAACCCGAAACTGGTAGCCGTTGCCAACCGCACGCTGGCGCGCGGCGAAGCGTTGGCCGCCCGCTTTGGCGCGCAAACGCTGGCGTTGGCCGAGCTGCCGCAGCGCCTGCATGAATTTGACGTGGTGGTGAGCTGCACCGCCAGCACGCTGCCCATCATTGGCCTGGGCGCGGTGGAGCGCGCCATCAAAAAGCGCAAACACCGCCCCATGTTCATGCTGGACCTGGCGGTGCCGCGCGACATCGAGGCCGAGGTCAAGGCACTGGGCGACGTTTACCTCTACACCGTGGACGACCTCGCCGCCGTGGTGCAAACCGGTCAGGCCAGCCGTCAGGCGGCGGTGGCGCAGGCCGAGGTGATTATTGACGCCGGGGTGCAAAGCTTCATGCACTGGATGGACCAGCGCCACCCCGAGCGTGGCGTGGTGCCTCTGATTCAGCAGCTGCATACCCAGGCCGACGAATGGCGTGAGGCCGAGCTGGCACGCGCCGCCAAACGCCTCGCCAAAGGCGAGCCGGTAGACGCTGTGCTGGAAGCCCTGGCCCGCGGACTGACGCAAAAAATGCTGCATGGCCCGCTGGTGGAACTGGGCACGGGCGATGCCCAGGCGCGTGAGCAGGCCAGCCGTGCCGTGCAGCGGTTTTTTCTGCGCAAAGAGCGTTAGCGGCGACCCGGCACCCGCTGGCCTGAGCTACCCCCGCCGGGCAAGCCTGGGCCCCGCACCTGAATTTGCCTGTCCCGCGGGCGACCCACTCAATTCGGAACCCTTGATGAAATCCTTTTTTCGTACCCAGCTGCAGCGTTATGCCGAGCGGCTGCAAGACCTGGAGAGCCTGCTCTCTAGTCCCGACATCATGGCCGACATGACGGCTTTTCGCGCGCTCTCCAAGGAGCACGCGGAGTTGAGTCCCGCCGCGGGTCGTTACGCGCGTTATGTGCAGCGCGAGGCCGATGTAGCGGCCGCGCAAACGCTGCTGCAAACCAGCCAGGACGATGCGGCCATGGCTGACATGGCACAGGAAGAAATTGACGAGGCGCAAAGCGAGCTGCTACGGCTGGAGGCCGAATTGCAGCGCATGCTGATTCCCAAAGACCCGCAGGATGTGCGTAACGCCTTTGTGGAAATCCGCGCCGGCACGGGCGGCGATGAATCGGCCTTGTTCGCCGCCGATTTGCTGCGCATGTACACCCGCTACGCCGAGCGCTGTGGCTGGCGCGTTGAGATCATCAGTGAGAGCATGAGCGAGCTGGGCGGCTACAAGGAAGTGGTGATCAAGCTGGACGCCGCGTCTGGGCCTGGCACCAGCAACCAGGGCGCTTACGGCCAGCTGCGCTTTGAATCTGGCGGCCACCGCGTGCAGCGCGTGCCCAGCACCGAAACGCAGGGCCGCATCCATACCAGTGCCTGCACTGTGGCCGTACTGGCCGAGCCCGACGAGACCGAGGCCATCACGCTGAATCCGGCTGAGCTGCGCATTGACACTTACCGCGCCAGCGGCGCAGGCGGCCAGCACATCAACAAAACCGACTCGGCCGTGCGCATTACCCACCTGCCCACCGGCATCGTCGCCGAATGCCAGGACGGGCGCAGCCAGCACAGCAACAAGGCGCAGGCGCTGAAGGTGCTTACCGCGCGCATCCGCGAAAAAGACCGCGCCGAGCGCGCCGCCAAGGACGCCGCCGAGCGCAAAGGCCTGATTGGCAGCGGCGATCGCTCTGACCGTATCCGCACCTACAACTTCCCGCAGGGCCGTTTGACGGACCACCGCATCAACCTCACGCTGTACAAGCTGGGCTTCATCATGGAGGGCGACTTGGACGAGGTGATTCACGCCCTGCGCGCCGCCCGCGATGCCGAACAGTTGCAAGAACTGGAGTCGCTGGTTGGCAACTGATACACACGCTGAAATCCGCCCTGGCACAGCATCCCCAGCGAAGCTGGCCGACGTGTTGCGCGTTGCGGCCCGCCTGGGCCTGGAGCAGCTGGATGCGCAGTGGCTTTTGTTGCACGCGCTGGGTAAACCCCCAACCGAGCGCGCCTGGCTGGCTGCGCATGCCGGTGATGCTGTGGCACCCGAGCAAGCTTCTGCTGCAGCCCAGGCCCAAGCCTTGTTTACGCGCCGCGCTGCAGGCGAGCCCTTGGCTTACCTGGTAGGGCAGCAGGCTTTTTACGGGCTGGATTTACAGGTGGACCGGCGCGTGCTGATCCCCCGTGCCGACACCGAGGTGCTGGTGCAGTGGGCGCTGGACCTGCTGCCTGCGTTAGGCGTCCAGCCGCGCGTGCTTGATTTGGGCACCGGCAGTGGCGCCGTGGCCCTGGCGGTTCAAAAGAACTGCCCGCAGGCGCAAGTGACGGCGCTGGACGCCAGCGTGGATGCGCTGGCCGTGGCGCAAGCCAATGCCGCGCGGCTTGACTTGCCCGTGACGCTGCTGCGCGGCGACTGGCTGGCTGAAGTTGGCAGCAAATTTGAGCTGATACTGGCCAACCCCCCCTACATTGCCAGCGGTGACGCCCACTTGGCCGCGCTGGCGCATGAGCCAATGCAGGCGCTGGTGGCAGGTGCTGACGGGCTGGCCGATTTGCGCCAAATTACTGCGCAAGCGCCGCACTGCCTGAGCGCGGGCGGCTGGCTTTTGTTGGAGCATGGCTTTGAACAGGCGGCTGCCGTGTCTGCCTTGTTGGTGCAGCACGGTTTTACCCAGGTGCAAAGCCGCTGTGATCTGGCCGGGCACGGGCGTTGCAGCGGCGGGCAATGGCCGGGGTTGTGACCGGGTTGTAGCTGGCCGGCCGCAACAGTGAAATAATCAGGGCTTCAGACCTGTCACAGCCCACTCACACATTTCGCCAGCCAAGGAGCACCTTAGATGAATACGCCCAACCCCATGACCCCCGCCACCGACCCCAGCGCACTGGCGCGTATTGACCAGTTGGTTAAAGCCAGTGATGTGGTGTTGTTCATGAAAGGCAACGCCAGCTTCCCGCAGTGTGGCTTTTCAGGCCGCGCCATCCAGATTTTGAAAGCCTGCGGGGTTGATACCAAAGACCTGGCGACCGTGAATGTGCTGGAAGACCCAGGCATCCGTAACGGCATCAAGGAATACGCCAACTGGCCGACCATTCCGCAGCTCTATGTCAAGGGCGAGTTCATTGGCGGCTCCGACATCATGATGGAGATGTACGAATCGGGCGAGTTGCAGCAGGTGCTGGCGGCTAAAGCCTGAGCTGGGTCGCCCCAGTGCGGCGTGTAGGCGGATTCAATACCCGGTAAACGCTACTAAAAATATAGTAAAAAACAATAGCGTTACCCGCACACCAGCATTAATAAAAAGTACTTTTTTGACCTTTAAAAAGCCTTAAAACTGCAAAAACCGCCCTGCGCGAGGCCGTAAGCGCTCAAAAAAGATAGGTGGGGCGGCAAAAATCCATAAAAAACACCTTTTTATGGCATTAAAACAGGATTAAACTGTTTACCAGTGGGCGCATAGCGCTATCAATTTTTACTATGATTTTGATAGCAATTTAAGCGGTTTGCCAGCGCCCGCTAAAGATCAGTCAACGCGATTTGACGCGCCAATCAAGCGCCAGGCGCTGCGTCATCGGCAGGTTCGCGTGCAGCCACGCGAAATTCTTCGCTGGCCCAGGCCCCCAGATCGGCGTTTTTGCAGCGGGGACAGCAAAACGGACGGCTGGGGTTACGCGCGCTGTACAGGCTCGGGCCACGGCACGCGGGGCAGGCTACGGTTCGTTCTGCAGCAAGGGGGAATTGGGGGGCTGTCATGAGCCGCTGGCTAAACCGCTTGAAAACCTGACACGTGGAGCACTCAAGCGCACAGGCTAAGCTCAAACCCCGCGTCCTCGCCGCTGGCTTGCAGGCGGTCGTCGGCTTGTTGGCGCATTAGCCGAACAGTGACGATCAGGCGGTTACAGCTTATTTCAGGGATCAGGGCCAGTGCCGGGTCGATGCGCAGACGCAAGATTTGGTAGGTGCGCCCTTGCGGCAGGTTTTGCTCGTATTTGCCGCTGGTAGCCATGACTTTTTGTGAGCTGCCAGAGTCGCGCAGTAGCTTGAGTAGCAGGGCAATGGACTCGGCCAGTGGCAGCAAAGGGGCGGTCCAGCGCTGCAGGTCGGCACGGCGCGCGTCGCTGGCGTGGTGCTGCCAGGCAAAGTAGGCGGGCAGGTCAAACTCGCAGGTGCCGCCGGGTATGCCGACACGGCTTCTGATGCTGCTGAGCCAGTCGTTTTCAGTCAGTGATTGACCCGCTTTGCCGGGCAGGCTGTTGAGTTGGGCAAAGCAGTGCTCCAACTGGCCGGTAATCTGGTCGAGCACGCCAAGCGCAATAGCCGGGTTGTTGCGGTAGCCGTTGAGTACGTGTTTTTGTTTGTCGAGGTCTTTGAGCACATCGGACTTCAGATCGGCGCGGGCGGCTACGTCCATCACCTCAAAAATAGTGGTCAAGGCGTAGTGGTGGTCAATCGTGGAGTCGCGCGCGGCCAGCTGGGCAAGGCGCAAAAACAGGTGCTCCAGCCGCAGGTAGGTGCGGATGCGCTCATTGAAGGGGTATTCGTAGAGTATCAAGGCAAGTGTTTCCGAGCCAACATCATAAGCTTCAATTTGCACCGGGCAGACCAAAGCGGGGCGCAAGCCGGGCTACCTGCTCGCGCAATGCGTCCAGTGAAATGCCTTCGTTATAGAGCACGTGGTCGGCTGCTGCCAGGCGCTGCGCCCGGCTGGCTTGCGCTGCCATGATCTGCTGCACGGCTTGCTCAGTCAGAGCGCTGCGCGCGCTGGTGCGGGCTACCTGGGTGGCTGCCTCGCAGTCCACAACCAGCACGGTGTCAACGCGGCTGCGCCAGTGCGCGGATTCCACCAGCAAGGGCACGTCAAAAACCAGACAGGGGTGGCCCGCGTCTGCGGCCTGCACGGCTTGCTGGGTGGTCAGGCGGCCTACCCAGGGGTGAACAATTGCCTCCAGGCGCTGACGGGCTGGCGGGTTGGCAAAAGCGTGCGCGCGCATGTGGTCGCGATTGAGCGCGCCATCGGCCAAGATGAATTGCGGGCCAAATTCGGCGGCAATTTCTGCCATGGCAGCGCCGCCTGCTGCGGTAACGCTGCGAGCAATCGCGTCGGCATCAATGACGGCAGCGCCATGCGCATGCAGCAACTGCGCAACCGTGGTTTTGCCGCTGCCAATGCCGCCCGTCAGGCCCAGGCGATGCGGCATGGGCGCAGCCATCAAAGCCCCGCAAAACGCAAGATCGCTTGCGGCCCAAATACCAGGGCGGTGAGCCCAGCACCAGCCAGAAACGGCCCAAAAGGCACGTAGCCGCCTTCGCGCAGGCCTGGCCCCAGTTTTAGCGCAATGCCCACCAGCGCGCCAATGACCGAAGCCATCAAGATGATGGGCACCAGCGCGCTCCAGCCAAACCAGGCACCCAAAGCGGCAAACAATTTGAAATCGCCGTAGCCCATGCCTTCTTTGCCGGTAAGCAGCTTGAAGGCCCAGTAAATCAGCCACAAAAACAGGTAGCCGGCCACGGCACCCCACAGGGCCGCGGACAGTGGGACATCGGTAAAGCGCAACGCCGAGGCAACCAAACCGGCCCATAACAGGGGCAGGGTGATGTCGTCGGGTAGCAAGGTGGTGTCCCAGTCAATCAGCGCCAGCGCAAGCAACGCGGCGCAAAAGCCGCACCATACAAGGCCCGAGGGCGTAACACCAAAACGCCAAATACAAAACCCAAACAGCAAAGCAGTGATGATCTCCACCAGGGGATAGCGCAGGCTGATGTGCGCCTTGCAGGCGCTGCACTTGCCACGCAAAAAGGCATAGCTCAGCAGGGGAATATTTTCATACCAGGCAATGGCGTGGCCGCAGTGTGGGCAGCGCGAGCGAGGGCGCAGCAAGTTGAAGGTTTCGCCAGCGGTGACAGTGGATTGAACTTGAGCCGCTGGGTTGGCCGGCAGCAGCTTTTGCAGCGCAGTGCTGTTGATGCCTTGCTCGGCCAGATAGTCTTGGCACTCTTGTGCCCACTGCTTTGCCATCACGACGGGCAGACGGAAAATCACCACATTCAGGAAGCTGCCAACAAGTAGGCCCAAACCGCAGGCCAGCACAATATCTGGCCAATTCACTCCTGGCATCAAACAGCCGCGCCCAACTTGAAAATCGGCAAATACATGGAGATCACAATACCGCCAATGACGGTGCCAAGCACCACGATGATGATGGGCTCCATCAAACTGGAAATGCCCGCCACCATGTCGTCCACTTCGGATTCATAAAAGTCGGCAGCTTTGCCCAGCATGTGGTCTACCGAGCCTGATTCTTCGCCGATGGCGCACATTTGCAACACCATGGTGGGAAATAAATTGGCGTTGCCCATGGCGGCTGTCAAGCTGGTGCCAGTTGAGACTTCTTGCTGAATCTTGGCGGTGGCCAGCGCGTAAACAGAGTTGCCAGACGCGCCGCCTACTGAATCCAGGGCCTCCACCAAAGGTACGCCAGCGGCAAACATGGTGGACAAGGTGCGCGTCCAGCGGGCAATGCAAGATTTTTCAACCAGAATACCGAAAATTGGTAACCTGAGCATCACCCGGTCCATGGCGTGCTGCACTTTTTCACTGCGCCGCCAAGCCTGCATGAAAAAGTAGAAACCACCGCCCAGGCTACCAAAAATCAGGTACCAGTAGCTGATAAAAAAGTCGCTCACACCCATCATGAACAGGGTGGGGCCCGGCAGATCAGCGCCAAACGCGGTGAACACTTCTTTGAACACCGGAATCACGAACAGCATGATGCCGGTGACCACTACAAAGGCCACAATCAGTACTGCAATGGGGTACATCAGCGCGGCCTTGATCTTCGATTTGATGCCCTCGGTTTTTTCCATGTAGACCGCCAGGCGGTCAAGCAGCTGCTCCAAAATACCGGCGGCTTCACCGGCCTCAACCAAGTTGCAATACAGGTTGTTGAAGTACAGCGGGAACTTGCGGAATGCGGACGACAGCGAGGTGCCGGTTTCGACGTCGGTGCGAATCTCGTTGAGCATGCGCGTTACATTGGCGTTGGGGTTGCCGCGGCCCACAATGTCAAAGGCTTGCAGCAGCGGCACGCCGGCCTTCATCATGGTGGCCAATTGGCGCGTGAAGATGGCAATGTCTTTGGGCTTGATTGCCTTGCCGCCTGAAGTGCGGCGCTTTTTTATCTTGGTGGGTAGCACGCCCTGGCGGCGCAGTGAGGCTGTGACCTGGTTTTCGCCAGCGGCACGCACCTCGCCGCGCACCTGCTTGCCGTTGCGGTCCTTGCCTTCCCATTCAAAGACGTATTCCTTGATGTCTTTGGCGGTTGCTGTTGCCATGGTGATCTGGGCTCCTGGATCGCGACGTGGGTACTACTGTGACACTGATTGGGTCAAGAAACGTTGGTGCAACCCAACACCTCTTCAAGCGACGTGACGCCAAGGCGGACTTTGTAAAGCCCGAATTGGCGCAGGCTGCGCACACCTTCACTCTCGGCCTGTTTGGCAATCTCAAGCGAAGAGCCGTCGCGCAAAATAATACGCTGAATTTCTTCGGTGATCGGCATAACTTGGTAAATGCCAACCCGTCCCTTGTAACCGTTGTTGCAGGCGCCGCAACCAACTGGGCGGTAGGTGGTCCAGGAGCCGTCTACATCGTCTTCCTTGTAGCCGGCATCCAGCAGGGTTTCACGCGGGATGTCGGCTGGTGCCTTGCAGGTGGGGCACAGACGCCGCGCCAGGCGTTGCGCAGTAATCAAGATCACGCTGGAGGCAATATTGAAGGGCGCAATGCCCATGTTGCGCATGCGCGTGAGCGTGGTGGGCGCGTCGTTGGTGTGCAGGGTGGACATCACCATGTGGCCGGTTTGCGCGGCCTTGATGGCAATGTCGGCGGTTTCCAGGTCGCGAATCTCGCCGACCATAATGACATCGGGGTCCTGGCGCAAAAATGATTTCAGCGCGGCGGCAAAGGTCAGCCCCGCTTTGTCGTTGACGTTGACCTGGTTCACGCCGGGCAAGTTGATCTCGGACGGGTCTTCAGCGGTGGAGATATTGACGCCAGGCTTGTTCAGCAAGTTCAGGCAGGTGTACAGCGACACTGTCTTGCCCGAGCCAGTGGGGCCGGTCACCAGCACCATGCCGTAGGGCCGGGCAATGGCTTCGAGCAGGCGGGCTTTTTCTTCGGGTTCGTAGCCCAGCGCATCAATGCCCAGCTTGGCGCTGCTGGGGTCCAGGATACGGATCACCACTTTCTCTCCAAACAGCGTGGGCAAGGTGCTGACGCGAAAATCAATCACCCGGTCAGCGGCCACTTTGAGCTTCATCTTGCCGTCTTGCGGCACGCGCTTTTCCGAGATGTCCATGCGCGATATGACCTTGATGCGCGAGACCAGTTTGTCCTTGATGGCAACTGGCGGCGACGCAATTTCGCGCAGCTCGCCGTCGATACGAAAGCGTACGCGGTAGGTGTGCTCGTAGGGCTCAAAGTGCAGGTCGGAGGCGCGCATGCTGAAGGCGTCAAGTAGCATTTTTTGCAGGAAACGCACCACCGGCGCGTCTTCAACTTCGGCCACGGCGCTGTCGGCCGTTTCTGCTGCGCCTGGGTCGATTGAGCTTTCTTCAAATTCAAAGTCGTTGCCGATGATGCTGTCCATTGCCTCGGCAGCAGTGGCGGTGCTGGTTTCAACCAGCTTGGAGAGTTTATTGAACTCGGCAATGACCCAGTCCACCCCCATCTGGGTGGCGAACTTGATTTTTTCTGCGGCTTCCTGGTCGGACGGATCGGCAGTGGCGACAATCAGGCGATTGCCGCGTTTGCTCAAGACCACGATGCGGTAGGCTTGGCAGAGCTTGGTGTCTAGTAGCCCTTTGGGCAGGCGCTGCGGGTCCACCGCATCCAGGTCCAGCAGGGGGGCAGCAAAAGCCGTGGACATGGTATGCGCCAGATCAGTGGCTGACACCGCGCCAGAGCCTGTCAACTCTGCAATGAAGTTGGTTTTGCCTGCCTGGGATTTTCGGTAGATGTCTTCAGCGGCTTTTTGCCCTAGCTTTCCCGCCAGCACCAAGGCTCTACCCAAACCAGGCAAAGCCACGAGTGGGGTGTCTTTTATTGCGGATTCAACGGCGGCCATGACAGTGTGTTAGCGAACAGTGGACAAATGCAAATGTGATTGCATCATCGTCGATTGGCAACAAGCTGTAAACGGGCGTGAGCAAACGAGTGTTAGCCCACGCTGCTTCAAGCCCGGCGGCCTGTTAACTGCAAAGCAATTTCCAGCAAACCACTACTGTAAGTATTGGCGGGCAAGCGCCTGGCGGCATCAGCCGCACGCTGTGCTTCGGCGTGAGCGGCCTGTTTGGCGGCATCGAGCGCCCCAGTTGCGCGCACGATGGCAATGATGGCCGGTAAATCCGAGATGTCGCCAGACTCGATCGCCTGCCGGACGGCCTGCGCTTGCGCTGGTGTGCCGCGCTGCATGGCAGCAATCAGGGGCAAGGTGGTTTTGCCCTCGCGCAGGTCGTCACCCAGATTTTTGCCCATTTCGGTGGCGTTGCCGTCGTAATCCAGCACGTCGTCAATCACCTGAAATGCCGTGCCCAATGCCTGGCCATAGTCGGCGCAGGCCTGCTCGATTTCGGGCGGGCTATGGGCCAATACGGCACCCAACCGGGCGCTGGCCTCAAACAGTTTGGCGGTTTTGGAGCGGATCACGCGCAAATAAGCTGCTTCGTCCAAGCTGGCGTCATGCATGTTCATAAGTTGCAGCACTTCACCTTCGGCAATGACGTTGGTGGCCTCGGCCAGAATTTCCATCACTTGCGGCTCGCGCGCATCCAGCATCATTTGAAAGGCGCGGGAGTACAGGAAGTCGCCCACCAGCACACTGGCCGGGTTACCAAACGTGGCGTTGGCGGTGGCCATGTTGCGGCGCAGGCTGGAGCCATCGACCACGTCGTCGTGCAGCAAGGTGGCCGTGTGTATGAATTCAACCACAGCCGCCAGGTTGAAGCGCTGCTCCCCACGGTACCCCAAGGCACCGCAAACCAGCAGCAAAATAGCCGGGCGCAGCCGCTTGCCACCTGCCGAGATGATGTAGCGGCATACCTCGCCTACCAGGGGTACGCCCGAATCCAGCCGCCGGGCAATCACGGCGTCAACTTCCCGCATTTCTTGGGCAATCAGTGTCAATGCAGGCGTAAATCCACCGGATGGCGGGGTAGACAAGGGACGTTCTGGGAGACTGTGCTGGGTGCTCATGCGGGTGGCGCGCTGCATGTTAGAATAATGGGCTTTACGAAAATTGGTTCGTAAGATCACGAAATTACGTGGAAGGTCATTATGTACGCGGTCATAAAAACCGGAGGCAAGCAGTATCGCGTTGCTTCTGGTGAAAAAATTAAAGTAGAACAGATCGCTGCGGACATTGGCCAGGAAATTGTGTTGGATCAGGTGTTGGCTGTCGGTACCGGCAGTGAACTCAAGGTTGGCACACCCCTGGTGTCCGGAGCAACTGTAACGGTCACCGTGCTGGCCCATGGTCAGCACGACAAGGTGCGCATTTTCAAGATGCGCCGTCGCAAGCACTATCAAAAGCGCCAGGGTCATCGCCAGCAGTTCACTGAACTGCAAATCGGTGCAATTGCAGGGTAATTCGGAGTACACACCATGGCACAGAAAAAAGGCGGCGGCTCTACGCGAAACGGGCGTGATTCCAAGCCCAAGATGCTCGGCGTGAAAGCGTTTGGCAGTGAATTGGTCAGCGCTGGCGCGATCATCGTGCGTCAGCGTGGCACGCGCTTTCACCCTGGCACCAATGTCGGTATCGGCAAAGACCACACGCTGTTCGCGCTGGTTGACGGCCATGTGGGATTCGCTGTCAAAGGTGCGCTCAACAAGCACACCGTGAGTGTGACCCCGGCATAAGCGTAACTTCGCCCTCCACGCGAAGCCCCGACTCGTCGGGGCTTTGTTTTTTATACTCGGTCAAGCCGTACACCCCGCATGAAATTTGTTGACGAAGCCTACATCGACATTGCCGCGGGCGATGGCGGCAACGGCTGTGTCTCGTTCCGGCACGAGAAGTACAAAGAGTTTGGTGGCCCCAACGGTGGCGATGGTGGGCGCGGTGGCCATGTGTTTGCGGTGGCCGATGTCAACCTCAACACGCTCGTGGACTTTCGCTTCTCGCGCCGCCACGACGCCAAACGTGGTCAGCACGGCATGGGCTCGGACATGTTTGGTGCGGCTGGCGACGACATCACACTCAAGATGCCGGTAGGCACCATCATTACCGATGCCGAAACCGGTGAGGTGTTGTATGAATTGCTCACGCCCGGCGAGGTGATAACCATCGCCAAGGGTGGCGACGGCGGTTTTGGCAACATGCGCTTCAAAAGCGCCATCAACCGCGCGCCCCGGCAAAAAACGCCAGGCTGGCCGGGCGAGGCGAAAAAACTCAAGCTCGAACTCAAGGTATTGGCTGATGTGGGCTTGTTGGGCTTGCCCAATGCAGGCAAGTCCACCCTGATTACGGCGATTTCTAACGCGCGGCCACGCATTGCCGACTACCCTTTCACCACGCTGCATCCGAATTTGGGCGTAGTTCGGGTCGGACCAGAGCAAAGTTTTGTGGTGGCCGATTTGCCCGGTCTGATTGAAGGTGCCTCGCAAGGCGCTGGCTTGGGACATCTTTTTTTACGGCACTTGCAGCGCACGCGTTTGCTACTGCATGTGGTGGACCTGGCGCCATTTGACGAGTCAGCCGATCCTGTGGCACTGGCCAAAGGTATCGTCAACGAACTCAAGCAATACGACGCGGCTTTGCACAAAAAGCCGCGCTGGCTGGTGCTTAATAAGCTCGACATGCTGGGCGCTGAGGAGCGCGCGGCAGTGGTCAAGGACTTCATCAAGCGCTACAAATACAAAGGCCCTGTATTTGAGATTTCCGCACTCACCCACGAAGGCTGTCAGGCACTGATACAGGCGGTTTATCAGCACCTCAAGGCCCAGCAGGTGGCCGCGCAAGCGCCGGTCGAGGTGGATCCGCGCTTTGCCCCGGAATCGGCTCCCTGACCGGGGCGCAATGGCATCTTGTCACTCTGTGTGTGATAGCCAGTCGCTACTAAAATAAGAGCTGTACCCGCATACCTGAAATAGGCTGGAGGCGAAATGATCCAAAAAACAGAGACGCCAGCGGCTGCCCAAGCCCGCCGAATTGTGGTCAAGGTCGGCTCGAGCCTGGTAACAGACGAAGGCCGTGGCTTGGACAGCGACGCCATTGCGCAGTGGTGCCGCCAATTGGCTTTGCTGGTTAGCGGCGATGTCGCCACCGGGCAACCCTCGCGTGAACTGGTGCTGGTTTCCAGCGGTGCCATTGCCGAGGGCATGAAGCGTTTGGGCTGGGCTAACCGGCCGCACGAAATCAACAAGCTCCAAGCCGCCGCTGCGGTAGGTCAAATGGGTCTGGTGCAAATGTATGAAACCCAGTTGCGCGCGCACGGCCTGGGCAGTGCCCAGGTGCTATTGACCCATGCCGACTTGGCCGACCGCGAACGTTACCTCAATGCCCGGTCGACCTTGCTCACACTGCTGCAGCACGGCGTGGTGCCAGTCATCAACGAGAACGACACCGTGGTCACCGATGAAATTAAATTCGGCGACAACGACACCTTGGGCGCGCTGGTGGCAAATCTGGTGGAAGCCGATTTGCTGGTCATATTGACCGATCAGCGCGGGTTGTATGCCAGCGACCCGCGGCAAATTCCCGACGCGCAATTTATTCACCAGGCACAAGCCGGCGATGCGGCATTGGAGGCTATGGCGGGGGGGGCTGGCTCCAGTATTGGCAAGGGCGGCATGATCACCAAGATTCTGGCCGCCAAGCGCGCAGCAGGTTCAGGGGCCAACACAGTGATTGCGTGGGGCCGCGAGCCTGATGTGCTGTTGCGCTTGTGCCGGGGCGAGGCGCTAGGTACGTTGTTGCTGGCACCGACACACAAAAACCAGGCCCGCAAGCAATGGATGGTTGACCATTTGCAGCTACGCGGCGCCATTACTGTCGATGCTGGTGCGGCACGCAAGCTACGTGAGGGCGGCTCAAGTTTGTTGCCTGTGGGCATGAGCAGCATAACTGGCGATTTTTCACGTGGCGACGTCATAGCCATCTGTGATGCTGGTGGAGCAGAGATTGCCCGAGGCCTGGCCAACTATGCAGCCGCTGAGGCGGCCTTGTTATGCGGTAAACCATCTGCGCTGATTGAAAGCCTGCTCGGCTACGTGGATGAGCCTGAGATGGTGCACCGTACCAATCTGGTTTTGACGCGTTAGAGCAGTTTGGCCTCGCCTCGCAGTTCCTTGATCATCTGCTCTACTGATGTGTTGGCCGATGCGCCTGCGCAAATGCCTGCGCGGGCCAGCTTCAGGCCGTGTTTTGATGGCCCGGACTCGTAGAGAGAGCGCCACTGCGGGTCTTCCACGCTAACCCAGCCGGCGCTTGCATTAAAGCGGGCATAGAGCTTGTTCTCTGCTGTGGTGCAGCGAATGCCTTCATATAAACCGCTAACGTTGCCATTGGAACTAACCGTTACCAGCACGTAGCGCACGATCCCGTCGCGGCCAAGCGACAGTGTGGTTGGGTCCACACCCAGTTGAAGTGAGGAAAAGTTGCCGCCGTCCAATAGAAGTAGATTATTTGCTGTGAACTTGGGTGGCGCTGGCGCGGCTAACTCTGGTTGGGGTTCACCAAAGAGCTGCTGTGCATGAGCAGGCAAAGTACCTGTGGCGACAGCCAAAGTCAATGCAATCCCCAAAAGGGTTTTACCGATAGATCGCAATGCAGGATTAGTTTGGGTCATGGGCATCTTTGGGATTGTCTACAGCAAGGGGCGCGTGAACCTGGACGTGCTGCACCTGGGGGTGGTGCGCCGGCTCGAACACAGCACCGGGTGGCAGGTCGAAACTGGCGTCAGGCGCGGCATCGGGTGTGTCGTGGTCGCGCTGGCGTAAGCCACTGCGTAAATAGCGATTGCGTTGTTCATTGCGCGGCAGGTAGCGTGAGAGTTCAGTCAGCGCGAGTTCGTACACGCCTCGTTTAAATTCCACCACCACATCCAGCGGCACCCAATACTCGTTCCAGCGCCAGGCATCAAACTCAGGGTGGCTGGTAGAGCGCAGGTTCAAATCCCAGTCGTGACCAACCAACTGCAACAAATACCAGATCTGTTTTTGGCCCTTGTAATGGCCACGCGCCTCACGCCTTATGTAGCGGTCGGGCACCTCGTAGCGCAACCAATCCCGGGTGCGGGCAAGTATGTGCACATGCTGTGGCAACAGCCCCACTTCCTCTTGCAGCTCACGAAACATGGCTTGTTCGGGCGTCTCGCCCCGGTCAATGCCACCTTGCGGAAACTGCCAGCTGTGGGTGCGTATGCGCTTGCCCCAAAACACCTGGTTCTTCTGGTTGAGCAGGATGATGCCGACGTTGGGCCGAAAACCGTCCCGGTCAAGCATAATGAACCTCAAATTTTTACAATTGAATCCATTATGCACAGCATGCGCCCGAGCTCAAGAGGACATGCCTTGTCAAACCCCTGCCTACTGATTTTTCCCTTCGCATGAAAGCATCGCAATTTTTAGTTTCCACCCTCAAAGAAGCCCCTGCTGATGCCGAAGTAGTGAGCCATCAGCTCATGATGCGCGCCGGCCTGATTAAAAAACTGGGTGCCGGTATTTACAGCTACATGCCGATGGGGCTGCGGGTGATCCGCAAGGTCGAGGCTATCGTGCGGGAAGAAATGGATCGTGCTGGCGCAATCGAGCTGAGCATGCCAGTGGTTCAGCCTGCCGAGTTGTGGCAGGAGACTGGCCGCTTTGGCAAGATGGGCCCGGAGCTGCTGCGCATCAAAGACCGCCATGACCGTGACTATGTGGTGCAACCTACCAGCGAAGAAGTGGTCACTGACATTGCCCGGCAGGAACTGCGTAGCTACAAGCAATTACCGAAGAATTTCTACCAGATTCAAACCAAGTTCCGCGATGAGCGCCGTCCGCGTTTTGGCCTGATGCGAGGGCGCGAATTCACCATGAAAGATGCCTACAGCTTTGACCGCACGCCCGAAGCGGCCAAAGCCAGCTACCAGGTGATGGCGCAGGCCTACCGCCGGATATTTGACCGCTTTGGCTTGACCTACCGTGCGGTGGCTGCCGATAGCGGCGCGATTGGCGGTGACCTGAGTGAAGAATTCCAGGTGATCGCATCGACAGGTGAAGATGCCATCGTCTATTGCATCGGCAGCGACTACGCGGCTAATCTGGAGAAAGCCGAGGCGCTGGCCCCTGCTGCAGTGCGCGCGCAGCCTACGCAGCTGATGACGCAAGTGCCCACACCCGGCAAGAGTACCTGTGCCGATGTGGCTGGGCTGCTTGGGTTGCCGCTTGCATCTACCGTGAAATCGCTGGTCTTGGCCACCGATCATGCAAACGAAAAAGGTGAAGTGGCCAAATCGCAGGTGTGGCTGTTGTTGTTGCGTGGTGACCATGACATGAACGAAATCAAGGTCAGCAAGGTGGCGGGTCTGGATGCGGGCTTTCGTTTTGCCAGCGTAACTGAGATTGAAGAACACTTTGGCTGCGTGCCCGGTTACCTAGGGCCGGTTGGCTTGAAAAAGCCAGTCAAGATCGTGGTCGACCGTGAGGTGGCTGTTATGACCAACTGGACTTGCGGTGCTAATGTGGAGGGCCATCACTTGACGGGCACAAACTGGGGCCGCGATTTGCCCGAACCCCATGTGGTGGCAGATATCCGTAATGTGGTGGCGGGCGATGCGTCGCCCGACGGTTTGGGCACGCTAGCCATTGAGCGTGGTATCGAGGTAGGGCATATCTTTTACCTAGGGACCAAATATTCCAAAGCCATGAATGCCACATTTCTGGATGAAAACGGCAAACCTGCACCCATGGAAATGGGCTGTTATGGCATTGGCATCACGCGCTTGCCAGCAGCAGCCATTGAGCAAAACCATGATGCCCGCGGCATCATCTGGCCTGATGCGCTGGCACCGTTTACCGTGGTTATTTGTCTGGTGCTACAGGGCAAAAATACCGAGCGCAATGCACCCGTGATGGCCGCTGGCGAAGCGCTGCTGAAAACCTTGCGTGAATCGGGCGTGGATGCGATTTTGGACGAGCGCGGCGAGCGTCCCGGGGCCATGTTTGCTGACTGGGAGTTAATCGGCGTGCCGCACCGGGTGGTGATTTCCGAGCGCACGCTGGCTGAGGGTGAGTATGAGTACCAGCACCGGCGCGAGACAGCGGCCAGCAAGGTCGCGGCGCAGGAGATGGCGGATTTTCTGCTGGCACGCCTCCAGCCTGTACCCCCGGCCTGATGTCTACCCTGGTTTCCAGGCGCGCTTGCATTTTGCGTACTTCTGGGGTGGTTGGGGCCTTGTTTTTCGAGGCTCCCTCGTGGGCTGGCGCGCAGATTGAAGAACCACTGGCTGATTCGGTGCGCACGGCATTGGGCTCGGCTATTGCCAATCAAGCACCCCCCGTTCCCGAATTCAACGATACCGAATCGCGCCTGGTCTATTTGCGTTGGCTGGGCCAGACGAGTGAGCGACTCAAAATCAAAAAGCCGGACTGGCAAACGCGCAAGGAATTTCTGCAAACCGTGTGGTACGAGGCCCGCCGCGCTGGGCTGGATGTGTCGCTGGTGCTGGGACTGATCCAGGTGGAGAGCAATTTTCGCAAATTTGCGGTGAGTAAAGTGGGTGCACGTGGCTATATGCAGGTCATGCCATTTTGGTCGCGTGTGATTGGGGATAGCGATACTGCCAAGCTGTTTCACATGCAAACCAACCTGCGTTTTGGCTGCGTGATCTTGCGCCACTACCTGGACCGTGAGCGCGGCGACCTGTTTTACGGGCTGGGTCGTTACAACGGCAGTCGCGGCAAGGCAGAGTACCCGAATTTGGTGCTGGGCGCGCAAAAACGCTGGACGTGAAGCGACTACCCGCTAAAGCGGCTGGTGCAGCCAATAGACCTCAACGACATGGCCGTCGGGGTCGGCGGCGCGAAAACTGGTGAGCGTATCGCCCTGGGCATAAGGGCGCGTCATTGAGACGCCTGCACCCAGCATGGCGTCATGCAGCTCAAGCACTTGACCAGCGTTTTCTCGTGCTACGCCAAAGTGCGCCCACGCTGGGGAAGGTTGAGGATTGGCGTCTTTGAGCAAGACCAGCAAAAATTTTTGATCGCCACACAGGAACCACACATCACCTTCCTTGCGCCTTACTTCAAGGCCAAACCAGCGCGCATAAAACGCACTGGATGCCACTAGGTCGCGCACGTTCAGGTGCAGGTGGGTGATATCCATGGGGCAGCCTACATGTTCCTGCGGTATTGCCCGCCCACTTCAAACAGCGCATTGGTGATCTGCCCGAGCGAGCAGCAACGCACGGCGTCCATCAGCACGTCAAATACATTACTGTTGTCAATCACAGCTTGCTGAAGGCGCTTGAGCATGGCCGGGGACTCAGTCGCGTGGCGGGTTTGAAAGTCTTGCACGCGTTGCAGTTGGGACTGTTTTTCTTCGTTGGTGCTGCGCGCCAGCTCTAGCTTGTCCATCACTGCATCGCCATGCGGGTTGCGAAAGGTGTTGACGCCCACAATCGGGAGCTCTCCGGTATGTTTGAGCATTTCGTAGTGCATCGATTCGTCTTGAATCCGGCCACGTTGGTAGCCGGTTTCCATGGCGCCCAGCACGCCGCCACGCTCGGCAATACGCTCAAACTCCATCAGCACGGCTTCTTCGAGCAACTCCGTCAATTCTTCGATGATAAAGCTGCCCTGGCTCGGGTTTTCATTTTTTGCAAGACCCCATTCGCGGTTGATGATGAGCTGGATCGCCATGGCGCGGCGCACCGAATCTTCGGTGGGCGTGGTGATGGCTTCGTCAAACGCGTTGGTGTGCAGGCTGTTGCAGTTGTCGTAGATGGCAATCAGCGCCTGCAAGGTGGTGCGGATGTCGTTGAACTGGATCTCTTGCGCGTGCAGGCTGCGGCCACTTGTTTGTATGTGGTACTTGAGCTTTTGGCTGCGCTCGTTGGCGCCGTATTTTTCTTTCATGGCCACCGCCCAGATGCGGCGCGCCACGCGGCCCATCACGGTGTATTCCGGGTCCATGCCGTTAGAGAAAAAGAAGCTCAGATTCGGCGCGAAATCGTCAATGTGCATGCCGCGGGCCAAGTAGGCTTCGACAAAGGTGAAACCGTTGCTGAGGGTGAAGGCCAGCTGGCTGATGGGGTTGGCACCGGCCTCGGCAATGTGGTAGCCGCTGATGCTCACGCTGTAGAAATTGCGCACCTTGTGGTGGACAAAATATTCGGCAATATCGCCCATGACCTTGAGGCTGAACTCGGTGGAGAAGATGCAGGTGTTTTGGCCTTGGTCTTCTTTCAAGATGTCGGCTTGCACCGTGCCGCGCACGTTTTCTTTGACCCATTCCTTGATCTTGGCGGCTTCGGTGTCGCTTGGCTCGCGCCCGTTGTCGGTTTTGAATTTTTCCAGGTTCTGGTCGATGGCGGTGTTCATGAACATCGCCAGAATCGTTGGCGCAGGGCCGTTGATGGTCATGCTCACTGAGGTTGAAGGGCTGCACAAATCAAAGCCGCCGTAGAGTACTTTCATGTCATCCAGCGTGGCAATCGAAACGCCTGAATTGCCGACCTTGCCGTAAATATCGGGTCGCACTGCCGGGTCGTTGCCATACAGCGTGACCGAGTCAAATGCCGTGGACAGGCGTTTGGCGGCCATGCCGGAACTCAGCAGCTTGAAGCGGGTGTTGGTGCGAAAAGCATCGCCTTCACCGGCGAACATGCGGGTCGGGTCCTCGCCCTCGCGCTTGAAGGCAAAGGTGCCAGCGGTGTAGGGGTAGCTGCCGGGCACGTTGTCGAGCATCAGCCACTTGAGTACCTCGCCGTGGTCTGCATATGTGGGCAGGCAGACTTTGCGGATGGTGGTGCCAGACAAGCTTTTGGTGGTGAGCGCGGTGCGGATTTCTTTGTCGCGGATCTTCACCACGTATTCATCGCCCGCATAGGCTCGCTGCATGTCGGGCCATTGGCCGAGCAAGTGGCGGGCGTCGGGCGTCATGCGGGCTTTGCGCTTGCCGGCCAAATCGAGCGCGGCTTCAGCCGCAGGGGCGCGCTCGGGCTTGTCGATTTTGAGCATTGTGGCAGCGGCTTGCAGCTGCTGCACTTCGCGAGCCAGTTGCGCTTGTTCACCCGCGCGTTTTTTATAGCTGCGCACCGTGTCTGAAATTTCAGCCAAATAGCGGGTGCGGGCTGCCGGTACAACCGGTGTCTGGTTGCTGCTGTGGCGTACCTTGGCCAGCGGCAGTACGCCATCGGGCAAGGGCACACCCAGTGCAGCCAGGCGCGGCTTCAATGCCTGGTACAGCGCGGTGACGCCGTCGTCGTTAAAGCGCGCTGCCATGGTGCCAAACACCGGCATCTGGTCGGCTGGTGTGCCCCAGGCTTCCTTATTGCGCTGCACTTGTTTGGCCACATCACGCAGCGCGTCGAGTGCGCCTTTTCGGTCGAATTTATTGATAGCAACAAACTCGGCAAAGTCGAGCATGTCAATCTTCTCGAGCTGGCTGGCGGCGCCGAATTCGGGCGTCATCACATACAGCGGCACGTCAACCAGCGGCACTATTGCCGCATCGCCCTGTCCAATGCCTGAGGTCTCGACCACGATCACGTCAAAGCCCGCGCACTTGCAAGCGGCTATCACGTCGGGTAGCGCTTGTGATATTTCAGAGCCAAAATCGCGGGTGGCGAGACTGCGCATGAACACGCGGGCACCGCCAGTCCATGGCGAGATGGCATTCATGCGGATGCGGTCGCCTAGCAGCGCGCCGCCGCTTTTGCGGCGTGATGGGTCAATGGAAATGATCGCCACGCGCAAGGCATCGTTTTGATCCAGCCGCAAACGCCGGATCAACTCGTCAGTAAGCGAGGATTTGCCCGCACCGCCGGTGCCAGTTATGCCCATGACCGCAACTTTTTTGGTGGCTGCCTGTGCCCGCAGCGCTTGCACCAAGCTGGGTTTTGCTTTTCCGTTTTCCAATGCGCTGGTGAGTTGCGCCAGTTCGCGCCAGGCCATCTCGCTGTGGCCCTCAATTACGCTTAAATCAGCAGGCACATGGCCGGTGAGGTCGCGGTCGCAACGCATCACCATCTCGCCGATCATGCCAGCCAGGCCCATGCGTTGACCGTCTTGCGGGCTGTAGATGCGCGTCACACCATAGGCCTGCAGCTCGCTGATTTCGCTGGGCACAATCACGCCGCCGCCACCGCCAAAGACCTGGATATGTTCGCCGCCACGGCTTTTTAGCAAATCCACCATGTACTTGAAATACTCCACGTGGCCACCCTGGTAGCTGCTGATGGCGATGCCCTGCACGTCTTCTTGCAGGGCGGCCGTCACCACCTCATCGACACTGCGGTTGTGGCCCAGGTGAATCACCTCAGTCCCCATACCCTGCAGGATGCGCCGCATGATGTTGATGGCTGCGTCGTGCCCGTCAAAAAGGCTGGCGGCAGTGACAAAGCGTACTTTGTGCTTGGGGCGGTAATTGGCAAGTGCCTTGAACTCGGCAGAGAGGTCGGTCATGGTGGTCTCCCGGTGGACTATGACTGGATAGTCCGGATTCTTTGAATTGACGTTTACGTAAACGTCAATAGTAACTATTTTTCAGGATAGCAGGAAAAAAAGCAGAATGCGGGCGAAAAAAAGGGGGCATTTGCCCCCTTTTGAAGATATTACTTAAAGTGATTATTTGTACAGCACGCTGGGCAGCCACAACCCAATGCCAGGGAATTGGTAGAGCAGCACGATGGCCAGCACTTGAATGCCCATGAAAGGCAGCATGCCTGAAAAGATCTGGTTCAGTGTCACATGCTTGGGTGACACCCCTTTCAGATAAAACGCCGCCATCGCCACCGGCGGGCTCAGGAAAGCCGTTTGCAGGTTAAGCGCAACCAGCAGGCCGAAGAACAGCGGATCAACACCAAAATTATCCAGCAGGGGAATAAAGATGGGCATGAAGATCACGATGATCTCGGTCCATTCCAGTGGCCAGCCCAGAACAAAAATAATTATCTGGCTGAGCACCAAAAACTGGGTTTTGGTGAGGTTCAGGCTCAGTACCCAAGTTTCCACCAGTTCCTGTCCGCCCAGCAGCGCAAAAGCAGCGGAAAAGATGGCCGAGCCAACAAACAGCCAGCACACCATGGCCGAGGTTTTGGCGGTCAGGAATACCGACTCCTTGATCATGGTGAAGTTGAGTCTTCGGTAAGCGGCTGCCAGAAACAAGCCGCCCAAAGCGCCCATGGCAGCCGCCTCGGTAGGTGTAGCCAGCCCCAGCACTATCGAGCCGAGTACCGCCAAAATCAAAAACAGCAGCGGAAACAGGGAGGCCAGCAGCATCTTGAAGACTTCCAGCCGGGTAAAGCTCAAAATGGCGTAGTAGGCCACCAGTGCCAGAACACTTACACCCAAGCCGATCCAGAAGCTATTGGATGCAGGCACCCGCTTGTTCTCCGCTGTTGCTGCACTTTTGGCCGGTGTGGTTGGGGTCTGAGCTACGGGTTCAGTTGTAGCGGTTTTGTCGGCACCGGGGGGCTCGTTCAAGCCCTGCGCGGCGGCAGCGGGCGGCTCTTGCACGCCTGATGCCCCTGGCTCTGCCAGACCACCTGCTGATGGCGCACTGGGTACAGCACCTGGGGCATCACCAAAGGCTTGCAGGCTTGAAGTGTCTTCCACCACGTCCGCTGTTGTGGACGCGTGGTAACTGGCCAAGGCGACTAACGCAAATAAAATCGCCGGGAGCAAGGTCAGCAGCAATTGCCGGATCAGGTAAGACGCACTCACGCCGTGGTTGTTGCGGCCTTTGAGCGCGGCCAGCAAGCCAGTGAGCGCCAGCTTGTCGCCAATGGCACCAGCGCGCTCAAGCAACGGTGGCAGCGGGACAAAACGCTCAGCCATTGACAGGGGAGGGGCCATGCTGGGTTTGAGCTTGGCCAGAATAATGACATATCCCACATACAGGCTCGCCAGCATGATGCCGGGAAAAAATGCGCCCGCGTAGAGTTTGACCACTGACACCCCAGCGGTTGCGCCATACACAATCAGCAGCACCGATGGCGGAATCAAAATACCCAGACAGCCACCGGCGGTAATGGCACCCGCCGACATGGGAACGCTGTAGCCCGCGCGCAGCATGGCGGGTAAGGCAAGCAAGCCCATCAATGTAACCACCGCGCCAACAATGCCAGTGGCCGTGGCAAACACCGCGCAGGTGACCAACGTGGCCACCGCCAGCGAGCCCGGCACCCGAGCCAGTGCCAGATGCAGGCTCTTAAAGAGCTTCTCAATCAGGTTGGCGCGCTCGACCAAGTAGCCCATGAAAACGAAGAGCGGAATAGAGATGAGCACATCGTTGGACATCACCTTGTAGGCCGACTGCACCATCAAGTCCAGCGTTTTGCTGGTACTTTGCTCATAGGCCAGCCAGGTGAAAAACATGCCCATGCCCATCAGGGTAAAGGCTGTGGGGAAACCCAGCATGATGGCCACCACCACTAAAGACAGCATCAGCAAGCCGATATGACCATTGGTGATTTTGGGTACGGCAATCAGCATGCCCACCGCAGCGGCGATGATGATCGCCATCAAGATAAAACCAAACCAGAGTTCTTTGCGCAGTTTCATACCGGCTTGCCTTTCATGGGAACCAGTTGATCCAGTGCCGCAATGTCTTCGTCCTTGACGTGAACCATTTCTTTGAGTTTTTCCACATCGACCTCTTCCACATCACCCTCGCGCGGCGGCCATTGACCGGTTTGCAGGCAAATTACGCAGCGCACGATTTCTACCAAGCCCTGCAGCAAAAGCATCGCGCCTGAAATGGGAATAATAAATTTGAAGGGATACAGCGGTAGCGAGTCGGCATTGAAAGTTTGTTCATTAATGGCCATGGATTCCCTGGCAAATGACCAACCGGCCCATGTCAGCGCGATAATGCCGGGCAGAAAAAACAGGATGTAGAGGGTCAGATCAATCGTTGCCTGGGTGCGTGGGCGGAAAAAACCATACAGCACATCTCCGCGCACATGGCCGTTTTTGCTCAAGGTATAGGCACCAGCGGTCATGAACAACACGCCATACAACATGATCTGGGCGTCCAGCACCCACGAATGGGGTTTATTCAGGGCATAGCGTGAAAACACTTCAACGCTGATCAAAATGGTTAACGCAATGGCCGTCCATGAGCCCGCTTTTCCCAGCCAGGTGGACAAACGGTCCACCGTCAACAATATTTTTTGCATCGCGTCTGCACCCTACCTAAAACCAGTCAACAAAAAAACAGGGGCGCTTTAGACAAGCGCCCCTGGTGCATGGCCTCTGGCTTAGGCTTTTTTAGCCGCGCCAAAGTAGTGATTGAATGCCATTTTGAAATCGACGCTGTAGTCGATTTGCCACTGGCCTGCACGCTGAGCAAAGGCTTTTTGTGAATCCAACACCTTCTTGAACAATGGATTCTCAGCGGCTTTTTTGGCGATGGTCTTGTCCCAAGCCGCCAGTTGCGCCCGCAGCACGGCGTCGGGCGTTTTGTAGAACTTGACGCCACCGGCTTTCATTTCTGCATAGTCTTTGGAGTTGCGCTCAATGGCTTTCCAGCTCATGTCGGCGCTGGAAGCCTGCACCGCGTAGTCGATGATGGCTTTGAGGTCGGTTGGCAGTGCTTTGTATTTCGGGCCGTTGAACAAAACCTCGAACTGCTCGCCGCTTTGGTGGAAGCTTTGCAGCATGCAGTTCTTGACCACATCGGGGAAGCCGAGCAAACGGTCGGACGAGGCGTTGTTGAATTCGGCTGCGTCAATCAGGCCACGGTCAAGTGCTGGCACAATCTCGCCGCCAGGCAGCGGGTTCACCGCAGAGCCCATTTCGGTGAAGACGTCAACCGCCAAGCCGACCGTGCGGTATTTCAGGCCTTTTAAGTCTTCCACCTTGGCGATCGGTTTCTTGAACCAGCCCAGCGGCTGGGTCGGCATGGGGCCATACAGATACGACACCACATCAAGGTTCAGGCTCTTGTAGATCTCTTCAACCAACGCCTTGCCGCCGCCGTAGTTGTGCCAGGCCAGCACCATGTTGGCATCCATGCCGTAGCCCGGGCCTGAGCCCCACAGCGCCAGCGCCGAGTTTTTGCCGTAGTGGTAGGCGATCACGCCATGGCCGCCATCGAGCGTGCCTTTGGCTACCGCATCGAGCAACTGGAATGCGGGCACCACAGAACCTGCAGGCAGCACCTCAATCTTGAGCTTGCCAGCGGCCATGTCGTTGACTTTTTTGGCGAAGTCTTGCGCGTATTCATGAAAAATGTCTTTGGTTGGCCAAGTGCTTTGAAAGCGCATTGTGGTGGCGGGCGTTTGCGCCATCACCATCGGTGCGGACAGGGCACCTGCAGCAACTGCTGCGCCTTTGAGCAGGCCGCGGCGTTGGGTGGTTTTTTGTGTCGTCATGGAAGTCTCCGTTAATTTAAATAGACCAGCTCGCATCATTGACCCCGGCGGCTGTTTGGCTAAGAGGGTTTTCACCAAGCGCCCGCCATGCTAGTTCGTATTGCGGGATCGCCTGTACGTGGTAACCACAATCGGGCGTCAATTGGTCAATCTGCTGACCCGCTTTTCGGCATGGTTGGCTCATGCGATTCGTATGCCCTGCAGCTTCGGGTCGCTCGGTGGATAGCGCAGCGCCATTTTCTTTAGCGCATCGCGCAGCAAAGTGGCGATCATCAGGTTGCGGTGGGTTTTGGAGTTGGCGGGCACGATGGTCCAGGGTGCCCAGGGTGTGCTGGTGGCATTCAGCAGGGCTTCATAGGCTTTTTGGTAGGCATCCCACTGCTTGCGCACCTCCAGGTCACCGAGGCTGAATTTCCAGTGTTTGGTGGGGTCGTCGAGGCGTTCTTGCAGGCGCTGGCGTTGCTCGTCAAAGCTGATGTGCAGCATGAACTTCAAGACCACAGTGCCAGTCTCGGACAGCAGGCGTTCAAAGTCGTTGATATGGGCCATACGTTGGGTGGTTTGCGCGGGGGTGATCCAGCCGTTCACCGGCGGCACCAGCACATCTTCGTACTGGCTGCGGTTGAACACCATGATCTCGCCCGCACCCGGTACTTTTTGGTGGATGCGCCACAGGTAATCATGCGCGCGCTCCTCTTCGTTTGGCGCTTTCCAGCCCACGGTTTGCACGCCCAGTGCGCTCATGCGGCCAAACACGCTGCGCAAGGTGCCGTCTTTGCCCGAGGTGTCGGTGCCTTGCAGAATCACCAGCAGTTTGAAGCGCTTGTCGGCGTAGAACAGGTCTTGCAGTGCGTCGAGCTCATCGGCCAGCGCGGCAACCGCCGCGCTGTCGCGCAGCTTGTCGCCAGTCGAAAAAGGGTTGGCTGCCGGGTCAAAGTTGGCTAGTTTGCAGGGTTTGGCTTTGCTGCCAGCCAGCGGCGGTTGCCAGGCTGTCAGCAAGCTATCGAGTTCTTTGTTTTTCATGGTTCACCTCTTGTCTTTATCATGGCGCATTGCCCGCAAAGAATTTATTTCACCATGAACGCACCTGTTGCATCAAACCTGACAAACACAGTTCAAGCTGCCCCAGGCTATGCAGGCGATGTAACGCCCCAGCAGGCGTTTGCCTGGTGGCAATCTGGCGAAGCGGTGCTGGTGGACATACGCAGCGACGCCGAGCGCGACTGGGTGGGCTTTGTACCCGGTGCCGTGCCGCTGGCCTGGAAGCAGTGGCCGGGCATGGCCATCAACCCCGGCTTTGACGCGGGCATTCAAGCCGCTGTGCCCACAGGCCAAAAAGTGCTCCTGCTGTGCCGCAGCGGCGTGCGCTCGATTGCCGCGGCCAAGCGCGCCACTGAACTGGGCTTGCAGGCCTACAACATCCTTGAGGGCTTTGAGGGCGACCCCAACGCCGCTGGTCACCGCAACCAACTGGCTGGCTGGCGCCAGCGCGGTCTACCCTGGAAACAAAATTGACAATGCCGAACGCGTGCCCTAGCAACCCGTTAACTGGAGAAAATTTTGGCTGTTAACCTCACTGTCACGCCTGCTGACCAACTGCAGGCCATTGCGGGCTTGCGCATCGGCACAACCGAAGCGGGTGTCCGCAAGGTCAACCGAAAAGACTTGACCGTGGTGCTGATCGATGATGGTGCCAGTGTCGCCGGTGTATTCACCAAAAATCGCTTTTGCGCTGCGCCCGTTCAGGTCTGCCGCGAACATTTGGCTGCGGGTCGTGGTATCCGGGCTATGGTCATTAATACTGGAAATGCCAATGCTGGCACTGGCCACGACGGCTTGGTGCGCGCGCGCAGCACCTGCTTGAGTCTGGCCCAACTGTTGGAGATTGCGCCCGAGCAAGTGCTGCCATTTTCCACCGGTGTCATCATGGAAGTGCTGCCGTACGAACGTATTGCGGCGGGGCTGCCTGCCGCCATTGCCGATGCGTCACAAGCACATTGGGCTCAGGCGGCGCAGGCCATCATGACCACCGACACACTACCCAAAGCGTATAGCGCACAGGTCGAGATTGATGGCGTCAAGGTCAGCGTCAGCGGCATCAGCAAAGGCGCGGGCATGATCCGCCCCAACATGGCCACCATGCTGGGCTTCATGGCCACCGACGCCTGCGTCAGCCAAGCCGTGATGCAGCAACTCACTGCCGAACTGGCAGATGCCTCGTTCAATCGCATCACCATTGATGGCGACACCTCGACCAACGATTCCTTTGTGGTCATTGCCACCAACCAGGCCAACCATGCGCCCATCACCTCGCTAGCCAGCCCGCAAGGCCAGGCGCTGCAAGCAGCGATGCAGCAGGTGGCGGTAAAGTTGGCACAAGCCATTGTGCGCGACGGCGAGGGTGCCACCAAGTTCATCAGTGTCACCATCGAAGGCGGTAAAACTGAGGTTGAATGCCGCCAGGCCGCCTATGCTGTGGCCCACTCGCCGCTGGTGAAAACCGCATTTTTTGCCAGCGACCCTAATCTGGGCCGGATTTTGGCTGCCGTGGGTTACGCCGGCATCGACGATTTGGACCAGACTTTGATCGAGATGCATCTTGACGATGTGCATGTGGTCACCCAGGGCGGTCGCCACCGCAGCTACCGCGAGGAAGACGGCCAGCGCGTGATGAAGCAAAGCGAGATTGCCGTGCGGGTGAGCTTGGGCCGCGGGAGCGCCAGTACCACGGTATGGACCTGTGACTTCAGTCACGAGTATGTGACCATCAATGCCGACTATCGGTCTTGATACCTGCCAGCATTTTTAGAGAATAAACCTTGAACGAACATTTCGAGCACCTGCTCATCCGTGCCGAGCAGCTCATTACCCGCATCGAGCAAGCGCTGCCGCACCAACTGGCCGCACCGGACTGGAGTGCCGCTATCGCCTGGCGCTACCGCAAACGCGCCAGCGGGCATGCGCGCCTGGAGCCGGTGCGCGCGGTGGGTGACTTGCACCTGACCGATCTGCAAGCCATCACACCACAAAAAGAAAAAATCCAGCGCAACACGCTGCAATTTGTGCAAGGCAGACCGGCAAACAATGTGCTGCTTACCGGCGCGCGCGGCACGGGCAAGTCGTCGCTCATTCGTGCTTGCCTCAACGAATACGCGGCGCAGGGTTTGCGTTTGATTGAGGTGGACAAAGTCGACCTTATAGACTTGCCCGACTTGATGGATATGGTCGCCGCCCGGCCTGAGAAATTCATTGTGTTTTGCGACGACCTGAGTTTTGATGAAGGCGAGCCCGGCTACAAAGCGCTTAAATCAGCGCTCGATGGCTCAGTGGCGGCTGCAGCGCCGAATGTGCTGATTTACGCCACCAGCAACCGCCGCCATCTGTTGCCCGAGTACATGAAAGAAAACTTGACTTACCAGCACACGGATGATGGTGAAGTGCACCCTGGCGAGGGTGTGGAAGAGAAAATCTCGCTCTCCGAACGCTTTGGTTTATGGGTGAGTTTTTACCCTTTCAGCCAGGAAGAGTACCTGGCCATCGTCGTGCAGTGGCTTCAGTCGTTCGGCGTGGGCGCGGTGCAAACTGAGGCAGCGCGCGCGCAGGCACTGGTCTGGGCGCTGGAGCGCGGTTCGCGCAGCGGACGGGTGGCGTGGCAGTTTGCACGGGATTTTGTGGGTGCGCAGTCCGCAGCAAATTCGACGCCAACTGGCGCGTCATGACCCAGGCTGCAAACGAGTCGGTGCTGGTGGCCGATGCTGATCGCCCGCGTGATGGCGTTGCCACCGGCAGCAGCAATGCAGCGCGAAAAATCGTTGACGTGGCAGTCGGCATTTTGCTGAACCCGGCTGGCGATTTTTTGATGACCAGCCGCCCACCCGGCAAGGTCTATGCCGCCTATTGGGAGTTTCCCGGTGGCAAGATGGAGCCGGGCGAGTCGGTGGAGCAGGCGCTACGCCGCGAGCTGCAAGAAGAAATCGGCGTCACGATTGGCAGCGCGCCAGTCTGGCAAACCAGTCTGGTGGATTACCCACATGCGCTGGTGCGGCTGCACTTTTGCAAGGTGTTCGCCTGGATCGGCGCTTTGCAGATGCACGAAGGCCAGCAATTTTCCTGGCAGCGGCTGCCGCTCAGCGTGCGCCCCGTGTTGCCCGGCAGTGTGCCGGTGCTGCAATGGTTGGCGCAAGAGCAGGGCGTAGAACTGGGCGCGGTTGAGATTGCGCTCACATCAGCTTGATGCGCTGTATTTGCTATTTATTTTGAGTAAAAAATAAGTAGCGTTACCCGCACACCAGCACTGGAATGTGACTTAATTTGATGCCTGATAAATGACCTAAAATCTGAAAATCATTGCATAGCCGTCAAAAAAGCGGTTTTTGCCTGTTTCAGAGCCATTTTGGCTTTTCAGGGCCTTTGTCCTACTGCGGCATCTGCAAGCCACCCAAGTGGTAATTCTGCGGCCCGCGCTGCGCAATTTTGAGCGAGCCGACTTGGTTGCCTAAAGCAGCACATTGGGACAACGGCCAGCCACGCTCCAGCCCGAACAACAACGCACCGCGAAAGGCGTCACCGCAACCGGTTGGGTCTACCACGGCGGTGGGGGCAACCGGCGGCACATGGGTTTTTTGGCCATCCACCCACACCTCGCAGCCCTCCGCGCCCAAGGTAATCACCAAGCCCTGCACGCGCTGTGAAATGGCGGCGGGCGTAAGGCCGGTGCGGTCGCTGAGCATCTTGCCTTCGTAGTCGTTTACAGCGACCCAGGTAGCTTGCTCAATAAAGTGCCGCAAATTTACGCCGTCGAACATGGGCAAGCCTTGGCCAGGGTCAAATACAAAAGGAATGTCAGCTGCCTTGAACTGCGCCGCATGTTGCAGCATGGCGTCACGTCCGTCGGGGCTGATGATGCCAATGCGAATGTCGGCATGCGGGGTAATGTGTGTCAGGTGCGCCTGCATCATCGCGCCAGGGTGAAAGGCGGTGATCTGGTTGTTGGCGTTGTCGGTCATGATCATGGCCTGTGCGGTGTAGCTGCTTTCCGCTGTGCACACGAACTCGGTGCTGATACCCAAGTCTTTGAGCCGCTGCAGGTAGCTTACGCCGTCGCTGCCCAGTGTGGCTAATGGCAGCGGCGTACCCCCCAGCGCTTTCAGGCTGTAGGCAATATTCCCAGCGCAGCCACCAAAGTCGCGTTGCAGGCCAGGCACCAGAAACGATACGTTGAGGTTGTGCAATTGGTTGGGCAGTATCTGGTCGGAGAAGTGACCCTCAAAGTTCATGATGGTGTCAAAGGCCAAAGAGCCGCAAATCAAAGCTGCCATAAATAATGTCCAGAGAGGTATTAAAAAATCAAAAGCTAGGGATAAAACACCAGCGCCCGGTAACCGGCCACGCGGACATCACCCCTTAGCGCCACGGGCAAAGTCGCTGACCACTCGCTGCTGGCCGCCAGTTGTTCGGGCGCACCGAGCTCGGCGGGCATTAGTACGCGGCGTACTTGCGGCTGGTCTTGCGAGTCTGTCAGCACCAACTCTACAGACGGCATGGCCAACACGAGCGAACTGGTGTTTTTAATGGTCAGGTTGAAGCGGTAATAGTCGCCGGGCGCTTTGTTGAAAGACGAATTGTCTATCACGATGGATTCAATTTGCCGTAGCGGGGCTAGGCGACAACCCAGTGGGATGCATAGCTTTTCCAGATAGGGGCGGGCGCGTAAATCCAGTGCGGCGATACGGTCACGCTCTTGCACGGTGACTTGCAATCCGAGTACGCCGCCTAACAACAGGCACGACAGCAGTAGCAATGCCACCACACTAGGTTTGCGCCAAACAGCCTGGCGTTGGGCCTGGCGCACAAAGCCCATTTCTTGCAGCTCAAGCTGAGGCGAATCTTCTGCTTGCGTATCAGGCTCGCGAGGAGGAAATGAAACGGTCGGCTGAACGCCAAAAATAGCGTCTTGGCGGTAATCACGTGCAGCTGGCGGGTGCGCAAGCGATTCAGGGTCAATGTTGGTAATGACAGAGTTAGAAGGTTCAGAAATTTCACCAAGACGGTTCAAATCCGCGCTTGACAATGCCGTTGCTTCCGAGCGGGCTGCAGCACCATCGGCTGCGTCCTGCAAATGCGCTGAAGCGTCAAAAATTTCGGCACATGTACCGCAGCGAACCCAGCCTTGCGACAGCGCTAGCAACTCAGGTGTCACCAGAAACTGGGTACGGCATGCCGGACAGCGGGTGGATGAACTCATTCGCTTATTTTGACAGCCGCTTAAGCGTATTAAGCCTTGGTGCCGGTCATCAGCACCCACCCGTCTTGGTTATCGCTCACCGTCAGTTCCAGCCAGGGCGCATAGGCCTGCTGCAGTTGCGCGGTTTGGCGCTCCAAAATACCAGCCAGCACCAAACGACCACCCGCAGCGATATGCCCGCAAAGCAGCGGGGCCAGCACTGTTAGCGGACTGGCCAGGATATTGGCCAGTACTGTGTGATAGCGGCCAATGGCGGGGCCCGCCAAGTCTGGCAGGCCAGCTTGCACTTCTACGCCATTAGCCAGTGCATTGTCTTGCGTAGCCAGCACAGCTGCGGGGTCAATATCGACAGCGTCAATTAGCGTTGCGCCCAATTTGGCTGCACCTACCGCGAGAATGCCCGAGCCACAACCGTAATCGAGAACGCTCTGCTGTAGTGGCGGGTGTGCAGCCAGCCAGCACAGGCACATGCGGGTGGTGGGATGGGTACCAGTGCCAAAGGCCATGCCAGGGTCAAGCCGGATGCAGGTGATGGCCTCGGGCGGCGGTTCATGCCAGGTTGGCACGATCCAAAAGCTGGGCGTGATGGGTACAGGAGCAAACTGCGATTGCGTCAGGCGCACCCAGTCTTGCTCTGGCACTTCAGTGATATGGATCACTTCACAGTTGGAGAAAAAGTCCTGGACCTGCAATAAAGCAGCCGCTTCTTGGGCTTGGGTAGCAGCGGCAAACAGCGCCACCAGCTTGGAGCGTTGCCAGCCTGGTCGGGGGGGCGGCATACCGGGCTCGCCGAACAACGCCTGCTCGGCATCGGTCAGCGCGTCAGCGTCTTCCACCGAGACGCTCAGGGCGTCGAGCGCTTCGAGTGCGTCACTGACGGCTTCTACACGGTCTTCAGGGCACAGTAAATGGAGTTCATGCATCAAAAAAACAGCCACCCAATCAGCGCTTGTGGTGGCCCAGCCACTCTTCCAGGTAATGGATGTTGGTGCCACCAGCCATGAATTTAGCGTCCACCACCAACTCGCGGTGCAACGGAATGTTGCATTTGATGCCCTCAACCACCATCTCGGCCAGCGCAGTGCGCATGCGCGCCAAGGCCTGCTCACGGGTATCACCATGGGCAATAATTTTGCCGATCATTGAGTCGTAATTGGGTGGCACAAAATAATTGTTGTACACATGCGAGTCGACTCGCACGCCTGGTCCACCCGGCGCATGCCAAGTGGTGATACGTCCCGGCGAGGGCATAAAGTTGTAGGGGTCTTCGGCATTGATTCGGCACTCAATGGCATGGCCGCGCAACTCAATTTGGCGCTGAGTGAAAGGCAGTTTTTCGCCAGCAGCCACCATGATCTGGGTTTTGACAATGTCGATTCCGGTGACCATTTCAGTTACGGGGTGCTCAACCTGCACGCGGGTGTTCATTTCAATAAAGTAAAACTCGCCGTTTTCGTACAAAAATTCAAACGTGCCAGCACCGCGGTAGCCAATTTTTTTGCACGCCGCCACACATCGCTCGCCTACTCGCTCAATGTTCTTGCGCAAGATGCCGGGCGCCGGGGCTTCTTCAATCACCTTTTGGTGGCGCCGCTGCATGGAGCAGTCGCGCTCACCCAGGTAGACCGCGTTTCGGTGTTTGTCGGCCAGTACCTGGATTTCAATATGCCGCGGATTTTGTAAAAACTTTTCCAGGTACACAGCCGGGTTGTTGAATGCCGCACCAGCCTCGGCCTTGGTCAATTGCACTGCATTCACCAGCGCTGCCTCGGTATGTACCACCCGCATGCCGCGCCCGCCACCGCCGCCCGCAGCTTTGATGATGACGGGGTAGCCCACCGCGCGGGCAATGCGCTTCATGGCAATCGGATCGTCGGGCAGCGCACCTTCCGAGCCAGGCACGCAGGGCACACCGGCTTTGATCATGGCCTGCTTGGCCGACACCTTGTCACCCATGATGCGAATGGATTCGGGGGTAGGGCCGATGAACTGAAAGCCGCTTTTCTCCACCCGTTCGGCAAAGTCAGCGTTCTCGCTTAAAAAACCGTAACCGGGGTGGATCGCCTCGGCGTCGGTTACTTCTGCAGCCGAAATGATGGCGGGCATATTCAGGTAGCTCAAGGCAGATGGCGCGGGGCCAATGCATACCGCTTCTTCAGCGAGCTTGACATACTTGGCCTCGCGGTCAGCTTCTGAGTAAACCATCACGGCGCGTATGCCAAGTTCGCGGCAGGCGCGCTGAATCCGCAAGGCAATTTCACCGCGGTTGGCGACAAGAATCTTTTTGAACATCGGTGGCTTACTCAATCACGAACAGCGGCTGGCCGTATTCCACTGCCTGACCGTTTTCGCCCAGGATTTGCGTGATGGTGCCGGTTTTGTCGGCTTCGATCTCGTTCAAAATCTTCATGGCCTCAATAATGGCAATGGTGTCACCTTGTTTGACCTGTGCACCAAGTTCCACAAAGCTTGCAGTACCCGGGCTGGGCGAGCGGTAAAACGTGCCGACCATGGGCGACTTGACATAGTGACGCGGCGGGCCTTCAGCGGCTGCTGCGGGTTCACTGGTTACAGCGCTGGCTGCTGCAGTGGCTGTTGGCGCAGTGGCAGCCATGGGACTGGGCGCATGCGCATACTGAAGCTGCGGCCCGCCACCTTTGACGATGCGGACTTTACCCTCGGCCTCGGTAATTTCCAGCTCAGACACATTGGACTCAGACACCAGATCAATCAGGGTTTTGAGTTTGCGTAAATCCATGGGGATGCTCCAGCAGAAAGATGCGCCTGTTAGATGCAACAGGGTTGAAATCAAAAGAAACGTGAATTTACTTTAAATTCAGCTTAAGTTCGCTTAATTTCAGCGAAATTTCTTTTAATCGATGAGAGTGTTTTGGCGAAACAGCTATTTTAATTGACTCCATCTCTTCAAATCCGCCTCATTGAGCTTGCCTATTTTACGCTGCGCCACTTTGCCGTCAGCGTCATAGACCACTGAAAATGGCAAACCGCCCGTGAGATTGCCCAGATTTTTACTCAGTTCAATGCCTTTCAGACCAATGATCCCAATCGGGAAACTCAGTGGTTTTTTACTCAGAAATTGTTTCACGGCGTTTGTTTGATCAGCCGCTAAGCCAACCACTTGCCAACCTTTGGCGGCATTTTCTTGATAAAAAGCATCAATTAACGGCAATTCTTCAATGCAGGGTGGACACCAAGTAGCCCAAAAATTAACCAGCAGCGGTTTACCCTGAAAGCGTGCCATGTCTAACGCCGGGCCATTGGGAGCGTCAAATTTAAGCTTGAAAATACCATTGTCTGCAGCGATCTTGTCGGGTGCCTGCGCCAGCGCCTGCATTTGCCACCACGCAGTCAGCAACCCAGCTGTACCAGCTGCACCAGCAATGCCCAGGGTAAGCCAACGGCGGCTCGTGGAGGTCGGTTCAACAGCTGCTTCTGGAGCGGGAGTGGAGTGGTCAGGCGTCATTGGGCGGTTTTTTCTAGTAAGGCTTGTACAGCTGTTATGGTGCCACGCGGCGTACGACCTTGACTATCGGGCTTCAAAGCGCCCCGAAAGTCGTCATGGTCGTACACCTGCAAGTGGATGCCAACTTGGCATTGCAGTTGCGCGCAAGCCTGATTTAGGCTCAAGCAATCCACCAGCTTGCCGTGAAACCCCCGAACACTACGCGGTTGGTAGCGCACACCATGGTCAATCAGCGCGATCTCGGTGGCTTTGCTGTCGTCGCAAAACAGCTGTAGGTCAATATCGCTCAAGCGGGTGGCACTGCCATGCCATACAGCGCCGGCCAGGTGCGGACGAAACGCCAGCAGGCGCTGCATCCAGTGCACTGCCAGTTGGCGCAACACGCGCAACTCGGTGGGTTGGGTGTCAGCACAAAACAATTCAATGTACTCGCGCACCGCGGCTTCCACTGCCTCGTTGTCCGGCCACTCGGGACGGCTGAGGGCCAGTTGCTTAGCGGCGCGCTGCTTGGCTGCGCCGTAGGGCAAGCCTTCTTCCACTATGAACCGGGCGGCATGCGCGGCAATCTCGGCTTTCACGTCGTTCATTGCTGGATTGTGCCTGCACGGCTGGCGTTTGCATTTACCTAAAATCGCCGCATGCACATACACATACTAGGCATTTGCGGTACTTTCATGGGCGGGTTGGCGGCATTGGCGCGCGAAGCCGGGCACAAGGTGACGGGGTGCGACGCAGGCGTTTATCCCCCAATGAGCGATCAATTGCGCGCCCTGGATATTGAATTGATAGAGGGTTTTGATGCCGACCAACTGGCGCTCGCCCCCGATGTGTGGGTGATTGGCAATGTGGTTTCGCGTGCCCGCGGCGCAGATGGCATGCCGAAATTCCCCCTGATGGAAGCTATTTTGGACAGCGGTCAGCCGTACACCAGCGGCCCGCAGTGGCTGGCCGAAAACGTGTTGCAAGGCCGCCATGTGCTGGCCGTGGCCGGTACCCACGGCAAAACCACCACCACCGCCATGCTGGCCTGGGTGCTGGAGTGCGCAGGCCAGCAGCCGGGATTTTTGGTGGGCGGCGTGCCCCTGAATTTTGGGGTGTCGGCACGTGTAGGAGGCGGCCCTTTCGTTATAGAAGCCGATGAATACGACACCGCCTTCTTCGACAAGCGCAGCAAATTTGTCCACTACCGCCCGCGCACCGCCATCCTGAACAACCTGGAGTTTGACCACGCCGATATTTTTGATGACTTGCCCGCCATTGAGCGGCAGTTCCACCATCTGGTGCGCACCGTGCCGCCGAGTGGCCGGGTGGTGGTCAACGGACTTGAAGAAAGCCTGGCCCGCGTGCTGCACGCTGGTTGCTGGAGCGAAGTCGCCAGTTTTGGTGCGGCCGTGAGCGATTTCACAGCGGAGGGCGAGCCGCACGACTTTGCCGTGTTACAGAGCGGCCAACGCGTGGCCAGGGTGCAATGGGGTTTAAGCGGCGTGCACAACCAGCTCAACGCACTGGCAGCCATAGCCGCTGCCGCGCATGTGGGTGTGGCGCCAGCGCAGGCGGCGCAGGCGCTGGCTGCGTTTGAGAACGTCAAGCGCCGCATGGAAGTGCGCGGTGTCGCCCGGTTGCCCGGCGGCTCCATTACCGTGTACGACGATTTTGCCCACCACCCCACGGCGATGCGCACCACGCTGGATGGCCTGCGCCGCCAGTTAAAGCGAAGTGAGCGCATCCTCGCTATCTTTGAGCCACGCAGCAACACCATGAAGCTGGGCAGCATGAAAGCCCAACTGCCCTGGAGCCTGGCGAGCGCCGACCTGTCGTTTTGCCACAGCGGCGGCCTGGGCTGGGACGCCCGCGCCGCACTGGCTCCCCTGGGCGCGCGCGCGCAAGTGGCTGATTCTGTGGACGAATTGGTGGCGCAAGTGGTGGCCGTGGCGCAGCCCGGCGACCACTTGCTGTGCATGAGCAATGGCGGTTTTGGCGGCGTGCACGCCAAGCTGCTGGATGCGCTGCAAAAGGCGGTTTGAGGCGGTTTCAGCCGTTCTTAGGCGTTTTCAGGCCGTTTTAGGGCAAAAACGCCTTTTGCGGGCGAAAAATCAGGTTTTTTGGCCTGTTTTTGATACCTAAATAAGCCGCAAAGCTTTATGCAGTATGCGGGTAGCGCTATCAATTTTTACTATCATTTTTAGCGGCTTTAGGCGCTGCGGGCAGCAAATCCAGCAGCGCCAGCACGTCTTCTTGGGTGCGGAAGCGGCCAAAAGCGGCGGTGTCGTGCTCGCGCACGATGGGAAAGCTGTCCAACATATAAACGGCGTCGGCCGCGCCAATGCCGTAGAGCCAGAAAAACAGCGCATCCAGCGCCGCCAGGCGGGCGCGGCGCTCGGCCTCATCCCACACCAACGGCGGCAGCACCTGGCCTTTGGCGTCCACATAGCCCAGGTCGCGGGCAAACGGGGCCAGGTCGTGAGCGGTGTAGCTGAGCGCCAGCACCTGGGGGATCACAAAGTCGGCCACCGTGGGGTGGGCGTGGTGGCCGTTCATCAGGCCGGCCTGGCGCATGGCAGCGGTGAAGCGCGGCGGCAGGGTTTGCTGGAATTGGGCGGGGGCGATGACGACCGCCTGCTCAATGATGAACCAATTGAGGTTTTGCCCCTGTACTTTTTGACGCAAAGCAAAGTCAAAAGCCATAGAACCTAGATTCGCCATAAGCAATGGTGCCCAAGTGGCATAACTGGCCTCGTGACCAGATTCCGGCAACAGCATGGCCATGCTGTTGCCCACGCCACATTGCGGCACGATGGCACCAATCATGGTGCGCATGTTGCTTGGCGCGGTTACAGATTTGTAGGCAATGCACCAGTCGCCTGGCCAGGCTTTAGCAACCTCACTGTGCCTAACCCAGTATTGCGGCGCGGGATAGCGCGCAACGACTGCCTTTTCACTGGCATCCAGCGCTTCTTGCTGGGCAGCACGCTTCAAATTGCCCGCATTCACCACCACATCCGCCGCGCGGTGGTCAAACATCTGCACCATCTTGCCTTCATACAGCGGCACCGCCTCCTCGCCCTGGCCATTAACCCAGCGGTTCAGCGCGGCGGGCTTAAAATCCGCCGCTTTCAACTCCTCGGCCTTCAAAAACAAGTGCGAGTCGTTGGTCATGTGGAACATGGTGGTGTACTTCACCGGCCATACCTTGGCATCGGCCTGCGTGCCCAGACTGGCGCTGCTGCTGCTATGCCGCACCAGCACCGGGTGGCGGGCGTACAGGGCTAGGGTAATGTCGGCATCGCGGCGGCTTTTGAAGATGGGGGCTGCGCCAGTGTTGGGATTGACGCGCTGAAAGTCTTGTGCCGTCAGCACCAGGGTGCGGGCGGGGTCGTCCAGCTCGGCCAACTGGTGCAGGTAAAAGGCGCAGCGGGTTTGCGCAAACTGGCGCTGCAGCCCGCCAAACACCAGGGTGCAAAACTTGAAGCTGGCATGCACGTCGGGGAAAAAAACTTTGCGGTTTTCAAAGTCAAACAATGCGCCCAGCCGCCCGCTGCCGCTGAGGCTGCTGAAAAACGGTGCCGCGCCTTTGTCTGCCGCAATGCCGCTTGGCGTGAGCAGCGCCACCAGGCCGCCGGGGTGAACCAGCGCCTGCGCCCGCTCCACAAACAGGCTGTACAAGTTCACGTCGCCACCGCCCAGCAGCGGGTAGTCGCCACTGCCGAGCTTGCCATTGCCCACCACGCGGGCATTGGCATCGGCACGTTCCACCGCCCGTTGGTAGTGCGCCCACAAGTCCACCCGCGGTGGCAGGTGGGTGGCGGTTTGTTTCATCTTGATGCCCTGCAGCGCGGCAATCATTTTTTTGCGGTCGGCCGCGCGCGGCTGGGCGGCAATGGCCGGGCTGCGCTCGGCAAACCACTCGACCTCTTGCAGCTTGATGCGGTCCCACGGCGGGTTGCCAATGACGGCGTCAAAACCGCCGGCGCTGCCTGCGCCAAACACGGTGGGAAAGCTGGTCCACCAGTGAAAAAACGTTTCGCTTTTGCTCAGGGCACGGGCGCGGGCGATTAACGCATTGGCAGCCGTGCAGTCTGCGTCGTCCCCTTCCAGCACGCCAGCGCCCAGCACGTGCACCAGGTTTTGGCCGGGCTCCAGCAGTTTGACCAAACCGGCAAGCAACGGGTTGGATGTGGTGCCGTCTGCTTTGAGGAGTTTGGCCAGTTGACCCATGCTGCTGGCGGGCCAGCCGGGGATGAGCCAGCGCAGGGCGCGCCAAAAGTCCAGCACGGCATGCAGCGGCGCTATCAGCGCGTCGGCCTCGTGCGCGAGCTGTTTGGACAGGTGCGCTTCGGCAATGTCCACGTCAGTCAAGTCGGCCACCTGGGCAATGTTTTTGCCCACCACGGCCAGGCGGTCAAACTCACCTTGCAGCAGCAGCGCACCCAGCGCCTGCAAGCCGCGCTGCACGGTGGGCAACTGCTCGCCATGCAGGCTGTCGCCGGTTTTCAGGTGGTGGTCCAGAAAGCTTAGGGGCGCGCCCACGGTGAAGGTATGCAGCCACAGCGCGGTTTTGGCTAGCTCCACCGCCATCGGGTTTTTGTCCACGCCAAACACGCATTTTTTCAGCACCATGCGGCGCACCATGTGGCGGTCGTCCAGTTGCGCGTCGGTCACGGCCCAGCCGTGCTGCCGGGCATTGGCCTGGATGCTGCGGCGAATATGGGCAATACGCGCCGAAACCGGACTTTCCCAGGGGCGGCCCGATTCCACCAAATGCGCGGCCCAAGGCTGGGCATTGACCAGGTGGGTGCTGCTGCTAACGGCTTCGAGCACACGGTCAGCCAGGTCGTCCACCAGGGCCACCAAAAAATGGCCGCTACCCATGGCGGGGTCGCAAATTTTGAGTTGCAGCAAGGCGCTGGCCGGGTCTTGCGTGTCTAGTGCGGCCCAGTCTGCGGGGTTGAGCGCGGTTTTCTTTTTCAGCTTGGCAATATGCGCGCCAAACACCTGGCTTCGCTCTTGCGCCAGCAGGCCAATGGATTCGCGCAGAATCAGGCGCACCAGGTCGTCATGCGTGTAATAACTGCCCGAGACTTTGCGCGCAAAGCTGGCGGGCAGCGCGGTGATGCGGTTGACCTCGGCAATGTCTTTGTAGGTGTCGGCTGCCACCACCTCGTGCACCAAGGTGTAGTCGAGCAGGCGCTCGTAAATGCCGCCCAGGTGGGCCACCGAGAGGTCGCGGTAATTGATCCAGCCGCGTAGCAGCTCTTCGGTGCGGCGTGAGAGCGCGTCGATTAATGGGGCGATGATGGCGTCGGGGACTTTGGTTCGCTCCAGCAGCAGCGAGCGCTTTTGATCGAATAAGCCGCCGTTGTAGGCGGGCATGCCGATGCTGTCGTCACCCACATCAATCAACTCAAAGACGCTTTTAAGCGTTAACCAAAACTTCGACAAGGTGCTGGAAAACTTTGCCCCCGCATCGATCTTTTCTTGCACCTCCAGCCGCAAGCCGCGCATGCTATAGGGCGTGTAGCGCGCATCGCGCACCGGCAGCAAGTTGCGGTCTTCCGCATAGAACAAAAACAACAGGCGGTACAGCAGCACCAGCGTTGCCTCGCGCACTTCGTCCAAGTACGCTTCGGTGTATTGCGGGCGGCTGAACTGGCCGAAACCGGCTAGCTGGGTTTGCGCCTGCGGGTCGCCTTTGGCCAAGGCTTGGGCCAGCAGGGGAAAGACCTCGGTAAACACGCGCTGGCCCAGGTCTTGCGCCACTTTTTCTTCATAACGCCGTGCTTCATTCAGCGCATAAGCATGCAGGCTGCGGCCCGTGGCGTCCCAGCTTTGCGGCAAAAATGCCTCGCGCTGAAACAGCAGGTAAAACAGTTTGAGGGCATGCGCTGGTTCGATTTCGTCGAACTCGGGTTGAAAGCCGGGCAACTGCAGCGCGGCGGTCAAGTCGATTTCAAAGAACTCTTCAGCACGCGAGCGGGCGTCTTGCCAATACAGCCGCCAGACCGCGCCGTTGGTTAGCACGCCCCACTTGATGGCGCGGTCGGACACCACGTCGGCACGGCTCAAGTAGCGCAGCATTTGGGAAGACGGCGCGTCCGGATCGCGCGCGTCGCGCACGGCACTGGTGTCGCCGCGGTCCAGTGGGCGCAGCCAGCGCTTGGCCTCCAGCACGGCAATGCCGTGGCGGTAGCGGTTGGGGTCTTGGCTCTCAGCCAGTGCGTCGGCTTTTTTGGCAGGGCTGGCAAACAGCAGGTGGTCGGGCACGTCTTCACGGCCTTTGACGCTCATGTTGACTTGCGGCAGCGTGTCTTGGCCCCAGCCCAACAAGCGTAAAGCCCGCGCGATGATTTCTTGCTCGGTTTGCGCCTCGTTCAGGGTGGTTTGCGCCTCGCAATTTTTGAATACGGCTTGTAGGACGCTGCAAAAATCCGCATACCTGCCGGGCGCATCATGCAATGCCTGCCAAGGTGGCGTTTCACTTATTCCACGCAGTAAAAAATCTTGCGAAAAAAGCTGGCCTTGCATGAGAGGGTTCTGTGGGCGCGTGAAGTGGTGGCAACACTATACGGCAGCGCGCGCCAGCCTTGCCGTGTTCAAACGGCTTAGCCGCGCCGCGTTTTCACCGCTTGCGACAGCACATCGAGCACCGGCAGCGAATCGTCCCAACCCAGGCAGGCATCGGTGATGCTTTGGCCATAAGTGAGTGCATGCTGGTTGTCTTTGCCGGGTGTGAATTTTTGCGCACCAGCCTGCAGGTGGCTCTCCACCATCACGCCAAAGATGCTGCGCGAGCCGCCGCTGATTTGCGTGGCAATGTCGCTAGCCACTTCAATTTGCTTTTGGTGCTGCTTGCTGCTGTTGGCGTGGCTCAAATCGACCATCAAGGTTGGGGGCATCTTGGCTGCGTCCAAATCTTTGCAGGCGGTGGCCACGCTGGCAGCGTCGTAATTGGGCGCTTTACCGCCACGCAAAATCACATGGCAGTCGGGGTTGCCAGCGGTTTGCACAATGGCCACTTGGCCGTTTTTGTGCACTGACAAGAAGTGGTGGCCACGAGCCGCTGCCTGAATGGCGTCGGTGGCGATGCGGATGTTGCCGTCGGTGCCGTTCTTGAAGCCTATCGGCGCTGACAGGCCCGAGGCCAGTTCGCGGTGCACCTGGCTTTCGGTCGTGCGCGCGCCAATCGCGCCCCAACTGATAAGGTCGCCAATGTACTGCGGCGAAATCACGTCGAGAAATTCGCTACCCGCTGGCAAGCCCAAGCGGTTGATGTCAATCAAAAGCTGGCGGGCCATGCGTAAGCCCTCGTCAATGCGAAAGCTCTCGTCCAGATACGGGTCGTTAATCAGGCCTTTCCAGCCGACGGTGGTGCGCGGTTTTTCAAAATACACGCGCATCACAATCTCCAGCGTGTCGGCGTATTTGTCGCGCTGCACTTTAAGCTTTCGCGCATACTCCAGCGCAGCCACCGGGTCGTGGATTGAACAAGGGCCAATGATGACCAGTAGCCGGTCGTCCTTGCCATGCAAAATTTGCGTGATGCTTTTTCGCGTACTGGCAATTAGCGACTCGACGGGTGTACCGCGAATCGGAAAAAAGCGGATCAAATGCTCGGGAGGCGGCAACACAGTAATGTCCTTGATGCGTTCGTCGTCGGTCTGGCTGGTGCGATCGGCAGGCTGGGACGAGGCTGGATACCAAGGGGGGGTGGAAGTGCGTTGGTCGGTGTTCATCGAAGTGGCTCCAGATCAGGAATACAGCAAAAGCAGCTTGAAAAAGACATAAAAAAACCGCCGGGCTTGTGGGCCGGCGGTTGCTTCGAGGGGGGCTTGGCTTAAGCGAAGGCCTCTCGTCCGCCGGGGACTGAGAAATAAAAATAAAAGTGAAAAGCCAAACTGTTCATTGCATGGACTGTAGCACAGGGCTGTTTTGGCCTGCGGCATATGCAGCTATCACCGCGATAGCGCTTAGCTCCCACGCAAGCGCTCCCACCAGGTTTTTGCGCGCGCCAGCCGCGTGTCGTCGAGCTCGCCAAGAACCGAGCCGGGCTCAGTGCGTTGAGCCAGTTCCTGGTACATGTCAATCAACAGCATGCCCTCGCCAATGGTGCGCCAGACCATCGGCTCAAAATCGGTCAAGCCGGGTGGCGCAGTGGGCTCATCCGATTCGGGCTCGGCAATGTGCAGCAGCCATTGGCCAATCAGTACGCGGAAATTGTTCAGTGCATTGAGGTAATTGGGGTACTCGTACAGTCCGCGCCAGCCGGGGCTGAGCGCCACTACAAAAGCCTTGTGTTGGCGCAATTCAGTCAAGAAATCCATTAGCAAAGCCGCCCAGTCCTGGCGCGCGATACCCACCCGAATTTGTCTGGTCATGGCCTGAGCGTGGTCAGCCAACGCGCTCATGCTGTCGCCCATTTGCTGCGCTTCTTCGTCGGCCACCGCAGTACGCAAAAACTCGCTGAGCTGCGAAAATTCCTGCATGCTGGAAATTTGCGATGGGCGCGCTGGCATGGCAGTTACGCTCGCTGGGGCCGTGTTTTGGTGGCTAAGCTGTGCCGCCCACAGTCAGACCGTCAATACGCAGCGTGGGCTGGCCTACGCCAACAGGCACACTCTGACCTTCCTTGCCGCAGGTGCCGACACCGCTGTCGAGTGCCATGTCGTTGCCAATCATGCTGACGCGGGTGAGTGAATCAGGACCATTACCCACCAGCGTGGCACCCTTGACCGGGTAAAGAATCTTGCCGTTTTCCACCCAGAAGGCTTCACTGGCCGAGAACACAAATTTGCCCGAGGTAATGTCCACCTGGCCACCACCAAAGTTGCTGGCGTACAGGCCTTTTTTAATGCTTGCAATAATTTCCTTGGGGTCTTTGTCCCCGCCCAACATGTAGGTATTGGTCATGCGCGGCATCGGGATATGGGCGTAACTCTCGCGGCGGCCATTGCCGGTGGGTTTGACGCCCATAAGGCGCGCGTTCATTGAATCTTGGATGTAGCCGCACAAGATGCCGTCTTCAATCAGCACATTGCGTTGGCTGGCGTTACCTTCGTCATCCACATTGAGCGAGCCGCGCCGGTCAGCGATAGTGCCGTCGTCCAGCACCGTGACGCCTTTGGCTGCTACACGCTGGCCAATGCGCCCGGCAAACGCGCTGGAGCCCTTGCGGTTGAAGTCGCCTTCCAGCCCGTGGCCAATGGCCTCGTGCAGCAAGATGCCGGGCCAGCCAGGGCCAAGTACCACGGTCATTTCGCCCGCTGGTGCGGGGCGTGCTTCCAGGTTGGTTAGCGCGGCATTGACAGCCTCATCAACGTATTCCTGCACCCGCGCGGCGTCAAAATAGGCCAGCGCAAAACGACCACCACCGCCGCTTGAACCCATTTCGCGGCGGCCATTTTGCTCGGCAATAACGGTGACTGACAGGCGCACCAGCGGTCGTACGTCTGCTGCCAGCGTACCGTCGGCGCGGGCTACCAGCACCACGTCGTATTCGCTGGCAAGGCCCGCCATGACTTGCACCACGCGTGGGTCCTTGGCACGGGCGCGCTGCTCGACCTCGCCCAGCAAAGCCACTTTTTGCGTGGAGTCCAGGCTGGCAATCGGGTCGCTCTGGCCGTACAGCACACGGCTTTTGGCGATTTGACGGTTGACTACTTTGGCGCGCTTGTTTTGCCCGGCGGCAGAAATGGAGCGCACGTTGTGTGCCGCATCCAGCAGGCTGGCCCAGGAAATATCGTCTGAATACGCGAATGCGGTCTTCTCGCCGCTCACGGCGCGCACGCCCACCCCTTGGTCAATGCTGAAGCTGCCACTTTTTACAATCCCTTCTTCCAGACTCCAGCCCTCTGAGCGGGTGTACTGAAAGTACAGGTCGGCGTCATCGACTTGGTGCGATTTGATCTCGGCCAGGGCGCGCGTTAGGTGCGACTCGTCGAGGCCAAAAGGGGTGAGCAGCAACTGCTGGGCTATGGCCAGGCGTTCAATGGTGGGTTCGCGTGAAATCATGGCTTGATTGTAGAGTGGGTGGCTGAAATGGTTAATGACCTTGCAAAGGCTTGCAAGGCAAGAAAGACAACAAAAACGCCTTGATGTCAGCCGCCGCTGCAAACCTGGCAAGCCGGGTTGCGCGGCACGCGCAAGTCGGTCCACTCCATTTGCCGGGCATCCAGCATGAGTTGCCGACCAGTCAGCGCCGAGTGGCCATGGGCCAGCAGCTTGAGCGCCTCGGCCGCCTGCATGCTGCCAATAATGCCCACCAGCGGCGCCAGCACACCCATGACGCTGCAGCGGGTTTCCTCTACCGGCGCGTCGGGCGCAAACACGCAGGCATAACACGGGGAGTGGGCATCGCGCGGGTCGTAGACTGTCAGTTGCCCGTCAAAGCGAATCGCCGCGCCGCTGACCAGGGGTTTTTTCAACAATACACATGCGGCGTTGACGGCATGTCGCGTGGCGAAGTTGTCGCAGCAGTCCACCACCACATCAGCTTGCGCTACCAGCGCGTGCAGCAGGGCAGCGTCGGCACGTTGGGCGATGGCGGTGACTTGCACCTCGGGGTTGAGCGCGGCCACCGCAACTGCCGCGGATTGCACTTTGGCCTGGCCAACGCGTGCCTGGCTGTGTGCAATCTGGCGTTGCAGGTTGGTCAGGTCAACTGTGTCGTCATCAACCAGCGTCAGGCGGCCCACCCCGGCTGCACCCAGATACAGCACCACCGGCGAACCCAGGCCACCTGCGCCTATAACAAGCACATGGGCGGCCAAAAAGCGTTGCTGCGCCGCCGGGCCAAATTCGTTGAGCAGGATGTGGCGCGAGTAGCGCAGCAACTGGCCGTCGGTGAGATCAGCCGCCGCTGGCTGCGGCGCCCCGACAGCTTGGTTCAATTCTCTTTCTTCTCGTCTTTGCGCTCGGTCTGGGTTTTGCTGATCAGCACCGGCTGGCCTTTGAGCTGTTTGATAGCCTGCGCCAACTGGAAGTCGGTATCCGCGCCAAACTCGGGCACCTTGCGCTCGGCCTGGGGCTTTTTGGATTCTTCTTCAAGCTTGCTTCGCGCCTCGTCACGGGCTTTCTCGCGGACAGCGTCTTTCTTCTCGGCTTCCTGGCCGCTGCCCAGGTGTTTCTCCAGGTCGGCCTCGCGGGTGCGCAGGATTGAGAACAGGTTGCCTTCGGCGGTTTCATCCAGCGGCACATCGGGCAGGATACCCTTGGCCTGAATGCTTTTGCCGCTGGGGGTGTAGTAGCGCGCGGTGGTGAGCTTGAGGCCACTGTCGGGGCCCAGGGGGCGCACGGTCTGCACCGAACCTTTGCCAAAGGTCTGGCTGCCCATTAGGATGGCGCGTTTGTGGTCTTGCAGGGCACCAGCCACGATTTCGCTGGCTGAGGCCGAGCCTTCATTGACCAGCACCACCAACGGCACAGTCTTGATGGCAGCAGGCAGACGGCGCAGTGGGTCGGTGTTGCTGCGCCGCTGGTAGAACTCAGGCGAGGCTTTGTAAGTGAACTTGCTCTCGGCCAGTTGGCCGTTGGTAGAAACCACCACCACGTTCTCGGGCAAAAACGCGGCCGATATGGCCACTGCTGCATCCAGCAACCCACCGGGGTCATTCCGCAGGTCAAGCACAAGCCCCTTCATGTTGGGCTCGGCTTTATAGAGCTCTTCAATCTTGCGCGCAAAGTCGTCCACCGTACGGTCCTGGAACTGGCTCACCCGCACCCAGCCGTAACCAGGCTCAATGACCTTGCCCTTGACCGACTGGGTTTTGATTTCTTCGCGTGTGATGGTGACCGGAAAGCTGCGGTTTTCGTCCTTGCGGAAAATCATCAGCACCACCCGGGTGCCGGGCTCGCCGCGCATGCGCTTGACAGCCTCGCTAAGCGTCAGGCCCTTGACCAGGCCATCGTCAATCTTGGTAATCAGGTCGTTGGGCTTGAGGCCGGCACGAAAGGCGGGCGAGCCCTCGATGGGAGAGACCACCTTGACCAAGCCGTCTTCCTGGGAAATTTCAATGCCCACGCCAACAAAGCGGCCGCTGGTGCCCTCGCGAAATTCCTTGAAAGATTTCTTGTCGAAATACTGCGAGTGCGGATCCAAGCTGGCCACCATGCCCGAGATGGCATCGGTGATGAGCTTTTTCTCGTCAACCGCCTCCACGTAGTCGCTTTTGACCATACCAAAAACGGCAGCGAGTTGTTGCAATTCTTCCAGCGGCAGTGGTGCCAGTGCGCCACGCGCCACGGTTTGCAATGACACCGTAGTCAAGGCACCAGCCACCACGCCAATGGAAACCCAACCCGCAATCTTCAGTTTGCTGCTCATAAATATCCCTTTGCACCGCAATATACACCTGCTGGTTGCAGCAGGAAACGCGCCAGCAATGCACTTCTAAAACAGTACGGTATCGGCAAGGGGATACCCCTAGGGCATTGGTCTACTGGTCTTGCAAATAGTAATGGCGCATGGGTTTCAGCTGTGCGTCCAGCTCGTAAACCAGCGGTGAACCATTGGGGATGTTGATACCCACAATATCGGCGTCAGACACCTCGTCCAGGTACTTGACCAGCGCCCGAATCGAGTTGCCGTGCGCCGCCACAATGATGCGCTTGCCGCTCCTGATGGCAGGTGCCAGCGCCTCGTTCCACAGCGGAAGCACGCGCTCCACGGTGTCTTTGAGGCACTCGGTCAGCGGAATTTGCTGCGGCTGCAACCGGGCATAGCGAATGTCACCGCGCTCGCTGCGCGGATCGCCTTCTGACAGGGCTGGTGGCGGCACGTCGTAGCTGCGGCGCCAGGCCATGACTTGCGCCTCACCAAACTTTTGCGCGGTTTCGGCCTTGTTCAGGCCTTGCAGGGCACCATAGTGGCGCTCGTTGAGGCGCCAGGCATGCACCATGGGCAGCCAAGTGCGGTCCATTTCGTCGAGCGTGTGCCACAGAGTGCGGATGGCGCGCTTGAGCACGCTGGTGTAGGTCACGTCAAAGTCGAAGCCCTGGGATTTGAGCAGGCGCCCGGCGGCTTTAGCCTGCTCAATGCCAGTGGGCGTCAAGTCCACATCGACCCAGCCGGTAAAGCGGTTTTCCAGGTTCCAGGTGGATTCGCCGTGGCGTAAAAGCACGATCTTGTACATGGTGTTGTTCTCGCAGAGAGTGCATCGGTAAACCAATGATTCTAAAATGCGTAGTTGTTCTCGATCTGGCATGGCCGGGTAGAGCCTGCCGCCAAGATAGACCTGAAAGCGCAAATTGAAATTCTTTATCGACAACTGGCTGCTGCTCAGCATTGCCTTGACTTCGGGTGGCCTGCTGATTTGGCCATTGCTCAAAGGGGCCACGGCCAAGGGCTTGACCAGTGCAGCCGCTGTAACCCTGATCAACCGCGAAAAGGGCGTTTTGATTGATGTCAGCGAGCCTGAAGAATTTGCCCAGGCCCATGCCATCGGCGCTAAAAATTGCCCGCTCAACCAGCTTGAGGACAAGCTGCCAGGGCTGGTGAAAAACAAGGCCGTGCCGGTTATTTTTGTCTGCCCCACCGGCGCGCGTTCGCTGCGCGCCGTGGCTGTAGCCAAGACCCTGGGCTATGCGCAGCCGCAGGCGTTGGCCAGTGGTCTTAAAGCCTGGCGCGAGGCCAATCTGCCCATTGAAAGCAGCGCCGCTGGTAATGCCCAATTGCCAGTTACACCAGCCACGTCCGCCAAAACCACGGCCGACAAAGCTACCTGAGAAAGACCCTTCCGCCATGCCCGCCGTCAAGATTTACAGCACTGCCAGCTGCCCTTTTTGTGTTCGCGCCAAGCAACTGCTGCACAGCCGCGGCGTGTTGGAAATGGAAGATCTCCGGGTTGACCTCAACCCGGCGCTGCGTGCCCAAATGCTGGAAATTACCGGCCGCCGCACCGTGCCGCAAATCTTCATTGGCGATACGCACGTGGGCGGCTGCGACGACCTGGTGGCGCTGGACCAGCGTGGTGGCCTGATGCCGCTGCTGCAACTGGCGGCCTGAGCCTGGGCTTGGCTGCCTGCCATAATCTCGCGCAATCCCAGACCAGCCCGCGCACGCCTGTTGTGACGGGCTTTGCTTTGTTGATGCCCTTTTTGATTTGAAAGACCCCCATGGCTGATGAATCCACCTCCCCATCCACCCCCGTCGCCAATGGCGCTATGGACACCAGCAGCCCGCAGCCAGTGTTCCAGATTCAGCGCCTGTATCTCAAGGAAGCCTCGCTGGAGCAGCCCAATTCGCCCGCCATCCTGCTGGAGCAACAGCAACCCAGTGTCGACATTCAGCTGGCCGTGGCCAGCGAGCGAGTGGCCGATGGTGTGTATGAAGTCAGCGTCACTGCCACAGTCACCACCGCCGTTAACGACAAAACCGTATTTCTGGTGGAAGCCAAGCAGGCGGGTATTTTTGAAATCCGCCACTTGAGCCCCGAGCAGTTGGGCCCAATTTTGGGTATTGCCTGCCCGCAAATCATCTACCCCTATCTGCGTGCCAACGTGGCCGACATCGTGACCCGCGCCAGCTTTCCGCCGGTGCACCTGGTGGAAATCAATTTCCAGGCGATGTATGAAAAGCAGATCACCGATGCGCAAGCCCAGCAGGAAGCTGCCATCGCCCAAGCCTAAGCTGCACCTGGCGCAAACACGCCACCGCGCAGCAACCGCAACCCCCGGCCCGCTCCTTTAGCCGCCATTACCCCGCCCACCAGCCCACCATGAAGATTGCCTTTGTTGGTGCCGGTGCCTGGGGCACTGCCCTGGCGGTAGCGGCTGCACCCCGCCACGAAGTGGCCCTGTGGGCGCGTCAGCATGCGCACGTGCAGGCCATGCAGCAGGCGGGCGAAAACACCCGCTACCTGCCTGGTGTTGCGCTGCCGGCTAACCTGCAACTGCACTGCGCCGATGCGCAGGCAGACGCGGCGCAATCTGCCCCGGCGTTTGCCACTGCCAGCGACCTCATCGTGCTGGCCACGCCAATTGCCGGGTTGCGTGAATGGCTGACGCGCCTGCGCGGCGCACATTGCCCGGTGGTGTGGCTGTGCAAGGGCTTTGAAGCCCCGGTTGCGCAGCCATTTGGCTTGTTGGCCCATGAAATACAAACCCTGGTTGCGCCTGATTTAACAGCTGGCGTGCTCAGCGGCCCCAGTTTTGCTCAGGAAGTGGCGCGCGGCCAGCCCACCGCGTTGGTGGCTGCCAGCGCGCATGCGGCGGTGCGCGAACTGCTGGTGCAAGCCTTTCATGGCGGCCATTTGCGCATTTACGGCAACGACGATGTCGCTGGCGTCGAGGTGGGTGGCGCAGTTAAAAACGTGCTGGCCATTGCCACGGGCCTGTGCGACGGCCTGGGCCTTGGGCTGAACGCCCGCGCCGCGCTGATTACCCGCGGCCTGGCTGAAATGGCGCGGTTGGGCGCGGCGCTGGGGGCCAAACCTGAGACCTTTATGGGTTTGTCGGGCTTGGGCGATCTGGTGCTGACGGCCACCGGCGATTTAAGCCGCAATCGCCGCGTTGGCCTGCTGCTGGCACAGGGCCACGGCCTGGCGCAGGCGCTGGCGCAACTGGGCCACGTGGCTGAGGGCGTGTACTGCGCCCGCACGGTAGCGCAGCGGGCCGCCCGGCTTGGGGTGGACATGCCGATTGCCAACGGTGTGGTGGCGTTGCTTGATGGCCAGATTTCGCCCCAGCAAGCCATGCAGGCCTTGATGCAGCGGGATGCCAGGCCGGAGAACGCTGTTAATTGATGGGCGGCAGATGGGCCATGAACCGCCGAGTTGCTATAAAATATGTAGTAAAAAACCATAGCGCTACCCGCTCGTCGATACTGGTTAAAAGGCGTTTTTATGCTTGAAAAAAAGCCGCTTTGATCAAATTTTCAAGCTAAACAGCAGTGGGTGGCTTTAAAGCAGCAGAAAAATCGCCTATCTTCAAGCTTTTAAGACTTATTTACGACATAAAAACAAGTCTGAAACCAATACTGACGTGCGGATAGTGCTATTAATAAATACTACTAATTTAATAGCAAAATACCCGGCTCCGAGCTAAACGCCCGGCTTATTTTGCCGTAGCAAGCGCCGCAAACCCAGCCAGCGCCTTGCCAATATTCACCAGTGCCGGGCACTGCGGCACGCCGTGGCGCTGGCCGAGGTAGGTGGCGTCGTTGTAGCCCAGCCAGACTTGGCCGCCCTCGTCTTGCCAGGCCAGGGCTTTCATTGGCAAATCAATGCCAGCGGTTTGGGCGCACTGCATCAGCGGCGTGCCGCCCAGCGGATTGCCGAACACCAGCAACTCGGTGGGGCGAATCGCCAGGTTCACTTTTGCGCCGCCAGCGGTGTGGTCAACCCGGGCAAAGACGACTTGGTTTTTTTCTTTAACCACGGCCTCAAAGCGGTCCATGGTTTCTTTGGCGCTATAGGGGCTTTTAATGGCCGTGAGGCCCTGGACGGCGGTAGTTTGCGCCGGGGCAAAGCTGGGCAGCACAGCCAGTGCACTCAAAAGGGCGGGTACCAGCAAGGGCAGCAGTTTTTTCATGGTGGACTCCGAGATGGGTGGCAGCAGTTTTGAGGCAGGCAATACTGCATCTTAAGCGGCCCGCGCAAGGGCGCGGCTTACCACTCCAGGTTGTCAATCAGCCGGGTTTTGCCCAGCCGCGCTGCGCCCAATAACACCAGGTGGCCGGGATGCAGGTCAGCGGGCATAGGGGGCAACAGGTCGGCGCGGCGGCGCACCGTCAGGTAGTCGGGCTGCCAGCCGCGTGCAGTGAGGGTTTGCACAGCGCGCGCTTCAATGGCGGCAATGTTGTGCTCGCCCGCCTGCAACAAGGCCGACATGCTGCGCAGCTCGCGCGAGAGTTGCACCGCCTCCAGGCGCTCGCCAGTGCTCAGGTAGGCGTTGCGTGAGCTGAGCGCCAGGCCGTCGCCCGCACGGCTGATGTCGGCCGCCACGATGTCTATGGGCAACGCAAACTGGCGCACCATGCCGCGCAGCACCATGAGTTGCTGGTAGTCTTTTTTGCCAAACACGGCCACGCCACCTTGCGGGGCACCGGCAAAAACGCAGTTGAAGAGCTTCATGACCGCCGTGCTCACACCGACAAAAAAGCCGGGGCGAAAATGCCCTTCCAGCAAATCGGCCAGCGCTGGTGGCGGCTGCAGCTTGTAGCTTTGCGGTTCGGGGTAGAGGTCTTGCTCTGAGGGTGCAAACACCACGTCGCAACCTGCGGCCTGCAGTTGGGCGCAGTCGGCATCCAGCGTGCGCGGGTAGCTGTCAAAATCTTCGTGCGGCAAGAACTGAAGGCGGTTGACAAAGATGCTGGCCACCGCTACATCGCCCAGCGGTTTGGCCTGGCGCACCAGGGCCAGGTGGCCGTCGTGCAAGTTGCCCATGGTGGGTACAAAGGCGGGTTTTTGGCAGCCCGCCAGCGCGGCGCGCAGTTCGGTAACAGTATGGACAATTTTCATGCGCCGCTCACCAGGCATGCTGCGCATCCACCGGGAAGCGCCCTTGTTTGACGGCTTTCACATAGGCTTCAAACGCACCTTGAATGCTCCCGGCCTCGGCCATGAAGTTGTGCACAAACTTGGGCATCTTGCCCAGGTTCATGCCCAGCATGTCGTGTAGTACCAGCACCTGGCCAGCCGTGCCGCTGCCCGCGCCAATGCCAATGGTGTGGCAATGCGCCAGCTCCAGCGTGAGTTCAGTGGCCAGTTTGGCGGGCACCATCTCCAGCACCAGCATGGTGGCACCGGCGTCCTGCAATTCATGCGCATGGCGCTTGAGCGTGGCGGCAGCTTCGTCGGTTTTGCCTTGCACACGGTAGCCGCCCAGGGCATGTACGGTTTGCGGCGTCAGGCCCAGGTGGGCGCAGACCGGCACGCCGCGCATCACCAGAAATTCCACCGTGGGCGCGGTCCAGCCGCCGCCTTCGAGCTTGACCATGTGGGCACCAGCCTGCATCAAGGCCGTGGCGCTGCGCAAGGCCTGTTCGGCGCTCTCGGCGTAAGTGCCGTAGGGCAAATCGGCAATCAGCCAGGCGCTGCCGTGCGCGCGGCGCAGGCCGCGCGCCACGCTGTCGGTGTGGTGACACATGGTTTGCAGGGTTACGCCCACCGTGCTGCTCAGGCCCTGGCAGACCATGCCCAGCGAGTCGCCCACCAAAATGCATTCCACACCTGCGGCATCGGCCACAGCGGCAAAGGTGGCGTCATAGGCCGTGAGCATGGTGATTTTCTCGCCGCGCTCGCGCAGCTCGCGCAGGCGCGGCAGGCTCATGGGCTTGCGCGCTGCGCTGCCTGCGGCGCTGTAGGGCGCGGTGCTCGAGGCACCGTAGGGTGCCGGGCCAGATGCTCCGCCGTAGGGTGCCGGGCTTGTGCTGTCGATTGCGCTGGCGTTGCTCATGAGGTCACCTGCTGCGGCGCGCCGCGCGTCATGCCCAGGCGGGTGATCAAATCCACATCGGCCTGCGTGTCGGGGTTGCCGGTGGTGAGCAGTTTGTCGCCATAGAAAATTGAATTGGCGCCAGCCAGAAAACACAGGGCCTGCACTGCATCGCCCATTTGCTGGCGGCCCGCTGACAGGCGCACGCGCGCGGTCGGCATGGTGATGCGCGCCACGGCGATGGTGCGCACAAACTCCAGCGGGTCCAGCGGCGGCTGGTCGGCCAGCGGCGTGCCGGCCACGGCCACCAGGTGATTGATGGGCACGGACTCGGGGTAGGGCGCGAGGTTGGCTAGTTGCGCTATCAGGCCGGCGCGTTGCAGCCGCGACTCGCCCATGCCCACAATGCCGCCGCAGCAGACCTTGACGCCCGCGCCGCGCACGCGCTGCAAGGTGTCGAGCCGGTCCTGGTAGACCCGCGTGCTGATGATGTCGGCATAAAAGTCGGGCGCGGTGTCGAGGTTGTGGTTGTAGTAATCGAGCCCGGCATTCGCCAGGGTTTGCGCGTGGCCGTCTTCCAGCATGCCCAGCGTGGCGCAGGTCTCTAGGCCCAGGGCCTTGACGGTGCGCACCAGCTCGGCCACTTTTTCAATGTCGCGGTCTTTGGGCGCGCGCCAGGCCGCGCCCATGCAAAAACGCGTGGCCCCGGCGGCCTGCGCGCGCTGCGCGGCCAGCAGCACTTCATGTGGCTCCATGAGTTTGCTGGCTTCCACGCCAGTGTCGTACTGCGCGGCTTGCGGGCAGTAGCTGCAGTCTTCCGGGCAGCCGCCGGTTTTCACCGACAGCAGGGTGGCAAATTCCACCTGGGTCGGGTCAAACTGCTGGCGGTGCACCGTTTGTGCGCGGTGCATCAGCTCGGGAAAGGGCAGGTCAAACAGCGCTTCAATGGCGGCAACTGTCCAGGCGGCATCTGGCGCAGACGTGGCGGCGCTGGCTGGTGGGCGCAAGCTGGCGCGGTGCAGGGTAACGGGGTGTTCAAGCGTGGCGGACATAGGGGTTCACTTGTAAAAAAATCAGTCGGCAGCCGGCGTGGCGTTGGCCGCCATGGCTTGGGCTGGGCTGTAGGCCAGCCGCACATAAATGGGCGCATAGGCTTCGGCCTGGGTTACTTCAATCAGGGTTTCCTTGGCCAATTCAAGCAGGGCCAAAAAAGTCACCACCAGTACCTGCAAGCCTTGGTTGGGTTCAAACAGGCCTTCAAAGTCAACAAACTGGCGGCCTTGCAGACGCCGCAGCACGGCGCTCATGTAGGCGCGCACACTCAGCGATTCGCGGCTGATTTTATGGTGCTGCACCAGGCTGGCGCGTTTGAGCATGTCGCGCCAGGCCTGGGTCAAATCGGCCACACAAACAGGCGCAAAGCGCGTGGCCAGGGACTGCTCCACAAATACCTGTGCTTTCAAAAAATCGCGACCCATTTGCGGCAGCTCGTTCAGGCGGTGTGCGGCCAGCTTGATGCGCTCGTACTCCAGCAGGCGGCGTACCAGTTCGGCGCGCGGGTCTTCGGCCTCTTGCGCACCAGGCTGCTTTTTGGGTGGCAGCAGCATGCGCGACTTGATTTCAATCAGCATGGCCGCCATTAACAGGTAGTCGGCGGCCAGTTCCAGGTTGCGGTGGCGGATTTCGTCCACGTACGCCAAATACTGGCGCGTGACGCTGAGCATCGGGATGTCAAGGATATTGAAGTTTTGCTTGCGAATCAGGTACAAAAGCAAGTCCAGCGGGCCTTCAAACGCCTCCAGAAATACCTCGAGTGCGTCGGGCGGAATGTACAGGTCGGTGGGCAGGGCAAACAGCGGCTCGCCGTAGAGTTTGGCCAGTGCCACCTGGTCGACCACAGCGGGCAGACCGGTGGTTTCGGGCGTGATTTCAGCCGCCGAATGTGGCAGGCGGGACGGCGCTGCCTCCCGCTGCGGCAGACTGATCAGGTCGGCGCTGACGCTCATTGCGGGACGATGTAGCCCGCCGGTTGGCTGGCAGCGCCGCTTTGCAGGCGCGCTTTGCTGGGCTCGTTTTGGTACACATACGCGGGCTGTGCCAGCTGGCCCAGCGCGTTGCCTTCGCGCTGCTCGGCCAATTGCGCTGGCTTGTCCCATAACAAGGCCCGCCCGGCGCGCTGGCGTGATTCGAGCGTGGGTGCATCGGCTTTCATCTGGTCAATGAACTGCGTCACTTCCGAACGGTAGTCGGGGCGGCGAAAGAAACGGGCGAGTGAGATCATGGAGTTACCGAGTTAGGCCAGAGACTGATTTTAACGACCCGGCTGGGCGCAGCGCGCCGGGCAATGGACTAGCGCATTTCAAGCTTCTCGGCAAAGCCCGCGCGCACCATCAGCGAGCGCGGCTGCTCGGCCAGTCCGGTCAGGGTCAGGCGGCCACCTTTTTGGCACACGGCGCGCAGCAAATGGTCGAGCGCATCCAGGCCGCTGGTGTCCAGCGCAATGAGCTGCGAGGCGTCAAGCGTCATGTGCAGCGGCACGGGTGATTGCTCGGCGCGCTGCACCAGGCCGTCGAGCTTGCCAACAGCGCCAAAAAACAAGGCGCCGTGGAGCTTGAAATGCAGGTGTCGTTCAGCCGTTGGCGGTGTGGCAGTTTCGGTGGTGCAAGCTGGCGTGGTTTCTTCCACCCGAAACAGCGTGCCCATGCGCCGCACAAACAAAACGCAAGACAGTGCCAGGCCCACTTCCAGCGCCACCGTGATGTCAAGCACCACAGTAAGAAAAAAGGTGCCAAGCAAAAGGGTGCGGTAGTGATTGCTGAAATGGCGCAAGCGCGCAAATTCACGCCACTCGCCCATGTTCCAGGCAACAAACAGCAATATGCCCGCCAGCACTGCCAGTGGCACATGAAGCGCTAGCGGCGCGGCCAGCAATACAACAGCCAGTACCACCAGCGCATGCACCATGCCGGCAATTGGCGAGGTGGCGCCGCTTTTCAGATTGGTCATGGTGCGCGCTACGGTGCCGGTAGCGGGCATGCCGCCAAAAAACGGCAGCAGCATGTTGGCCAGGCCCTGTGCCATCAGTTCCTGGTTGGGCTCGTGCTTGGGAATCTGCGCGGCAGCGCCACCCATGTGGGAGGCCGCAGAGTCGGCCACGCGCGCGCACAGCAGCGATTCAATGGCACCCAGCAATGCCAGCGTGAGTATGGGGGTGAGCAATTGCTTGACCGTGGCCCAACTGAAGCTGGGCAGTTCAAACGTGGGCAGCCCACTGGGGATGCTGCCAAAGCGCGAGCCAATGGTGTCCACCGGCAGTTGCAAAAATACCGACAGCAGCGTGAGCGAAACCAGCGCCACCATGGCACCGGGCAGGCGCGCCGTGCTGTTCAAGGCCCGGTCCATGCCTGGCAGACGCGAAAGCAGCAGGGCACGGCGAAAGCGCGAACTGCCCGCAAACAGGCGCGGCCACAGCCACAGGCCCAGTGTGCAGACCAGACCCAGCGCCACGGCGTACCAGTTCACACCAGTGATGTGCGTGCTGATGGCCTGTAATTGCGAGAAAAAATCCGCTGGCACCCGGCCTACCTGCAGGCCCAGCAATTCCTTGACCTGAGACAGCGCCACCAGCACCGCAATGCCATTGGTAAAGCCGATCACGATGCTGATGGGCACATAGCGCACCAGGTTGCCCAGCTTAAACAAACCCATTAAAAACAGCAGCAAGCCCGCGCACAAGCTGGAAATCAGCAAATTGGCCACGCCGTAGCGCTCTACGATGCCGTACACGATGACGATGAAAGCACCGGCCGGCCCGCCAATTTGCAAGCTCGAGCCGCCCAGGGCGGAGATGACAAAGCCGCCAATGATGGCAGTCCATAACCCAGCTTGCGGAGAAAGGCCCGAGGCAATGGCAAATGCCATGGCCAGTGGCAGCGCCACAATGCCCACCGTGACGCCCGCCGCCACGTCTTGCCCGAGGCGGGCTTGGTTGTAGCCATGCAACTCGAACAAGCGCGGACGGAATCTGGCGAGCTGGGGCAGCACGGACATGGTGAAGTGATTGTGGCTGATTTGGCCGGCCAGGCGTGCCAGGCGCGCGCCCTGCGCGTAAAGTAGCGGCACTATGAAAACCGTTGCGCTTTTACGGTATTGCCTTTTTTGGGTTTTACTGTGTTGTGGCCCGGCCAGCCTGGCGCAGGGCATTTTGGTGTCAGATGACCGCAACCCTGCCAGCGTTTTGCTGGACGACACCGGTCAACTGGGCTTTGAGGCCATACGCGCGCGTTTTGAACGCGGCGAGGGCCAGGTGCACCGCTCCGAGCGCACACTGCCAATTGGCGGCGTCAAGACCGCCTGGTTTCGCATTCAGTTGCAGCCCGCCGAGCGCGACCTGGCGCAAGTCATTGCCGTGCCGCACCCTGGGATGGACCGCGTCAATCTCTACCACCCCGATGACGCAGGCGGCTGGATCGCGCAGCAGTCGGGTGATTTGCTGCCGGTGGCGCAGTGGCCCATGCGCTACCTGTACCCGGCGCTGGCGTTCACGCAAGTGCCGGGCGCACCGCCGGTGCTGTACCTGGAGGTGCGCCACAGCCACCCGATTGGGGTGCGCTGGAGCATTGCCCCGCGCCCCGCGTTTGACGAGAGCAGCAAGCTCTGGCATCTGATTTTGGGCAGCTACTCGGGCTTTATCGCGCTGGTGCTGGTGCTGAGCGTGTACAACGGTTTTTCCTGGCGCGACCCCTTGCATTTTGTCTACGCAGGCCACGTGCTGGTACTGGCACTGACGCAAATGGCACTGACCGGGCTGGGCGGCGAGTATTTGTGGCCTGGCAGTGTCTGGTGGAACAACCAGGCCAGCGTGGTGGTGCCAGTGGCCAGTGGCGTTACCACCAGCGCGTTTTTGTTTGTGCTGATGCGCGACCACCGCAATCCATTTTGGCCCTGCGTCTGGCTGCTGCTGGTGGGACTGGCTTGCGGGCTGATCGCTTTGGGCTACCTGTTTATTGGGCGCAACCCGTTTTTCCTGATCAACAATTTGGTTTATCCGATTGCTTTTGTCGTTGATCTGGCCGTTTTGGTCTGGTATGCACGCCGCCAGCCCAGTGTGGGTATCTGGCTGCTAGCTGGCTTCGTTTGCCTGATTGCCGGGGCCTGTTTTGGCGTGCTGCGCAACTTTGGTTTGATGCCTATCAACGTATTCACACAGTACGGTGTGCAAATCGGTTCGACGCTGGAGATTCCGCTGCTGCTGATTGGCTTGTATGCACGCAGCCGCGAGCGGCGCGACAACCAGATGCGCTTGTCGAGCATGACGCGGGTAGACCCATTGACCGGCGTGTCCAGCCAGCGTGTGCTGATGGAGCGGCTGGAAGTGCTGGTGGTGCGCCAGCGGCGCAACGCGGGGCGCGGTGCGGTGATGCGCGTGCGCGTCTGTAACCTGGCGGAAATTCGCGAGCAGCATGGACTGGAGGCAGCGCAGTCGGCGCTGGTTCACGCCGCTGCCTGCATGACCCAAAGCGTTGCTGAGGGGGATGGTGTGGGGCGCCACAGCGATGGCGATTTTGTGGTGTTGCTGGAGGGCCGCGCCAGCCACCCGCATACGCTGGCCTGTGCCCGGCGACTGATTGACATGGGCCAGGCACCCACACGCCTGCTGCCCGCCGGCGTGGTGCTGAATCTGCATGTGGTGGCCGCGCTGGCACCTCTGCCTGAGCGCAATGCCCTGGCGCTGCTGGCGCGCATGGACGCTACGCTTGATGAGATGGCGCTGCGGCCCGACTGTGTGCTGCGTTTTCTGGAAGACGAGCCCATGTCGGATCTGGCGCTGGTCTAGCGGGCTGGTGGCTAGCCAGGTGCCGCTGGCTCAATGAATACGCATACCCGGCTGCGCCCCAGGCCAGGGTTTCAGGATGTAGATGCCGGGTTGTGCCTTGTCATCGGCATGGCTGGCGGCCAGCACCATGCCCTCGGACAGGCCAAACTTCATCTTGCGCGGCGCCAGATTGGCCACCATCACGGTGAGCTGGCCAATCAAGTCTTCGGGCGTGTAGGCGCTGGCGATACCGCTGAACACGTTGCGCGTGAGCAGCCGTCCGTGCGCATCGGACTCGCCCACATCCAGCGTCAGGCGCAGCAGTTTGGTGGAGCCTTCAACCGCTTCGCAGTTGACGATTTTGGCAATACGCAGGTCGATTTTGGCGAAGTCATCAATGCTGATGGTGGGGGCGATGGCTTCGCCACCCGGCAATTGACTGGCTGAATTTTCAATGGCATCGGGCGTTTGCGCGGCTTTTGCGGCCTCTGCGGCAGGTTCAAACAAGGCCAGAAGCTGGGCTTCATCAACGCGCTGCATCAGGTGTTCGTAAGGCGCGATTGACTGGACGTCCTGGCGGTCCTGCCAGTGCGTCATGCGCTGCCCGGTAAAGCCTTGCACCGCTTGCGCCAGTTGCGGCAGCACGGGGGCGAGATAGCGCGTCAGCACGGCAAAGGCGTTGATCAGCAGCGAGCAAACCTGGTGCAGTTGCTGTTCGTGCAGCGGATTTTTGGCCAGTTCCCACGGCTTGTTGGCGTCTACGTAGGCGTTCACGCGGTCGGCCAGCACCATGATCTCGCGCATAGCTTTGCCGTACTCGCGGTCTTCGTAGCACTGCGCCAGTGGCAAGGCCGCAGCGTGCAGTACGTGCATTAATGCCGCGCCGCCCTCGGGTTTGACATGGGTAAGCTGGCCGGCAAAACGCTTGCTTAAAAAACCGGCTGCCCTGCTTGCAATATTGATGTACTTGCCCACCAGATCACTGTTGACCCGCGCCATAAAGTCGCTGGGGTTGAAGTCAATATCTTCGTTTTTGCCGCTGAGCTTGGTGGCCAGGTAGTAGCGCAACCACTCGGGGTTCATGCCGAGCGCCAGGTATTTGAGCGGGTCCAGGCCGGTGCCGCGGCTCTTGCTCATTTTTTCTTCTTTCACGGTCAAAAAGCCATGAACGAAGATTTTGTCAGGCACCTTGCGGCCACTGAAATGCAGCATGGCAGGCCAGAACAGCGTGTGAAAAGTGACGATGTCTTTGCCGATGAAATGGTATTGCTCCAGAGCGGGCTGGGCCATGTAGTCTGCAAATGAAATGGACTCGCCTTGGGCTTGGGCACTGCGCTTGTCCAGCAGGTTCTTCAGCGCGGCCAGGTAGCCCACTGGCGCGTCGAGCCAGACATAAAAATACTTGCCGGGCGCGTCGGGAATTTCAATGCCAAAGTAGGGCGCGTCGCGGGAAATGTCCCAGTCGCCCAGGCCTTCGCTGGTGCTGCCGTCTGGGTTGGTGCGCACGGAAAACCACTCCTTGACCTTGTTGGCCACCTCGGGTTGCAGGCGGCCGTCTTGCGTCCAGCTTTCCAAAAACGCCACGCAGCGCGGGTCAGACAATCGAAAGAAAAAGTGCTCGGCGTTTTTCAGCACCGGCGTCGCGCCCGACAACGCCGAGCGCGGGGCTATCAAATCGGTGGGCGCATAGACCGCGCCGCAGGCCTCGCAGTTATCGCCGTACTGGTCGGGCGTGTGGCACTTGGGGCATTGGCCCAGCACGTAGCGGTCGGGCAGGAACATGCCTTTTTCGGGATCGAAAAACTGCGCTATGGTTTTGCTGGCGATCAGGCCATTGGCTTTGAGGTCGCGGTAAATCTGCTGCGCCAGCGCATGGTTTTCGGGTGCGTCGGTGGAGTGCCAGTTGTCAAACGCAATGTGAAAGCCGTTGAGGTATTGCGGCCTGCCTGCGGCAATGCCGGCCACGAACTGCTGCGGAGTCAAGCCCGCCTTTTCGGCGGCAATCATGATGGGCGCGCCATGCGCGTCATCGGCGCAAACAAAGTTCACCTCGTGGCCCTGCATCCTTTGAAAGCGCACCCAGATGTCAGCCTGGATGTATTCCATGATGTGGCCGATATGAAATTTGCCATTGGCATATGGCAGGGCGGTGGTGACGAAGAGTTTGCGCGGGCGGGTCATGGGGCTTGCATCTTGGGTAAACCGGCATTTTAGGAGCTTGCCTATACTGCCAAGCTGCACACAAATCACCCACTCGTTTCGCCATGGTCACCAAAGAACAACTGCTGCAAGCCCTGCAATCCGTCCCCGACCCCCAGACTGGCAAGGACTTTGTCAGTAGCAAAAGCATCAAAAACATCAGTATCGAAGGCGCCGATGTGTCCTTTGATGTGGAGTTAGGCTACCCCGCCAAAAGCCAGTACCCGCAGCTGCGCAAGGCGCTGGTGGCCGCAGCCAAAGGCGTTGCCGGGGTGGGCAATGTATCTGCCAATTTCCATTTGAAGGTGGCGGCGCATGCCGCACAGCGCGGCGTGCAACTGCTGCCCAATGTCAAGAATATTGTGGCGGTGGCCTCGGGCAAGGGCGGCGTAGGCAAGAGCACGACCGCCGTGAATCTGGCCCTGGCCCTGGCCGCCGAAGGCGCATCGGTGGGCTTGCTCGACGCCGACATTTACGGCCCCAGCCAGCCCATGATGATGGGCGTGGAGGGTCGGCCCGAAAGCAGCGACGGCAAGACCATGGACCCGCTGGAAAATTATGGCGTGCAAGTCATGTCGATCGGCTTTTTGGTGGCGCAAGACGAAGCCATGATCTGGCGCGGCCCCATGGCCACACAGGCGCTGGAGCAGCTCTTGCGCCAGACCAACTGGCGTGACCTCGACTACTTGATTGTGGACATGCCGCCCGGCACAGGCGACATCCAGCTCACCCTCTCTCAGCGTGTTCCCATGACAGGCGCAGTGATTGTCACCACACCGCAAGACATTGCGCTGCTGGACGCCAAAAAAGGCATCAAGATGTTTGAGAAGGTGGGCGTGCCGATTTTGGGCATTGTGGAAAACATGGCGGTGCATGTGTGCAGCAAGTGCGGCCATATCGAGCATGTGTTTGGTGCCGATGGCGGTAAAAAAATGGCAGCTGAATACAAGATGGATTATTTGGGCGCGTTGCCGCTCAACATGCAAATCCGCCTGCACGCAGACAGCGGCAAACCCACTGTGGTGGCAGACCCTGATGGCGAGGTGGCCGCTATCTACAAGGCGGTGGCGCGCCAGGTGGCGATCAAGATTGCGGCCAAGTCGAAAGACTTTTCCAGCAAATTCCCGACCATCAGTATTTCCAAAAATACCTAGAGGCAAACCGGCTGCGATGAACCTGCTGGCCTCGCTGCGCTACCTGGTGGCCTTGAGTGAGCACCGGCACTTTGCCCGCGCCGCGCAGGCTTGCCACATCACGCAGCCCGCGCTGTCCAACGCGCTGCGCGCGCTGGAAAAAGAATTTGGCATCACCATCGTGCAGCGCAGCCGCACCTACGCGGGCCTGACGCCCGAGGGCGAACGCGTACTGGCCAGCGCGCAGCGCATGCTGCATGAGCATGCGCTGCTGGCGCAGGATTTGCATAGCACCTTGGCGCGGCCGCAAGGCGTGCTGCGCCTGGGCGTGGTACCTACCGCCGTGCCCATGGCCGCGCGCTTTGCCGCGCTTTTGCAGGCAGCGCAGCCGGGCATCAAGCCGGTGCTGCGTTCCATGAGCTCGCCGGAAATTGAGGCCGGCCTGGCCAATTTTTCGCTTGACATCGGGTTGGGCTTTGTCGAGCGCGTAAAAAAGCGCGGCAGCCCGTTTGCGGCGCAGGTGCAATACAGCGAGCACTATTTTTTGTTGCGGCGCAAGCCGCGCGCCGAAAAACGCAAGTCGCACACGGAGCTGGCAAGTGGCAAGCTGCCCGGCAAGGCGCTTGCATTCGGGCCCGCCACCACCTGGCAGGCTGCCGCGCAGGTGCCGCTGTGTCTGCTAACGCCCGAAATGCACCACCGCAGCATTGTGGATGCCGCATTTGCCAAGGCCGGCTCGCCGGTTGTGCCGGTGATGGAAACCAATTCCATTTTGAGCCTGGTGCTGGCGGTGGCCGCAGGACAAATGAGTAGCGTGCTGCCTGGTTCCTTGGTGGCGGTGGCTCAGGGCCAGGCCCTGGAGCATGGGGGCTTGCAGGCCTTGCCGCTGGTCGAGCCCACCGTCAGTACCCCCATGGGTTTTATTACCCTGGCACAAGCCGAGCCGTCGCGCGTTTTGCAGGCCGCACTGGCGCTGGTTGGCCAGGCGCCATGGCGCGCTGAACTGGCGCGGCACAGTGGTACTTTGACGCGCTAACAGAGTGGCCACGCGGCCAGGCGCATTCAATAGTTGAATGAGCGCATACGCCGATTCAATTTGACGGCGCAGCGCGGCGTCGTCATCATCATGCAATGAATATGACCCTAGCCCCCTCCGTCAGCATTGCCCTTGGCACCCCCGAGAGCTTGCGCCAAAGTATCAAACGGCGCAGCCAGCTCAAGGGCCGTCAGCCTGAAGCCGCTGCGCTGGCGCATGTGCAAGCCTTGCTGGGGCCACGCCCTGCCAGCGGGTACCGGCGTGACTTGCTGATTGAATACCTGCATTTGCTCAATGACGACGCGCGTTGCCTGCGCGAGCCGCATTTGGTGGCCTTGGCCAAGCTGATGAACCTGCCCATGGCCGAGGTCTACGAGGTGGCCACCTTCTACCACCACTTTGAGGTGCAGCCCGCGGATGCACCCGTAGCCGCAGTGCGGGTGCGTGTGTGCGACAGCCCGAGCTGCCAGCTGGCGGGTGCCCGCGATTTGCTGGCGCGTTTGCCTGCGCTGTTGGGCGGCGCCGATGTCGAGGTCGTGCCTGTACCCTGCATTGGCCGCTGCGAACAAGCGCCCGCCGCCGAGGTGAACCAGCAGGCGGTGGGCCACGCAACACTGGACACACTGGTGGCAGCAGTCAAGCAATCGTCAGCCAAACCCTCACCAGCGCAAACCACTGAGGCCATGAATTACATAACGTACAGCGCCTACCGCGCTGGCGGCGGCTATGCCCTGGTTGCTGCCGTGGTGAATGGCGAGCAAGACCCCGAAGCCATTGTGAAAATCATGGAAGACGCTGGCCTGCGCGGCCTGGGTGGCGCGGGTTTTCCGGCCGGGCGCAAGTGGCGCATAGTTCGCGAGCAGCCCGCTCCCAAACTGATGGCCGTAAACATTGACGAGGGCGAGCCCGGCACTTTCAAAGACCGCACCTATCTAGAGCGTGACCCGCACCGCTTTCTGGAGGGCATGCTGGTGGCCGCCCAGGTGGTGGGCACCAGCGCCATCTACATTTACCTGCGCGACGAATACCACGACTGCCGCCAGCTTTTGGCGCGCGAAATTGCCGCACTGCAAGCCAACCCGCCTTGCCCCTTGCCGCATATCGAATTGCGCCGTGGTGCAGGTGCTTATATCTGCGGCGAAGAATCCGCCATGATTGAAAGCATTGAAGGCAAACGTGGTGAGCCGCGCATGCGCCCGCCCTATATTGCCCAGGTGGGTCTGTTTGGCCGGCCCACGCTGGAGCACAACTTTGAAACGCTGTACTGGGTGCGCGAAATTGTCGAGAAAGGCCCGCAGTGGTTTACCGGGCAGGGCCGCAATGGCCGCACGGGCTTGCGCAGTTTCAGCGTCAGTGGCCGGGTGAAAAATCCGGGTGTCAAGCTGGCACCAGCGGGTATCACGCTGCGCGAGCTGATTGATGAATTTTGCGGCGGCATGCAAGCGGGCCACCAGCTCTACGCCTACTTGCCTGGCGGCGCGTCGGGTGGTATTTTCCCGGCCCGCCTGGCTGACACACCGCTGGACTTTGACACCTTGCAGCCGCACGGCGGTTTTATTGGCTCGGCCGCGGTGATTGTGCTGGGCCATCAAGACAAAGCGCGTGATGCCGCACTGAATGTGATGCGCTTTTTTGAGCACGAGAGCTGCGGCCAGTGCACGCCCTGCCGTGTGGGCACCGCCAAGGCCGCGGCCCTGATGCAGGCACCCGTGTGGGACAACGCCACGCTGGAAGACCTCAACCAGGTCATGACTGATGCGTCGATTTGTGGTTTGGGTCAGGCTGCGCCCAATCCGGTGCGCTGCGTACAGCAGTATTTTCCGCAAGAGATTGGAGCCACCGCATGAATGCCCCCACCCGCACAGTCGAACTCCTGCCGCAAACCGTCGAGTTCAGCCTTGACGGTAAAACCGTCACCGCCTTTGAGGGCGAGAGCATTTTGAATGTCGCCAAGCGCCACGGCGTTGACATCCCCCACCTGTGCTACAGCGAAGGCCTGCGTGCCGATGGCAACTGCCGCGCTTGCGTGGTGGAAATCCAGGGCGAGCGGACGCTGGCACCCAGCTGCTGCCGCAGTGCCACGGCGGGTATGCAGGTGCAAGCCTGCAGCCCGCGCGCCGTCAAGAGCCAGCAAATGGTGCTGGAAATGCTGCTCTCGGACATGCCCGATACGGGCTACAAGTGGAACGACGCTGACGCTGCGCATTCGCTTGAAACCGGCGTGAGCCCGCATGGCGGTCAGCACGGTGAGTTGAGCGATTGGGCCAGCCGCATGCAGGTGCAGGTGCGCCCTGAACTCAAGGCCCTGCGGCGCGAGCAACCGCCAGCCGATATGAGCCACCCGGCGATGGCGGTGAATCTGGATGCCTGCATTCAGTGCAACCGCTGCGTGCGCGCCTGCCGCGAAGAGCAAGTCAACGACGTAATTGGCTACGCCATGCGCGGCTCGCACAGCGCCATTGTGTTTGACTTGCATGACGCCATGGGCGAGTCCACCTGCGTGGCTTGCGGTGAATGCGTGCAGGCCTGCCCCACCGGCGCGCTCATGCCCAAAACGCAAATTGGCTCGCAGGTCGTTGACAAAAAAGTCGATTCAGTCTGCCCATTTTGCGGTGTGGGTTGCCTGCTGACTTACAACGTCAAAGACAACCAGATTGTCAGCGTTGACGGCCGCGACGGCCCCGCCAACCATTCGCGTCTGTGCGTCAAAGGCCGCTTTGGTTTTGACTATGCGCACAGCCCGCAGCGCCTGACCCAGCCGCTGATTCGCAAAGCGGGCGCTGCCAAAGACCCCGAGGCACTGAACCACCTGAACCGCAACACGGCGGACTGGAGTGCTGTGTTCCGCGAAGCCACCTGGGAGGAGGCACTGGCGTTGACGGGCGGCACGCTCAAGGCGCTGCGCGATACGCACGGCCCCAAATCGCTGGCCGGTTTTGGCTCGGCCAAAGGCAGCAACGAAGAGGCCTACTTGTTCCAAAAGCTGGTGCGCACGGGGTTTGGCAGCAACAACGTAGACCATTGCACGCGCCTGTGCCATGCGTCTAGCGTGGCGGCGCTGCTGGAGGGCGTGGGCTCGGGCGCGGTGAGCAACCAGGTCAATGATGTGGAGCACGCCGGGCTGATTTTTGTGATTGGCTCCAACCCCACAGCGAATCACCCGGTGGCCGCCACCTGGATGAAAAACGCGGTCAAAAAAGGCGCAAAAATCGTCCTTGCTGATCCGCGAATTACCGACATCGGCAAACACGCCTGGCGCACCTTGCAGTTCAAGCCCGACACCGACGTGGCCATGCTCAACGCACTGATTTACACCGTGATTGAAGAAGGCCTGGTGAACGAAGCCTTTGTGCGCGAGCGGGCCAGCAACTTTGAGGCGCTCAAGGCCAATGTGCAGGGCTACAGCCCCGAGGCCATGGCCCCCATCTGCGGCATCCCCGCTGCCACCCTGCGCGAGGTGGCACGCGAATTTGCCACCACCAAGAGCGCGATGATTTTATGGGGCATGGGCATCAGCCAGCATGTGCACGGCACCGACAACGCGCGCTGCCTGATTGCCCTGTGCACGGTTACCGGGCAGATTGGCAAACCCGGCTCTGGCCTGCACCCGCTGCGCGGCCAAAACAATGTGCAGGGCGCCAGCGACGCCGGGCTGATTCCCATGATGTTCCCCAATTACCAGCGCGTTACTGACCCGGCTGCGCACGCCTGGTTTGAGGATTTCTGGGGCACCAAGCTGGATGCCCAGCCCGGCTACACCGTGGTGGAAATCATGCACAAAGCCCTGGCCCCTGACAGCGACCCGCACAAGATTCGCGGCATGTATGTGATGGGCGAGAACCCCGCCATGAGCGACCCTGACCTGAACCATGCCCGCCACGCACTGGCGTCGCTGGAGCACCTGGTGGTGCAAGACATCTTCATGACCGAGACCGCCTGGCTGGCTGATGTGGTGTTGCCCGCCACCGCCTGGCCCGAAAAAACCGGCACCGTCAGCAACACCGACCGCATGGTGCAACTGGGCAAGCAGGCAATTGACCCGCCGGGCAACGCCAAGCCGGATTTGTGGATCATTCAAGAAATTGCAAGGCGTGTCGGTTTGGATTGGAATTACCCCGGCGAGCATGCTGGGGTGGCGGCCATTTACGACGAAATGCGCCGCGCCATGCACACGGCCATCAAGGGCATCACCTGGGAGCGGTTGGAGCGCGAATCCAGCGTCACCTACCCGTGCCTGAGTGCCGACGACCCGGGCCAGCCCACCGTGTTTATCGACAGCTTTGCCACGCCCAGTGGACGCGTCAATCTGGTGCCCGCCGACATCATTCCCGCCAATGAGCGGCCCGATGCGGCCTTTCCGTTTGTGCTGATTACCGGCCGCCAGCTTGAGCATTGGCACACGGGCAGCATGACGCGGCGCGCCGCCGTGCTCGATGCGATTGAACCGGCCGCCACGGCCAGCCTGTGCGGCGCTGATTTGCTGGCGCTGGGGGTGCAGGCAGGCGATGTGATTACGGTGGCTTCGCGCCGTGGCCATGTGGCCCTAACGGCGCGGCGCGACGACGGCACGCCGCAAGGCGCGGTTTTTATTCCGTTTGCCTATTACGAGGCGGCGGCCAATCTGCTGACCAATGCCGCGCTGGATCCGGTGGGAAAAATCCCCGAATTCAAATACTGCGCCGTGGCGGTGACCGCGGGCGGCGTGGCGGCGGGCAAGGCGGGTTACGGCGCCGGTTGATGCTATTAAATTGGTAGTAAATTTTGATAGCGCTACCCGCACGTCCTTATTGGTTTCAAGCTGCTTTTTGCCCTTGAAAAAGGCACAAAATATGCAAAAAATGCCGAAGGTGGTGCCTGCACCGTCAAAAATACGGCTTGCAAAGCCTTGAAAACGCCTATTTTCAAGGCCAAATAGGCCTCAAAGCCAATCAGGACGTGCGGGTAGCGCTATCAAGTAAGGAGTATCGATGGCGTGCCCACTGCCTCAACTGCATAATGGCATCCCTGATTCACCGTCAAGCCATGTCTACTCCCACCTCCACCTTGCAAGTTGCCGTTGTGATGCGCCGCGAGCGCGTTACCGGCCCTGCCGCGCGCTGGCAAGACTGGCGCTGGGTGCTGGACAGCGTGTTGCAAGACCAGCCATCGTTTGGCCGCACGCCCCGCCAGTTGCTGCACAGCGCAGACCAGCAGCGCTGGCTGTACCCTGGCTACAGCGTGCAAATGCAGGCCGATGACGCCGAGGGCCATTACCTGAATGCGACGTCAGAAGCGCCGTGTTTTTGGGTGATGTGGCGCATGGACCAGGTGGAAGGCATGGGCGAAGAACCGGTGGCGCTGCCGCTGGTGGTCACGCTCAGCTACTACCACGCAGGCCGGTTGCTGGACGCGCAGGAAACCGTGGAGCAAGTGCCCGCGCCGCCCGACGTGGTGGCCCACTTGCAGGCTTTTGTGCAGGCGAATTACGTGCCCGAGCCCAAGCGCCGCCAGCGCCCCGTGAGTTTCCAGCCGCTGCAAGACCGCTTTGGCAACCCCGCGTCGGTCAGCACCGGCAAGAAATATGGCGGCGGGCCGCCGCAATGAGCATCGTTTTGAGAACAGCCCCATGAGTGCCGACGGTTTTTTAGGTCGCTGGGCGCGTCGCAAGAGCGATGTGCAGCTGGGCAAGCCGTTAGAGCAAGAAACACCCAGTGCGCCGCTGCCGGGCGCTGTCGCTGCGGTTGCCACGGCCAGGCAGTCGCCCACCCACGAGGCCCAGCCGGCTGCTGTGGCGTCAGCGCCAGCACAAGCGCTTGCAGAACCGCCAGCTGAAATCAAACTGCCCACCTTGCAAGACGTACAGCAACTCTCGCTGGATGGCGATTTCAAGCCCTTCATGGCGCGTGGTGTCACGCCCGAGGTGAAAAACGCCGCCATGCGAAAGCTTTTCACTGATCCGCACTACAACATCATGGACGGGCTGGACACCTATATTGAAGACTATTCCATATCAGAGCCCATCCCCGAATCGATGCTGCGGCAAATGGCCAGCGCCAAGTTTATGAACCTGTTTAATGAAGACACTGACGAAGACAAGGCGCTTAAGGGCCACGCCGTAACCCCGCCGCCTGCCACCCCGCCGCCCGCTGCGCTTGCTGAAACCCCCGATGCGCAGCCTGCCCAAAGCGTGGCAGAGTCAACGCCAGACAGCGATAGCGATCCCGCAGCCACCTCTGCCCAGCAACCACCCGCCACACAGGCGGTGGTACTGAGCGCAGACCAGCCACCCAAAGAAAACGATGTCCACCACCCTGATTTGCGACTGCAACCAGACCATGCCGCTCAACCCCACGTTGTTGGGCACGGCACTCAATGAAACGCTGACGCTGCACAGCACCCTGTGCCGCCGCGAGGCAGGGGCTTTTCAGCAAGCCATCAAAACCGGCGACGACGTGGTGGTGGCCTGCACGCAGGAAAAGCGTCTGTTTGCCGAGCTGGGCGAGCAGACCGAGGGCGCTACCTCGGTGATCAAATTCGTCAACATCCGTGAGACTGGCGGCTGGAGCCGTGACGCCGCGCAGGCCATGCCCAAGTTGGCCGCGTTGCTGGCAGCCGCGCATTTGCCTGATGCCGAGCCGGTGACCACGGTCACCTACAAAAGCAGTGGCCGCTTGCTGGTGATTGGCCCGCTGGATGCAGCAGAACAAGTGGCTGGCCTGGTGAGTGATGTGCTGAACGTGACGCTGTTTGCACAAGGGCCAGGCAGCGCAGGGGGCGCGCAGGAGCGCCGCTACCCGGTGCTCTCGGGCAGCTTGCAAAGCCTGCAGGGCTGGCTGGGCGCGTTTGAGCTCAAGTGGTCGCAAGGCAATCCGATTGATCTGGACTTGTGCACCCGCTGCAATGCCTGCGTGCAGGTGTGTCCCGAGGGCGCAATTGGGCTCGACTACCAGATTGATATGGCCAAGTGCCAGTCGCACCGCGCTTGCGTCAAGGTTTGCCAGGTGGCTGGTGCGATTGACTTCACCCGCGATGCCGAGGATTTCAGCGAAACCTTTGACATGGTGCTGGATTTGCGTGCAGCGGTGCCAGCCGCCACCGGCTTTGTGCAACACGCACCGCCGCAGGGCTACTTTCACGTTGCGGCTGGTTCCACGGGCGCGGGGCAGGCAGTTGACATGGCCACTGTGCTCAAGCTGCGCAATCTGGTGGGCGAGTTCGACAAACCCAAGTTTTTCCAATACAAGCAAAAGCTCTGCGCTCACAGCCGCAATACCGCCGTGGGCTGCAGTGCCTGCATCGACATTTGTTCGGCGCAGGCCATCAGCAGCGAGAAATCGCGCCAGCAGATCAAGGTCAATCCCAATTTATGCGTCGGCTGCGGTGCCTGCACCACCGTCTGCCCCACGGGGGCGCTGACCTTTGCCTACCCGCGCGCCAGCGAGCAGGGCGTCAAGCTCAAAACCCTGTTGTCCACTTATGCCAGGGCAGGAGGCAAAGACGCGGTACTGCTGTTGCACAGCCAGGAAGCGGGGCTGGCCCTGGTTGAACAGCTGGGTCGCTCGGCTCAACTAAAGAAGGCCCGTGGCGTGCCGGCCAATGTGATTCCGGTGGCGTTGTGGCACACCGCCAGCACGGGCATTGACCTGTGGTTGAGTGCCATTGCATTGGGCGCGTCGCAAGTGCTGGTGCTTACCACGCAAGAAGAAGCGCCGCAGTACACCAGCGGCTTGCAAGCGCAAATGCAGGTCGCTCAAACGCTGCTCAATGGCCTGGGCTACAGCGGCACGCACCTGCAACTGGTGCAGGCCACGGCAGTCGCCCAACTGGATACTGCCTTGCAAAGCGCAGTGGCCCAGCGCAATGTATTGCCCAAGGCGGCCGCCCGCTTTGCCGTAGCGCAAGAAAAGCGCAGTACGCTGGAGCTGGCGTTGGACCACCTGATAGAGCACGCACCAGCTAAGCTGCCCGAGCAGATTGCCCTGCCCGTGAACGGCGCGCCCTTTGGCAGCCTGGCGATTGACAAAGACAAATGCACGCTGTGCCTGTCATGCATCAATGCCTGCCCGGCGAGCGCGCTGCAAGACAATGCTGCCTTGCCGCAGTTGCGCTTCATGGAAAAAAACTGCGTGCAGTGCGGCCTGTGCGCCACCACCTGCCCGGAAGACGCCATTACCCTGGTGCCGCGGCTGCTTCTCACGCCGCAGCGCAAGGAATACCGCGTTATCAATGAGATGCAGCCTTATGCCTGCGTGCGCTGCGCCAAGCCGTTTGGCACGCTCAAAGCCATTGAGGGCATGCTGACCAAACTGGCGGGCCACAGCATGTTCCAGGGTGAGGCGCTGGAGCGCCTGAAAATGTGCGCCGACTGCCGGGTGATTGACCTGTACTCCGCACAAAACGAAGCCAAGATTACCGACCTTTAAGCCCCTAGCAATTGACCATGCAAAACGCCGCCACCGACACTACTGACAACGACGCGCTGGGCCCCATGGCGCAAGTGATTCAGCTCAGCCCAGCTGCCTCCAATGCGCTTGACGAAGAAACCGCGCGCGCCGAAATCTACGGCGTGCTCAGCCAGTTGTATTACGCTGCGCCCAGCACTGAGCTCCTGGCGGCGATTCGCGTGGCGGTGACGCAGGCACCAGCTGCGGGGGCTTTTCTGGAAGAGCCCTGGGCCGCGTTGATTGGCCTGGCGCGCGAGATGAGTGAACAAGCCCTGAAAGACGAATACAACGCCTTGTTTGGCGGCATGAGCAAGCCCGAGGTGTATTTGTTTGGCTCCCATTACCTCAGCGGTTTTCTCAACGAAAAACCGCTGGTGCGCTTGCGCGATGACTTGGCCAAACTTGGCCTAGAGCGCGGCGAGAGCGTGTTTGAAACCGAAGACCACTTTGCCTACCTGTGCGAAGTCATGCGGTTTTTAATTGCTGGTGATGATGTGACGGTTTCCAACCTGAGCCAGCAAAAAGCCTTTTTTGGCGATCATGTCCAACCCTGGGCCATGCAAATGTGTGATGCCATTACCGACTATCCCAAAGCACGTTTTTATCGCGCTCTGGCCGAGTTCACCCGGGCTTTCATCAGCGTTGAAACCCAGGGCTTTGATTTGCTTACCTGAGCTAAAGCGCAGCATCTGCCGGGTAAAAAGCAACCCACTAAATTGCTCGGATTTGTATCTGCGAAGTTGCTTGTGCGGCCCTTGAGTTGGAATTATTTTTTGCATGCTTTTGTTGTATTGGGTGTTCTGCCAAGCTTACAAATCCAAATTGAGTCGGCACAGCGTCAATCAAGATGTGAACTTGGCAAAGAACCCACAGCTTGGTAAGTACTTGATTCAAATTGATTTACTTTGTGCCTGAGAGCAAACTGGGTTGTCTAAAGCAGAGCGCTCAAAAAATCAATACTTACAACGGCGCTGACCGGTGATGCCTCAGGTGGCTATCTCGCAGCTCAAAGTACGACGCTAGCGTTTGCCCTTACTTGCCCAAGTTGGTGCGCGTTGTTACATTCCACTGGGTATGCAGTTCAGTTCCTATCTTGGAACGTATTTGGAGACACACCATGAGCCAGCTAAATAGCCAGCCCACCCAGTCACTTTCACGCCGCAAGCTGTTTGCGGGTGCCAGTGTTGTGGGTGCCGTAGCCGCAGTCGCTACCGTTGTACCTGCAATTCGGCAGACCGAGCCGACTGCGACGGCCTCTGCCAAGGCGCCCGCCAAAGGCGGCGGCTACAGCCTGACGGAACACGTCAAGCTGTACTACAAAACCACCCTCGTTTAACTCTCAACTTCAGGAGAGTCTCCATGTTGCTTACCAAAAAATCCGGCGCTGCCTCGGCCGCCACTCTGTCCCCGTTTGTGCACAGCCTGCGCCGGGGTTTGTCTAATGCCTTGCCCACGGTAGACCGCCGCGCCTTTTTGCGCCGCTCTGGCCTGGGCCTGGGCGTCGGCATAGCCGCCACGCAGTTGGTGCTGGTGAAAAAAGCCAAAGCTGCTGAAGGCAAGGTAGCCATCGGCGACGGCAAGATTGAAGTCAAACGCACGATTTGCACCCACTGTTCAGTGGGCTGCGCGGTTGACGCCATTGTGGAAAACGGCGTTTGGGTGCGCCAGGAAGCCGTGTTCGACTCCCCCATCAACCTGGGTGCCCATTGCGCCAAGGGTGCGGCCTTGCGTGAGCACGGCCACGGTGAGTTCCGCCTGCGCTACCCCATGAAGCTGGTTAACGGCAAATATGAGCGTATCAGCTGGGACGTGGCGCTGAAAGAAATCACCGACAAGATGCTGGCGCTTAAAAAAGAAAGCGGTCCGGATTCGGTTTACGTGGTGGGCTCGTCCAAGCACAACAACGAACAAGCCTATTTGCTGCGCAAGTGGATGAGCCTGTGGGGCAGCAACAACTGCGACCACCAGGCCCGTATTTGCCACTCCACCACGGTGGCTGGTGTAGCCAATACCTGGGGGTATGGCGCCATGACCAACTCCTACAACGACATGCAAAACAGCAAATGCGCCATGTACATTGGCTCCAATGCTGCCGAAGCCCACCCGGTCAGCCTGCTGCACATGCTGCACGCCAAGGAAACCGGCTGCAAGATGATTGTGGTCGACCCGCGCTTCACCCGTACGGCGGCCAAAGCCGACGACTACATCCGCATTCGTTCGGGTTCTGACATTGCCTTCCTGTTTGGCATGTTGCATCACATCTTCAAGAATGGTTGGGAAGACAAGAAATACATCAATGACCGCGTCTACGGCATGGACAAGGTCAAAGAAGAAGTGATGGCCAAGTGGACGCCGGACAAGGTGGAAGAAGTCTGCGGCGTGCCAGAAGCACAGGTTTATAAAGCTGCTGAAATGATGGCCAAGAACCGGCCATCAACCATAGTTTGGTGCATGGGCCAAACCCAGCACACCACTGGCAACGCCATTGTTCGCGCCTCGTGCATCTTGCAGTTGGCGCTAGGCAACGTGGGCGTGTCGGGTGGTGGCACTAATATCTTCCGTGGCCACGACAACGTGCAAGGTGCAACTGACGTCGGCCCTAATCCCGATTCGCTGCCCGGCTATTACGGTTTGGCAGAAGGCTCGTTCAAGCATTTCGCCAAGGTCTGGGGTGTGGACTTTGAGTGGATGAAAAAGCAGTATGCGCCCGGCATGATGGGCAAGTCTGGCATCACGGTATCGCGCTGGGTGGACGGCGTGCTGGAGAAAAACGAGCTGATCGATCAGGACGCCAATCTGCGCGCCATGTTCTTCTGGGGTCACGCCCCCAACTCGCAGACTCGCGGTGTTGAAATGCAGGCAGCCATGCATGCGCTTGATCTGCTGGTGGTGGTGGATCCATATCCATCAGCAACCGCAGCCATGGCCGCCATGCCCTTGAACGACCAAGGCAAAAAAGTATTGTCAGATGCCAAGCGCGAGGTCAGTGCCAACCGCGCGGTCTACTTGCTGCCAGCAGCCACACAGTTTGAAACCAGCGGCTCAGCCACGGCATCCAACCGTTCTCTTCAGTGGCGCGAGAAAGTGATTGATCCGCTTTGGGAGAGCCGCTCCGATCACATGATCATGCACCAGATGGCCGAGAAGCTGGGTTTTGCCAAAGAGCTGTCGAAAAATTTCAAAATGCAAAAAATCAAAGGCATGGACGAACCTGTGCCTGAAGATATCCTGCGCGAAATCAACAAGTCGGTATGGACCATTGGCTACACCGGCCAAAGCCCCGAGCGCCTGAAAGCGCACATGCGCAACATGCATTTGTTTGACGTGAAAACGCTCAAAGCCAAAGGCGGCAAAGACAAGGAAACCGGCTACGACTTCACCGGGGACTACTTCGGTCTGCCATGGCCTTGCTACGGCACGCCTGAGCTCAAGCATCCAGGCTCGCCCAATTTGTATGACACCTCCAAACACGTGATGGACGGCGGTGGTAATTTCCGCGCCAACTTTGGTGTGGAAAAAGACGGTAAAAACCTGCTGGCTGAGGATGGATCGCATTCAGTCGGTGCCGATATCACGACGGGCTACCCCGAGTTTGACCACATCCTGCTGAAAAAGCTGGGCTGGTGGACCGAACTGACAGACGCTGAAAAAGTGGCAGCTGAAGGCAAAAACTGGAAGACCGATTCATCGGGCGGCATCATTCGTGTGACCATGAAAAACCATGGCTGCCACGTCTTTGGCAACGCCAAGGCTCGCGCTGTAGTGTGGAACTTCCCTGATGCCGTACCGGTTCACCGTGAACCGCTATACGGCACACGCCCCGACCTGATGGCCAAGTACCCAACGCACGAAGACAAAAAGGCCTTCTGGCGCATGCCAACGCTGTACAAAACTGTGCAGCAGAAGAACCTGACCGACAAGGCGCATGAGAAATTCCCGCTCATCATGACCTCGGGCCGTCTGGTTGAGTACGAGGGCGGCGGCGAAGAGACTCGCTCCAATCCTTGGCTGGCTGAGCTGCAGCAAGAGATGTTCGTCGAGATCAACCCCAAAACCGCGGCTGACCGTGGCATCCGAAACGGCGAGCGCGTCTGGGTCAGCACCCCGACCGGGGCCCGACTGAATGTGCAGGCACAGGTGACCGAGCGGGTTGGTGCTGATACCGTGTTTATGCCTTTCCACTTCTCGGGTCGCTGGCAAGGCGTTGACATGTTGCCTTATTACCCCAACGGTGCAGCGCCAGTGGTGCGCGGCGAAGCTATCAATACCTCGACCACGTACGGCTACGACAGCGTGACGATGATGCAAGAGACCAAAACGACGATCTGCAACGTCGAGAAAGCCTAAGGAGAACACTCATGGCACGGATGAAATTTGTTTGTGATGCAGAGCGCTGCATTGAATGCAATGGCTGCGTAACGGCCTGCAAGAACGAGCATGAGGTTCCCTGGGGCGTCAACCGCCGCCGGGTCGTCACGCTGAACGACGGTGTACCGGGCGAAAAATCGGTCTCTGTGGCGTGCATGCATTGCAGTGATGCTCCCTGCATGGCCGTTTGCCCCGTCAACTGCTTTTACCGCACCGACGAGGGTGTGGTTTTGCACGACAAGGATGTTTGCATTGGCTGCGGCTACTGCTCCTATGCTTGCCCATTTGGCGCGCCTCAATTCCCCAGTGCTGGCACTTTCGGTGTGCGCGGCAAAATGGATAAATGCACCTTTTGTGCCGGTGGCCCCGAAGCCAATGGCAGCCAGGCTGAGTTTGAGAAATATGGCCGCAACCGTCTGGCCGAAGGCAAACTGCCTGCTTGCGCCGAGATGTGCTCGACCAAAGCGTTGCTGGCCGGTGATGGCGATGTAGTGGCTGACATTTTCCGCAACCGCGTGCTGACACGTGGCAAGGGCGCTGAAGTTTGGGGCTGGGGCACCGCTTACGGCTCAGCCAAATCGGCTGCACAGGCTGCGCCAGCGGCTGCAGGAGCCAAATCGTGATGCGCCTGCTTAAAAAAGCTGTCTTGGCCGTGCCGCTTGTTTTGCTTGTGGCCGCTTGCGGCGACAAGCCGCAAGAGCTGACCGCGGGCAAATCCGGTGACGCCGCCTTTCAGGGCGTGGGAGCCAGCAAGTTTGCTGCCCCCGGCTGGAAAGCGGGCGACAAAAACGCCTGGGAGCAGCACTTGAAAGTGCGTGCCCAGAGCGGCCAAAACGAATACACCAAGTCCAATTGACCAAGCAGCCAACAAGGTATTACTTTATGTTCCGGACATGGCTTTCCTCGCTTGGCCTGGCACTGGCACTTGTTGCTAGCGCCCAGGCGCAAAATAAGCTGCAGGTCGATCCTGCACCCGCAGCTCCGGCAGCGCCTACCGCCCCAGCTCAGGGTGCGGGTGGCATCAAGGGTGCAAATATCTTTGAGATTCGCCCTGACGCTGAAAAAGATCCTAATTACGCTAATCAGACCAACGCCCAGCGCAGCCAGGTGCAGCCTGGAAATAACGCGCCCGTATGGCGACAGGTGGGTGCTGGTGCCGATGGCTTTACGACTTACCCGGCCGACCAAGCGCCTGAAGCGGGCAACCTGATTCAGAAATTTGTGCAGTACCCTGGCTCCCGCTTGACCAACGCGGGCGAGGCCTGGCGGCAGGTGCGCAACAACTGGATCATTCCTTATGGCGGCGCGCTGATGCTGATTGCTGCCTTGGCTATCGGCTTGTTTTATTACGCCAAGGGCGAGATGAAATTGCATGGCAGTGAAACCGGCAAGAAAATCGAGCGCTTCACCTACTTTGAGCGCGCGGCACACTGGTCCAACGCCATTGCGTTTTGCGTGTTGGCCATCTCCGGCATCATCATGGCCTTTGGCAAGTTTTTTCTATTGCCAGTCATGGGCGGCACGCTGTTTGGCTGGCTCACCTACGCACTCAAAAACCTGCACAACTTTGTTGGCCCGCTGTTTGCAGTGTCGCTGGTGATTGTGTTTTGCACTTTCCTCAAAGACAACTGGCCCAGCAAAGACGACTTGGGTTGGCTGCTCAAGGGTGGCGGTATGTTCTCGGGCAAAGAAGTCCCTTCTGGCCGCTTCAATGCGGGAGAAAAAGTGGTGTTCTGGGGCGGCGTGTTCTTTTTGGGTGTGATTGTGGTTGGTTCGGGTCTGGTACTCGACAAGCTCATTCCCGGCCTGCTGTACGTACGCGAAACCATGCAGATTGCCAATATGGTCCACGGCATCGCCACCGTCTTGATGATGGCCATGTTCATGGGTCACATTTACCTCGGCACCATTGGTATGCAAGGTGCCTACCAAGGCATGAAAACTGGCTACGTGGATGAAACCTGGGCCAAAGAACACCACGAACTGTGGTACGACGATATCAAGGCTGGCAAGGTTCCAGTGCAGCGCACACCAATGTCTGCGGGCCAGCCCGCGCAAGCCTGAACTCAGAGGAACAAGCCATGAAAACCATTATTTCCATTCTTGCCATGGTGGTGTCCACCGCAGCGTTTGCCAAGTTGCCCGCCATGAGCGACGACGCCAAAGCCAAAGCCGCTGAAGCCGCTGCCAAAACCGCGCACAGCGGCAAGGTCGCTAATTTTCAGTTGTGCAAGTCAGTTGAAAAAACTGCGGCGCACTATTACAAGACAGCCAAGGCAGCAGGTAAAGAAACCAAGCCCGCTACCGATGTGCCGGCCTGTGCTGACCCTGGTGCGTTTGTCTATGTGCCAGCGCCGCCTGCACCTGCTGCCACAGCGGTTGCTGCCAAGCCCATTGAAGCAGCGGGTGCCCATTCGCCTGCCTCAATTGCAGCCAGCCCGCCAAGTGGCAAGCAGCCAGGCGCTACCTTGTCAGCACCTGGCGCACCAGCTACTGCACCTGCAGCGCCAGCAGCACCAGCCAAAAAGTCTTAATAGCCTGGTCGGGGTGGGTTGCCAAGCTCCGCTTGGCTGCAGTTCACAACAAAAGCCGGAGCAAATGCTCCGGCTTTTGTTTTTTGTACAGTTGAGATATGTCTGCCCACAATTTTCTCCAGTTAATGCACCATGCAACTGCCCTTGTTGACTGAAGCGCGCGCGTCTTTGACGGCGCAAGTCAGTGCGATCAACGAGTTTGGCGAACACACCAGTGCTTCCATTCCAGCCGAGCGCGCGCTGACTATTTATGTGGACAAAAAAGAGCTGGTCACACTGATGACGCTGGGTGCCTGGCCCGAGTGGCTGGTGCTGGGTTATTTACGCAATCAACGGCTAGTGGACAGCGTGCAGGAAATCGAGTCCATTACGGTGGATTGGGATGTGGGCGTGGCCGCCGTCAAAACCCGCCACGGCATTGCCCAATACGAGGAAAAAACCGCCAAACGCGTGGTCACCACTGGTTGTGGCCAAGGCAGCATGTTTGGTGATCTGATGGCCAGCATTGAAAGCATCCACCTGCCCGGCACAACCCTCACGCAGGCGCAGTTGTATGCCATTGTCAGCGCCATCCGGCTCAAGGAGAGCACCTACAAATCGGCCGGCTCGGTGCACGGCTGCGCTTTGTTTGCGCAAGATGAGCTCTTGTTGTTTGTGGAAGACGTGGGTCGCCACAACGCCATTGACACGATTGCAGGCTGGATGTGGCTGCAGGGCAGCTCCCAGGTGCAAGCCGAGGGCAAAGTGTTCTACACCACCGGCCGGTTGACCAGCGAGATGGTAATTAAATCCGCGCAAATGGGCGTGGCGGTGGTGGTCTCCCGAAGCGGCATCACCCAAATGGGCCACCAGCTGGCGCAGCAACTGGGCCTGTGCACCATTGGTCGCGCCACTAACAAACGTTTTCTTTGCTACAGCGCGCCTGAGCGTTTGCAGATGCAGCCCGCACTGGCGGGTAACCCGCAGCCACCATGACGCCCTCTTTTGTGCAACTGGGCTGGCGCTCACTCTGGCGTGACTTGCGCTCGGGTGACTTGCGCCTGCTGGTGCTCAGCGTCACGCTGGCGGTGGCCGCGCTTACCGCCGTGGGTTTTTTTGCCGATCGCCTCAAGGGCGGCCTGGCGCGTGATGCACGCCAATTGCTTGGCGGCGATGCCATCATCTCCAGTGACAACGCCACACCGCAGGTATTCATAGACCGCGCCCGCGCCCTGGGCCTGCAAATTACGCGCACCGTGGGTTTCCCCACCATGAGCCGCGCCAGCGACGCACAAGGCGGTGCCAGCAAGCTGGTGGCCTTCAAGGCGGTTGAGGCCGGCTACCCCTTGCGCGGCAGCCTGAAGGTGGTCACCCAGCCCGGCGTGCCCGAGCAAACTACGCGGGACATTCCTGCCCCCGGCGAAGCCTGGGTCGATGCGCCGCTACTCGAAGTGCTGGGCCTGAAAATCGGCGACAACGTGTTGCTGGGCGACAGTGTGTTCCGCTTAGCCCGCATCATTGCACTGGAGCCAGATCGCGGTGGTGGTTTTCTCAACTTCGCGCCGCGCGTCATGGTCAACCGTGCCGACGTGCCCGCCACCGGCCTGATCCAGCCCGCCAGCCGCCTCAATTACCGCCTGGCTGTGGCCGGGGAAGACGCGCCCGTGGCGCAATTCATCGTGTGGGCGCAAAACGAAATCAAGGCGGGCACCTTGCGCGGCATACGGCTGGAGTCGCTGGAAAGCGGCCGCCCCGAGATGCGCCAAACCCTGGATCGCGCCGAGAAATTTCTTAACCTCGTGGCCCTGCTGGCGGCGCTGCTCAGTGCCGTGGCAGTGGCGCTGGCCGCACGCGGCTTTGCCGCCAGCCACCTTGACGACTGCGCCATGCTGCGCGTGCTGGGCCAGCGCCAGCGCACCATTGCGCTGGCCTATGCGTTTGAGTTTGTGCTGGTGGGTCTGCTGGGCAGCGTGCTGGGTTTGTGCATCGGCTTCGCCGTACATTACGGTTTTGTGTATTTGCTGGCTGGCTTGGTGGCGGCGGCGCTGCCCGCGCCCAGCATCTGGCCGGTGGCCTTTGGTCTGGGCATGGGGCTGACGCTGCTGGTGGCTTTTGGCCTGCCGCCTGTGCTGCAACTGGCACAAGTGCCGCCCCTGCGTGTAATACGGCGCGACCTGGGCGGCCTCAAACCCGCCTCGCTGTTGGTGCTGGCGCTTGGCGTGGCTGGCTTTGCCACGCTGCTGCTGGCCGCCAGCAGCGACTTGAAGCTTGGCCTGATTGCAGTGGGCGGTTTTGCCGTGGCGGTTGCGCTGTTTGCCGCTTTAAGTGCCTTTGCCGTCAAGCTGCTGCGCCTTGGCGTGAACGATGCGCACGCCCCCAGCTGGCTGGTGCTGGCCACGCGCCAAATCAGTGCCCGGCCAGCCTATGCCGTGGTGCAGGTAAGCGCGCTGGCGGTGGGTTTGTTGGCGCTGATTTTGCTGGTATTACTGCGCACCGACCTGATTGCCAGTTGGCGGCAGGCTTCCCCACCCAACGCGCCCAATCGCTTTGTGATCAATGTGCAACCCGAGCAAAGTGAGCCGTTCAAGCAAAACCTGCGCAGCGCGGGTGTAGCGCAGTTTGACTGGTACCCCATGATTCGAGGCCGCCTGGTGGCCGTCAACGGCAAAGCCGTCAGCCCTGATGACTATGAAGACGAGCGCGCCAAGCGCCTGCTGGACCGCGAGTTCAACCTCTCGCACAGCGCGCAGCCGCCCGACTACAACGAGGTGGTGGCTGGCCGCTGGCAGCCGCAGGAGGCGGGCGCCATCAGCATGGAAGAAGGCATTGCCGCCACGCTGGGCCTCAAGCTGGGCGACCAGGTACGTTTTGACGTGGCTGGCGTGCTCAGCGAGGCGCGTGTTAGCTCCATTCGAAAGGTCGATTGGGCGTCGCTTCGAGTGAATTTTTTCTTCATGTACCCGCTGGCGCAAATGCCCGCTGACGTACCCATCAGTTTCATCAGCGCCTTTCAGGCACCCAAGGGCGCGGCGGGGCAGGGCTTTGACAACCAACTGGTGCGCCAATTTCCCAACATCACCAGTGTCGACACCAGCGCCACCATCATGCAGGTGCAGCGCGTGCTGGACCAGGTGATTGCCGCAGTGGAGTTCTTGTTTGCCTTCACGCTGGCCGCCGGCATGGTAGTGCTGTTTGCCGCCGTCACCGCCACGCGCGAGGAGCGCGCGCGCGAATTTGCCATCATGCGTGCCGTGGGCGCGCGCGCCAGCTTGCTGCGCCAGGTGCAGCGGGCCGAGTTGATTGGCGTGGGCGTGCTGGCCGGTGTGCTTGCCAGTGTGGTGGCCAGTGCCGTGGGCTGGGCGCTGGCCAAATACGTGTTTCAGTTTGCCTGGGCCCCCACACCCTGGGTGGTACCGGGTGGTGCACTGGCAGGGGGTGTACTCGCACTGGCTGCGGGCTGGTGGGGCTTGCGTGACATCTTGCGCAGGCCAGTGGTGGAGACGCTGCGACGGGCGGCGCAGTAGCCATTTCTGCCAGGAGGGGCGGCACATGTGGTGCTACAACAGATTAATGTTCGATAAATAGAAAAAACAGAACATGTTTTGAGAATATGTTCTTCGTGCGTCCATGTCAGTCAAACATGTTCTTATTTTTTGATTTTTGAAACGTATTCGGTTGACGTGTTCTCTACAAGAACATACAGTGGCAAAGCGTTCTATTTTCTGGATATTTAAAACACGTGACCACATGAATGCCTCTTTCGACCCCCAAAGCCCTTACGACTTGCCGCCGCTCCCGCCCCACAGTGTGATTCTGGAGACCCTGCCGGTTTTGAAGGCTTGCGTCGAGGCACGTGCGGCGCTGGCAGCCTTGAATGAGGCCGTGGCTCGGCTGCCCAATCCCGATGTACTGTTAAGTTCCCTGGTGCTGCTGGAGGCCAAGGCCAGCTCGGAGGTAGAAAACATCGTCACCACCACCGACCGCCTGTTTCAGTTTGACGGCCAGCACGAAGACAAGGCCGACAGCGCTACCAAAGAAACCCTACGCTACCGGCTGGCCTTGTTCGAAGGGTTGAACATGCTCAAAACCCGACCATTGACCACCACACTGGCAGAAGCCGTTTGCACGCACACCAAGGGGGTGGAAATGACGGTGCGCAAGGTATCGGGCACTGCTTTGGTGAATGACCGCACCCAGCAAACCATCTACACCCCGCCCGAAGGCGAGGCCAACTTGCGCGAAAAGCTGGCCAATTGGGAGCGCTTTTGCCACGCGCAACCGGGTGATGCCCAGCACGCGGGCAACCTGGACCCGCTAGTGCGCATGGCGGCTTTGCATTACCAGTTTGAGGCCATCCATCCCTTCACCGACGGCAATGGCCGCACCGGGCGCATCTTGAACTTGCTGTTTTTAGTGGAGCAAGGCCTGCTCGCGCATCCGGTGCTGTTTTTGTCGCGCTACATCCTGGCCAACCGTTCGGCTTATTACGCCGCGCTGTTGGCGGTCACGCGGGAGCAAGCCTGGGAGCACTGGCTGCTTTATATGCTGGAGGGCGTGCGCGAGACATCGCGTTGGACATACCAGAAAATCAAGGCGCTGGAGCAGCAAATGGGGCTGGCCACAGACTACCTGCGCAGCAAAAGCCCGCGCTTGTACAGCTACGAGCTGGTGCAAGTGGTTTTTCAGCGCCCGTATTGCCGCATTAGCGATGTGGCAGGGGCTCTGCAAGTGCAGCGCCAGGCGGCATCGCGCTACCTCAAGGAAATGTGCGCCTTGAAAATCTTGCGCGAGGTGGAGTTTGGCCGCGAGAAGCTATTCGTCCATCCCCACTTAATGGCCTTGCTGGCCAGCGAGGTGCATGAACCCAGTCCGTATGGCGAATGAAACTTTATAACGGCCTGGTGGGTACCAGACAAGCCATTGGCCCGATCCCGGTAAACGCCAGCCGTTATAGTGCTTGTCATGCTACTAAAAGCATAGTAAAAAACCATAGCGCCACCCGCTCGTCAACATTGGGTTTTACCTTTATTTGGGGCTTGAAAAAAGCCTTAAAAGGCTAAAAACAAGCGCCTCTGTGCAGTTTGCCGCGCGAAAAGACGGCTGTTGAGTTAAAAACCATAAAAACAAGGCGTTTTTCAGGCACTAAAACAAGCTCACGCGCTTTACTAGCGTGCGGGTGCCGCTATAGTTTTATACTATCTATTTAGTAGCAAAAAAACAGATTACACCACCCCGGCTGAGCCCCGTTGCACGCGCAGGCGCGGCTGCAGCAGCACCAGCAAAGCGCCGGCTCCGCCCTCGGCCGGTTTGGCCTGCACAAACGCCAGCACCTGCTTTTTCTGGATCAACCAGCTGTGCACCTTGGCCTTGAGCACCGGGGTTTTGCCCGGCGAGCCCAGACCTTTGCCGTGCACCACGCGCACGCAGCGCACGCCGTCGCGTTGCGCGTTGCGAATGAATTCGGCCAGCAGCTCACGCGCTTCGTCGGTGCGCAGGCTGTGCAAGTCCAACTGGCGCTGGATCGCCCAGTCGCCCTTGCGCAGCTTGTGCGTCACGTCGCGGCCAATACCGGGGCGGCGAAAACTCAAACCGTCGTCGGTATCGAGCAGCGTGCTGGCATCAAAGGCGTCAGAGAGCGCCTCGTGCAGCGCGGCTTGTTCGTCGGCCAGGTGCTGGTGCGCAATCGGCGCGGGCGGTGGCGGTGCCAGCGATACGGGCGGGGTAACTTTAAGCGGTGCAACCCGGCCCACGCTGCGGCTGAACAACTGCTGCTCGGCTTGGCGCTTGCGCTGCGCCGCCAGAGCGGCTTGGGCCTTGGCAGCCGCCTCGGCTTGCTGGGCCTGCAGGCGCTTGGCCATGGCCTTGAGGTCTTGCAGGGAGCGGGCTTTCATGGCGCAGGCTTGTGTGATGCGGGGTTCTGTAGCGCAAGCAGTGCCGTCATACCAGGCCGCGCTCGGCCATCGAAAGCGCCGCACCGGGGGCCACAATCACATGGTCGAGCACGCGCACATCCACCAGCGCCAGCGTGGCCTTGAGGGTTTGCGTCAGCGCTTCGTCGGCGCGGCTGGGCTGCACGCTGCCGCTGGGGTGGTTGTGCGCCAGCACCACGGCAGCGGCCTGGTGGTGCAGGGCGCGCAGCACCACCTCGCGCGGATATACGCTGGTCTGCGTCAGCGTGCCGCGAAACAGCTCCTCCAGCGCAATCAGGCGGTTTTGCGGGTCCAAAAACAGCACGGCAAACACCTCGTGACCGCGTGGCGCCAGGTGCAATTGCAAATAATCTTTCAGGGCCTGCGGGCTGGCAAACACGGTGCGCGCCTGCAATTGCTGCGCCAACGCGCGGCGCGCTAGCTCGAGCACCGCCAGCAGTTCGGCACGCTTGGCCGGGCCGCCCAGGCCCTTGACGCGTTTTAAATCGTCGGCGCTGGTGTTCAGCAAACCGGCGATGCCGCCAAAAGTATCAAGCAGCTCCTGCGCCAGTTGCAGCACGCCCTTGCCAGCCAGGCCGGTGCGCAAAAGCAACGCCAGCAGCTCGGCGTCGGCCAGCGCTTGCGGGCCGCGGGCCAGCAGCTTCTCGCGCGGGCGGGCGTCTGGGGGGAGGTCTTTAAAGGCCATCAGGCTGGGGGTGGGTTGGGTTGTAAGCGGGTTATTTACAATAGCAGTCAGTTTATAGTGCCCCTCCATGATGCTTGCCCCCTCGCCCGATTCAAGCGCCGGTTTTGCCCCCGCCGCGCCACGTGTACAAGCGCACTCTTTTTTGACGCTGCACTACCGCCTGAGCGGCCCGGCGGGCGACATCATCAACACTTTTAGCGGCCAGCCCGCCACCCTCACGCTGGGCAGTGGCGCATTGTCTGCCGCGCTGGAGCAACACCTGCTGGGCTTGGCCGAAGGCGCGCAACTGGCGGTGGATTTGCCCGCTGGCTCAGCCTTTGGTGCGCGCAATAACGACATGGTGCAGTGGGTGGCGCGTAGCCTGCTGGCCCAGTTTGGCGACCCGCAAGACAGCTACCAGGTGGGCGATGTGGTGCACTTTCCCGTGCCCGGCGGGCCGCAATCGTATGCCGGGGCGGTGGTGCAGACCCAGGGCGATGCGGGCAAAGAATCGATTTTGTTTGACTTCAACCACCCGCTGGCAGGCCAGCCGGTGCGCTTTGAAGCGCATGTGATTGGCGTGCTATGACCATGCAAAGCCAGGTGATACCCCACAGCGTGCTACACGAAATTGTGCTGGCCGAGCCGCGCGGCTTTTGTGCCGGAGTTGACCGTGCGATTGAAATTGTCGAGCGCGCGTTGCTGAAATTTGGCGCGCCAATTTATGTGCGCCACGAGATCGTGCACAACACCTTTGTGGTTGAGGAGCTCAAGCAAAAAGGTGCCATCTTCATTGAAGAACTGAGCGATGTGCCCCCTGGTGCCACGCTGGTTTTCAGCGCCCATGGCGTGAGCAAAGCCATCGAGCACGAGGCTATTGCGCGGGGCTTCCAGATTTTTGACGCTACCTGCCCGCTGGTGACCAAGGTGCATGTGGAGATTGCCAAACTGGCCAAAGAGGGCTTTGAGTTCATCATGATTGGCCACAAGGGCCACCCCGAGGTCGAGGGCACCATGGGCCAGCTGGATGTGGGCATCATCCATCTGGTAGAAGAGGTGGACGACGTGGCGCGTGTGGCACCGCGCCAAACCGAAAAACTGGCCGTGGTGACGCAGACCACGCTCAGCATGGACGATGCGCTTGAAATTTCAACCGCCATCAAGGCGCGCTTTCCCGGTATCCGCGAGCCCAAGCAGCAAGACATTTGCTATGCCACGCAAAATCGCCAGGACGCGGTAAAAATCCTCAGCAGCCAGGTGGATTTGCTGATTGTGGTGGGCAGCCCCACCAGCTCCAACAGCAACCGTCTGCGCGAAGTGGCGCAAAAGCGCGGCACCAGCAGCTACATGGTCGACAGCGCCGCCGAGTTGCAGCCGCACTGGTTTGACGGCGTGCAAAGCGTCGGCCTGACGGCTGGTGCCTCTGCGCCTGAGGTGTTGGTGCAAGAGGTGATGCAGCGCATCAAGGCAATGGGTGTGGTGGCCGTGCGCAAGATGGACGGCATTGTGGAGACCATCAAGTTTCCGCTGCCCATGGGCTTGAAGCTTCAGCCCGCGCAAGCCAACATGACACCCCTTGGCCAAGCGCCTGAGCCGGTAGCCGAAATCCCGGTTGACCTGCACGCGGGCTTTCACCAGAACAAATAAGCCTGCATGCTCGATATCAATTCTTTGCGCAAAGACCTGCCCGGTGTTTTGCAGGGCCTGAACAAGCGCCGCAACCCGCAGGCCTTTTTGGACGAGGCGCAGTTTACCCAGCTTGAAGCACAGCGCAAAACCATCCAGAGCCACACCGAAGCCTTGCAGGCGCGCCGCAACACCTTGAGCAAGCAGGTCGGCCAGCTAAAGGCCAAAGGCGAGTCGGCTGATGACGTGATGGCGCAGGTGACGGGCATCAAGACCGAGCTGGATGCCTCGGCCCAGCAGCTTGAGGTTTTGCAGGCGCAACTGCATACCCTGCTGCTGGCGCTGCCCAATTTGCCGCATGCCAGTGTGCCAGTGGGCGCCGACGAATCGGGCAATGTGGAGCTGCGCAAATGGAGCCCGCAGGCGGGTTTGGGCGGCGCACCGGCCACGCTGGCGTTTGCCGCCAAAGACCACGTGGACGTGGGCGCGCCGCTGGGCCTGGACTTTGACACCGGCAGCAAACTCTCGGGCGCGCGCTTTGCCGTTTTGAAAGGCCCGGTGGCGCGGCTGCACCGTGCGCTGGCGGCCTTTATGCTGGATGTGCAAACGCAGCAGCATGGCTACACCGAATGCTATGTGCCCTACATCGTCAATGCCGAGAGCCTGCGCGGTACCGGGCAGTTACCCAAGTTTGAAGCCGATCTGTTTGCCGCCAAAAAAGGCGGTCAGGAAAGCGAAGCCACGGCTGACGAGGCCGCGCTGTACCTGATTCCCACCAGCGAGGTGCCGCTGACCAATTTTGTGCGCGACGTCATCACGCCTGAAGCCGATTTGCCGCTCAAACTTACCGCGCACACACCCTGCTTTCGCTCCGAGGCCGGCAGCTACGGGCGCGATACACGCGGGCTGATTCGCCAGCACCAGTTTGACAAAGTCGAGATGGTGCAAATCGTCCACCCCGACCAGAGCGACGCCGCGCTGGAACAAATGACCAGCCACGCCGAGGCTATCTTGCAAAAGCTCGGCCTGCCCTACCGCGTGGTGCTGCTGTGCACCGGCGACATGGGTTTTGGCGCCGCCAAAACACACGACCTGGAAGTGTGGCTGCCCGCGCAAAACACCTACCGCGAGATCAGCTCGGTCTCCAACTGCGAGGCGTTTCAGGCGCGTCGCTTGCAGGCGCGCTTTAAAACCGCGCAGGGCAAAAACGAGTGGGTTCACACGCTCAACGGTTCGGGCCTGGCGGTAGGCCGCACGCTGGTGGCGGTGCTGGAGAATTACCAGAATGCGGACGGCAGCGTAGCGGTGCCGCTGGTGTTGCAGCCCTACCTGGGCGGCATGACGCAATTACAGGCTTGATGTGCGCCAGGCCTGGCGGTTCAAAGCAAGGCCACGCTAATGTTTACCGCTGCTGCACTGGGCTTGATCGTTGGCCTCATCATGGCGCTCACCGGTGCCGGTGGCGGCATTCTGGCGGTACCCCTGTTGGTTTTTGGTCTGGGCTTGGGCGTGGTGGAGGCAGGACCAGTGGGCTTGTTGGCCGTGGGCACAGCCGCCGCACTGGGTGCCTTGCTGGGATTGAAAGCGGGTACCGTGCGTTACCGGGCGGCCCTGTTCATGGCGGCGGCCGGTATGCTCTTCACGCCACTTGGGGTCTGGCTGGCAATGCAGTTGGGTAACCGCTGGCTGGGTATTTTCTTTGCTGTTTTGATGCTCTTAGTTGCCTACCGGACGCTGCGCCAGGCGTTGGGTGGGCCAGTGGGCCCGCCAGTGCGCGATGCGCGGCTGCTGCCATGTATTCGCGATGCCGCCAACGGCCGCTTTATCTGGACCACGCGTTGTGCCCGCGCCCTGGCTTTGTCAGGTGCCGTGGCGGGTTTGATGTCGGGCTTGTTGGGCGTGGGGGGCGGCTTTGCCCTGGTTCCAGCCTTGCAGCGCTACACCGATTTAACGATGCAGTCAGTCGTCGCTACCTCACTGGCAGTGATTACGCTGGTGGCGTTGACGGGTGTGGCGCTTAACCCGCTGGCCAGTTCCATGAACTGGGTGCTTGCGCTGCCCTTTACCTTGGGAACGCTCGGGGGCATGCTGGCGGGTCGCCTGATTGCCGCCCAATTGGCTGGGCCGCAAATACAAATGGGTTTTGCCGCGCTCACGGCTTCGGTTGCGCTGGCCCTGATTGCGCGTTACTTGCTGTGAGTTGATTACATCCTGCGCCAAGGCCCAGTAACAGGGCGCACCGCTGCTAGAATCCGCCTTCGCGCCAGCAACCAGGAGAGGTGGCAGAGTGGCCGAATGTACCTGACTCGAAATCAGGCGTACCGCAAGGTACCGTGGGTTCGAATCCCACCCTCTCCGCCACTTACACGTACAAGTCTGGGTCAGTCAGGTAGTTGGCATAAATCGAGCACGAATAACGCTAATGACTAGCTAAGAGGCCACCGGCGCAGGCTGCACACGCATAGGCGCAGCCTTAAATCGCTGTTGTGCCTGCCACACGTCATAAGCGCTTTGCTCTGCCAGCCATAGGCGCGCTTCGCCGCCACGGTCAACGCCCAGCCAGGCTTCAATACGCAAGGCCATTTCAGGCGAAATGGCAGCGCGGCCATTGAGCACACGCGAAAAGGCCACACGCGACACGCCCAGCTGCTCTGCGGCTTGCGTGACTTGCAGCCCCAGGGCGGGCAACACATCATCGCGCAGCGTTAAGCCGGGGTGTGGGGGGTTAAACATTCGTGCCATTTTGAATACTCCAATTTAGTGGTAATCCTGATAGTCAACCAGCACAGCATCAGTGCCTTCAAACCTAAACGTCATTCGCCAGTTGCCACTTACCCAAACTGAAAAGTGGCCTTTTAAATCACGCCCTTTAAGCGGGTGCAATCTCCAGCCGGGTAGGTTCATGCCGCGGGGGTTTGTGGCCACATTCAAGCGCGCCAGCATGGCCGCTAACCGGGGCGCGTGGGCAGTCTGAATGCCAGCCTTGCTCCCCTTTTCAAAAAAGAGCTGCAAACCCTTGTGGCTGAATGACTTAATCATGTTTGATTGTATCGCGTAGCGTTATGCGATGCAAGGACTGATTGTTGCAGTGCGGCAGCGACCGTGGGCAACTTGAATTGCTTGGCCCACTGCCCCACTTGGGGTGACAATTGCCCCATGCCGCCCAAGCAAACCACCGACTCCATGCCGCTGTCGGATGCTTTGGAGGCCGAATGGGTTGAAAGCCGCCTGATCCGGCTGACCATGAGCAATGCCGGGTTGTCGCTGGCCGCTATCAGCACCAGCATCCCGCTTTTGTTTGCCTTGCTCTACCAGCACAGTTGGCTGCCCGGCTTGCTGGCCTGGGCTGCGGTGGCCACGGCCACCTGCCGCCGGGAGTAGGGTATGTGGCTGTTGAGAAAGCGCAGCGCTTTAAATCTTCGATGGCGTATCTTTTTTATTGCGTTCACCATAGCTTGGCTCGCTTGGTGTTTTTATGTTGTGGCTTCTTACGAAAGCTTATCTGTGCTTGAGAGAATATTCCACATAGTTGGGATTGCTATTCTTTCGCCGGATTTGGATACTCTACTTGGCAGGAAAAACAATTCGTAAGGGGCGGCACGCTGACAGCTACCGGCTGCGACGGCTTCAACCCTACATCAACTGGGCGCCGAACCGGGGTAAGCGCACCGCCACCGGGTTTACGTTGCCTTGCTCGTCAGGGACTTGATCTTCGCCGAACTAAAAATTAATAGTTTTGATTCTTTCAGGAGATACGCATGAAAGTAAAGGAAATTTGGAAAATTATGTTGCCAGTTGATGCTATTTTTGCAGCACTTGGAATGATTGATTGGATTAAGTCAGGAGGCTTCATTGGCGCAGCTTTTTTTACAGCATCTGTAATGGTTACGCTGCTGTTAGTGTGGAGGGTTGGTAAAGCGAAGTACTGAAGTACGAGAGAACACGATTACTAGAGAATCTGTCCGAATTTTTGTGTGTAAGGACCCCGCGGACACACTGCTTGAAATCCTCATGGGCTAGAAACGCCAGCCTTCTGTTCGTACAACAGTTAACAATGGACTCCAAGCGACGCCCAGTTGTTCGCAAATCCTTGGGATTTTGATGTTGCCTTTTATGGGCTTTTCACTTGTGATCAGCGTGGCATTTTTGGCTATTGATGCCGCGATGAAAAATGGGTCGCCTTTGATGCTGTTTAAATTGGTGACCATTGCTGCATAGATTGGCATGACTTGGGCCATCGCCGTTTGAATCGCGTCATCAATTGGCCAGATCATTGCATCTCGGCGTGAGTAAACCCACTCCCGCCACGCATCGTCCTTGGCTTCTAGTTCGTCGATTAGCGTCTGCGGGGCTCTGAGTCTGCCCGCTTGAATCAATGCATCCAGCCTGTCCCAAAATGCGGGAAAAACGTCGATAGGGTAATAGCGCTCTCCTGCATCGATGATTGTGCTCGTATCGATGCAGTAATTTGTCATGCCGCGACGCCATTCCCCAGCACCATGCCGCGAATTTTTGGTAAATGCTTTAGTTTCACGCCAAGATAATCAGAAACCGTAGACAGTCCGATTCTCTCGTTCGCATACGCGTCTAGGACGAGATGGATAAACGGTTTTCCCAGATTGCGGACAGCCATGACTGCCGGACTTGGCCCTCCATCGGATTCTGACTTTTGGGACTGTCGGAATGCCAGATATTCCTCGCGGAATAGTGGACGCATAGTGAGGTAGTGTTGGTGGGTGGCGCGTCCCAAATTCACAAGACGGACCAACAATGCTTCGCGGCTCACGCGAAATGGTTTGGCGAGAGCGCCCAACTGATCCATCGTCCATGCTTCCGGCGCCGAATTAGGCACCAGAGCCAGTACCTTGCTTGTTGGCATCAGTACCGCTGCTGCCACAGCGTTGCAGAATTGTTCGATGCGTGCATTCGGGGAACTGTCTTCGGTCGGTGCCAAATCGCAAACGCCGCCTTGGCGCAAAAGCAAGTGCGTCAACTCGTGCATCAGCGTGAAACTCCGACCGGCGGCGGAGTCGGCCCCGTTCAGGATGACAACCGGGAGTTGATCAAATGGCAGCGCTACCCCCCGCATTTGCTCAGTGGGTATGCGGCTCGCCTCAAAAATCAACACGCCAACTGCCTCGGCAGCGGCCTTACGCCCTTTGAGTGCTTCGTCCTGATTTTTCCAGCTTGCGACTTTTTGATCGTCTAACTTCAACAGCTCGGTCAGCCTCTGAGCCACAGCATCAGGCCGTTCTTGCATGGTCGCGGTGACTAAGAACGACGGGATGTCGCTTTCAAGTTCCCTGGCCAGCTCCATTGCTTCATCGCGATGTTGCCTGGCGCGGCGGATTTCAATGTTGACCGCTGGGGACAATGGCTGGTCGGCCACATCGCTATCGAGTCGGAAGTCTTGCACTCTGGCTTCGAGCGCGGGGGCATCGGGCAGAAAGAACAACGCCAAAGGTCGCTTGTAGACGTTGGCGGCCTCTTGAAGTTGCTTGAATGTCAGGCTCTGTTCACCAGACTCACAAGCCACTAGTTTTTCTGCACTGACGTGAATTTTTTTTGCGGCTGCGTCAATCGAATAGCCAGCAGTCTCCCTTGCCCAAACCAGCAATGTCGGTTGAATTTTTGCGGTAACGGACTTTGACATCTCGATTATGGGTTGGGCATTTCAGTGCTAGCAGCGAGTATCCATTAAACGGATGGACTTCACCCGGACAGTTTGGCAAAGTACGTTGCGGCCTTTTTTAGGATGTCACGCTCCTTGTTGGCCGTCTTCAAATCGGCCTTCAGGCGCGAGACTTCGGCTTTGAGCTGGGCGGTCTCTCCGCCTCCCGGGCCAGCAGCGTCTTTTGCAAGACGCACCCAAAGGTAGCTTTTGTCGGTCGTATCACTAAAGAAACTTGTGGGCTGCTGCCGGTTCCGTAGACACCGCCTTAAGCTTTTAAAGCTTCCTCGAACTGCTTCGGGATTTCATGGCTCGGCATAGCCTTGGATGCGTTCGAACAGCATGGTGTAACTGGTCGCGAGTGGCTGCTAAAGCTGCTAATCACTATGAAATAGATAGTAAAAAAGTATAGCTTCACCCGCACGCCAGCAGGGCGTTTCAATGGGTTTTGAGGGATTGCTAAATAGGTATTGATTTCGAATCCTTTATCTGCCATGATGCCGGCATGAACACCACCTGTCCAAGCTGTCAAGGTCAGCACATCCGCAAGAACGGCAAAAGCCGCCATGGCCATCAACG
>JAKFVA010000003.1 GCA_021732385.1 Burkholderiales bacterium | reverse complement strand
CAGACCCCGAAAGACTTTGGGCTGGCTGTCTCCACTTGAGGTGTATAGCCAACATCTGGCTCGCCTTCAGAGCCAGCCAGATGTCTTGCAGTAACCTCCACGTGTTGCGCTTGAAGTTGAGACCGCCAACAAAAACAAGGCACCAAACACTATAAAAAGCATAGTAAAAAACCATAGCGCTACCCGCACATAACCGCTAGCTAAAACCCCTATACGGCACTCAAAAACAGCCTCAAATACTTAAAAACCAGCCCCACCAGCCCGCAAAACACCCCAAACAGTACCTGCCAAGCTAAATTTCAAGAAAACAGGCTATTTTTAAGCATCAATAAGCAGTAAACCCCAATAGATACGTGCGGGTGCTGCTATCAAAAAATACTATGTATTTAGTAGCAAATTAAAGCAGGCGACCCATCAACTGCCGACCTGAGAACTGCCAGCCTGCGCCAGCCGTCGCTGGTGGTAGCGAGTCGCCGCTAAACAGCGCTAGACACCACCAGCCGAGGCGCATCGGACCACGCTTTTCCCAATGCATCCCGCGCCGACAGCAGCGGGGCGCTGTGCAGCGCGGCCAGCGGCCAGTCAATTGCCAGGCTGGGGTCGTTCCAGGCCAGCACCTGCTCGGCCTGGGGCTGGTAGTAGGTGGTGGTTTTGTAGAGCACATCGGCCTGCTCGGAGAGCACCAAAAAACCGTGGGCGAAACCCGCCGGTATCCAGAGTTGTTGATGATGCGCGCTACTGAGTTCCAGCCCGACCCACTGGCCCAGGGTGGGCGAGTTGGCACGCACATCGACCGCCACATCAAACACGCGGCCACTTTGCACCTGCACCAGCTTGCCTTGCGGCTCGGTGCTTTGGTAGTGCAGGCCGCGCAGCACGGCATGTGCCGAATGCGAGTGGTTGTCTTGCACAAACTGCACGTTTTGGCCCGTGGCGCGGGCAAAGTCGCGCTGGTTGAAGCGTTCGGTAAAAAAGCCGCGCGCGTCGGCATGCACAACTGGCTGGATGAGCAAAACCTCGGGCAAGGCGGTGGGGGTGACTTTCATGCGGGCCTCATTGCACTGGCGTGTGGAGCTGAGTTTGCGCCTGCGCCTGCGTCTGCATCGGCGTTTGAACTTGGCCTTGCGCCTGGGCGCGCGCCCACTGCGCCACCACACGGCGCACACCGTCTTGCCAGGGCGGCGGGGTGATGCCAAAGGTGGTTTGCAGCAAAGCCGTGTCCAGCCGCGAGTTGACTGGGCGCACGGTGCCGCCGCGTGCCGCCGCTGCAATGGCCTGCACCTGCTGCACCGTGGTTTTTAACTGTGCCCCGCAAGCGCTGGCTTCTTGCAGCGCGTATTGGGCATAGGCGTACCAATCGGTGTGGCCAGCGGCAGCCAGGTGGTAGATGCCGGACGCTGCGGCTTGCTGCCTGGCTGGCCCGCGCTCAGGCGGTTGCAGCACTTGCGCCAGCGTGTCGGCCACCCAGGCGGCGCGGGTCGGCGCGCCCCATTGATCGCAGACGATTTGCAGGCGCTCGCCGCGTTGCGCGGCATCCAGCACCGTGGTCAGAAAGTTGGTGCTGGCCAACTCATAGAGCCAACTGGTGCGAAAAATCCAGTAGCGGCTGCAAGCGGCGGCAATGGCCTGCTCGCCCGCCAGTTTGCTGCGGCCATAGGCGTTGAGCGGGCGGCACAGGTCACTTTCTTGCCAGGGCTTTTCACCGGCACCGTCAAACACGTAGTCGGTGGAAAAATGCACCAGGTGCGCGCCGAGTTCTTGCACGGCGCTGGCCAGGGCTTCGCAGCCGCGCGCGTTAACGGCATGAGCGGCTTGCGGGTTGATTTCAGCGTGGTCGACGTTGGTGTAGGCCGCGGCATTGACCACCACGTCAGGGCGCAGGTGGCTCAGGGTTTGCGCCAGCGCGCTGGGTTGGCACAAGTCGCCACACAACGCGGGGTGAGCCGCCGTGGCGGGCCTGCCTGTGCGGGTTAGCGCAGTTAGTGTGCCCAGCGCAGCCAGGCTGCGCGCCAGTTGCCGGCCCAGTTGGCCGCCAGCGCCCAGCAAAACAATATTCATGGCGCGCCGGTTTGGCTCAGATACCACTGCACGGTGCGCAGCAGGCCCTGGTCAAACGGCATTTGCGCCTGCCAGCCCAGCTCGTCTTTGATCTTGCGGCAGTCCAGGCTGTAGCGCCGGTCGTGGCCGGGGCGGTCTTCGGTGTGCGCGATGAGCTGGCGGTAGGTGAGGCCGTCAGCGCGTGGGCGCAGGGTGTCGAGCAGGTCGCATAGCTGTTGCACCACGCGCAGGTTGCTGCGCTCGTTGCCTGCGCCAATGTTGTAGGTTTGGCCGGGCACGCCGCGCGCCAGCACGGCGCACAAGGCGCGGCAGTGGTCGTCTACATAAAGCCAGTCACGCACCTGCTGGCCGTCGCCATACACCGGCAGGGGCAGGCCGTGCAGGGCGTTGTGGATCATGCGAGGAATCAGTTTTTCCGCATGCTGGCGCTCGCCGTAGTTGTTGCTGCTGTGGGTGGTGAGTGTGGGCAGGCCGTGGCTGATGTGAAAGGCCCGCACAAAATGGTCGGCAGCGGCTTTGGATGCGGCATAGCTGTTGTTGGGCTGGTAGGCGCTGGCTTCCATGCTGGCCGGGGCGGTGGCGGCCAGTGAGCCAAATACCTCGTCGGTGGAGACCTGCAAAAAGCGGAACTGCTGCGCTGCTGTGGCATCCAGCGTTTGCCAGTAGGCCCGCACGGCGGTCAGCAGTTGCAATGTGCCCAGCGCATTGGTCTGGCCAAAGGCCAGTGGCCCAGAGAGCGAGCGGTCAACATGGGTTTCAGCCGCCAGGTGCAGCACGGCGCGCGGCTGGCGCTGGCGTAGCAGCGTGGCGAGCAAATCGCCGTTGCCAATGTCACCCTGGCAAAACGCATAGCGCGGGTGGCCGGCCAGCTCGGCCACGTTGGCGGCCTGGCCGGCGTAGGTCAGGGCGTCGAGATTGAGCACAGGCTCGTCAGTGGTGGCCAGCCAGTGACGCAGCAGCGCTGCGCCTATGAAGCCACAGCCTCCAGTGAGCAAAATCACGGTGTTGACTCGCAGCGCGTTAGGTAAAAATGGGTTGGGAGACCTTGGCTGTGGTCACGCAGACCGAAGCAGTTCAACATCTTGTTACGCGGCCTCAAGTGGAGCATTGAATGCCGCAAGGATAATAGCTGTAACTTCAGGACCAGCAACGGGCCACGCCCTGGCCTAGCAACTCATGCTGATTTTATTGATTCTGTGCGGTTCCATCGCTTTCATTGCCTCAGCAGTGCTGATTCGCTATGGCAATACCAGGCCAAGCCATTACGGCATCCAGATGCCCCAGCGCTTTCATTTGGGTCACGTGCCACGCCTGGGTGGTGCCGGTATGTTCATCGCGTGCAGTGTGGGCTGGGCCTGGATGGAAATTTCGGAAACCCTGGGCGTGCCCAACCAGATCAGCTTTAAACCGTCAGTGGCCCTGTTTTGGTGGGGCGCTGCCTTGATTGCCGTGCTGGGCGGTGTCTACGAAGACCTGACCCAACGCCTGAGCGCGCGCTACCGCCTGCTGGTGACGCTGCTGGCGGCAAGCGTTGCCGTGGTTGGTCTGGATTTGTGGATTGGGCGCCTGGGCTGGCCCGCCATGGACGCCGTGTGGATGCTGTCGCACTGGCCAGCCATGCTGCTGGCGTTGCTGGCAATTGCCGGTTTGCCGCACGCTTTTAATCTGATCGACGGCTACAACGGTCTGGCGGGCACAGTGGCCCTGATTGTGTGTTTTGCACTGGGGTATGTGAGCTTGCAGGTTGACGACCGGCAGTTGTGCGGCGTCCTGATGGCGCTGGCTGGTGCCACGGCGGGCTTTTTGGTTTGGAACTACCCGCGCGGGCTGCTGTTTGCCGGTGACGGCGGCGCTTACCTGTGGGGCGTGGTGTTGGCCATTGCCAGCATTCAGCTGGTGCAGCGCCACGCCGAGGTTTCGCCCTGGTTTCCAGTGCTGCTTTTGATTTACCCGGTGTGGGAAACCTTTTTTTCCATCTACCGCAAAACGGCCCGCGGCCAGTCGCCCGGTGTGGCTGACGCGCTGCATTTTCACCAGCTGATTTACCGCCGCATTGTGCGCGGCGTGTTCCATGATGACGCCTCGCGCCGCATGCTGATGCGCAACAACCGCACATCGCCTTTTCTATGGGGCTTTACTATTTTGACCGTGATTCCAGCCGTGCTGTTTTGGCACAACACCAGCGTGCTGATGGCGTTTTGCGGGTTGTTCGTACTGTCTTATGTATGGGCGTATGTCAGCATCGTGCGCTTCAAGGTGCCGCGCTGGCTGCGCCGCTAGAGACAAAAAGCCGGGCCAAGAAAGCCTGATAATGCGCGCAACCCCTTTTGCTGCGCCCACCATGTCTGCTGACCCCACCCCAGTAACCGCCATCAATCCGCGTGACAAGGCCGAGATCCTGGCCCAGGCGCTGCCCTACATCCGCAAGTTCCACGGCAAGACGCTGGTTATCAAATACGGCGGCAACGCCATGACCGACCCGGCGCTGCAAGCCGACTTTGCCGAAGATGTGGTGCTTTTAAAGCTGGTGGGCATGAACCCGGTGGTGGTGCACGGCGGTGGCCCGCAGATTGAAAACGCGCTGAACCGCCTGGGCAAGAAAGGCACGTTTGTGCAGGGCATGCGCGTGACCGATGACGAAACCATGGAAGTGGTGGAGTGGGTGCTGGCAGGCCAGGTGCAGCAAGATATTGTGGGCCTCATTAACCAGGCGGGTGGCAAGGCGGTCGGCCTGACTGGGCGCGACGGGGGCATGATTCGCGCCCAAAAGCTGCGCATGCCCGACAAGGACGACCCCAGCAAGGAGCACGATGTGGGCCTGGTGGGTGACATCCTGGCGATTGACCCGAGCGTGGTCAAGGCGTTGCAAGACGATGCCTTTATCCCCGTCATCAGCCCAATTGGTTTTGGCGAGCAAAACGAGAGCTACAACATCAATGCCGACGTGGTGGCCAGCAAGCTCGCCACCGTTTTGAAAGCCGAGAAGTTGGTGCTGTTGACTAACACCCCTGGCGTGCTTAACAAAGCAGGCGCGCTGTTGACCGACCTGACAGCGCGCGAGATTGACGAACTGTTTGCGGATGGCACCATCTCCGGCGGTATGCTGCCCAAGATCAGCGGCGCGCTGGATGCTGCCAAAAGCGGTGTGCACGCGGTACACATTATTGATGGGCGGGTGCCGCATGCGCTGCTGTTGGAGATTCTGACCGACCAAGCTTTTGGCACCATGATCCGTTCCCATTAGCCGCCATTTTTGAAAAAACTGTTTCATGACCGAGCCAGAATTTGAAGTGGCCAGTGCGTTGCCTGGGGTGCCAGTGGCAAGCCCTGGCGCTGTTGTGCGTAAGCGTCCCAAGCCCGGCGAGCGGCGTGTGCAGATTTTGCAAGCGCTGGCCAGCATGCTCGAGCAGCCCGGGGCCGAGCGCATCACCACTGCTGCGCTGGCAGCCAGGCTGGAGGTAAGTGAGGCTGCGCTTTACCGTCACTTTGCCAGCAAGGCGCAAATGTTTGAGGGGCTGATCGAGTTCATCGAGCAGTCGGTGTTCAGTCTGGTCAACCAAATTACCGAGCGAGAAAGCGCGCCGGTGGCGCAGGTCAACAAGGTATTGGTGATGCTGCTTAGTTTTGCCGAGAAGAACCCCGGCATGACGCGCGTCATGGTGGGCGATGCACTGGTGTTTGAGCATGAGCGCCTGCAAATCCGCATGAACCAGTTTTTCGACAAGATCGAGGCTACTTTCAGGCAAAGCCTGCGTGGCTTGGCGCAAGCCGAAGGCTCCAGCGCGCCCACCGTGGATGCGCAGGTGCGCGCTTCGGTGCTGTTGGCGTTTGCCTTGGGGCGAATGCAGCGTTACGCCCGCTCGGGCTTCAAGCGGCTGCCCACCGAGCATCTGGAAGCCAGCCTAGCGCACCTGAACGCCTAGGGTTGTTTGACGTTGAAATAGAGCACGGCACCTAGACGTGCCCCGGCGAACAGCGGCGCTTCACAGACTATGGTTAGAATTCGCTAAAAATAGCACGACCGTTCTATTTGTTGAATGCCCTGACCACTACGCCCATGCCAACCAACACTTTGTCAATCAAACCCGCTGCCAACGAGCCCGCCGGCGTGGCCGCGCGTGAAGGACGGGCGCTGCTCAAGGGCCAGCAAACCAAGGCGCTCATCATTGATGCCGCCCTGGGCCTGGCCTCGCAAGTGGGTTTGGAGGGGCTCTCCATTGGGGCAGTGGCCGAGATCACGCAGATGAGCAAGTCGGGCGTGTTCGCCCACTTTGGCTCACGCGAGGAATTGCAGATTGCCGTGGTGCGCGAATATTTTGCGCGCTTTGAAGAAGAAGTGTTCTACCCCGCCTTGAACGAGGTACGCGGCTTGCCGCGCCTGCGCGCCCTGTTTGCCAACTGGATGAAGCGCGTGGCGGTGGAGATTCAGTCGGGCTGTATCTTCATCAGTGGCGCGGTCGAGTTTGACGACCGTCCCGGCGCGGTGCGTGATGCGCTGGCGCATTCGGTCAATGTCTGGTTGGCGGCCATGCGCCGCGCCGTACACCAGGCCAAAGAGGTAAAGCACCTGAGCGCCACCACCGACGAGCAGCAAATGGTGTTTGAAATCCACGGCCTGATTCTGGCGCTGCACTACGAAGCACGTTTTCTCAACGCAACCAATCCCATCACCAGGGCCGTCAATGGCTTTGAAGCGATTGTGGCGCGCTACAAATTTGTCTGAATTTCTCCTATCGAGCCAGTTACTTCCCCCTACTTTTTTGAACTGAGACACAACCATGGCTACTTACACCCCACCGCTACGCGACATGCAATTTCTGATGCATGAAGTCTTCAAGGTCACCGACGACTTCAAGGCCATCCCCAAGTACGCCGACGCCGATGCAGACACCATCAATGCGGTGCTGGAAGAGGCTGGTAAATTCGCCGCTGAAGTGACGTTTCCGCTGAACATCAGTGGCGATGAAGAAGGCTGCAAGCTCGACATCACCACCCACGCGGTGACCACTCCCAAGGGCTTCAAGGAAGCCTATGCCAAGTATGTGGAAGGCGGCTGGCCCGCACTCAGTTGCGATCCGGCTTTTGGCGGCCAGGGCTTGCCGCTGGTGGTGAACCAGTGCTTTTATGAAATGCTGAACTCGGCTAACCAGGCCTGGACCATGTACCCCGGCCTGACGCACGGCGCGCACGCCGCGCTGCACACCCACGGCACTGAAGAGCAAAAGCAAACCTACCTGCACAAGATGACCAGCGGCGAATGGACCGGCACCATGTGCCTGACCGAAGCGCATTGCGGCACCGACCTGGGCCTGATGCGCACCAAGGCCGAGGCGCTGCCTGACGGCACCTACAAGATCACCGGCAACAAGATCTTCATCAGCGCCGGCGAGCACGACATGGCCGGCAACATCATCCACCTGGTGCTGGCGCGCCTGACCGATGCACCTCCGGGCATCAAGGGGGTCAGCCTGTTCATCGTGCCCAAGTTCATGGTCAACAAGGATGGCTCGCTGGGTGCGCGCAACGGCATTTACTGCGGCGGCCTGGAGCACAAGATGGGCATCCACGGCAACGCCACGGCGCAGATCGTGATTGATGGTGCCATTGGCACCCTGGTGGGCCAGCCCAACAAGGGCATGCAGGGCATGTTTGTCATGATGAACGCCGCCCGCCTGGGGGTGGGCAACCAATCGCTGGGCCTGACCGAGGTCGCCTACCAGAACGCGCTGGCTTACGCCAAGGACCGCATCCAGATGCGCAGCCTTTCTGGGCCGAAGGCCAAGGACCAGCCCGCCGACCCGATCATCGTGCACCCCGATGTGCGCAAGATGCTGCTGACGGCCAAAGCCTATGCCGAGGGTGGCCGTGCGCTGGCCACCTTTTGCGCGGTGCTGCTGGACAAGGCGCACAGCCACCCCGACGAAAAAGTGCGTAAGGACAGCGACGAAATGCTCTCGCTGCTCACCCCCATCGTCAAGGCTTTTTTGACCGATAACGGGCACATTTCAACCAACGCCTGCCTGCAGGTTTTTGGTGGCCACGGCTTCATCAAGGAATGGGGCATGGAGCAGTTTGTGCGCGACAACCGCATCAACATGATCTATGAAGGCACCAACACCATCCAGTCGCTTGACTTGCTGGGCCGCAAGGTGCTGGGCAACAACGGCGCCACGTTGAAGAAATTCGGCAAGCTGATTGGCGCGCTGGTGGAAGAAGAAGGCGTCAACGAGAAGATGGCCGAGTTCATCAACCCACTGGCTTACCTGGGCGACCAGATGAACAAGTTCACCACTGAACTGGGCTTCAAGGGTTTCCAGAACCCGGACGAAGTGGGCGCTGCCGCCGTGGACTATTTGCGCGTGGCCGGGCACCTGGTGTTTGGCTACTTTTTTGCCCGTATGGCGCAGGTGGCGTTGCGTGAAATCGCGGCGGGCAATAACGACCCGTTCTACCTGGCCAAGCTGCAAACCACGCGGTTTTACTTTGCCAAGCTGTTTCCCGAGACCGCCACGCTGATGCGTAGCGCCCGCGCAGGCAGCAAGGTGCTCATAGACACCGATGCCGCACTGGCTTGATGGCCAAGAGAGAACAAGCTATGCCAACTTTTCAAGTCAAAAAAGTCGCCGTTCTGGGCGCTGGGGTCATGGGTGCGCAAATTGCAGCGCATCTGGTCAACGTTAAGGTGCAGGTGGTGTTGTTTGACCTGCCTGCCAAGGAAGGCCCGAAGAATGGCATTGTCAGCAAGGCCATTGAAGGCCTGAAAAAGCAAAGGCCCGCCCCGCTGGGCGTGGCCGATGATGCGGCCCTGATTGGCATGGCCAATTACGAAGAGCACCTGGAACAATTGCGCGGCTGCGACCTCATCATTGAAGCGATTGCCGAGCGCATGGACTGGAAGAGCGACCTTTACGCAAAAATTGCCCCGTTCATTGCGCCCCACGCGATTGTGGCGTCCAACACCTCGGGTTTGTCGATTACCACCTTGAGCCAGGCGCTGCCCGAAGCGATCAAGCCACGCTTTTGCGGCATCCATTTCTTCAATCCGCCGCGCTACATGGCGCTGGTGGAGCTCATCAACACGCCCACCACCGAACCGCAAATCCTGGACGACCTGGAAGCGTTTGTCACCAGCGCCCTGGGCAAAGGCGTGGTGCGCGCGCTGGACACGCCCAACTTTATCGCCAACCGGGTTGGCATTGCCGGCATGCTGGCTACCATGAAAGAGGTGGAGAACTACGGCCTTAGCTATGACGTGGTGGACGACCTCACGGGCAAAAAATTGGGCCGCGCCAGCTCGGGCACATTCCGTACCGCCGACGTAGTGGGACTGGACGTGATGGGCCATGTCATCAAGACACTGCAAACCACATTGAGCCTCAAAACTGATCCGTTTTACGAGAGCTTTGCCACACCGCCAGTGCTCGCCAAATTACTGGCGGCAGGCGCTCTGGGGCAAAAGACGGGTGCCGGTTTTTACAAGAAACTGGGCCGCGATATCCTGCGCTTTGACCCGGCTGGTAAAGAAGGCCAGGGTGACTATGTGCCCTCTGGTGAAAAAGCCGATGAAGTCTATGGCCGCATGCTGAAAAAGCCTGCTGCCGAGCGCCTGAAATTGCTGCGAGGCAGCACCGGCAAACAAGGGCAATTTGTCTGGGCGATTTTGCGCAACAGTTTCCATTACGCTGCCGTGCATCTGGAGACGATTGCTGACAACGCGCGTGACATTGATCTGGCGATGCGTTGGGGTTTTGGCCTCAAGCAAGGCCCGTTCGAGCTGTGGCAGGAAGCCGGTTGGTTGCAGGTGGCGCAGTGGGTCAAAGAAGACATTGATAGCGGTAAAGCGTTGTGCAAGGCACCACTGCCCGCCTGGGTATTCAGCGGTGCTGTGGTTGAGGCGGGCGGTGTACACAGCGCGCAGGGTTCGTGGTCGCCCAAGCAAAAAGCCTTTATGCCGCGGCGCAAATTGCCGGTGTACCAGCGTCAATACTTTCCTGAAAGCGTTTCGGGCCACGCGCAGGGCCTGGGTATTGCCACGCCGCAGGCCAGCGCAAGCACCACAGTTTATGAAGACGACGCGATTCGCCTGTGGACGCTGCCCGATGGCGTGCACAGTGATGTATTGATTGCCACCAGCAAAACCAAGCTGCACGCCATCAGCCCGGATGTGGCCGAAGGCCTCCGCCGTGCCGTGGATCTGGCCGAGCAAAGCTACAAGGGGCTGGTCATCTGGTCGGGCAGCGAGGTGTTTTCTGCCGGTGCCGATTTGCAGGCCATGCTGCCGGCTTTCATGCTGGCCGGTGTCTCGGCTATTGACGGGGCTGAGCACGAGCTGCAAAACGTCATGCTCAAGCTGCGTTACGCCAATGTGCCGGTGGTCAGCGCGATTCGTGGCATTGCCTTGGGCGGCGGCTGCGAGATGGCAGTGTATTCGGCCAAGCGCGTTGCCGCCATGGAGAGCTACATCGGCCTGGTTGAAGTGGGCGTGGGCCTGGTGCCGGGCGCCGGTGGCTTGGCGTATATTGCCCGGCGTGCCGCTGAGAATGCCGCTGCATCCACCGACAAGGACCTGCTGAAGTTCGTCACCGAGGGCTTCACCGCAGCGGCCATGGCGAAGGTCGGCACCAGCGCGCTGGAGTCGCGCAAGCTGGGGTATTTGCTCGACAGCGATACCGTGGTGGCGCACAAGGACGAGCTTTTGTACGTTGCTATCAATGAGGCACGCTCACTGTTTGAGAGCGGCTACCGCCCACCGCACAAGCGCCAGTTTCCGGTAGCGGGACGCAACGGCAAAGCCACCATCCAGGGCCAGCTGGTGAACATGCGCGATGGCGGCTTCATCAGCGAGCACGACTTTCATATTGCCAGCCTGATTGCTGGCGTGGTCACCGGTGGTGATGTGGAAACCAATACCCTCGTCACCGAAGAGTATTTGATGACGCTGGAGCGGCAGGCTTTTTGTTCGCTGCTCACACACCCCAAGACGCAGGAACGCATCATGGGCATGCTCTCAACGGGCAAACCGGTTCGTAATTGATAAAGCTACTGCGAAACCGCCATGCGTCGTTGCAGCCCAAGAACAATCCTCACGTACGGGCAGTACGTTCTGGTTGCTCTCGGGCACCCGCGCCTAGCCTGACGCCTTCTCGCTACGCTTTCTCAACCACGAACCAAGCCCTTGTTCAAAAATGAACTTAGTTTGAAAGTATTCGCATGAAACAAATTCAAGACGCCTATATCGTTGCCGCCACGCGCACACCGATTGGCCGTTCGCACCGCGGATTTTTCCGCCACATGCGGCCTGATGATTTGCTGGCCACGGCCTTGCGTGCCGCATTGGCGCAAGTGCCGGGTCTCGATCCTGCCGCCATTGAAGACGTGATCTGTGGCTGCGCCATTCCCGAAGGCGCGCAGGGCCTGAACGTGGCGCGCATTGGCGCGGTGCTGGCCGGGCTGCCCAAATCGGTCGGTGGCATTACCGTCAACCGTTTTTGCGCCTCGGGCCTGTCTGCCGTGCAGATGGCGGCCGACCGCATCCGCGTGGGCGAGGCCGATGTGATGATTGCGGCGGGCACCGAGAGTATGAGCATGGTGCCGATGATGGGCAATTCGCCCTCGCTCTCACCTACCATTTTCAGCAACACGCAAGACGTGGACAACTACGGCATTGCTTACGGCATGGGCCTGACCGCCGAGAAAGTGGCGCAGCAGTGGAAAGTCAGCCGCGCTGACCAGGACGAATTCGCCTACCAATCCCACATGAAGGCCATCAAGGCCATGCAGGCGGGCGAATTCAGCCATGAAATCACACCCATTGAAGTCACCGAGCGCACCCCTGATTTGGACACGGCTGAAGTCGCGCTCAAGGTGCACACCGTATCGCTGGACGAAGGCGTGCGTGCCGACACCACCGTGGCGGGCCTAGCCAAGCTGCGCACGGTGTTTGCTGCGCGCGGCAGTGTCACGGCAGGCAACAGCTCGCAAACCTCCGACGGTGCGGGCGCGCTGATTTTGGCCAGTGAAAAAGCCGTCAAGCAATTTGGCCTGAAGCCACTAGCGCGCTTTGTCAGCTACGCCAGCCGCGGCGTGCCGCCGCATCTGATGGGCATTGGCCCAATCGAGGCCATTCCCGCCGCGCTCAAGAACGCCGGACTGACACAGGATCAAATCGACTGGATCGAGCTGAACGAAGCCTTTGCCGCGCAGTCGCTGGCTGTCATCAACACGCTGGGCCTGGACCCCGCCAAAGTCAACCCCATGGGCGGCGCGATTGCGCTGGGTCACCCGCTGGGTGCCACCGGCGCGATCCGAGCCGCCACCGTGGTGCATGCGCTGCAGCGCCACCAGCTCAAGTACGGCATGGTGACCATGTGCGTCGGCATGGGGCAGGGCGCAGCAGGTATTTTTGAGCGGGTGTGATGGCAGACCTTGTGCGACAGGTAATTTCCGGGCCAACTTTATGAGTGACTCGGCAGCGCAGGCCAAGACATGGTTTTTGGAGGGCGTTGGCCATTTCGAGGCCGAGCGCTTGCCCGACGCTGAGCGCTGCTTTGCAGCAGCGTTGGCCTTGATGCCGCAGCGTCCTTCAGTGCTGACCAATCTGGGTGTAACGCGCGTCAGGTTGGGCAAACCGGCTGAGGCTTTGCCGCTATTGCAACAAGCGTTGATTTTTGAGCCCAACAACCTGGAGGCCTGGTTTTTTCTGGGACAAGCGCAGTTTATGCTGGGTCAGCCCGCACTGGCCTTGCCGTGTTTTGACAAGGCTGTCTTGATAGACGACAGTCGCCCCCTCATCTGGCTGGAGCAAGCCCAGACGCTGGCACGTCTGGGGCGTCACGAGCAAGCAATTGCGTCGTTTGACCGGGCACTGGCGCTGGACGCCACGCTGATAACGGCCTGGAGCCACAAAGGCAGTTTGCTGCGCGAACTGCACCGCCTGCCTGAGGCCGCCACCTGCTTTGAAAAAGCCCTGGCACTGGGCGCTGACCCGCAGGTGCATGGCTTCTTCCTGGCGTCGGTGCGTGGCGATGCTGCGCCCAGCACGGCACCGCGTGAATACGTGGAATTTTTATTTGACGATTACGCCGACGAGTTTGACCAGCACCTCACGCAGATGCTCAATTACCAAGCTTACCGCGTGCTGGTCGAGCAGTTGGCCAAGCTCGGTTCGCGGCGCTTTGAATCGGCGCTTGATCTGGGTTGCGGTACTGGCCTGAGCGCGCCCTTGCTCAAGCCGCTGGTGGCGCAGCTCGATGGCCTGGATTTGTCGGGCGGCATGTTGGCCAAAGCGCGCGCACTGGGCTTGTACCGTGAGCTGGTGCATGCCGATGTGGTGGATTACTTGAGCACCACCAGCCGGCAGGATGACCTGGTGTTTGCCGCCGATGTGTTCAATTACATTGGCGAGCTGGCACCGGTGTTCGAGGGGGTTACCCGCGTTTTGACGCCTGGCGGCATTTTCTGTTTTACGGTGGAACTGGCCGCGCCCGGCACAGTGCAGACGCAACTGTTGCCAAGCTTGCGTTATGCGCATGCCGAATCGCATGTGCGGGCACTGGCCAGCCGTTATGGTTTGAGTGTGTTGCAGGCACTGACCTTGCCACTGCGCGAAGACCAGCGCCAGCCCGTGATGGGGCTGTATGTGTACCTGGGTAAACCGCGTCACGCAGCGGACTGACGCAACGCATAGCTGGCGCGATACTGCCCTTATGAATTTGCATCCCCTTGACCATGCCCTGCAACTCGCAGCGGACGCAAGCAACCCGGATCTGTTCCACGGCAATACCAGCCCAGCTTACGACAACATGGTCGGGCCTTATGGCGGCATCAGCGCCGCCAGCTTGGCGCAAGCCATCTGGCAACACCCCAGGCGCCTCGGTGAGCCGCTGACGCTCACCGTCAACTTTGCCAGTGGCACGGCGGCTGGCCCCTACCAAATCAGTGCCACACCGGTGCGCACTACCCGCAGCACGCAGCACTGGGTGCTGGCCCTGACCCAGCTCGATACCAGTGGGCAAGAGCAGGTCGTACTTACGGCCACTGCCATGACCGCATTGCGCCGCAGCACCTGGGAAATGAACGATACGCCCATGCCTGATGTGGCCGTGCCGCAGGCATTGACGCGCGCAGAATTAAGGAATGCCATGCAGTGGCTCAACCGCTACGACATGCGGTTTGTAGCAGGTGCTATTCCCGCGCAGTGGGATGGCGGCGGCACTGGCAGCCTGACGCAACTGTGGGTGCGCGACGAGCCGCTGCGCCCGCTGGACTTTGCCTCGCTTACCGCCATGTCCGATGTGTTCTACCCGCGCCTGTGGCTGCGCCGTGCCACCCGTGTGCCAGTGGGCACTGTGTCAATGACCATTTACTTCCATGCCAGCAACGAACAACTGCACAGCACCGGCACCGGCTACCTGCTGGGGCAGGCGCGTGCCCAGGTGTTTCGGCATGGCTTTTTTGACCAAACCGCGCAGGTCTGGAGTGAGAGCGGTGCCTTGCTGGTCACGTCGCACCAACTGGTTTATTTCAAGGAGTAGCCTGGCTACTTCGCAATACTACAAATCATCAGGAGATTCTTATGAGCGAGATACTGGTTCACACCGAGCAAGGCGTGCAAACGCTGACGATCAACCGGCTGGACAAAAAAAATTCCCTCACCGCCGCCATGTACAGCACCTTGGCACAGGCGCTGGTGCAAGCCAGCAATGATGCCGCTGTGCGTGTGGTGGTGATTCAAGGCCATGAAAGCATTTTTTCTGCTGGCAACGACATTGGCGATTTTTTGCAAGCACCACCTAGTACGCCCGATGCACCGGTGTTTCGCTTTTTAGGCAGCCTCAGTAGCTTTGCCAAGCCTTTGGTGGCTGCGGTTTGTGGCCCGGCAGTGGGCATTGGCACCACCATGCTGCTGCATTGCGATCTGGTGTATGCCGGTGACAACGCTGCTTTCAGCTTGCCTTTTGTCAACTTGGGGCTGTGCCCGGAGGCGGCGTCGAGCCTGCTGGTGCCCCAGCTTATGGGCTACCACCGCGCCGCTGAGGCGCTGCTATTGGGTGAGCCCTTTATGGCTGAAGCCGCGCTTGAGATCGGCCTGGTTAATCGCATCGTGGCCCCCACCGAAGCCAGTGCGCTGGCGCAAGCGCAGGCGCGCAAGCTGGCGGCCAAGCCGCTGTCGTCACTGGTGGAGACCAAGCGCCTGATGAAGCAGGGCCAGGCTGCGCAAATCACCGCGCAAATGGGCCTGGAGGCACAAAGCTTTGGCCGCATGCTGCGTGAACCCGCCGCGCGCGAGGCCTTTGGTGCCTTCATGGAAAAACGCAAACCAGATTTTTCCAAGCTGTGAAAGCTGCTCCCCAACCGGTGGTTTTCGAACCCGAATTCATCGCGGCATTGACCGATCTGTTTGAAAACAAAATTGTCTTCAATCACTTGCTGGGTTTAAAAATAACGCTGCTGCAGCCCGATAAGGTGGTGGTAAAACTGGTCATGCGCCCGGATCTGGTGGGGCATTTTTCCACCCACCGGATTCACGGTGGTGTCATCAGTGCCAGCCTGGATGCGGTGGGCGGCCTGGCTATTTTGGCGGCCAATGGCGCGCGCCACATGAACGAGCTTCCGTTGGAGCGCCTTAAGCGCTTTTCCAAGCTCGGCACGATTGATTTGCGGGTGGATTACCTGCGCCCTGGCGTGGGTGAGCAGTTTGAAATTCGTGCCGAAGTTTTGCGCCTGGGCTCGCGCGTAGCTTCAACGCGCATGGAGTTTTTTGGCAAGGATGGCCAGCTGCTGTCTACCGGCATCGGTGCCTACATCGTGTCCTAGTCTTTGGGCACAGGGCGGGGTTTGCCGCTTTCGTCTATGGCTACATAGGTCAGGCTGGCTTCCGTGACCTTGATGTAGTGTCCCTGGTTGGCAAAGCGCTCGGCATAGACCTCAACTTGCACCGTGATCGAGGTGTTTCCAGTGCGCGTCAGGTGCGAGAAAAAGCTCAAGATGTCCCCCACCCGCACCGGCTGCTTGAAAATGAACTGGTTCACCGCCACCGTGGCCATGCGCCCGCGCACATGACGGGCGGCCAGCACCGCACCCGCCAGGTCAACCTGCGCCATGACCCAGCCGCCAAAAATATCGCCATTGGCATTGCAATCTGCCGGCATGGGAATTACCTTGAGTACCAGCGAGGTGTCGGTGGGCAATGTAACGCTGGCAGGGCTGTTGGTGGAAGACATGGGCACAATGCAAAGTAATGACTTGCCTGATTGTCCCTGATGCGCCCTGAAGCCATCCAAACCGCGCAGCCTGCCGCTCCAGCAGCAGCTGGCACACAATCAGCCCAGCCTGGCAAACCCAAGCGCAGTGATTGGGCAACCTTGCTGCGCCTGTTTCCCTACCTGTGGGAATACAAATGGCGGGTGCTGGCGGCGCTGTCTTTCATGGTTGGGGCCAAGCTGGCGAATGTGAGTGTGCCGCTTTTGCTCAAGGAGCTGGTGGACAGCATGAACCCGGCAACAGCGGGGCCTGCTGGCGCGGGGTTTAGCACTGGCACCGCATTGCTGGTGGTGCCGGTTGGCCTGCTAGTAGCCTATGCCGCATTGCGCCTGAGTACCTCTTTGTTTACAGAGCTGCGCGAACTGGTGTTTGCCAAAGCCACTGAAGGCACGGCGCGCAGCATTGCCCTGCAGGTGTTTTCGCATCTGCATGCGCTGTCACTGCGCTTTCACCTCGAGCGGCAAACCGGCGGCATGACGCGCGATATCGAACGCGGCACACGCGGCATCCACTCACTGATTTCGTATTCGCTCTACAGCATCATTCCCACGCTGATTGAGGTGGTTCTGGTGCTCAGCATCCTGGCGGTCAAGTTTGACAGCGGCTTTGCCTGGATCACGCTCACAGCCTTGGTGCTCTACATTGCCTTTACGGTGACAGTAACCGAGTGGCGCACCCAATTTCGCGTCAAGATGAATGAGCTGGATTCAAGCGTGCACAACCGCGCCATCGATTCGCTTTTGAATTACGAAACCGTCAAGTACTTCAACAACGAGCAGTTTGAGGCGCGCCGCTACGACGAGGGGCTGGAGCGCTACCGCCGCGCTGCACTCAAGAGCCAGACCACGCTGTCTTTGCTCAACACTGGCCAGCAACTGATCATTGCCACCGCGCTCGTGGCCATGCTTTGGCGCGCCACCCAGGGCGTGGTCGATGGCCGCATGACGCTGGGGGATCTGGTCATGGTTAACGCCTTCATGATCCAGTTGTATATCCCGCTGAATTTTCTGGGCGTGATCTACCGCGAGATCAAGCAAAGCCTGACTGATCTCGACAAGATGTTTGTGCTACTCGAGCGTGAGCGCGAGGTGGCTGATACCCCCGGTGCTGTGTCATTGCGCATTGACGGGCCACCCACCGTGCGGTTTGAGAATGTGGTGTTTTCGTATGCCGCCCAGGCTACAAACCCGGCAAACGCAAACAGCCCTTTGTTTGACAACATCAGCTTTGAAATACCCGCTGGTAAAACCGTGGCCGTGGTGGGTTCGTCGGGCGCCGGAAAATCCACCCTGTCACGCCTGTTGTTTCGTTTCTACGATGTGCAGGCGGGCCGCATCACCATTGCCGGGCAGGATATCAAGCAGGTTACCCAGACCAGCCTGCGCCAGGCGATTGGCATCGTGCCCCAAGACACTGTGTTGTTCAACGACACCGTGGAATACAACATTGCCTACGGCAAACCCGGTGCTAGCCACGGTGAGGTAGTGGCAGTAGCCCAGGCGGCGCGGATTCATGACTTTATTGCCGCCTCGCCGCTGGGCTACAACACCATGGTGGGTGAGCGCGGCCTGAAGCTTTCAGGCGGTGAAAAGCAGCGCGTGGCGATTGCCCGCACCCTGCTCAAAGACCCGCCCATACTGATTTTTGACGAAGCCACGTCGGCACTTGATTCCGCCAATGAGCGGGCCATTGCCGCCTCGTTGCACAGTGTGGCGCAAAACAAGACCACGCTGGTTATTGCCCACCGCCTGTCAACCGTGGTGGATGCACATGAAATCTTGGTGCTGGAGCAGGGCCGCATTGTGGAGCGCGGCGCCCATGCCCAGCTGTTGGCACAAAACGGCCGCTACGCGCAGATGTGGGCCTTGCAGCAAAGCGCCCGCTCCCAGGAAGACCCTGCTGATGATGCCGCGGCAGTTGCAGGCTTTCCTGTCAGCGTTTAACGCCCTAGCGGCGTACGCGGCCCGTAGAGTCAAGCATGGTCAGCTCAACAAACTTGGAGCCTTCATGCTTGCGTGGGGCGAAATCCACCACAAAGCCGCCCAAGTTGTGGTTTTGCATAGTCTCTAGCGCCGTCAAAAACTCTTCTGAGGTGGCGTTGCGTCCCGCGCGCCTCAAAGCTTCCACAAACACTTTGGCGGCTACAAAACCTTCCATGCTGGAGTAGTTGGCCGTCAGTTCCTTGTTGGTGGCCAAGGCCGCCTGGTATTCACCCGACAACAAAGTCATGGGTGAAAAAGGGAATGGCATGACCTGGCTGACCGCCACGCCGCGCGCATCTTTGCCCAACTCGGTGCCAAGCGCCTGCGTGCCAACGAACGACACGTTGTAGAAGGTGCCACCAAAACCCACCTTGCGCACCTCGCGAATGAAAGCGGCGCAGGATTTGTAGGCGCTGATCTGCACAATCGCCTCGGGTTGCATCGCCATGATGTCGGTTACCGCTTTGGCTACATCAACCGTGTTGCGCTCTACCGTGCCGGTACTGACGGGCTTGCGGTTCAGCGTGGCCAGTGCCCGCGTTACGCCCTCCAACCCGGTTTTGCCATAGGCGTCGTTCTGGTAGAACACGGCCAGTTTTTTGATACCCACTGAATCGGCCTGCCTGACAATGGCAGCAGTCTCGTCAAAGTAGGAAGCCCGCACATGCACGGCGTACCGGTTGTAAGGCTCGCGAAGCGCTTGTGCGCCGGTAAAGGGGGCAAAAAACGGTACTTTGGCTTCAGTGGCCAGCGGCAGCGCAGCCAGGCTGGTGGGCGTGCCAATGTAGCCAAACAATGCAAATACGCCGTCTTCAATAAATTTCTTGGTGTTGGCAGCGGTACGCACCGGCTCGTAGCCGTCGTCAGTCAAGCGCAACTCGATGGTGCGGCCCAGCACGCCGCCTTTGGCATTGACCGCATCAAAATACAATTTGGCCCCTGCATGGAACTGAATGCCCAGTTGCGCAGCCGGGCCAGTGGTGGGCGCAGATTGGCCCAATACCACTCTGGTACCAGCCTGTGCCCACACCAGGTGGGGAGCCAATGGGCTGGCCAGCAAACCAGCAAGTGCGAATTGACGGCGTTTCATGAGGTGCTCCTTGTAACTACCTATGCAAATTGTTGCAGATCAATGAAGGCGTGGCTATGGGAATCCCCTAGGTTTCGGGCAAATGGCATCTCTGAATTGGCGGGTGCCACTATCGGGGAACTACCTAGTCCAGCGGCAAACGCCATGCAGCAGCCATAGCCCGTGCACTGTATATGAAACAATGCCAATAGTGAAAATTCGCACACAGCTTAACCAGGGGTTACAGCGCCTACGCTGGATGGCTGCCGCCACCTTGCTGGGCTTGGGCGGTTGTGCCAGCGTGGTGGATCTGGGCTACTACTGGCAGTCAGTCAGTGGGCACTTGCAGCTGATGCAAGCTGCCCGGCCGGTTAAAGACTGGCTGCAAGACGAACAAGCCAGCGCGACCCTGAAAGCCCGTCTTGAGCTGTCTCAGCGCATCCGCCACTATGCCGTGACGCAACTGGGCCTGCCCGACAACCCCAGCTACCGCGCGTATGCCGACCTTCAGCGTAGCGCCGTGGTGTGGAACGTGGTGGCCGCGCCGGTTGATTCCCTCACGCTCAAAACCTGGTGTTTCCCTGTCACGGGCTGCGTGGGTTACCGCGGTTATTTTGAAGAAGCGCAGGCCCGTGCCCTGGCAACCCAATTGCAAACCGAAGGCTGGGAGGTGAGCGTTTACGGCGTGCCCGCCTATTCCACCCTGGGCTGGCTCAATTGGGCTGGGGGCGACCCGCTACTCAACACCTTTATCAATTACCCTGAGGGCGAGCTGGCGCGGCTGGTGTTTCATGAACTGGCGCACCAGGTGGTGTTTGCCGAGGGCGACACGGTTTTCAATGAATCGTTTGCCACTGCGGTGGAGCGGCTGGGCGCGCAGCGCTGGCTGGCTGAGCAAGCCTCACCCGCTACACGCGCCGAATACCAGGCCTTTGACAGCCGCCGCCAGCAGTTTCGGGCGCTGACGCTGGCCACGCGCCAGCAATTGACCGCTATTTACGCATCAAATCAGCCTGCAACGCACGATGGACCTGCGCCAACAGCGACCAAAGACAGCGCATTCAAGGAATTTCGCAGCAACTACGCGCAGCTTAAAAACGGCTGGTCGGGCTACGCTGGATACGACCCGTGGGTAGCCCGCGCCAACAATGCTGCCCTGGGCGCGCAGGCCGCCTACGACGACCTGGTACCCGCCTTTGAAGCGCTGTTTGCGCGCCAGGGGAACAACTGGCCGCGGTTTTATGATGCAGTCAAACGGCTGGCGGCATTGCCCAAAGACCAGCGGCACCAACAACTCAAGGAGACTCGCGGTGGCTGACATACACGTAGAACGCGCCCACGCTTTGGGCTTGGCCAAGGCGCGCAAACTGGCTTTCAAGTGGGCCGAGCAGGCTGAAGAACAGCTTGACATGGCCTGCACCTATGAAGAAGGCACCACCGTTGACACCGTCAGCTTTGAGCGCAGTGGCGTCAGCGGCACCCTGGAGGTAACCGCCAGCGCGTTCACGCTGGAAGCCAAACTGGGCTTCTTGTTCAGTGCCTTCAAAGGCAAGATTGAAGCCGAAATCAGCAAGAACCTGGATACGTTGCTGGAGGCCAAAACCCCAGCTAAAAGCGCCGCCAAAGCCAGCGTAAAAACGGCTTTAAAAGCCACAGGTAAACCCCCTGCCGGCCGCAAAAAAGCCTGACCCCATGCCCTGCTTGTGCGCATGACCACTCCTGACATCCCCGCGTCTCACGGCCCCTTGCTGGGCCTCAAAGTTCTTGAGCTTGGCCAGCTCATTGCCGGCCCGTTTGCCGCCAAAACCCTGGCCGATTTTGGTGCCGATGTCATCAAGATCGAGCCGCCGCCCAAACCCGATGGTCAGGGTGGTGGCGACCCATTGCGTCAGTGGCGTTTGGTGAAGGACGGCACCTCGGTCTGGTGGCAGGTGCAGTCGCGCAACAAGCGCTCGCTGGCGCTGGATTTGCGTTTGGCAGAAGGCCAGGCCCTGGTTCGCCAGCTGGCACAAGACGCTGATGTGCTGATAGAAAACTTTCGTCCCGGCGCAATGGAAGGCTGGGGCCTGGCGCCCGACGATTTGCTGGCCGCCAATCCCAAACTGATCGTGCTGCGCGTTAGCGGCTACGGCCAGACTGGCCCTTACCGCGACCGCCCTGGTTTTGGCGTGGTGGGCGAAGCCATGGGCGGCCTGCGCCACCTGACTGGCGAGCCGGGCCGCGTGCCGGTGCGCACCGGCATCAGCATTGGCGACACGCTGGCGGCGCTGCATGGTGTGATTGGCATTTTGCTTGCGCTGCAAGCACGCCATAAAACGGTAAGCGCCGATGCGCCGCAAGGCCGCGGGCAGGTGATTGACGTGGCGCTGTATGAATCAGTGTTCAACTGCATGGAGAGTTTGCTGCCCGAATACAGCGCGTTTGGCGCGGTGCGCGGCGCGGCGGGCAGTGCGCTGCCCGGCATTGCGCCCACCAATGCCTATGTGTGTGCCGATGGGGGCTACGCCTTGATTGCCGGTAATGGCGACAGCATTTTCAAACGCCTGATGGCCTGCATTGGCCGCCCTGATTTAGCCAACGACGCAGGCCTGGCCAGCAACACCGGACGCGTGGCGCGGGTGCAAGAACTGGACGCCGCAATTGGCGAGTGGACGGCAAAGCACAGCGTGGCCGATGTGCTGGCGGCGCTGGACGCCGCTGCTGTGCCCAGCGGCAAAATCTACACCGTGGCCGACATTGCGGCTGACCCCCACTACCAGGCCCGCGGCATGATTAACCAGGTGCACATGAGCGATGGCAGCCGCCTGGCCGTGCCCGGCTTTGTGCCCAAACTCAGCGCCACCCCCGGCAGCCACCGCCGCAACGCACCCACGCTGGGGCAAGACACCGACGCCGTGCTGCGCGAGATAGGCCTGGCACCCGAGCAGATTGCTGCGCTCAAGGCGCGTGGCGTTGTGGCTTAGCTGGCAGCATGACAAAAACACTGGGGCCAAACCAAAAATTCTTTGTTTGGCTGCTTGGCCTGACCTGCCTATGCGCATTGTTTTTGCAACCAACATTTACGGCTACTACCGCTTCCAGGCGGTATGTGCCAAAGAAGGGGTTTGCGGGTGTATGGCTATAGCCATAACAAGTATTTGCAACCGACTGCACCGCGAGCGGCGCAGTTCTGTCGATTGACTTTTTATACCAGTTAATGCATATTTCAGCCGTGCCCACCAACGAAAAACCGCTTGAATGGATTGGCAGCAGCCACAAAGACTTGGTAGCCTTGCCTGCGGATGTTCGGCGGTTTTTTGGTTTTGCTTTGTCGCTGGCGCAGGCTGGTGACAGGCACGACGCGGCCAAAGTAGTCAAGGGCTTTGGTGGTGCTGGCGTCCTTGAGGTGGTCGAAGACGATGTGGGTGGTACCTACCGTGCCGTGTACACCGTGAAATTCACCGAGGCAGTGTTTGTCCTTCACTGCTTTCAGAAGAAAAGCAAGCGCGGCATCGCCACACCGAAGGAAGACATGGACATCATCAACACCAGGCTGAAAATTGCCGAAGCGTTAGTAAAGGGGTTGCGAAAATGAAAACTCGACTGGTTGAAGGCGTTGAAGTGCATCGTGGTTCCGGCAACGTGTTTGCCGACCTGGGCTTGGCGGATGCTGAAAAACTCAAGATAAAAACGGGCCTGGTGATCGAAATCAGGAAAGCCATGAAAAGCCGTGGCCTGACTCAACAAGAGGCCGCCAAAAGGATGGGCATCACCCAGCCCAAAGTCTCTGACATGATGCGCGGCGACCTTGCCAATCTGTCTGAGCGCAAACTGATGGACTGCCTCACGCGGCTTGGCTATGACATTGAGATCAAGGTTCGTCCGGCCAAGGCGGAAGTAGGGCATTTGGTGCTTGCTTTAGTTTGATTCCGATAGCGCTGCACGACAATTTATTGCAAACACTTGAATCCTCCCGCAGTTGAATTGTCCCGATTTTTGCTACTCTATTAATAGTAAAAAACCATAGCGCGACCCGCATGTCTGTACTAGCTATAAAGCACTTTTCGCATCTAGAAGCAGCGTGTTTCTTCTAAAATCCAATCTCAAACGGCTCCAAACATTGCTTGCTAGTCGCTAGCTAGGCCGAGCTTTACGTTTTTCAGGCATTTTTTAGGCACTAAAACCCGGTTTTAGTCAGCATTGATGTGCGGGTAACGCTATCAAAAAATACTATACATTCAGGAGCAGACAGCATGCGCAATTCCATGTGCCTGGCCTCGCAAAGCCCTCGCCGCAGCTCGAAATGTCTAAAAGCTACCTCAAAACTGTCTCAACTCAGCCTAAACGCTTAGGTGGGGCTGAAATGGTGTACTCAAGCCAAGATGAGGCCAGGTAATTGCAGGCGATGCCAGAAAACAACTGCCCAGCAAACTAGTTAGAAACGATGACGGGAAAAATATGCATTGCACACGCCGAAAAACTACGTGCCGCCCAAATCGGCACTTGTTAGGCACTAGCGTAATCGGACTACTACTGGTGTCTGCACTAAGTGCCTGCTCAAGAACGGTGGAGTGGCAAGAAGAAGTTTTACTGAATACCGGAGAAATTATTTGGGTTACGCGAAGTGTCCGCTACTCAATCAAAGGTGATGCGGGCAATCCAGCGGACTTGGCGTATCGCCCTGATTGGGTAGAAACAATTTCTTTCAGCTACCGAGAGCGAGACTATTCATATACCGGTACTGCAAGCGTAATGGTGCTTGCTATTTCACCAAACAAACAGCCAGTCCTGATTGCACCCGCGTCACATAAGAACTGGTACTACACACACAATTTCCCTTGCGTAATCCCCTATTACGTCCAAGTGAATCCAGACAAAACAGGGTGGTGGAATTGGCTGCCGAAATTAGATGCTTGGGCATACAACCTGCCAGCTAATTTAATGGTTGATCGCGATGAACTCACAAAAGTCAAGTCGAGCTACTCCATAACGGATAAGTCAAAGCAAAGATATCTCATCGACCCACGATCAACGTACATGCAAAAGATCGACCCGACTTACCAAAGCGACAACTGCAAAACAAGGAATTGATATGCCAACGAAACAAATCTACGCTCAGCCAGCACTACATGTTTACGATGCCAATTACAGTGGAAGAGCCTTAAATACTTATGGGTTCACCACTACCTTAGGCAAAGACACCCTAATCGACAGCGATAGCCTGGGCATCCAATTCGACCCAACCCGCCAGCTTGCACTGCTGGAGGGCGTGGGCAACAACCCCTACACCAACCCCAGCTTCAACCCCACCAGCCTGAACGGTAAAACCGCCTCCCTGGCTGAGGGCGGGTCAGCTGCATTAGCGCTTGCGCAGCCCTGCAGCCGGGCGCCGCGCGCTAACTGAGCGACTCCACCAAGTCAATGTACTGCTGCATGGCGTCGTCAGTGCTGGTGCCTTTGAAGCCGTTCCAGGCGTCCCATTTGGCGCGGCCCACCATGTCGGTGAAGCCGGGTTTTTTGTCGGCGTTGTCGCCTGTGCTGGCCTGCTTGTACAGCGCATAGAGCTTGAGCATGGTCTGGTTGTCGGGGCGCTCGCTCAGGTTTTTCGAGTTGGCTACGGCAGTTTCAAAAGCGGCTTTCAGGTCGGCCATGGCAGGTTCCTTGTGTTGGGCTGATGGAGAATTTATTGCGGTTTTAAGCAGCATGAATACGGGTTAGCGCGTGCTATCTTAAAGCGGTGCTTGTTGCCAGAATAGAGGGCTGTCCCCAACGGAGTTTGTCGGTATGGTCACGCGCGTGGTTACCCAGAATGTGGTCGGTGTCAAAACGGCGGGTCAGGCCGTACAAGCCGTGCGTCAGCAGGTGGCCCGCAAGGTGGCCAAGCCGCTGGCGCGTGCGGTGCGTGGCACGCTGGGGCTCACCGGCGAGCGCATGAGCCGGGTCGACACCGCCTGGCTGCACATGGATTCCCCGTCCAACCTGATGATGATTGTGGGCGTGTGGTCGCTCAAGCCGGGTTTGAGTTTGCAGGCCCTGCGCGAGCGGGTCGAGCAGCGGCTGATGCTGTACCCGCGCTTTCGCCAGCGCGTGGTCGAAGACGCGGCAGGTGCCACCTGGGTGACTGACAGCAATTTTGATATTAAGCGCCATGTGGTGGTGGAAAAGCTCCCGGCCAAAACCAGTGCCAAAAATCAGCCCAGCGAGCAACAAGCCTTGCAGCAGCGTGTGGCCGAGTTGGCTATGCAGCCGCTGGACCGCAAGTGCCCGCTATGGCAGTTTCATCTGGTTGAAGACTACCAGGGCGGCAGTGCGCTGGTGGTGCGCATTCACCATTGCATTGCCGATGGCATTGCGCTGATTTCGGTCACGCTGTCGCTGGTGGACGGCGGTACGCTGCCGCCAGCCCGTCGCAAAAAAGATGCCGCTGCAAACCCCGAAGACTGGATTGCCGATACGCTCATCAAGCCGTTTACCGGACTGGCCGTTAAAGCGCTTGACGCCACTGGCACCGGTATGGCGCGCTCATTGGAAATGCTCAGTACCCCCGGCAAGGGCTGGAGCGGCGGGGTAGACATGGCCAAAATTGCCTACCAGTTGGCCAGCGACAGTGCCGCTCTGGCGTTGATGCCCGACGACTCGCCCACCCGCCTGAAGGGCAAGCCCGGCATCTCCAAATGTGTGGCCTGGTGCGAGCCCATCCCGCTTGATGAAGTCAAGGCCATTGGCGTTGCGCTTAACTGTTCCATCAACGATGTGCTGCTAGCTTGCGTGGCTGGTGCCATTGGTCATTATTTGCGCCAGCATGGCGACGACGTGGATGGCCAGGAGATTCGCGCCATGGTGCCGGTCAACCTGCGCCCGCTCGACCAGGCCTGGAAACTGGGCAACCGTTTTGGCCTGGCGCCGCTGGTGCTGCCTGTTGGCATTGCCAACCCGATAGCGCGCACCTACGAAGTGCGCCGCCGTATGCGCCAGATGAAAGGCAGTTACCAGCCGTTGCTGGCGTTTGGCTTGCTGGCGGTGGCCGGCTTGCTGGTCAAGCCCGCGCAAGATGCGCTGCTGAGTCTGTTTGGCCGCAAAACCACGGCGGTGATGACCAACGTACCTGGCCCGCGCGAGAAGCTCAAGTTCTGCGGCTCGCAGGTTGAGCAGATGATGTTTTGGGTGCCGCAGTCGGGTGACGTGGGGCTGGGCGTGTCCATACTCAGCTACGGCGGTGGTGTGCAGTTTGGCGTGATTACCGACAGCACCTTGTGCCCGCAGCCGCAAAAAATCATTGACGCTTTTGAACCCGAATTCACCAAACTGGCCTGGCTCACCCTGATGATGCCCTGGGGCGAATCCTGATGCCTGGCGCGCCCGGGCGGGGTTGAGCAACCCATGGAAACCAAGTGGCTGGAAGACTTTGTCTCGCTGGCTGAAACCCGCAGTTTCAGCCGCTCGGCCGTGCTGCGCCACGTCACGCAACCAGCGTTCTCGCGCCGCATCCAGTCGCTTGAAGCCTGGGCCGGCGCCGATCTGGTGGACCGCAGTTCTTACCCCACCCGCCTGACCCCGGCCGGGCAAACGCTGTACAGCCAGGCGCTTGAAATGCTGCAAGCCCTGCAAAGCACGCGCGCCATGCTGCGTGGCCACCAAAGCGCCGGGCAAGACGTGATTGAATTTGCCGTGCCGCACACGCTGGCCTTCACGTTTTTCCCGGCCTGGGTATCGGAATTGCGCGAGCAGTTTGGCACCATCAAAAGCCGCTTGATTGCGCTGAACGTGCACGACGCCGTATTACGCCTGACCGAGGGCAGCTGCGACCTGCTGATTGCCTATCACCACGATTCGCAGCCGCTGCAGCTTGACACCGGGCGCTATGAATTGGTCACACTGGGGCAAGAAGTACTCTCGCCCTATGTCAAACCCGACGCCGATGGCCAGCCGCTGTTTCACCTGCCCGGCCGCGCCAGCCAGCCGCTGCCTTATCTGGGTTATGCCCCTGGTGCATATTTGGGGCGCGTGGTCGATTTGATTTTGAAGCAGTCGCCCACCGCCATCCACCTTGACCGGGTTTACGAAACCGACATGGCCGAAGGCCTCAAGGCCATGGCGCTTGAGGGGCATGGCATTGCATTCTTGCCTTTGAGTGCTGTCAAGAAAGACCTGCGCGCCAAAAAGTTGGTTAGCGCTACGCTGGGCACAGGCAAGGAACTGCAGGGCGGCCTGCAGATGACGCTGGACATTCGTGCCTACCGCGAAAAAGACACCTCGGGCAAAGAAGCCAAGGGCGCTGCGCAGGCTTTGTGGTCATTTTTGCAAACTCAAAAAACGTCTTGACGATTCTGCGCTGAGCGCTATGAATCGCCCGCTAGGCCTTGTGTATGCTGCATCATCCATTTTTTGCATGGGCTGAATTGAAAACAGCATTGGCGCTTTTTACCCCTGGCGTTTTACAGTGCGTGCAGTTGCCCTTGTTTGCCATCCGCTGTAATCGCACTTGAACACCATGCCCGACACCACCCGCCTTGAACACGATTTTTTGGGTGAAAAACCCATTCCTGCCGAGGCTTACTGGGGCGTGCACACGGCGCGCGCAGTAGAAAATTTCCCGATCTCGGGCACCCGCATCAGTGCCATGCCCGATTTGATCCGCGCGCTCGCCTACGTTAAAAAATCGGCCGCCCGCGCCAATGCCGATCTGCGCGTGCTCGACGGCGAGTTGGCTGACGCCATTTGCCAGGCCTGCGGCGACCTTATCAACAACCTGCATCACAACGAGTTTGTGGTCGATGTCATCCAAGGCGGCGCAGGCACCTCCACCAACATGAACGCCAACGAGGTAATTGCCAACCTGGCGCTGGAGAAAATGGGTTACGCCAAAGGCCGCTACGACGTGCTGCACCCCAACGACCACGTCAACGCCTCGCAAAGCACCAATGATGTGTACCCCACTGCCTTGCGCGTGGCTTTATGGTCAGCCATTGAGCGGTTACTGGTTTCAATGGCAATTTTGCGCAGAGGCTTTGAAGCCAAGGCGCATGAATTTCGCAGTGTGCTGAAGATTGGACGCACGCAATTGCAAGACGCCGTGCCTATGACGCTGGGACAGGAGTTTTTGACCTACGCCATCATGATGGGCGAGGACGAGCAGCGCTTACGCGAAGCGCGTGCGCTGATTGAAGAAATCAACCTCGGCGCTACCGCTATTGGCACCGGCATCAACGCCCCGGCGGGCTATGCCGACATGGTGTGCGCCTATCTGGCGCACGAGTGCGGCATCCCGGTGAAAAAAGCTGGCAACCTGATTGAGGCCACGCAGGATACCGGCGCCTTTGTGCAGCTCTCAGGTGTGCTCAAGCGCGTGGCCACCAAGCTCAGCAAAATCTGCAATGACCTGCGCCTGCTCAGCAGCGGCCCGCAGGCCGGCTTTGGCGACATCAGGCTGCCCGCGCGCCAGGCGGGTTCATCCATCATGCCGGGCAAGGTGAATCCAGTCATTCCTGAGGTGATGAACCAGGTGGCATTTGAAGTTATTGGCAACGATATGACGGTCACCATGGCGTCGGAAGCGGGGCAATTGCAGCTCAATGCGTTCGAGCCCATCATGGGCTGGAGCCTGTTTAAAAGCATTGAGCATCTGAGCCAGGCCTGCATCACGCTGCAAAACAACTGCGTGGCCGGCATTGAAGCCAACCACGAGCTGCTGGCCAAGCGGGTGCGTGAGTCCATTACGCTGGTGACCGCGCTGAACCCGCTGATTGGTTATGAAAAAGCCGCGCTGATTGCAAAAACCGCCATGAAAACCGGCTTGCCCATCGACGAAACCGCTGAGTCGCTGGGCATCATGACGCGCGCTCAGGTGGATGCTTTGCTAGTGCCCGAGAACTTGACCCAACCGAGCCGGTTGAAGCGCTGAGAACCGCTTCCTGCATTGCGGCGGCATGAATCATGCTTAGCACTTTGTACGGGTAATTACGCAAAATCAAACCTCAAGAATCCTTACACTTCACCCCTGCCCAACTTCCTTTGATTCTTCTTTCTGGAGACACCAGGAAAAACCGTTTTTACATTCAAACCGTCGCTGCCGCAGTAGCGGTATTGGCTGGCGGCGCTGCACTGGCGCAAGCCACCGACACGCTGGCCAAGGTCAAGGCCTCGGGCAGCATCACCATGGGTGTGCGCGATTCGTCGGGCGCTTTGTCTTATACGTTGGGTGATGGCAAATATGCCGGCTACCACGTTGAAATCTGCCAGCGCATCATCGCCAATGTGGAAAAAGCCGCTGGTCGCAAACTGGAAGTGAAGTACCTGCCGGTTACCTCACAAAACCGCATTCCGCTGGTGCAAAACGGCACGGTTGACATTGAGTGTGGCTCGACCACCAACAATGCCACCCGGCAAAAAGACGTGTCGTTTGCCGTCACCACCTATGTGGAAGAGGTGCGCATTGCCGTCAAGGCCAATTCGGGCATCAACGCAATTGCACAACTCAATGGTAAAAATGTGGCCACCACCACCGGCACCACCTCGGTGCAAACCTTGCGCAAGAACGAGCGCGCCACGGGTGTAGATTTCAAAGAGGTTTATGGCAAAGACCATGCCGACAGCTTTTTGCTGCTTGAGTCGGGCCGCGCTGATGCATTTGTGATGGACGGCTCCATCCTGGCGGGCAACATTGCCAATGCCAAAAATCCGGCTGACTTCAAGATCGTCGGTGAGGTGCTGAGTGTTGAGCCCATTGCCATCATGATGCGCAAGGAAGATCCGCAGTTCAAGAAAGTGGCCGATGACACCATCAAGGACTTGGTCAAGTCGGGTGACATGGCCAAGCTGTGGGACAAGTGGTTCCTGCAAGCCATTCCGCCGAAAAACATCAAGGTTGGCCTGGCGCTAAGCGAGAGCACCAAAGCCGCATGGGCCGGCCCGAATGACCGGCCGATGGAAGATTACGCCAAGAAGTAAGTTGCCTTTGGCGTCCATACGCTGTGAAAACCCAACAAACCCCGCCGCAGCCCTTGCCCAGGCGGGGTTTGTGTTTCAGGTGCCGTTGGCCAGCGTCAGTTTAAAAATAATTTCAACCCCTTCCTTGGCGGAGATCCCCTATGACATGGGACTGGCAGGTATTTCTTAACGACGACGGCAGCGGGCGCACCTACCTGCAATGGATGCTGGACGCCTGGGGCTGGACGTTGTCTGTCGCAGGCTGCTCCTGGGTGGTGGCGGTTTCCGTAGGCGCCCTGATGGGCACCTTGCGCACGCTACCCAACAGCCCTTGGCTGGCACGCTTGGCCAATGTGTGGGTCGAGCTGTTTCGCAACGTGCCGCTGCTGGTACAAATTTTCCTGTGGTACTTTGTTATTCCCAAAATCTTCCCGGTGATGCAGCAGGTGCCCGGCTTTGTGCTGGTAGTGTTTGCGCTGGGGTTTTTTACCTCGGCGCGCATTGCCGAGCAGTTTCGCGCTGGCATCCAGGCGCTGCCGCGTGGCCAGCGCTACGCGGGCATGGCGGTGGGCTTTACCACTATGCAGACCTACCGTTATGTGATCTTGCCCATGGCGTTTCGCATCATCTTGCCACCACTAACCAGCGAGTCGATGAATTTGCTGAAAAACTCGTCAGTGGCGTTTGCGGTGTCGATTGCTGAACTCACCATGTTCGCCTTGCAGGCGCAAGAAGAAACCTCACGCGGGATTGAGGTTTACCTGGCGGTAACTGGCCTGTATGCGCTGTCTGCTTTTGCCGTGAACCGGGTCTTTGCTTTCATAGAAAAGAAAGCGCAAATACCGGGCTTTATTGTTGCTGGCGGTACCGGGGGAGGGCACTGATATGGGCGGCTTGGACCTAAGTTTTTTCAGCGCCGAGATCATCAGCAACTTTGTCATCAAAGGGCTGATTTTCAGTATTGAGCTGACCATTGTGGCCACCATTGGCGGCGTGCTGCTGGGCACAGTTTTGGCACTGATGCGCCTGTCGGGCAACAAGCTGTTGATGGTGCCTGCCACCTTTTACGTCAACGGCATGCGCAGCATTCCACTGGTGATGGTGATTTTGTGGTTCTTTTTGCTGGTACCTACCATTATTGGCCGGCCGATTGGGGCTGAACTTTCTGCCACCATTACCTTTATTGCGTTTGAGGCCGCTTACTTCAGCGAGATCATGCGTGCCGGTATCCAGTCGATCCCACGTGGCCAGGTGCATGCCGGGCAAGCGGTGGGTATGACTTATGCGCAAAACATGCGACTGGTGGTGTTGCCGCAGGCGTTTCGCAACATGCTGCCGGTGCTGTTGACACAAACCATCATCTTGTTCCAGGACACTTCGCTGGTGTATGCCATTGGTGCCTACGATTTGCTCAAAGGCTTTGTCACCGCGGGCAAAATCTATGGCCGCCCGGAAGAGGCGTATTTGCTGGCCGCCGTGGTCTATTTTGTTATGTGCTTTAGTTTGTCGTTCTTGGTCAAGCGGCTCCAGGCCAAGATCGCCATCATCCGTTAGCGCTTAGGAAAAAAAATGATTGAAATTAAAAACGTATCCAAATGGTATGGCCCGGTGCAGGTGCTCAATGACTGCTCAGTTAGCATCAGCAAGGGCGATGTGGTGGTGGTGTGCGGGCCGTCGGGTTCGGGCAAGTCCACGCTGATCAAAACCGTGAACGCACTGGAGCCATTTCAAAAGGGCGAAATCCATGTCGATGGCGTCCCACTGCACGACCCGAAGACCGATTTGCCCAAGCTGCGCAGCCGCGTCGGCATGGTGTTTCAGCACTTCGAGCTGTTCCCGCACCTCAGCGTGACAGAAAACCTCACCATCGCCCAAATCAAGGTGCTGGGCCGCAGTGCCGACGAAGCCATGACGCGCGGCCTGAAAATGCTCGACCGTGTCGGCCTGATGGCGCACAAAGACAAATTCCCCGGCCAGTTGTCAGGCGGCCAGCAGCAGCGCGTGGCGATTGCCCGCGCGCTTAGCATGGACCCGATCGTCATGCTGTTTGACGAGCCTACCTCGGCGCTCGACCCCGAGATGGTGGGCGAGGTGCTTGATGTGATGGTGAAGCTCGCCGGTGAGGGCATGACCATGATGGTGGTGACGCACGAAATGGGCTTTGCCCGCAAGGTGGCCAGCCGCGTGATTTTCATCGACGTCGGTGGCCGCATTCTGGAAGATTGCTCCAAAAACGATTTCTTTGGCAACATGGATGCCCGTCAGCCGCGCACCAAGGATTTTCTGAACAAAATCCTGCAGCACTGATCGCCGCACTGTCCCGCCTGAGCACCTTCGGGTGCTTTTTTGTTTTTGGGACAATCCTGCCATGACCCAGCAAATCAGCATTACCCGCCCTGACGACTGGCACCTGCATTTGCGCGACGGCGAGGCCTTGCGCACGGTGGTGCCGCACACCGCCGAGCAGTTTGGCCGCGCGGTCGTCATGCCCAATTTACGGCCGCCCGTCACCAGCACCGCACAAGCGCTGGCTTACCGCGAACGCATCCTGGCGGCCGTGCCACCCGGCTTGTCATTCAATCCATTGATGACGCTGTACCTGACTGATGCGCTTGCGCCCGACGAAATCCCCCGCGCCAAAGACGCGGGCATTGTGGCGGCCAAGCTCTACCCTGCGGGTGCCACCACCAATAGCGATGCCGGGGTGACCGATATTCGCAAGACCTATAAAACGCTGGAGGCCATGCAAAAACACGGCCTGCTACTGCTGGTGCATGGCGAGGTGACTTCGCCCGAGATTGACCTGTTTGACCGCGAGGCGGTGTTCATTGACCAGCAACTGATTCCACTGCGGCGCGATTTCCCCGAGCTCAAAATCGTGTTCGAGCACATCACCACCACCGAGGCGGCGCAGTATGTGGCGCAGGCGGACCGCTTCACCGCGGCCACCATTACTGCGCACCACCTGCTGTACAACCGCAACGCCATCTTTACCGGTGGCATTCGGCCGCACTACTACTGCCTGCCCGTGCTCAAGCGCGAAAGCCACCGCCTGGCGCTGGTGCAAGCCGCCACCAGTGGCAGCCCCCAATTCTTTTTAGGCACCGACAGCGCGCCGCATGCCGCACACCTCAAGGAGCATGCCAGTGGCTGCGCTGGCTGTTACACCGCCCACGCCGCACTGGAGCTGTATGCCGAGGCGTTTGACGCGGCGCAGGCACTGGACAAGCTGGAGGGTTTTGCCAGCTTCCATGGCGCTGATTTTTATGGCCTGCCGCGCAACACCGGCAGCGTCACGCTGCGCCGCGAGACCTGGACGCCGCCTGCCCAATTTGCCTTTGGCCAGGCTGAACTCAAACCCCTGCGTTCGGGCGAAACCCTACCGTGGCGGATGGTCTAACGCGGATTGATTGGTGCGCCCCCTGGCTGGCCCCCTGGCGCAGCCGGGGTGAGCCGCTGGCACGCCAGGTCTTGGGTGGCATGGCGTTGCCCGATGCGCTCAATGCAATACCGGGCAGCGCACCCAGCAACGCACACGCGGCCAGTCAAACGCCGCTGCCTTGCCCGGTGCATTTTGTTGCGCAGTCGGCATTGCCCACAGGCCATGCTTACGAGCGTCATATCTTTCAAACCGGCACATGCCCCACCCGCGAGGGCTTGCACGACTTTTTCAACGGCCTGTGCTGGCACTTGCTGCCGCAGGCCAAGCGTCGCATGAACCAGCTGCAAGCGGCCGACATTGCCGAGCGTGGCGTGCACGCTGGCCGCGGCGCGGTGCGCGACGCACTCACACTGCTCGATGAAAGTGGTGCATTCCTGGACGCGCCTGCACCCCTATGGCAGGCCTTGCAGGCGCACGACTGGCAGGCCTTGTTCATTACCCACCGCGCGCTGTGGCAGCAAGCGCAGTTTTTCATCATGGGCCACGCCTTGCTGGAGAAGTTGGTGTCACCTATCAAAGGGGCTACCGCGCATGTCTGGTGCGCGCCTGCCGATACAAGCACCCCGGCAGCGCTGGACGCCTGGCTGCTCGCCGAGCTGACGCCCGACAAGCTCGCCCGCAAACCCTTTACCCCGCTGCCGGTGCTGGGCGTGCCGGGCTGGTGGGCGGCCAATGAGGCAGCGCAGTTCTATAGCGATGCGAAAGTTTTCAGGCCACCCCGACAATCGGGCACCGGCTAGGCATGGCGGGTTGCAAAATTGGCCTTGTGCAGCCCAGGGCATCCCTTGATTTCAGCCGTGCAGGCCTTATCTTTGCGGGATTAGCGCACACTGCGTCCTTGTTTTTTTAATTGCGGAGCCACGATGAAGCGCATCTTTTTGTTTGTCTTGACGAACCTGGCGGTCATGCTGGTTCTGGGCGTTGCCGCCCGTGTGTTGGGTGTTGACCGTTTTCTCACTGCCAACGGCCTGAACCTGGGCGCGTTGCTGGGTTTTTCACTGCTCATGGGTTTTGGCGGGGCCATCATTTCGCTACTGATGAGCAAGTGGATTGCCAAACGCAGTGCGGGCGTGCAATTGATCGAGCAGCCGCGCTCGCAAGACGAAGTCTGGATTGTCGAGACCGTGCGCAAGTTTGCCGACAAGGCCGGCATTGGCATGCCCGAGGTGGGTATTTTCGAAGGCGCGCCCAACGCGTTTGCCACTGGCGCGTTTAAAAACTCGGCCCTGGTGGCGGTGTCCACCGGCTTGCTGCAAAACATGACCAAAGAAGAGGTCGAGGCCGTGATTGGCCACGAGGTGGCCCACATCGCCAATGGCGACATGGTCACCATGGCCCTGATTCAAGGCGTGATGAACACCTTCGTGGTGTTTCTGAGCCGCGTGATTGGTTCGCTGGTTGACGGCTTTTTGCGCAAGGGCCAGGACAACACTGGCCCTGGCATTGGCTACTACGTCACCACTATCGTGCTTGACATCGTGCTCGGTTTTGCTGCCGCCATTGTGGTGGCCTGGTTCAGCCGCCACCGCGAATTCCGCGCCGATGCCGGTGCCGCGCAGCTCATGGGCCGCAAGCAGCCCATGATCAATGCACTGGCTCGCCTGGGCGGTGTGCAAACGGCAGAACTGCCCAAGAGCATGGCGGCCATGGGCATTGCGGGCAGCATTGGCAAATTGTTCTCGACGCACCCACCAATTGAAGAGCGCATCGCGCGCCTTCAATCTACCAACCCTTAAGAGCGCATTGCGCGGCTTCAATCCGAGAGCGCCTAAGCGCGCACCCTTTCTTTAACTCACTTCTTGGGCAGCTTGCGCGCCAAAAACTCGCGGATCAGCACCGCCACCTCTTGCACATGGGTTTCCAGCGCAAAGTGGCCAGCGTCCAGCATGTGCACCTCGGCGGCGGGGTTGTCGCGCTTGAAAGCCTGCGCGCCTGCCGGAATGAACAGCGGGTCGTGCTGGCCCCACACTGCCAGTGTGGGTGGGCGCTTGGCGCGAAAGTAGGCCTGGAACTGCGGGTAGAGCGCCACGTTGCTGGCGTAGTCCAGAAACAGATCCAGCTGAATTTCTTCGTTGCCGGGGCGCGCCAGCAAGGCCGAGTCCAGCGTGTAGGCCTCGGGCGCAACGCGGGTTTTGTCGGCGGCGCCGTTCAGGTACTGGTAATTTTTAATGGTGCCGGGCTTTAAGAAGTCACGCAGCGGCTCGCGGTTGGCGGCGGTGGGTTCCTTCCAGTATGTCTGGATCGGGTTCCAGTCGGTGCCCAGGCCTTCTTCGTAGGCGTTGCCGTTTTGCGAGATCAGTGCAGTGATGCGCTCGGGGTTCGCTAGCGCCAGGCGCAGGCCAATGGGGGCACCGTAATCAAACACCTGAACGGCATAGCTTGTGAGGCCAACCACCTCGGTGAATTTGCCCATGGTTTTGGCGATGTTGTCGAAGGTGTAGGCGTACTGTTTGCGGTCGGGCGCATCAGAAAAACCAAAACCTGGCAGGTCGGGGGCAATCACGTGGTAGCGGTCGGCCAGCAGGGGAATCAGGTTGCGGTACATATGCGACGAGGTGGGAAAACCGTGCAGCAGCAAAATGTGCGGCGCGCTCCGGCTACCCGCTTCACGGTAGAAGATTTTTTGACCGTCCACGTCGGCAAAGCGGTGATGCACCACGGCAGTTTTGCTGGCCAGGTTGGTTTTTGGGGCCGTACCCGCTGAGGCCGTCGGCGTTGCAGCCTGTCCGCCCAGGGACAAGGCGACGAGGAAGCTGCTGAAGGTTCTGCGTGAGTGAGGCATATAAGAATTCCAAGTGAAAAAGTTGAGGAACGAGTGGACTGATCAAGACTGAAAAGTAACCTTTAAAACTATTTTTATGAGGTTACTAAAAGTCTGGCGCATTGTAACTATTAAAAATAAAATTGTCAGGTTACAATTAGCTCCTGATTTGTCGCTTCGCTTCATCCTGATCCAAATCTCAAAGCAATATGCTTACTGCACGGATTGATTCGGCCATCACGCCGCCAGACGAGCCGTCTGCTGGCCCGCCATTTTTCATCGCCGGCGATGTGGCGCTGGATTTTTTGAACAGCACAGTGGGTCAAGCCTCCGGGTGCGTAGAAGGCTTGGCAGACGATTTGCAAGTGCTGGCATGGTTGGCTCAAGCAGGCCTGTCCACTGAGCAGGCACTCACATCGGTAGCCAACAAGCCGGGTTCTTTGCACAAAGCAGCCCTGGCGCTGCGTGAACACGCCAGGGATTTGGTGCAACAGCGCAGTGCCGGACACCCGGGCCAACCCGAATTGTTGAATCGCTTACTTGCGCGGGGTCATGCGTACAGCGAACTGCATTGGCACAGTGCCACGCCCGAGCTGCGGGCACGCCAGCGCGTGAGCAGGCCAGAGGACCTGCTGCTGCCGGTAGCGCAAGCCATTGCCGAACTGCTGGCGCATGGCGACTTTTCGTTGATTAGAAAGTGCGAAAGTCCGGATTGCACGCTGTGGTTCTACGACCGCACCAAATCGCACAAACGCCGCTGGTGCAGCATGGCCGTGTGCGGCAACCGCATGAAGGTAGCGGCGTTTCGGGCGCGGCAAAAAAACGATTAAACCGATGGTTGTAGCACCAGGTCAGGCTAATTTTGATTTCACAAAATTCACCAGATCTGCCTGGCCGGTACCAATGCCGTCTGGCATGACGCTGAGTTCCTCAACCGGCAAGCCCATCCGGTTGATCCAAAAAGTGGTGTAGCCAAACCATTTAGCGCCCGCCGCATCCCAGCTTGCAGATGCGGAAAACACAATTTCCTCACGCTTGAGTTGTAGCCCGTCCAGACCCATTTGGTAAGCGCGTGGATCGGGTTTGAAGGCCTTGACTAGGTCGGTGCTGAGATGCGGTTCGAAAAAGTTTTCTAAACCCGAGTTGCGTACAACCGCGTCAAGCATGGGTACCGTGAGGTTGGCCAAAATCACGCTGCGCACCCCGGCATCTTTCAGTGACACCAGGGCGGCGCGGACGTCTGGCCAAGCCTTAAGTTCAAGATAGCGTTGCATCAGGCGATCGCGATTTTGATTACTGAGTTCCAGCTTGAGTGACTTGCAGGCAAATACCAAAGCTTGCTCGGTGATTTGCCAAAAATCTGCATAGCGGTTGCCCATGCTGCGCAACCATGTGTATTCAAACTGTCGTGTGCGCCAGGCATTGCTGAGTTCAGAACCATTGCCGGGAAACAGTGCTTCGGTCAAGGCAAATACGGGACGCGGATCAATGATCGTCAGACCGTCAAAGGCAACCGCTTTAATAGGCTGTCGGGTGCTGGCCTGCCCCGTAGTCAGCAAGGCGGAGCTGGTGCCTGCGGCAGCCAGTTGAAGAAATGTACGTCGGTGAACTGGCATGCTGGCGTCCTTGAATAGAAAATTGCCATGCTACGCAATTCCAGTTAGTTGAACTACTGTCGCAATAATCAACTCAGTATTCAGATAAACGGAATAATAAATGGATCGTCTGGAAGAGCTTGCGTTGTTTCTGGCTATTTTGGAAGGCGGTAGTCTGGCTTCTGCTGCGCGCAAAACTTTCAGATCGCCAGCGGCAGTAACGCGCATTTTGAGCGAGATGGAGTCGCGTCTTGGCATGCGGCTTATTGTGCGAACCACCCGCAAACTGGCCGCAACCGAGGCTGGGCAATGCTTGGCTGGGCATGCACGCCAACTTTTGTCCAATTATGAAAATGCCATGCACGATGCATGCGGCAGTGCCCGACAACCACAGGGTCTGCTGCGCATCAGCGCACCATTGGTGTTTGGTCGGCGCCACCTGGCGCCACTGGTGGGCGAGTTTTTGCAGGCATATCCACAGGTTAAGGCTGAACTGCTGCTTTCAAACAGCATGGTGAATCTACTTGAGCAGCAAATTGATGTGGCCTTGCGCATCGGGCTATTGCCAGACTCTAGTTTGGTGGCCAAACCCGTCGGCCAGGTGCGTCGAGTAATTGTTGCAAGCCCCGATTATCTGGCTCGCTATGGATTGCCTTTGTCAGTCTCAGACCTCAGCCGCCATCAGGCTATTCTCCAGTCGTCGGACGGTAGTTGGCCCGAATGGCGGTTTGCCATGCCTGATGCCAGCTTGGTTAATATTCGCCCGCCTGCCCGCTGGGTGGTGAATCAAGCCGAGACAGCCATTGAGGCGGCCTGCAAGGGGCAGGGTGTGATTCGCGCGCTGTCCTACCAAGTAAGCGATGAGATAGCCTCCGGCGCGTTGGTGCGTTTATTGCCTGAGTTTGAACCGCCGCCTTTGCCCGTCAGCTTGGTATTTACTGAAACACGTTTCATGGCTATGTGTACCCGGGTCTTTCTGGATTTTGCAGTGCCCCGCCTCAAGCGGCTGAAAGTACTTGACTCAGAATCTTCCGCGTGAGGGGCGGCGTAGTTGCTTAGTCTATGTTAAAGCGCGCCGCGATAAATTAGCATTCAAAAGCGCGATAAATGGTTAGTGAATTGAGTTTCCCTCAGTTTAATGAAATTGCGCGTGGCTAAATAGATGTCAGCTTCAATCAGTTGAAGTTGCGGATCAGTACCTCGCCGACCGGCATATTCTTGTTTGCACTGACGCTGTAGCGGGTCTTGATGTCTTCGAACTTGAAATTGGCGAAGACCTCGCGCACGCCTGGCGTGTCATTGAGACTCAAGATGAACTTTCCTTTGACCTTGTCCAGAAGACGCGCAAGGGCGGCAAAGTCGGCCCGCTCGAAGATGCCTTTGCCATAAACGGTTTCGCAGTCCCAATACGGTGGGTCTAGATAAAACAGAGTGGTGGGTTTGTCTAGGCGGGCAAGTACCTCAGCATAGGGGCGGTTTTCAATGACTACGCGTGCCAAGCGCAGGTGGGCGGCGCTTAGGTCTTCCTCAATTCTTAGCAAGTTCAGGCGTGGCGGGCCGCTAGCGGCGACACCAAAGGTCTGGCCTGTCAACTTGGCACCGAAGGCTGTTTTCATCAAATAGTAAAAGCGGGCCGACCGCTGAATGTCGGTCAAAGACTCGGTCGGCGTGGCAGTGAAGCGGTCGAACTCGTCGCGGGCGAGTAAAAGCCAGCGGAACTGGCTAACCAGCTCCGGCAAGTGGTGTTGCACGCATCGGTACAAGGTGACTAAGTCGCGGTTAATGTCATTGATGACCTCGACCTTGCTGGGCGGCTTCCTGAAAAGCACCCAGGCCGCGCCCGCAAACACCTCTACATAGGTAAGGTGTTCTGGCATCCGCTCAATGATTCGGTCAGCCAGGCGGCTTTTGCCGCCCAGCCATGCCAATGGGCTTTTGGCCCCAGGAGTTGCTTCCATCTTTGTCTCCAAGATTGGACGCTCCAGGGCGCTCAGGTAGGGGGCTCATGGCCCTCAAGTGATTCAGCGTGCCGCAGCGCGGGCACTTGATACTCAGCAAGGTGAATTGTCCCTCACCCAATTTACGGGCGCAAGCGCCGCATCGAATCTCATTCATGACGTGCAAGCCTCTTTCCTGCGAGGAAACATCTGGTAGGCTAGCCCCGCTGTGTACACAGTGGCGGGTCTTCGCCGACTTGCAGGCTCGTTCTGCTGGTGGGGGCTTGCAGGGCTGTTCGCGCAGCCATGCAGGTCGCCCGTCTTTTTTGGTGGTGCTACACCTCTATCGTTATGGCCGTTAGTGCCGGTGCCTGACCTTCAATGACGCCGCTGCGCACAAACACCTGGCTACCTGCGGCCACTTCAGTGCCGCGCACGGTTTGCTGGCTGCTGCCAGGGTATTCAACGATGCTGGTGCCTTCGGTTGGCTGCACGCTGATGACTGTGGCCACCAGCAGCGGGGACTGGGGCAGCAGCTCGCGAAGCGCGCGAAAAAGGTTGGTGCTCATAGGTGCCTTTCAATGGTCAGGGTCTGGCGGGCGGCGGGCATGCTGGCGCTGACAGAGACGCCGCGGACGCTGCCGCGCCATGGCGTTGATTCGTTAATTTGAACCAGGTTGCCGACGTCGAACACGCCGGGCTGGCCTTCGCCGGTCAGGATGGGCAGTTCAATGCTGACGCTATAGCCTGGCCCGGCTTTTCCCAGGGAGGCCAGGCCGCGCTGGCGTGCGGCTTCTGGGGCTGTAATGAGCGGATCGGTTTGCAGCAGGGCCAACTTGTTGCCTGCGCTGCCTGCGCGCTTGACCAGCGCCAGCACGCCCTGCGTGGTGCCGCTGACATAGACGGCGTTGATGTCGGGCCCATCGCGGCGCTCGATGGCGCTGGTGATGATGGAGTCAGGGGCGAGCTCAACGTCAGCGCTTCCCAGGCCCCAGTTCCACGGCCCGCCAGAGTCGCCGCTGGGGCGCGGCGGGTAAGGGTGGCGCACCAGCAGGCTGGCCTGGCTGCGGTGGCTCTGCAAATAACCGCCGGCGGCCTCGGCAATGGCCTGCACAGCGGCCAGGCGCGTGCCCTGGGTGCTCCACGCGCCGCCTGGCACCAGCCAGTCGGTGATGCCCCAGTCCAGGGCTACGCCTGACAGGTCGAGGGCCTGCACGGCCAATTGCTGGGCATTGGCATCGGTCGCTGCGTTGAATGCTTCCTCTCGGGCCCATGGCGATCCAACCAGCGCCGTGACGCTGCGCCCACTGATGCTGATGCGGCGCTGGCCAAAGCGGTGGTCGCGTTTCAGGCTCTCAACAAGGAAAACCCAGGTCATGCCGTCGAGCGTGATTTGGATCTGCTGGGGCAGCGCCGCGCCGGTGCCAACAGGGGCAAGTTGGACGAACAAGCTTTCAGGGCCGCTTGCTGAAAAGCTCCATGCAAAGCTGCCGGCGTCGGCGCTCAAGGTAAGGTCGTAGATCGGCACCACAGCCATGTCGGGCAGGCGGCGGGCAAACAGGTTGTGAGTGGTCATGTAAAACCTCGCAGGCAAGATGTAAAACAGGGAATCGGGGAGCAGGCCAAAGCACGGGTCAACGCCAAGCGCCAGCAGCACGGCGGCATGGGTCAGCCGATCGGTGCGGAAAAAAGCGCCCGCGCTGTTGCTGGCAATGGCTTGGCAAAAGACCAAGTCCACCCGAACGACTGGCGCAGGTGGCGTGGGAGGCATGAAGGGCGCAAATGGCCCGCCCAAGCTGCTAAATGACAGCCCCGAGCCCCATACCAAGCCCGCGCGTTTTGGAAGCGGCTTGCCGCGGTCGTTAAAGCGGCCTCTGGTGCTGCGCGTTAGCGCCTGGGCCAGCGTGTGCCAGGGTGTGCGCTGGTAGCGATTGCTTGGCGTGGCGTAGCGGTAGCGGGTGTATGCAGTGCGGCTTGTGGGGGCAGCCGTTTCCCAAGGTGTTGCCCGGCGGATAAAGATGGGGGCAGCCGCATCCCAAACGCTGCCTGCGCTGAGAGTGCGCGCTGGGGTAGGTGACGGTAAGTCCCAAGCCGCAGCGGCTTGAATAGGCATTGGCTTGGCGGCTTGCCATGCCGATCCAGAAGTGGCTTGAGCGGCCTGGCCATCTTGCCAAGGCGCAGCGCGGTGCAAGGGCTGGGGCTGGGCGCTGTTCCATGCGCTACCTGCGGCATGGGCCTGGGTATTGGCAGCGCCATCCCAGTGTTCAGCATAGCGCGGCGCGGCCCCGCGAAACACGGCGTTGTCATAGCTGGCGGCCAGGGCCGCTTGCAAGCCGAGGCTGCCGCTGGCCTGCGCCACATGTACCTCGCCCAACCCGATTGCGCCGCCCAGGCGCAGCATGCCGGTGAGCGTGGCTACGTCGGCGGGCGGGCCGCTGGGTGTGCCACCGAATACCAGGTTGACTGCTGCATGGCCGGGGCCAGTGACCAGGTCGTTAAAGACCAAGTCAGCCGCGTTGTGGGCGGGCGGCGTGTAGAGCATGGCTGCGCCTACGCTACATGACGGTGAAAGTGCCGCTGCCCAGGCGAACAAAAGCACCTGCTAGTAAGGCGGTGGCGGCAATCACAATCTCTTGGCCCGTTTCGGCATCGGCTAGCAGGCGGGCATCGCAGTCGAGCACAAAACTGCCGTTGCCCGTTCGCAGCCTGGCCCAGGTGGGTGCACCGCTGCGCACAAGCTGGCCATCGGCGCTGGTGGCCAGCGTGAAAGTCCCGCTGCTGTTCACGCTGCCGCTGGGCTTGGCCAGCACTAGAGTGGCCAGCAAGTCGGTGGGGCTGGCGGGGTCTTGGCCTGCGGGCGGGCGCGTTCCTTGGTAGAGCGCGCAGGTGGCCGCGCTGGCATGGCTGTCCAGCCGCTCCAGCAGGCCTTGCATCATGGCCTCGCCAGCGGCAGCGGCAATCTCAATCATGCGATGCCTGCCTGCACCAGGTCGGCCACGGCGGCGTTGTAGACGACGGTGTTGTTAGCGTCATCTAGTGCCACCGCTAAAAAGTTGCGGCCCAATTGCAAATTATTGAAGCGGTAAGCGCCATCAGCTGCGCTCATTGTTGTTTGCAGCAGCAGCAAGCTGCGCTGATCAAACAGGGCAACGCGCCGCGCCACCGGGGCTGTCAGCACTTTGACAGTACCCGCGATATAGCCGGGGCCATAGCCGCCGCGCTGGTGCAAATTGGCTGGGGCTAGCGCATCAGGCCAGCGCCGACTCGGCAGCGGGCCGGGCTGTAGCGCCAGCGCATTTAGGTTGCGAGTGGCCAGCGCGTGGGCAAATGCATGCACGTCAGAGGTCACTCCTTACCTCCAGGGGCCGGTAATGTCAAAGGCGATTCGGGCCGTATTGCCCTCGCTTGAATAACTGACGGCGACTATCAGAAACTTGCGCCCTGGCCAGCCCGCCACGTTGTCCACCACGGTTAGGTCTGAATATGGTGAGCCGCTGTGATGCACCCACATGAGCCCTGGCATGACGCCGCGAATATGAGCCCCGAGCTCCTCGCGGATGTAAGTGGGGTGCAGCAGCAGGCTGAAATTAGGGCCGTTGGGGAAAGTGATGGAATCAATGCGCCCGCTCACATTCTGCGCATTATGCGTTTGCAGGGCAAAAAATCCGGCGCGAATAGGGTTGCCAAGCTGCGTGTAGTTGCGCATCAGCAGCTTGCCGATTGGCTCGTTGGAGTAGGTAAAGTTGCTGTTGAAGTCGGCAACGTTGAATAGGGTCGAGTTGGCGCCGGCGCGAAAGTCGGTAGCGGTCAGAATTGTGTTGTAGCTGTCAGCGGTTTTATAGCTCTCAAAATCCGTAAAGCTGTACACCGTGCGGCTGAAGTAGGTGCCGGACAAATTAAAATTGGTGCCCAGGTAAAAGCCCCGGTCGTCGCCTATCAACACCCAGGTGCGAGCGCCGCTACCGCCATCGCCTGCTGTATCGCTGTTACCCCCGCGCGCGTGGTACCACTTGTGCCAGCCCACCACCGCGCTCGCGCCGCTTCCGCTGCTGCCCTCATTAAAAGAGGGATTGGTGGGGTCAAAAGGCGCGCGTCCTGCGCCTTGGACAAAGGTGTCAATGTCTGTCATGGCCTCGGCCATAGTGACCTTGGCAAACTTTGCATAGGTTGTGTTGTAGTTGGGGTCGAGGCTGTTGTCCACCCTCAAATAAGGGCGGTTGCTGGCCATATTCAGGCTGCGGTAAACCGCCTTATTAGTGCCAGTGAATACCTTTTCAAAACCAAGGGCTGCTACTCTGGCGCTAATGCTGGTGGCTGTGGTGGCCGGGCTCGCTGGGCTGCCTGCAATGGCATAAGTGAACTGGTTGGTGGTGGCGCTGAGCACGCGGAACTGGCCGTTGTAGGCGGCTTCATTGCAGCCTGCAACCTCAATAATTTGGTCAACCAAATACGTGTGGCCAGCGCTGATGGTTGCGGTGGCAATGCCCGCTGCACTGGTAAGGCTGGCCACGACGCGGGCGGCAAAACCAGTAACCAGGCAGGCATCGAGCAGGCCGATCATGTCGCCCCAGTTGTTGCTGAGCACGGGCGCGCCGCCCATGCCGGAGGTGAAGTATTTGACGCTGGTGCTCATACTGGTTCCTGTGTTGAATTTAGACGTTCACATCGCCACGGATGCTTAAAGTGAGTTGGTCGCTGCCGGGCGCGCCTGCTGGGCCTTGCAAAACGGTGCGAACCACCCATACTGGAAAGTTCGCTCCGCGCGTGTTAAAGCGCAGCACATTGCCGGCCGACCAACCTGTGCCCCAGCCGAGCTCGCTGATCGTCCAATACGGCGCGTTGGTTGCCGGGTTGATAGGCGCTGTGCTGGTGTTGATGCTGCCCTGCAAAATCTCACCACTTTCCTCACCAATGACCCGGAACGTAGTGCTGTTGATGAAGATGCAGGCCCAGCGCTCAGAAATTGCGCCCAAGTTGCTCACATCAATCGGAAAAATGGCCTGGTTGTATTGAGCCGTAATCGTGTTGCCGATGCGAGTGTCTGACCACACGTTTGTCCAGGTCTGCTGGCTAAAGCTCTCAGTGGCACTCGATTGCAGCGTGCCTGCCAGCAAAGCGCTACTGACGTAGGTTTGCCCGGCTGGAAATTCATGGGTGAGCTGGCGCAGCAAAGTCATTTCGCCGCCAATTTGGGCCTCGCTGCACACTGCCTCGTCTTCGATCCGGTGCTCAATGGTGACGGGCTGGCTGTAGCCCGCCACATTGGTAAATGTGACGGTGCCCAAGTCGAGGTCAGCGCTGTAGCCGGTGGTAATGAGACTGCCATTGCTTCCCAAGACGCGCAAGCGCGCCAGACGCTCGCGGCCTACATCGACCGTTTGGGCATTGCTGACCATTTGCGGTGCCAGCGATTCGGTGTTGTGCACCACCACCACGCGGCCTGCGCGGAAAATCGGGACGCGGCCGTCTTGCGGCAGGCGTACCGGGTCGAGCCCGAGAATGCTGGCGTCCAGCGGGAGGTAGAAATAGCTCACCAGGTTGTAGCGCAGCGTGGCCGGGAAGACTGGCCAGGGCCGGAATACCTTGCCGTTGCTCTCGACATTGGCATCGTCATACCACCACTCGGCTTTGTCGGCATCGCTCAATGCGGAGTCCAGCAGGTAGTCTCCAAATAGCAGCTCAAAAACGCCGGATTCGTAGTCGATGCGGCCGATCATGTGCGGGCCGGTGATCTCCCCGTCAATTTCCGCGCTGGCAATCAGTTGCTCCCCCTCTACGTCGGTGACGCTCAAGATGAAACCACTGGGCTTGACAGGCGCGGCAGCGGTGCGGCCAAAAATCTGGCTGGTTCGGTAGTTGCTTCGGCGCGTGAACAGGCTGCTAAGGGTGAAGCTGGTAGCGGGGCCCGCCACCACGTAATCATTGAGCACGGCAAGCCCGCTTGAATAGTCCAATGCGCCGCTTTCAATGCCGGGGCTGCTGCTGGTGCGGTTGCGGTACAGCGCGCCCTCAAAATCGGTGTAGGTAGAGCCCATCCAGACGAATTGCACCGAGCCGGGAACCACCTGATCGGTGGTGTAGGGGCACAAGTCAATGGAGACTGCGGGCGGCGTGAAAGACATGCTCATCGTGTCGGCTGTTTCGGACGCGGCCTGGTAGGTGACGGCTACCGAAGTACCCAATGAGACCGACTGCAACACCGATGCGCTGACAGCCAAACCACCGTTATTGGCGCTGCTGCCACCGCCGCCATTTGTGCTGACTGGGCCGCTCAGGCTGCCTTGTACCAGGCCGTTGAGCGAATTGAAGGTATCGGCATCTTCATAGTCTTGGGCATAGCCGTTGGCGCTGGCCTGCGCGTCCAACAGACGCAGGCTAATCAGGCCTGCTGCGTAGGTGACAGTGCCACGCATGCCAAAAAAGCTGCCGGTGCCGTTGTCGTTTATTTCGTAGACGACCTGTTTGCCCACCAGGTCATTGCGCACAGTGATTAGCGAGAGCGAACTGCCGGTTGAATCGGACTCGCTGGCCACCGCGAAAACATTGGAAAAGGCTCCGCTGCCCGAGCTGGGTGCATAAACTGAAATGCCACCGGAGCCAGTCAAGTACGAGGGCATTAGGCCAGGGCCAGAAGTTACACCGATTTGCGTGAAATAGCTGGCTGCGAACTGCTGGGTGGCAACGCGGCGATTGCCGCCTCTGGTGGTGTCTGTTTCGGCTATGTAGGCGCCGCCTGTGGCGGTGGACTGGCTTGAGGTGGTCCACTTGACCGATACGGAGCCAGGCAGCGGGTTTTGCGCAAGGCTGATTTCTGCAATGCCCATGCTGTTGACCGAGGGCATGAAAATTTCAGTGACCGGCATCCCGGGGTTGGGTGCCATCCAGTTGACGATAAATTGCCCGCCTGGGTCGATCATGGCCAGCGGGCGAAGCGACAGCCTACCGGTGCGGTAGTTGACTTCACCGGCCATATCTGCACCAGTGAATGCGCCCAGGCTGTTGTCTGTCACGGCGCGCAGCACATTGTTGGACAGCCACTCAATTTGCACGCCGCCTGGCGATGCTGCGCTAGCCAACTGAAAGACGAATTCTGGTGCCCTGAAACCTGCCTGCCCTGCCCTGCTGGTGAAGTTACTCACTTCGGCCCAAGCGAAGATGACGGAAGAACTTGCGTCGGGGAAGGCCAGCAGCGTGACACTGATGCTGCCGGTGGCGTAGTTGACGGTACCGGTGCCGCTGCCTGAAAGCGTGCCGTCGCCGTTGTCGTTGAGTGTGTACCAGCGGCCCAGGGCGCGGTAGCTAACCACCACTGTACCGGGCGCGGGCAGCGGGCGCATGAGGTAAACGTAGTTGTAGCCCCGGTTTGTGGTGCCGATTTTGATGCGGTAGGTGTGGCCTGCCACAGGCACTTGCACCAGACGCGGGGCCGTGGCCAGGGTGACCAAGCTGCTGGCGGCAGGCATTTGGTCAAGCGTGGATACCTCGGTTCGGCTGGCGGGCACGATTTGGCTGTAAATGCTGGCCACGCGGATCTGGGTGTCGCCAATACCAGCGGCTTCGGCCAGGGGCGAAATACCGGCGTAGCTGCCTGCGTCGGCCACCACCGTGCTCTTGAGCGCGGTTTGCTGGGCATTGACAATAAAAAACTCATTGGCCTCAGTGCCCGGAAAGTCGTAGCGCAGGGCATCGCTGAGATCGCAAGTAACCACCTGTGCCTGGTACGTGCTGCCATTGGAAGTGTTGATGATGCGGCTGTACGTGCGGATTTCACTTTGCACCCGCGTCACGCGCACATACTGTGCGCGCTCATCGACCAGGCCTTCACGCCAGACCAGATAAAGCGTTTCGCCGGGCACGGGCGGGCTGACCTCCGGCCGTTGAAAAATCTGGATGCTGCGCTGGTTGGTGACGTGGTTGTCGAGCAAAAAACCGGCCCAGCGGCTGCCGCCTATGAGGTAGCTTTCCAGCCGATTTGCCGCGTTCGTACGAACGTCAAAGCTGCTATTGGTGGCGAAGATGTTGGCGCTGACATTGGGGTCTGTGGGGCCACGGTCGATGATGACGCGCGCCCCCAGGTAGCGCTCGGTGTCGTTGGTGAGTACAGCGGCAAAAAACTTGCGCAAGCTGTCGTTGCCATACACCCGATCAAGGCTGGACACATCGTCAAACAGGTTGTTGTCAACGCCGTCTTGCACCACGATGCCGGTCATGCGGCCACCGCCGTCTGGCGTGTCGGCCAGGCGCTGGCTGGCCAGCAGTTTGATGTCGGATTCGAGAATGGTCATGGTGGTTTATCCAATCAGGGCTACTGCGCCACTGCCGATTTGCGCGGTGACCGCGCTGGCGGCAACCTCGGAGCGGAACTCGACGGTGACGGTGGTGTTGGCATTTGTGCTGGGGTTTTGAATTACGGCTTGCAGTACTGCGCTGTTGTTACCGGCGACTGACGCTGTGCCCACTACCTCGCCTAGAGAGTTGGCACCGGCAGCGACATCGAACCTGTCGCCGTCGCGCAGGCCACTGGCTGCCGCTGCGCTGCTCAGCTCGATCTGCAACGACCAACTGCCGCGCGCGTTTGCATTGGCTCCTGCGCCCTGGGCCACGCGCACACCCAGCGCTGCGCCGGTGGTGGTGGCAGCGGCCGTAAAAATCAGGATGGCTTGCAGACTGATGGCCTGGCCGGGCAGCAGCGTGAAGGTGCAGCCGGTCAGCACAACGGGCGTCACGGTGCTGTTGGCTTGATTAGCCGAGAGGATGGACTTAGCCAGCGCACAGCCGGATGGCGTTTGCCAGCCTGCAGCGTAATTGGTGGCACTGGTTTTGGCCAGCACCTGACCGGTGATGCCACCGGATGGCAGCAGACGCGGCATTACGCTGTCGCGCAAATAGTTGCCCATGCGCGTGGCCAAGTTGTTGATGCGGTCGGCCAAAGCCATGAGTTAAACCAAACCGGCATTGAAGACGGCGACAAAGTCGGTCTCCGGATCGCCAACCCCGATGTTGGCGCAAGCTTGGGCCTTTTGCGGCGTGGTAAGGGTCTGCGCTGCATCAAAGCGCAGGCGGTTGCCCAGTGCGGTCATGATGCTGGCAATGTCGCTGTCATCGGATTGCAAGGCCAACTGGATTTCTTGCAGCGTGTCATAGGCCGCGCTGGCACCGCCCAGAATGCCAGCGACCTGCATGGCGACATAGTCATTTATCTTTTGGCTTGACCAGGTGCTGGCGACGGCTGTGGTGGCGTCGTTGATGTTGGCTGCGGCGCCGGCAAGTGCTTTGACTTCATTGATAGCCAGCACCAGATTGCCTTTGGCGGTGGTGGTGAGCGACGACAGGTCAGCGGCATTGCCACTGACCATGGTGCGCAGCGCCTTGCATTCAGTGGCGATGCGGGTGGCCAAGTTTTGAAGCACGATTTGCAGGCTCATGTGGGGCTTTCAGTTAAATCAGCGCGTTGTTAAAAAATAGGGTCATGTCCATCAATTCGTCGCCGGGATTGGGAGGTATGGGCGGTGGCTCTGGCGACACGCCTGGCGGGCCAGGTGGGCCAGCCAGGCCTTTACTTACAGGCACAACCACAATTGGCGTGCTGGAGCGGACAAGGGCTGTGATGGAGCTCGCTTCGGTCGGCATCATGGGCTGCCTACAAAGACAAAGTCCGGGAAAAACTCGCAAAAATGACCGTGTGTTGTGTCGGTGTTGACGCGAATTAAATCTATCGCACCGGGTCTTTGAGTCAGCACCGGTGTCATGCCGCCAGAAAAGCGCCACTGGTTTGGCTGAAAACTGATGTTGTGGCCACCATCCGCGTCTTGCTGCAGGAACAAATTCAGGCTTATGCCGCTGACAGAAGGAGCAATAAATGGTGAGATGTCTGAGGTCAGAAAAATGCGCTGGTTGTTGCTGGAAAATCCGTCTATTACTAAAAAAATATCACTTTCGTTTGATGTCAGATCAAAGGGCGTTACACCGATGCTTTTGTAAAAAAAATTGGGCTCGCTAAGGCGAACGAGCCCGCCTCTCTGCAGAAACTTGAAATCGCGGCGGTCTTCAATCGAGACAATGCCTTGCGCGTCTGTAGTGACCACCGACATTGGGAATCGGTCAAGGCTAAACCCCGATGTTGACGCAGCGGCCGGCGTTTCTGGATCGCCGCTCGTGCTGATAAAACTGATGGTGTTGGCTGGCAAAGTAACAGTGCCGCCCTCCAAGTAAATAGCTGTCTCGCCATCGTTTCGGAAAAATGTGCCGCCGAAAAAGCCGTAAGTCAGGCCAGTTGTGGTGGCCGGGTTGTGGGCAAAGTCGGGAACACTGGAGGCCGATGGTGCAGCAGGTGGCGGCGCGCTCGGTGGGCTGCCTTGGCCAGGGCTGATGCCGACGCAGGTAGTGCCTGCTGGCGCATGCACAGCAACTTGGATAGTTGGTGGCGGTACGACGACAACGGTGATGCTGGTGGTCATTGTGTTTACTCTCTGGTGACTTCTGGATCGAGGGTGATTTCGCCTTTGAAAAGCCGCAGCACATAACCGTCTGCGCTGCGCAATTCAAGGTCATATACAGCGCTCTCGAAATTCAAAGCCGCTGTTTGTTCTGCTGTGAGCAGTAGCTCAATCAGGCCGGTGCCCGCTGTGATAGTGATGCGCCCGTTGCTGGTGCTGAGCTCGGTAAGAACGGTGGCTGAATCGACAGTGCTGCGCACTTGCATGTGGGCGGTGTAACCGGTTAGATCAAGCACTGGGCCCGCTTCTGAGGCGCTGTGCAATTCAAGCGTCCAGGGCCAGGTTGCGCCTTGCTCGATGGTGATGTTTTGTACGGCGGCTGGCATGGCTTAAAGCTCCAACAAGCGGATGGTGGGGACGTAAAAATCGCTGGCATCAATGGAGCCGTCGGCATAGAACAGCACGGGGAAGCCCTCCAAGGCGCTGTTTTCCCGGTCAAATGTGACGCTGCGGGCCTGGCCGCGCAGCACCAGCGTCATGGTGATATTGGCTATGGCGCACCAGGCGTACAGGCTGGTGACGAGCTGGCGCGTGCACCAGGCGCGGTTGTCGTCTGCCTGCAAAGTGATGGGCCTACCCGCTTGGCGCGTGGCTTCCTCAATCAGCAGCGCACCAGTGGTGGTGTAGGTTTTGGTTTGCTCGACCGCAGACCAGGCGAATTCATCAATCCAGGCCAGGTCATCGGGCAGTGCCAGGGTGACGGCGTTGTAGCTCAAGGTGATGGCCATGTTTCAGCCTCCAGCCTGGCGCCTGGCCACTTGCAGCGCGCCGATGAGTGCCTGCGCGTCGTTGGCGCTGGCTACGTTGACTTCGCGGGATTGGCCAGCGCCCAGGTCGAGCCGCACCACATAGGTGTTTTGCGTGGCTGGCGCTGGCGCGGGGGGTGTGCCGGGCGCAGGCGCAGTGCCGCCCACACGCGGGGCGTTTTGCCCGAAGGTGAATTGCTCGGCGGCTTTGAGCAGTGCCTCAGACAGCGTGCCATTGCGTCCGCCGTATTTGATTTGGCCGGGATTGTTGAAGTACTCTACCTCGCCCTTGGTATTTGCAAACTCATTGGCGATTCGCCGGGCAGCGGCTTCGTCATTGACGCCTGCGTTTTTAAGAAAATTCACGATGCCGGTGCGGCTACCCAGATCGGTGCCTGCGCCAAGGCGGTTGCCACTGGCGTCTACGCCTTCGCGCGCGTTGGCGCGGTCTGTCAATTCGCGCGCGGCGGCATTGCTGCGGGCTTTGTCATAGGCCTGGGTAGCCGCTGTGGCCTTGGTGGCGGTGTCGATGAGCTGCTGGTAGGCCGCGTTGGCAGCCTGCAACACCGGATTGATGCCGCCAATGGCTTGCCCGGCCTGGCTGGCCGCGCTGCCGATGTCTTTGAAGGCTTGCGTGCCCTTTGCGCCGCTGCTGACTGTGGCGCGCCCGTTGTCGTCTACCGCAATCGTGACCCCTTCAACCGCTGCGCGGGTTTTAATGGCCTCGCTCGCCACGCCACCATTGGCAGCAATCAGGCGCTCCAGGTAGACCTTGGCGGCGTCGGATTTGCGGGCCTGGTAGGCAATGAAAGACTCGCCCTCTTCTGCGCCCTTGGCTTTGATGAGGTCGTAGGCCTGGGTGGCGCGCTGGGCCGTGGCTTGCAGCTCTTCGCGGCTGCGCAAGCCAAGCTCTTGCATTGCTTCGCGCAGGCCGTTGATGCCGGGCTTGGCTTTGTTGAGCGCATCGCCCAGTTCCAATGCTTTTTGTGCTGCTTGGTCGAGCAGGCCGTTGGTGACTGTCGTGCCCAGTTCTTTGCGCACTGACTCAATTTGCAAGCGAATTGCATCCAGCGCTTTCTGGCTATCCGCCGTGTTGATGCTTTTGCTCAAGCTGGCCGTGAGCGCCAAGCCTGTATCTACGCCTTGCGCTTTCAGCCTGACCAGCCCTGAAATGATGGCGTCGGTGTCGTTTATTGCGCCGCGAGAGGCCTTTCCAATGCCGCCTGCCAGTACATCAAAGTCCAGGCCGGTACGTTTGACAGCTTCGCGCAGCGACACATCAATGACTTGGGCCAGCCGCTCGGCCTCACGCGCTGTACCTGAAAACGCAGCGCGCGCTTGCGCTTCAAAAACACCCAGGTCTGCGCCTTTGAGTGCATCTGCCCAGGCTGTTTGAAACTGGCTTGCACTGAGTTTTCCATCGGCAGCCAGCTTGTCCAGGACTGCTGTAGCGTTGCGGATACCTGGGACGCTGGCCAAGTCAAAGTCTTTGCCGATTTTGACAACCGCCTCAGCGGCGGTGTTGCCTTCTCTTGTCAATTTTTCGAACTCACCAATAGCCAGCGTGGCAGCTTTGGATAGCTCGAACTGCTTGTCAATTGCCGCTTGAGTCAGCGCCTGACCACGCTCGCGTAAGGCAATGTTCTCGGCAGCTATAAGGGCAGCGTTTTTTTCGGCGCGCGCCAGCTCGTCGGTGCGGTCTTTGAAGCCCGCCAAGCGCGCAATGCCCTCGCCAATGGCGGTGCCGATGTCTTTGAAGTTGGTGACCAGCCCTATTAAGGCAAAGGTTCTGAGCGTGCTCAGGATGGCAGCAAAGCGGCCCACGCTTGCAGCCGCTTGTGTGGCCGCTGCGCCTTGGGCGGTGGTGGCTGTGGTGTTGGCGGCTACTGCTGTGGTGTTGCCTGCCAGCAGCGCAGTCTGGCGGGCAACGTCGGCTGACAGCAGCTTGAAGGCTACATCAGACTGTGCAGCAGCCACCGTGTTGGCGCGCACAGCGACTGTGTTGGCTGTGGTGGCCACGGTGGCTTGCGCGGTGGCTGCGCCTATTTCTGTGAAGCGCTGGGTAAGCCGCAGGGCAAAGAAGCCAGCGGCTGCCTGGCCTGCATCAATGAGAAAGCCTGCCACGGTTTCCAGATTCTTTGCCAGGGCATTGATGGCGCTGGCTGCGCCTGCGCTGGCACCGGTGGCGGCGTCAGCCTGGCCGATATAGAGCGTCCAGCTTGTAGTGAGGTTCTCGAGCGCGCGGCCTACGGTGGGCGGCAGGGTGGCAAATTCACTCTTGAGCGTGTCGGCCTGGCCTTTGAGTGCATTGATAACGACGTCGGCGCTGAGTGAGCCTGCCTCGGCCAGCTTGCGCAGCTCGCCGGTGGTGACGCCCAAGCCGTCTGATAGCGCCTTGGCCAGGCGCGGGGCCTGCTCGAGCACACTGTTGAATTCCTCGCCACGGAGCACGCCCGATTGCAAGCCCTGGATGAGCTGTGTGACGGCGGCGCTGGCTGACTGCGCGCTGCCGCCGGAGAGCTGCACCGCCTGGTTAATGGTTTCTGTCAGGCGCAGGGCCTGGGCCGTGGCGGCCTCGGTGGTCAGCCCCGCGCTTTTGCCGGACTCGGCCAAGCGGGTGAACAGGGTGCCGGTTTGCTCCAGGCTGGAGTTGGTGCGCAGGGCGATTTCGGCGATGTTATCGAACGTCGTTGTGAACAGCGCGCCCTCGCCGGTGGCCAGCTTTATGCGGGCTTGCAGGTTGTTGTAGGCGTCGGCGGTTTGAATGACTTCTTTGCCCGCCCCCAGCCCAAGCTGTGCAGTCAAGAAGCTGACCAGTTGCGTTCTGGCGACGCTGAGCTGCTCACTAATGCTTTGCAGGCCGGTGCGGGTTTTGCCCAGGCCAGTGCTGGCGGTGTCTGCCCCAGCGCCCACGGCCTGCAGGCTCTGGCCTGCCGGGGCGGCCTTGCCAGTGAGCTGCTGCGCCTGGCTGCCGGTGGTCTGCAACTCTTTGCCGACGGCGTTCAGCCCGGCCACCGCCTGGGCGGTGTCTGCGGATACCTTGATTTCGACGTTGTTGGCCACGGTGTTTGCGAAATTGGTTTAGAGTTGCGCTATGCCACGCCTGATTGCCTTTGTTGTCTGCATTGCCCTGCTGTTTTGGGGGGGCGGCTTCGTCAAAATCGGCATGGCGCTGGTGGCGTTGGCGTTTTTGCTGCTGGTGGGCATGCTGGCCTGGTACGTGGTGTCTACCTTTACCGGCCCGCTGGACGGCAAGTAACGCCCGGCCACCCCAAGGCGTACCAGGCGTGCCGGGCCAGCCACTTAGACCTGCTTGACGCGGTAGAACTGGCTGATGCCAACGCCGCTTTTGCTCGGATCTTTCAGCACTTCGGCTTCCATCTCCAACTCGGCAAAGTCGTCGCCCAGCAGGCTGAGCGCCTTGGATGGTGAGAGTTGTGCGCGGAAAATGTCCAGAATCACCGGCTTGCCGCTGTCGGCTTCATTGAGGCCCTCGAAGTGCAGCTCCAAAATAACGGCTGACTGGGTAATGCCCTCGATTTTTGAATAGTCGGGGAACGTGTAGCTGACCAGCAGCGGTGCGGCTTGCACAATGGAGCCGCCAGCCAAAATCAGCAGGCCGCCGCCCTGCACCTCGTAGTCTGTGCCCAGCACATAGGTGGTGATGCCTGCGGCGTTGGTGACCACAACATCTGTAGCCCCAATGTGGGCCAGCGGCACCAGCGCACCCAGGTAGGCCACCACGGCTTCGTCTACAACGGTATCGGATTCAATGGTGATGGCGTTGCCAAAGGCGGCGCGCGCGAGGTTGGTTTTGTTGAGGTCGTGCAGCGTCATCTTGGTAGTGACGTTTTCAATGCGCGTGACGCTGGCGTAGGTGCCGCCGCCGGGGCGGGTGTAGTCTTTGAGGGTTTTCTTGTCTTCGCTGGCCTCGAGCGTGAGCTCGCTGACGTTGCCGACCGGCAGCAGACCGGCGGCGCTGCCCGCAATACGGGCATAAACTTGGCCCGAGCCGAGGTAGGGTTTGTAGACGTTGGTGGTCATGGTGGGGCTCCTTTGGTTATGCAAAATTGGTCAATGTCAGCTCGGCGCTAAAGGCCAGCGGCAGGTAAAAAAAACCAGCGCTGTAGCCCGGCTCAATGCCTTCGGCCAGGCGCAGCGGTTTGCTTAAAAGTGGGGGCTTAAAGCCCATCAGTGCCCGCAGCACGCGCCGCGCAATCAGCCCGGCGTCTTGCCGGGCGGCTTCGCCGCTGCGCAGGGTTTGGGCGTTGCGTGTGGCAACTACGACCAGCCAGGTCTGCTCGATGCGGGCCGCTAGCCCGTTGGTCGGTGTCTCGGAAGTCCGGTGGCCACGATAGAGCAAATGCACGGCTGGCGTAAATTGCTGCTCTTCCGAGACGCCGCCCAGGTCGGCAGCGTGCAGCACCTTGACCTTGGGCACCAGGTCAGCCAATTGCGCCTGCAAGCGCTGCGCCAGCAGCGGCTCGAGCGCCAAAAAGTTGGCATCCAGCAAGTTCATGCGTAGCCCCGTGCGCTGTCGTCGGTGATTTGGCGCGGCGCAAAGCTGCTGCGCACCTCTTGCGCCTGCAAGCCCTCGGCATGCAGCGCCTCGCCCGGCGGGCCGCCCCAGGGGCAGGTCAGCTGGGTTTTGCCGTTGGCAATATCGGCCAAGTCGCGCACCGCGTTTTTGTAGCGCCGCGCCACCTCATGCTCGTCGGGCAGGTCGGTGTACAGGTAGTAGCGCGCCAGGTCGCAGGCCAGGCGCGTGAGCACCGGCGGCGGCACGTATTCAGGCGTGCCGCCGGGCAGCGCCAGCGGCTTGGCGCAGCCGCGCAGCGGCAGGGCATAGACCTTGCCCACATGGCTGTCAATAAAAGCGGTGGCATCCTGCAGCGCCCGCGCCACCAGGCCCGTGTTGGTCTGGCCGGTATCGCCGCGGTCGGTGAGCTGGGTGATCTCACGTTCGCCAAAGCGGGCCGTAAGGTCAGCGGCTTTGGCGTAGGTCATGGCTGCTCAGCGAATTTATTCGAGATCAGGCGTGCACATGGCGCACGATTTGCATCTCAAACAATTGGCCTTCTGCTGCTGCGCCCAGTGCGCGGCCACAGTGGTCATCAATCGCACCCACTTCAGCGCGACCAGAGCCGTCGGCAGCGGGCTTGATGTAATCGCCAAAAGCGATGGCTGCACTGGCTTGCACTAAGTAGGAATAACTGGTGACCACACTGACGGCATCGCCGATGGCAGCGTTTGTTTCAGACACGCCTTGCGCGTCTTTAACGCCGCCAGCGCTTGTGGCGTGGGTGCCGTCATAGGCAATCAGTCGATTGGCCAACAATGCGGCAGTAGCCACAAGGGTCATGGCGGTGATTTTTTGGTGTTGCAGACCAGCGTTGTTTTGCGAGTTCATGGTTGGCTCCTGGAGTTAGGGTTTTCAATGGGCTGCAACTGGCCTAACCAGTCACAAGCGCAGTGCCGTCGGTCGAGGCCTGGTGTGCCTGCACTGCTTTGCGGGCATCGGCAAATTCTTTGGCGGCAGCCTTTTCGGTGCGATCAGCCTTTTTTTGCTCGGCGGCTTTTTCTTCCTCGCATTCCAGCGCGCCGCTGGCCTTGAGCTCGGCAATATCGTGCGAGCTCAAGCCTGTGACTTCGTCACCAGGCGCAAAAGTAATGCGCGTGCCGTCAATCAAAGCAGTAATGGCAATCAGGGCAATCAGCTTCATGGTGGCTCCTGTTATTTCGGGTTCTGGAACAGGTAGGCAGCGGTGTTGTAGGCCACGTTGGGGCGGCGCTCGTAGGTGGCACCGTAGAGCCAGCTTTTTGTTGGGTTGTCCCAGTAAGGGGCCTCGGCAAAAGGGTGACCCTCGATCACGTTGGTGAAGCCGAAACTCGGCTCGGCCAGGCTGATATCGCCGCTGCTGCTGCCGGTGACACTGGGTGAGTAAGCCAAGATGGCGTTGTTGCCCCACACGTCTTGACCCACGCCGGCGGCGTCTTTCCAAACCGCATCACCAACGAAGATTTCAGCCACATTCAAAATGCTCTTGAGCTGCTCCATGGTGGCTGGGCCCATCTGGCTGTCGGGCAGGTAGCTGCGCACCTCTGGGTTGAGCACAATAACTTCGGCCGCGTCGGCACTCAAGTTCAGCTTGTTTGGCCGCTTGCCGATTTTTTTGCGGATCACGTTGCTCGCTGCGCGGATGTCGGTAACTGGCGTACCGGTGGCTGCGCTCCATTTTGTGCCGCCCGCCAGGGCCACGCTATGGCCAGCGGCGTAGGTGGCTGAGTTGGTGGCCAAGCCAGCGACATCGAGCTCGTAGTCCAAGCCCAGAATGTCATTTGCAGTCACCATGGCCATGCGGCTGATGTCCAGGTAGTTGCCCACGTTGAGTTTGCGTGACTCGTCGGCCTCGCGGATCAGCTCGCGCGGAATCGGCACTTCAACCGCGTACTGCTCGACCGTGTAGGTCTTGCCTTCGTACTTGATCTCGACGCGCTTGGTAGCGGTGCCGGGGGCGCGGCGCAGGTTGTAGCGCTTGAAGCGCTCGTCACCAATTTGCGCCAGCGTCACCGCGTTAAGCGCCTGAGGCAAACGCGGGAAAAGCTTCTCCGCCACATACATGCCCTGGCCCATGCCAAGCAGCAAATTGGTCAGGATGGGGTTTTGATTCAGGCGAATTTGGGCTGGGGTCATCATGGCCGGAGTTCCTTAAAAATTGCAGGGGTTGTCGGGTAGCGTGCTTGGGCGGCGGGCAGGCTGCTCAAGCAGTAAAGGTGGTGACAGCGGTCAATGCCTCGGCATAGCTGACCTTGTGTTGCTTGGCATAGGCCTTGGCATGGGTATCAATCTCGGCATCGCTTTGGCCTGCCGCCTGAGTGCCCGGCAAAGCAGCGCCGCCAGCGGCGCTCTCGCCGAAGCTGACCACCGGTTTGGCGTTGGAGACCAGCGCCTTGAGCAAATCCACCGCAGGTACTTGCTTGGTGGCCCCGCCCTCGGCAAAGCTCACAGGCTTGGCGTCGGCCACAATTTCCAGCAGACCTACATAGGCTGCCTGGTCTTTAGGCAGCAGCTTGCCTGCCAGCACCTGAGCCTGCGCAAAGCTGACAAAGCCCGCGCTGCGCTCGGCCTTGGCGGCTTCAGCAAATTGCGAAACTTGGGCGTGCGCGATGCTCAGCTCTGCCTCGGCAGCAGCACGCTCGGTTTGGGCTTGTGTCAGCGCTGCTTGCGCAGCGGCTAGTTGTTGCGAGAGTTCTTGCGTCATGCGTTGCTCCTGGTTATTGGGTAAATTGGCCGGGTCTGTGGCGGGGTCAGGGGTTTCAGAAAAGTTCACCGCGCCGGTGGCATCGGTGTCGGCAAAGTCAGCCAGGCCAGCGATGGCGGGCGGCTGCGCGCCCAAAAACGCGACGTGCCGCAAATACCAATTGCCTGGCTTGGGGTTGCTGGCGTGGCCGGGTGGGTAAAAACTTGCGCTGCGCTTTTTGAAGAGTCGAGCAGCCACCATTTCGGCAAACTGCGGCTGCACCTGGTGCGTGTCCATGACCAAGCGACCTGCATCATTGATAGCCAAGCCCTTGACCCAGCCGTACGCCGGGCGGTTGTGTTCTGGATGCCCTACCGTTAGCGGCGCTTCACGCAGTGCCGGACTGTATGCAGTCACCATGCCTTGCACATCAGCGGCGCTGAAGTTGTGTACCGTGCCAGAGTCGTCGGTATGCTGACCAGCGCGAAATATTTCTATTTGCGCGGGCAGCACTGCGGCGGTGGTGGGCTGGGGTTTGACCATGGCCCGAACTTTCGGGCCAATGCGCTGGCGGCGATAACTAAAATGTTTTAGTTTTTATGCGTGGTTTTCAGGTCATGCGCGCGCGAAGGCCAGGTTGCACCGGCGCTGCGTGGCAAATTGGCGCGCCAATCGCATCAAAACCCCTTCCAAATCCTTCCAAAACAAAAACTGGGGGATTGGGCGCAGGATTGCGCAGCAAGGGCTCGGCGGGCTTATTTTGTGCAGGCGGATTTTTGTGTGGCTGGAGTCTGGCCGAACAGCGCGCTTTGGCGCTTGGCATATTCTTCTTGTTGCCAGGCATCAACGATGTTGCGGCATTGCTGCTCTGTTAAGTCGTATTTACGGGCCAGCACCTTGTAGTCGCCCCGGAACTCGGCACACATCTGACGGTTGCGCTTGGATAGGCGCAGGCTCACCCCTTTGTTCAGATACCAGTTCATGCCGCCCATAGCAGCGCACAGGCGCTCGGTTTGACGCCAAGCCAGACTGGCAAGGTGTGCAGCGCGGTCAGCGTCAGGGTAGCTGGCTTCTGCCTGCGCGAGCTCGAGGTACAGGTTTTCCGTGATCTCGCGCAGCGTGGGCGGGCAGGTCGGGTCAAGCACGGCTTGCACTGGAGCCAGGTCTTGCACAGTGGGCAGCTTGCTCATTCGAGCGTCACCTTGGCGCGGTAACACCAGCGCTTGAGGCTTTCGATCACGGTGTTGATCTGGTGGCTGTTCAAGAAGCGCCAGGCCTCCAGATGCGTTTGGCGCTTGACATACGCGGTCAGCGCGGCATCCGTGTCGTGCTGGACTTGCCCGGCCTTGGCCAGCAGCGCCCAGAGCGCGCGCGCCTTAGACCAGCGCTCGTCCGAGTCGTCTCCAATGCTGCGCTCGAGCGCGCGGCGGTGGCCGGTGTAGACAGGTTTGGGTTGGCCCTGCTGGATGGATTGCAGGTGACTCAAGTGGGCGATGTAGCGCCGCCGCTGCGCCAGCGTCATGTCGGCTGAGCTGGCCTGGCCAGTAATGCCCAGCTTCAGCGCCTGCGCGTCATCTGCGGACAGGCCCAGCGTCTTTTGCGCAATGTGGATGGCCGCCAGGTCGTTGCCGCGCTTAGCCTGATTCACCATCTGGCGCTCCTGGAGTCCTTGTGCCCGATGTGAAAGCCATTGCAGAATTGGCATTTGTAGGGCTGCAAAAAGCCGATAGCGCCTCGCATTTTCTTAATCACCGCCCTGATCTCACAGCGGGCTGCATCGGCGCTGGCGTGGCGCACTTTGCCCTTGCACTCATTGCGTCTGATGCGGCGCAAGCTGCTCATTGCGAGTGCTCCACCTCAAAAAATCCCAATCGCCCAATGCTTGGCTCAAAGGGCAGCACAACCGCATCCCGCAAAATATAACCAACAGCGCCGGTGTACCAAGACCCAGGCTCGAAGTATTCGATGGGAATGTTTGTTATCTTGCCGGTCAAGTTGACCTTGCCCACGATGCCTCCACGCGGCAACGCATTCGGCGCTGGCAATAAATCCACGTACTGCCGTAGCTCAGGGTGACCCTGTAAAAACAAAACGCAGGCATCGTAATCGGCCTTGGTCATGCCCTTGCTTGCGTGAATCAAGAGCGGGCCGAAATAGTCGCCCAGACTGCGCTCGCGGTTTTCTACGGTCTTGTGGCCATTAACTATGAGCCAGGCCCAAGATTGCCGGATTGAGAGTGCTTTCATCATCACCCCCTGAGCTTGTGCCGCGTGATGCTGGTAATGCCGTTGCCATCACCAGGTAAATGTTGGGTCTCGTGATTACTTGCCACTTTGGTGTTGGTCAAATAAGGCTGGTCTGGCGGCACCTCCAAAAACGGAGTGCTCGCTTGGCCCGTGGCCTGTAAGTAGTCCACCTCGACCTTGGCGCTGTTGATGATGGTTTGCGTAATCTCGGATACGCCCTTGGCGCGCCGAATTTCGGCGTCCAGGTCTGCGCCAGGCAGGGCGCTGCGCAGGGCGCGCAACTGGTCAATCATGTGAGCCCGCACCGTGCTGATGTGGTTAGCCGAGCCTGCGACCTTGCAGCCCACGGTAACCACAGCCGCCGGTGGGACGCCTTTGCCGCAAGGTGTGCCTGCCAGCTTTGCCGAGGGTGATTTGAGTGCCGCGCCCTTGCCGGATGACCCGCTGAACGAGCGCCTGGCCAGCGCGGGCGATCTGGTGCTGGCCGCATGGATGCAGCAGATTCGCAAGCTGGTGGGCGCAGCAGACTCGCCTGCCGCGCTGCGCGACAGCCTGCTTGCAGCCTATGGCGACTTGCCGACCGAGCAGCTCACCGAAGTGATGACGCTGGCCTTTGCGGCTGCCGAGCTGGCTGGGCGCTACAACGCCGCCACCGAATCTGGCCAGGCGGCGTAATGCTGGGCGCGGATGACCTGGCTACGCTGGACTTTGCCGGTGGGCAGTTCCAGGAGCAGATCGACTTCTTTCGCAACAAGCTCAACCTGCCCACCGAGCGCTATGACGATATTTTGCGGGCCGCGCATGACCGCGCCTTTATCGTCGCCGGGGCGCAAAAAGCCGACTTGCTGGCCGATTTTCGCAAGGCGGTGGACAAGTCGATCGCCGGCGGCAGCATTGGCGAATTTCGCAAAGACTTTGCCGAGGCGGTGCGCAAGTCGGGCTGGGCCGGGTGGGCAGGCCAAGGAACGCCCGCAGGCGAGGCCTGGCGCACGAGGGTGATCTACCAAACCAACATTGCCACCAGCTATGCCGCCGGGCGCTGGAAGCAGCTTAATGACCCGGAGCTCAAGGCGGTGCGACCGTTTTGGCGCTACATCCATGCTGATGGGGTGGTAAATCCCCGGCCTTTGCACCTGGCCTGGGGTGACTCGGGCCTGACGCTGCCAAACGACCACCCGTTTTGGCGCACTCACTTCCCGCCAAACGGCTGGGGCTGCAGGTGCCGCGTGAAAGCCGTGCGCAAACCGGGCGCAGGCGACGCCAAAGAGCCGCCCGCAGGCTGGAACACCACCGACCCCAGAACCGGCGCGCCGCCGGGCATTGACAATGGTTGGGACTATGCGCCGGGGGCGAATACGGACAGTTCTCTGCGGGACTTGGTGCAGGAAAAGCTCATTACTTATCCTGACGCCATAACGAGCGCGCTCAGCAGAGACGTGAACCGCTACATAAATGCCAACACCTCGGCGGCACAATTTGCGCGCGACGTGCTGCGCGAGCGCGGCCGAAAAGACCCGCTCTGGCTCGGTTTTGTTGAAAATTACAAGGCCATTACCGCGTTGACTGGCACCGACGTTAAGGGGTACACGGTTTTAATTCCAGCCGATGCGCCGCGCCATGTGCAGCGCGACCATGGAAACGATGGAGGCACTCAGCGGCCACCGACTCCAGAGGACTACGCGCTTATTTTGAACACGCTCAATGAAGCGGACAATCTCACACTGGGTGAGGCGGCTGGTGCAAGAAAGCGAATCGTGGTGCGCAAGCAGTTTGGCGATGAAACAATGCGCGCGGTTTTTGAAATCAGACCTGGGAAGAAGAACAGGTCAGTGTCGCTGGTGACCTTCCTGATCAAACAGCCTGTGAATAGGTTGTGAGGTTCTCCGGGAGCCGATATGACACCAAAGTGTTCCCGACCTTTACGCCCTGCACGAGTCCGAATTTGAACCCCACAAGCTCAAGAATACGCCATGATTACTGTAAAAGTCAATGACAAGAAGGTACTCGAAGTCTTGAACCAGCTGACGGCTCGTGTCAGAAATCTGCGCCCTGCCTTCAAGGAAATCGGCGAAGACCTGGTTGATACCACCAAGCGCCGTTTCACCATCGCCACTGCGCCTGATGGCACGCCCTGGGCCCCAAACTCGCCAGTGACGGTGGATCGTTACCTTGGCCAGTTCAGCAACACCCGCAAAAAGGACGGCTCACTCAGCAAAGCTGGCAAAGCCCGCAGTTCTACAAAAAAGCCCCTGACAGGAGAAACCAAGGCTTTGCAAACTGGCATTAACTACCAATTGCAAGGGGCAGCGGCAGTCGCAGTCGGCTCTCCGCAGCCCTATGCGGCCATTCAACAACTGGGCGGCACCAAAGCTCAATTCCCACACTTGTGGGGCGACATTCCTGCCCGCCCGTACTTGGGCGTCTCTACTGCCGACCGTCAAAATATCGTCGAGATCATTGGCAGCTATTTGGTGCCGTAGGCTTTTTAATGGGCGCAGATTGCGGTGGCGGCACCGTAAATTATCAAGCGGCGGTTTTTCCTCACAGGAAAGCGTGTTGCAATTCCTGTCCCACTTAATCCCCAACTCGGCCCACTAAATCCCGTAATATCGCGCCGACTAACCTTCAAATATCTCACCCGTGTTTACTATGTATCTGCCAACTGGCGCGCCACGGCCTCGCCCACCTTAATGCCGTCCACCCCCGCCGACAAAATGCCGCCCGCGTAACTCGCGCCTTCGCCCGCCGGGTAAAGGCCGCGCACATTCAGGCTTTGAAAATCGGTGCCACGCGTCATTTTCAAAGGCGAAGATGTGCGTGTCTCCACCCCGGTCAGCACCGCGTCGTGCCGGTCAAACCCCTTGATCTTGTGTCCGAATGCCGGAATCGCCTCGCGGATGGCGGCAATGGCGTAGGCGGGCAGCGCGCTTTGCAAGTCCACCAGTTGCACACCGGGCTTGTACGAAGGCTCAACCTCGCCCAGTGCCTGGGACGCCTTGCCCGCCACAAAGTCGCCCACCAATTGCCCAGGGGCTTCATATGTGCTGCCGCCCAGCACATAGGCGTGTGATTCCAACGTGCGCTGCAACGCAATGCCGGCCAATGGCCCGGCATCCGGGCCACCCGGGTAGTCGCGCGGGTCAATTCCCACCACAATGCCGGCGTTGGCATTGCGCTCGTTGCGCGAATACTGGCTCATGCCGTTGGTGACCACCCGGCCTACTTCGGATGTGGCCGCCACTACGGTGCCGCCGGGGCACATGCAAAAGCTGTAAACGCTGCGGCCATTGCTTGCGTGGTGCACCAGCTTGTAATCTGCCGCGCCCAACATGGGGTGGCCGGCGTGGCGGCCCCAGCGGGCGCGGTCAATCAGGCCCTGCGGATGCTCGATGCGAAAGCCAATGGAGAACGGTTTGGCTTCCATGAAAACACCGCGCGCGTGCAGCATTGCAAAAGTGTCGCGTGCGCTGTGGCCCAGCGCCAGTACCACGTGGTCGCAGCGCAGTTCGGTGGTCTGGCCGCTGGCCTGATCAAGCACTGACAAGCCGCGAATGTGTTTTCCACCGGCGCTTTCTTCAATCAGCACATCGGTCACGCGCTGCTCAAAGCGGATCTCGCCGCCCAGCGCCATGATTTGCGCGCGCAGGTTTTCCACCACCTTGACCAGTTTGAAGGTGCCAATGTGCGGGTGCGCATCGACCAGAATTTCAGCCGGCGCACCGGCTTTGACAAACTCCTGCATCACCTTGCGGCCCAGGTGGCGCTGATCCTTGATCTGGCTATAGAGCTTGCCGTCGGAGAACGTGCCCGCGCCGCCCTCGCCGAACTGCACATTGCTCTCTGGGTGTAGCACATTTTTGCGCCACAAGTTCCAGGTGTCTTGGGTGCGCTGGCGCACCGGTTTGCCACGCTCGAGCACGATGGGTTTGAAACCCATTTGCGCCAGAACCAGCGCGGCAAAAATACCGCAGGGGCCAAAGCCCACGACCACGGGTCTGAGCGATTGGGCCGTTGGCCAGGTGGCGGGCGCATGCACCGGCGGCTGCCACCACATAGCGGGTGCTGGGCCAATGTGCAGGTGGCCCGCATGGCGCGCCAGCACCTGGGCTTCAAGCGCCGCGCTTTGCAAGGCCACATCGACGATGTAGACCACCCGCAGTTGCGCCTTGCGGGCATCAAAACTGCGCTTGAACACGCGCGTGTCTGCCAGCGCGGCGGGGGCAATGCCTAGCGTCTGGCCAATCAGCGCGGTCAAGTCGCCAGCGGTATGGTCTAGCGCCAGCTTGAGTTCGGTAAGTCGAATCATGGGGGAAGGCCCGTGGTGATCGGGCAAGCCATAGGGGGTAAAAAAGCTCAGGCGGGCAAAAAGCCCTCCACCGACAAATAGCGCTCGCCGGTGTCGTAGTTGAAGCCCAGCACGCGCGCGCCAGCGGGCAAATCGGGCAGCTTTTGCGCAATCGCCGCCAGCGTGGCGCCCGACGATATGCCCACCAACATACCTTCTTCACGTGCGCTGCGGCGGGCCATCTCGCGCGCCGCTTCGGCCTCGACCTGAATCACACCGTCAAGCAACGGCACATCGAGATTCTTTGGGATAAAACCCGCGCCAATGCCTTGAATCGGGTGGGGCGCAGGCGCGCCGCCGGAGATAACGGGTGATGCGCCAGGCTCCACCGCAAACACTTTCAGTTGGGGCCAGGCTGCCTTGAGCACCCGGGCGCAGCCGGTGATGTGGCCGCCCGTACCCACGCCCGTCACCAGCGCGTCCAGACCATCCGGGAAATCGGCCAGGATTTCGCGCGCGGTGGTGCGCATATGCACGTCGATATTGGCGGGGTTGTCAAACTGCTGCGGCATCCAGCTATTGGGTGTAATGGCAATCAGTTCCTGGGCGCGGGCAATGGCGGCTTTCATGCCGCCCGCGCGCGGCGTGAGGTCAAAGCAGGCGCCGTACGCTGTCATCAGGCGCCTGCGTTCAACGCTCATGCTGTCGGGCATGACCAAAATGATTTTGTAGCCTTTGACAGCCGCCACCATGGCCAGGCCGATGCCGGTGTTGCCTGAAGTGGGCTCGATGATGGTGCCGCCGGGTTGCAGTGCGCCCGACTGCTCGGCATCTTCCACCATGGACAGCGCAATACGGTCCTTGATGGAGCCGCCGGGGTTGCCTCGCTCGGACTTGATCCACACTTGTTGGCCGGGGCCAAACAGGTGGTTGATGCGCACATGCGGCGTGTTGCCAATGGTCTGGAGGATGGTATCGGCTTTCATGCGGGGTCTCCTGGTGGGTGTGGGGTGCTGCAGCAGGCTGTATTTTGCTGCACGGCGATAATCAGTGCGTGAAGCTCGCCAGACCGCCGCTGGTGCAATCTGGGAAACCAGGCACTGGAGGAACGTCCGGACTGCACAGGACAGCGTAGCAGCTAACGGCTGTCCACCGTGAGGTGAGGATCAGAGCAACAGAGACGAGCCGATTCAGTTCGGGTGAAACGGGCAATCTCTACGCGCAGCAATACCAAGTAGGCCAGCCAAGGCGGCGCGGTTCGCCGCGTCTTTCTTACCTGTGGCTCCGCAGGGTGAGTTGGCGGGTAGGTAGCATCGAGCCGGTGGGGCGACCCCCGGCCCAGAGTAATGGCGGTCACGTGGTGGGCAACCACCACGCACAGAATCCGGCGTACCGGCGGGCTTCACACTTTTTGCAGGCAGGGCCGCCAAGGCCGCGCTGTCTTGGGGCGAGCGCTTAATACCTGCCTGTCAAAAGCGCCCCCGCATCGGGCACCACAGTAGCCAGCCCTAGCGTTTTCAACATGCAATAGGTGGTGCACACTGCGGCAGAAATCACCGGTATGCCCAGGCGATCTTGCACCCGCTGAATCGACGCCAGCGAGGGCATTTGCACGCAGGCAGACAGCACAATCACGTCAACGCCCTTGGTGTTCAAGCGGCTGACCAGCTCGCTGGGTGCCAGTGGGTCTTGCGCGCCGACTTGCAGGTTGTCGGGAATTTCCAGCGAAACGCTGTCCATGACTTCAAAGCCTTCGTGCTCGATGTAATTCACCACCAGCTCGGTCAGCGGCAACATGTACGGTGTAAGCACTGCCACTTTTTTGGCACCCAGCGCCGTCAGGCCTTCAATCAATGCGCCAGCGCTGGAGACCACCGGCGCTGGCTTGCCGTTGGCCACGGTCACCTCATGCAGGCGCTTTTGTGACTCGCGGTGGTAGCCCAGGCCCATGCTCATGATGGCGACCAGGCAGGCGTAGCCCAGCACGTCCATCCTGCCGTCGGACAGCTCGGCGGCGCAGCGGTCGGAGTCGCGGTCCATGGCGGCCAACTCTTCCTGGGTGACCTTTTTCATACGCATGCGGCTGCTGTGAAAAGTGAAGCGGTCGGCGAACTGCGGCAACTGCTCACGCGCGCGCAGCATGGCGGGGATTTCCGTCTCCATGGTGGTGTTGGAGCTGGGCACGATCTGGCCAATGCGCCAGCTGCGCAGGCCGGGTTCGGTGCTGGGATACATGCGGCTTCGGGCCTTATTCCACCGTGATCTTGGCAGCCTTGATGGTCTTGTCCCAGTACACCAACTCGCTGGCGACTTGCCGGGCCAGCGCGTCGGGGCCGAGGTAGCGCACTTCAATACCGGCGGCGTCGGCGCGGGTCTTGGTCTCAGGGGCTTCCATGGCTTTTTTCACCTCGGCGGTAAGCTTGGCAATCACGGTGGGCGGTGTGCCAGCAGGCGCAAACAGGCCCACCCACGATTCCAGCTGAAATTCGGGCAGGCCTGCTTCCTTGGTGGTGGGCACATTGGGCAGTCCGGGGTGGCGGGTTGCGCCCGTGACTGCATGGGCCTTGAGCTTGCCGCTTTGCACATGGCCCAGCACCGACGGGGGCGTGGTGATGAACACCTGCACCTGCCCGGCCAGCACGTCAGAGATGGCCGCGCCTGAGCCGCGATACGGAATGTGCGTGATAAAGCTGCCGGTTTGCTGCTTGAAGATTTCCGTACCAATGTGCGAGAGCGAGCCGTTGCCTTGGGAGGCGTAATTCAGCTTCCCGGGGTTGGCCTTGGCGTAGCTGGTGAATTCCTTGAGGCTGTTGCCCGGCACCGTGGGGTGCGTGGTGATGACGTTGGTGGCCACGGTCAGCAGCGCAATTGGCGCAAAGTCTTTGGGTGCCCAGGGCAGGTTGGGCGTGAGCGCCGGGTTGCCCACGTGGTAGGCCGAGTAGGAAATCAACAGCGTGTAGCCGTCGGCCCTAGATTTGGCGACGCCTGCGTAGGCCACGTTGCCGCTGCCGCCGCCGCGGTTTTCAATCACCACCGGCTGGCCCAGGATACGGCCCAGGGGCTCGTTAAGCAGGCGTGCTGAGGTGTCCACCAGGCCACCGGGCGGGTTCGGCACGATCAGCGTAATGGGCTTGTTGGGAAACGCGTCTTGTGCCAGCGCAGCCAGTGGTGCCATGCCAGTCAGTGCGGCGGTGGCCAGGCACAGGACGGTTACGGGGTGGTTCAGCAAGCGCGGCAGGTGGCCGGGTTTGTGGTTTTGCATGGGGTTGTCTCCGGAGGGTTTTGGGGAAATTGGGTAGCAGCGGTGGGGATGCGTGGCGGTTGGGTGCTATCTTATTTGATTATAAAAACTGCAGCGGTACCCGCACGCCCCTGTTGGGTTTAACGCAAATAGAGCACTGTAAAAATGCCTTAAAAACTTAAAACAGCCTGTTTGGGCGGCTTTGAGTGAGCTCGCAGTTGTTTAGCAGGTAAATTTTACGATTTTTGCGCGTTTTTATGGTCCCAAATACAACCCAAATCCAATAACAGCGTGCGGGTCGTGCTATCAAAAAGTACTATGGTTTCAATAGCAACGAAAGGGTGGCTGCGCGTTTCTAGAGAAGTGCAGCCACTAAGTCCGGGCCATTACCCCCCACGGCGGCGGTGGTGCTGGCAATGAGTTGTCGGCGTTGTATCAATCGAGTCTCCCTGTTTGTCGTGTTTTGCCGCCAGGCACTGGGCGGGGCAGCTTATGTGGAAGCCAGTTTATGGCTTGCCACCATGAGGCTGCGTGGTGTTTTCCCTTGCACCCATGGGCTTTGCTGCTGGGCGCTCAGCAGCCATCCGTGATGCCTAGTTTGAGTTTGCGCGCACGCTCGGCAGTTTGCGGGTGGCTGGCCAGCAGGCTGGCGACGCTGACACCACCGGGCTGTTCCGGGTTGCGCGAGCGCTCCAGACCCAGCAGCAAATCGGCCATGGGCGTGGTGGGTAACTGCGCCTGGCGCATCAGCGCCACGGCAAAGCAGTCGGCTTCAGTTTCGTGGCTGCGGCGGTAGGCCAGGCCAGTCAGCAGCGAGGTGCCGATTGACAGCAGGCCCGACACATCGCCCAGCGCCAGCCCCAGGCCTACGTTCAAAACGCCTTGCTCAACCACCATGCGGGTGGTGTGGCGGTGCAGCACATGGCCGATTTCGTGGGCCAGCACGCCAATCAGTGCGTCGTCGCTCAACGCCTGGTTGGCGGCGGCTTGCACCATGCCGTCGGTGAGCACAATGGTGCCGCCTGGCAAGGCAAAGGCATTGGCACCCAGGCCCGCGCGAAAAGCCAGCACCAGGCGCGGCGCGTAGCCGCGGTAGCGCTGCAGGGCGGCGGGGGCATCCACCGGCGCAGCGCCAGCGGTGCCGGATGAGCCGGATGCGCTGCCCTGGATTTTTTGCACCAACTGGTCAAAACGCTCACGCAATTGGGCTTGGCGCGCAGCAGGCAGCTGGCTGGGTTTGAGCAGGTTGGCGTCCATGTCGGCCAGGGCGCGCTCGGACAGGCTGGTTTCCCAGCCGAGCGGCACCTGGCGGGTAATTTGGGCGGCGGCCCAGGGCGTGCCCCATACATAAAAAGCCCCCAGGCCAGCCAACGCCAGTAGCGCCACCGCCAAAAAAGCCGGCCAGCCGGTTTGCATGCGCTGCGCCAGCGAGGGCCGCTGCCCGGCGGCGGCCAGTGCGGCTTGCCAGGCGGACACATCGTCGATTTGCAGGCTGCCGTGCGCGCGCAAATCCACGGTGAGGGTGGGTGGTGTGCGGTCCGCGCTCCAGCTGGGCGGCCAGTCAACCTGCGCGTTGTGCAGGCGCAGCGGGGCGGCAGTGGCTTGCGCCAACGGGTGCAGCAGCAGCGCGGGGCCAGGTGCATTGCCGGTGCCGCGCTCCAGCGTGACCACCACGCTTTGTGCCTGGCTGCCACGCCCGTCAAACCAGCGCGCGCGAATCGGCGTGCCGGGCCGAGCGGCTGCGCGGGCGGTGGCGTCAGCCGACAAGGTCCAAACCCACCAGGTCGGCGGCGGCGTCGCCCAGGCCGCTTTGCTGCTGCACCAATTGGCCCACCAGTTGATCCAGCCCGCCCTTGACATGCAGCGTGACGGAATGCGCTTTCATGCGGTATTCGCTGACCATGGCAAAGGGCCGGTAAAAGCCCAGGGTCAGCAAGGTAAGGAGCATGTTTTGCAAACGCAGCAATACAAAGGCGCGGGTACGCAAGTTGCAGCGAAAGCGCGCAATCTGGCTCACGCCCACGTTGTTCCACACCAATTGGAACAGGCGTGCCTGGCGGTAAGCGCGCGCCGGTGCCGAGGCCAGCACCAAGCCGATAAAGAAACCCAAGACGGCAAACACCAGAAACAAAACCCCCGCCACGCTGCCCAGGCTTTTACGGTCCAGATAAAAAGCCGACGAACCGCCTGCCAGCACACCCACTCCCAGCGCAAACACCGCTGCACCCGCCAGAAATACACCCAATGTGGCCAGCCACAGGCGTACAAAATCGGCGTAAACCGGCTTCCAACGCCCGGGCTGCGTACCAATGTGGGCTTGGCTGATCAGCAGGCTTTTGTAGTTGAACTCCAAGCGGATGACGCATAGCAGCGTGGTCCCCAGCGCCAGCAGCAAGAGCCCGGCAGTCCCCCATGAAAAATTGGGCCAAAGCGCCTCTGTGCGCGGCTGCTGTGGGCGGTGCTCCAGCGCCAGAAGACCAAACACCGCCCAAGCCAGCGCGATGACAAACACCGGCCAACTGGCTTTGTAGACCATGCCCCAGCTGGCCTTGAAATACAGCCGCACGCCGCGCCAGCGGGTGGATGCCAGGCGAAAGCGCATGGCGCTGCCCCAAAAATACGGGGCCAGCAGCGCAGCGCCCAGAAAAAACAGCGACACCGCCGTGTCTTGGCCGGTGTCGGCGGCCAGCTTGAAGGCGATGTAGAGCACCACCAGCAACAAAAAGCCCAGCAGCATCTGGCGTTTTTCAGCGGTGAATTCCAACGGACTGCCGGCGACCTGGGTGTGGCTGTAAAAGTATTGCGCTGTGCGCCGCCGCGCCAGCGGCGTGTAGAAGCCCAGCGTGACCACGGTTAGCAACAGATTGACCAGCCAGACACGAAAAAACTCAGCGCCGCGACCCGAGAAGGCCAGGGGAAAGGTTTCGATCTGGGCCACAGAGCCGGAAGTGATGTCGCTTGGCATGGGTAACGGTGAGTTGGAAACGGGCGGCAGGCGCTGACTGCCGGGGTTTGGGCTAGCTTGTTTGCGGCCCTGGCTTCTGGATATGCGCCACATGCGCCAGCAGCGAGCGCATGGCAATCGGCCACAGCGCGCTGGGCACGTCGGCGTAAGCCACTGGCAGCCATTGCGCAGGTGTGCCATCGGGCTGGGCTTGCATGGCGCTGGCAATCTTGGCCTCGCGCTGCAAGCGATGCGCCTTGAGTTTGGCAATCGCCTGCGCTGCCTGGCCCATCACGTAGCCGTGGGCTGGCGCAATGAATTCAATGGCGTGTTGCTGGCAGGCTTGGCCCAGCATGTCCAGCGCGTGCAGGTAGTCGCCCATGTGGCCGTCGGGCGGGTCGATGACGGTGGTGCTGCCGTTCAGGATGTGGTCACCACTGAACAGCAAGCCGTCTTCCAGTAGCAGCAGGCACAGGTGGTTAGCGGCATGGCCCGGGGTGTGAATCACTTGCAGGCTGTGTATTTCACCATTGCCCGCAAGCACCAGTCGCTCCAGATGTTGCAGCGCGCGGTCGGGCGCAAACTGGCTGGCGGGGCGGGCCGTGGGTGCGCTGGGCAGGCCCAGAATCGGTGGCTTGGAGCCGTGGCCCTCGCACAGGGCCTGCAGTGGCCGCGCACCCGGAAAGTGGTCGGGGTGCGAATGGGTGCAGACAATGTAGTGGATGGCGCTTTTGCCATTGACGCAGGTGGCCTCAAACAGCCGCTGCACATGGGCCGGGTCATTGGGGCCGGGGTCGATGACAGCGTAGCCGGTGGCGGCCGTGCCCACCAAATAGCTGTTGGTGCCCGGGCCGGTCATCATGCCGGGGTTGGCAGCGGTCAGGCGGCGCAGGTTTTTGAGCAGGGGCACAGGTGCCTCGGACTGCCAGGTCAAGTCGTGCACTAACTGGCTGTCGGGGCAGACCATTTGCAGTTCACCAAACGGCGGGTCGTGTTCCATGTAGCGCGCTTCCTGGCCATTGAGCCAGCCGCCCCGCGGGCATGATGTCCACAACGGCTGTCCCTCAATGCAGGCGGCCAGCACGGCGTCGGTGCTGGCGTAGGCTTGCAGCCGCTCCAGCGTGCGTATGGTGGGAAAAATCATGGCAAAACTGCCACTGTGGTGGCGCGCCAGTGCGTCCGCCGGGCGCACCCAGGCGGGCTCAAACTGCTCGGCTTCGTCAGCCACGGGGGCCTGGTCTGGCGGCATGCGTGCCACTAGAAAAGGCACGGCAAAGCGCTTGGGCAGGTCGGCGTCAGTCGTCCAATGCGCCAGCAGGTGCACCTGATCGGCGGCCAGCGTGAGGTCGAGCGCTTGGCATTGCGCCGCAAACGGCGCGGCGCGGTCAAGCCGGGCAATGTCGCTGGCATCGGCCCAGCTGCCGTCAGCACGGTAGGCCAGCAGCAGACCGAGTTCCTCAAAGCTCTCGCGGATGGCGGCAACCGCATTGGTAGCCTGCTGCGGTGTCTGGCCAGGACGCAGCCTGGCTTGCGGGTGCACCTGGGCGTCGGCGCTGTCGACCACGCCGCCGGGAAACACATAGGCACCGGGGGCAAAACTGGCGCTCAGCGAGCGCCGCGTCATCAGCACTTCAACACCGTAGGGCGTATCGCGCAGCAGCAGCACGGTGGCGGCAGGGCGCGGGGCCACGGGTTTGCGCTGGGGGTAAAGGAGTTGGTTAGCGCGTACCATTTTCATCATTAAATCACGGAGACTTGTATGCCAATTCGACGCCATTTGTTTGGGCTGTTCATTGCACTGGGGGTGGTTTCGGGCGTTTTGGCGCAAACCACCACCGGCCCTTCTGCCTGGCCTACACGCGGGCCCATCAAATTAATTGCGGTGTTCCCGCCGGGGGGCTCTGTCGACCAAGTAGCGCGCATTCTGGCGCAGCCCCTGCAGGCGCAACTGGGGCAAAGCGTGATTGTGGAAAACAAGGGCGGTGCCTCAGGCTCCATTGGCACCGCCGCCGTGGCGGCTGCTGCACCTGACGGTTACACCTTTGCCGTGGTGTTTGACACGCATGGCGTCAATCCGGCGCTGATTCCCAACCTGCCCTTTGACAGCCGCAAAGACCTGGCGCCGATTGCACTGCTGGGTACCTCGCCCATGGTGCTGGCTACCTTTGCGGGCAGCGAGTACAAGACTTTTGGCGATGTAGTGGCCGCCGCCAACGCCAAGAAAAATGTGGGTTACGGCTCGATTGGCTCGGGCAGTCTGGGCCACCTGGCGATGGCGTTGCTGGGCAAAAACAATTCGCTGGAGTGGACGCATATTCCCTACAAGGGCGGCGGCCCGCTGATTAACGACGCGTTGGCTGGCCATGTGCCGCTGTCAATAGGCTCGGTGTTTCTGACCAAGCCCCACATTGACAGCAAGCGTTTGCGTGCCTTGGCCGTAACCACGCCCAAGCGCAGCGCCAGCCTACCCGATGTGCCTACCTTGGCCGAGAGCGGCTACCCCGGTTTTGATGCACCTGCCTGGTGGGCTATCTTGGCACCAGCGAAAACGCCGCCCGAGGTGCTGCAGCGCATGAACGAGGAAGTCAACAAGGCACTTAGAAACCCTGAAATTGCCAAAAAACTCGAAGCCCAGGGGATTGAAGTGGTTGGCGGCTCTGCCGAAGCAGCGCGCAGCTTCATCAACCGCCAAGTGGACATCTGGGGCAAGGTCGTGAAAGACAACAACATCAAGGCCGAATGAAGTGATTTGCCGCACTGCAGCCGGGTCTAGATGGCCAGCCAGCAGTCCGGCTCACGCGCGCTCAAACCTCGGGCGTCACCTCCAGCGCCACCAAAATGCGCGCCACCATGTTGTAAGTGGCAATTGCCGTGGTGAGCTCCACAATCTGGGTGGTATCGAGTTGCTGGCGCAATGCCGCGAACAGGCTGTCGTCGACCCGCACCTGCAGCGTCATTTGGGCGGCATACTGGATGACCAGCTTTTCTATAGCACCTAACGCAGGGCTGTTGGGCGCCAGCAGCGAGTTTTGCTTTAGGTGGGCGGCCAGCGCATCGAGTTCAGCCTGGCTGCCACTGGCGGCCAGAAAGTCGGGTGCATGGTGGTGGTATTCATAGTGCGCGCCTGTGAGCAGGGCCACCGTGCAAATGCCCAGCTCGCGCAGTTTGCGGCTGGTGGGCAGTTCAGTACGTACCGCCTTCAAATACACGTTCCAGCCGCGTGCCACCGGCTCGCTCCATAGCAGGGCGCGGTCCAGGTTGAGCAGCGCGCCGCCACGCCGCGCCCTAATGGCCTGCACCAGGTCGGCAGGCTGGGGTTTGAGGTCGGAAGTCCAGTCGGGAATGCGCATGGTGGAACCCTTGCCAAGTTAACAAGTGCATTAGGGTACCTCCAAGTGCGGCCAGCACCGATAATTGCGCCATGCAAGTGCAATTTACCAAGATGCAAGGCGCGGGCAACGACTTTGTCGTGCTCGACGAAACCCGTGGTTTGTTCAATCTGGCGCCAGACCAATACCGCTTTCTGGCCGACCGGCACTTTGGCGTCGGCGCTGACCAGATTTTGTCGGTGCGCCCATCGCCAGCGGCGGGTATTGATTTTGAATATGTGATTCACAACGCTGACGGCGGCGAGGCCCCGCAATGCGGCAACGGCGCGCGCTGTTTCATGCGCTTTGTGCACGAGCGTGGCATGACGCAAAAGCGCCGCCTGCGCGTGCAAACTCTGGCCGGCGTGATTGAGCCGCAACTGCTGGACAGCGGCGAGGTCACCGTGGACATGGGCGCGCCGGTGTTTGACTTGCCGCAAGTGCCCTTTGACCCCACAGGCTTGACCCCGCTGGCCAATGGCGCATGGCAAATGTGGCCGCTGGCGCTTTCTGGGCCTGCGGGTAGCGCTTCGGTATCCGTGGCTGTTTTGTCCATGGGCAACCCGCACGCCGTGCAGCGCGTGGCCGATGTGGCGCTGGCCCCAGTGGCGCAGCAGGGGCCGCTGATTGAGCAACACCCGGCGTTTGCCCAGCGCGTTAACGCCGGCTTCATGCAGATTAAAACGCGCAGTGAAATTGCCTTGCGGGTGTATGAGCGCGGTGCGGGCGAAACCCTGGCTTGCGGCACGGGCGCGTGCGCAGCCGTGGTGGCCGGCATCCGTTTGGGCTGGCTTGATGCACGGGTGGCAGTACATACCCGTGGCGGCGTGCTGACCATTGAGTGGGCTGGCCTGGATGCTGATGCGCCCGCCCCGGTTTTGATGACCGGCCCGGCCCGCAGCGTGTTTGACGGTTCCATTGAAATTCCCAACCTGCCCAAATAAAAAACCCACCCGAGCAGCCCATGAGCCACAACCCCCCCCTGACTGAAGACGATATTGCCCACTACCTGGCACAGCACCCGGATTTTTTTGACCGCCACGCACCGCTACTGGCCGAGGTGCGGCTGGCCAGCCCGCACGGTACGCGCGCCGTGAGCTTGCAGGAGCGCCAGGCCGAAATGTTGCGCGAGAAAATCAAGGGGCTGGAGCAGCGCATCATGGAGATGGTGCGCCACGGCAACGAGAACACCATCATTGCCGACAAGCTGCAGCGCTGGACGCGTGAGCTGCTGCTAATTCAGCACGCCAGCCAGTTGCCGCACAAGGTGATTGACGATTTGCGCACGCAATTTCTGGTGCCACAGGTGGCCATCAAGGTCTGGGGCGTCAACGGCATTTTTTCCGAGCATGCGTTTGCGCTGGGCGCGAGCGAGCAGGTTAAAACCTTGACGCATTCGCTGGTGCAGCCGTATTGCGGCAGCCCTGCTGGCGCGCCGGGTGTGAACGAGGCAGTGCAGTGGGTGGAGGATGCCGCGTCGGCTGCTTCGGTGGCCTTGATTGCCTTGCGCGTGGGCATGGCCCCCGAGGCCTATGGCTTGCTGGTGCTGGCCTCGCCCGATGCCCAGCGTTTTGCCAGCGGCATGGGCACGGATTTTCTGGAGCGCATCGGTATGCTGGCCAGTGCCGCGCTGTCACGCCTGCGCCCGCAAACGGTGCCCTATCCGTCAGAGGCCGACGCTGACCTGGGCAGCAACGCCTCATGACCTTGGCTGCGCCAGCGCCCCAGCCATTGCATGACGCGGATGGCGCGGCTTTGCTGGTGCTGACCCCGCTGATGCAGCGCTACCTGGAACACTGCCGGGTGGAAAAGCGCCTGGCCGAACGTACCACCACCCTGTACGCGCTGGACTTGCAAAAGCTCCAGCAATTCATGCAGGCTGCCGGAGTTGATGAGTTGCAAGTGGGCAATGCCCACCTGCGTCGCTTTGTGGCGCAAATGCACAGCGGTGGGCGCAGCGGGCGCGGCATAGCGCTGATTTTGTCGGGCTGGCGCGGTTACTACGCTTGGCTGGGGCGAGAGGGGCGAGTGGCCAGCAATCCAGCGCAGGACTTGCGCGCGCCCAAATCACCAAAGCCCCTGCCCAAGGCGCTGGACGTGGACGACGCCATGCGCCTGGCCAACTACCATGCAGCAGTGTCAGGAGGTTCCGATGGGTCCAATCCTGCCAGCCAGGCGCGTGCGCATTGGCTGGACGCGCGTGATGCCGCCATGGTGGAATTGCTTTACGGCTGCGGCCTGCGGGTGGCTGAGTTGACCGGGCTGGATGTCAGCCCCAGTGCACAGGCGCGCGGCTGGATTGACTTGGCTGGGGCACAAGCCCATGTACTGGGCAAAGGCAGCAAGCGCCGCAGCGTGCCGGTGGGCGCGCAGGCAGCACGGGCGCTGGCGCACTGGCTGGCAGTGCGCCAGCGCTTGTTAGCGTCAGGCGTCCAAAAGCCAACGCAAACGGGCGCAGCCTTGTTTGTTGGCATAAACGGCACGCGCCTGACAACGCAGTCAATCTGGCAGCGCCTGAAAAGCCGCAGCCTGCAAGCCGGGCTGAATGCCCCGGTTCATCCGCACATGCTGCGCCATTCGTTTGCGAGCCACCTGCTGCAGTCCAGTGGCGACTTGCGTGCCGTGCAAGAGCTGCTGGGGCATGCCAACATCAGCACCACGCAGGTGTATACCCGGCTAGATTTCCAGCACTTGGCCAAGGCGTATGACGCTGCGCACCCACGGGCGCATCTGCCTGCCGCAAATCCGCCCGCCGCGAAAAAATTCAGTGCATGAAAACAATTCGCCTCAAACCCGGCAAAGAGCGCTCACTGCAGCGCGGCCACCCCTGGATTTTTGACGGTGCAATCGCCCGCGGCGGCGCTGATGCGGGTGAGACGGTGCGGGTGGAGTCGCACGAGGGTGCTTTTCTGGCCTGGGCGGCTTTTAGCCCGGCGTCAAAAATCCGTGCCAGGGTTTGGAGTTTTGACGAAAAGCAGCGCATTGACGCTACTTTTATGGGCGTACGTATCGCAGATTCAGTAAACGCCAGAGCGCGATTTCCCATTGAAAGCAATGGGACTCGGCTGGTCCACGGTGAATCCGACGGTCTGCCTGGTTTGATTGTGGACCGTTATGCCGACACGCTGGTAGCGCAGTTCTCCAGCTGCGGCGTGGAACGCTGGAAAAGCGTGTTGTGCGATGCCTTGTTGCAAGCCACCGGCTGCAAGCGCCTGTACGAGCGTTCGGACACCAGTGCCCGCGCCTTGGAGGCGCTTCCCGAGGCCAGCGGCTGGTTGCGCGGCGGCCCCTTGCCGGGTGACAGCCAGGGTGAGGCGGCGGGTGAAATCATTTTGCAAGAGCACAGCTGGCAGCTTGGCCTGAACTTCGTCACCGGACACAAAACGGGTTTTTATTTGGACCAGCGCGATAGCCGCCAGTTATTTGCCGATACGGTGGCGCGTTTGGCGCTCAGGCAAGTGCTCAACTGCTTTTGCTACACCGGCGGCTTTACCGTGGCGGCACTGTGCGGCATGCGCCAGGCGGGTGTTCTGCAAGCGACCCCTGACACTGGCCAGGTAGGTCATGTAACTTCCATTGATTCCTCGGGCCCCGCTTTGGCGCGGGCGCGTGCCAATGTGGCGTTGAACGGGTTTTCAGAAACCAGCGCCACTTTCTTGGATGCCGACGTAAACGCCAGTTTGCGCCGCTTTATCGAGCAGGGTCAGCGCTTTGATGCGATAGTGCTCGATCCGCCCAAATTTGCCGCTAATGCCGCTCAGGCCGAGCGTGCGGCCCGCGCTTACAAGGATTTGAACCGTCTGGCCTTGCTCTTGCTTGTGCCTGGCGGCGTGTTGTTCACGTATTCATGCTCTGGTGCCATCAGCGCCGACCTGTTTCATAAGATTGTGGCTTCGGCTGGTGCAGACGCTGGCGTTGATGGCTTTATTGCTCAGCGCCTGGGCAGCGCGCCCGACCATCCGATGACGCTTAATTTCCCCGAAGGCGAGTACCTCAAGGGGCTGGTGGTGATGAAAAAAGCATCAGTTCAAAGCTTGAATTGACCGGTACACTGCCCACCTGCTGATTTTCAGGCCGTTTAAAGGCTGCCCCGTGTCTCTGGCGGGCTGCCATTTGGAGTTTTTTGCATGTCTTTGATTCCTGCCACCATCCTGACCGGTTTTTTGGGCTCCGGCAAAACCACCTTGCTCAAACGTGTGCTGAGCGAAGCGCATGGCCAGAAGATTGCCGTTATTGAAAACGAGTTCGGCGAGGAAAACATCGACAACGACATCCTGGTGTCTGACTCCAAGGAGCAGATCATCCAGATGAATAACGGCTGCATTTGCTGCACCATCCGCGAAGACCTGCGCAGCACCCTGACCGATCTTGCCGAGAAAAAACGCAAGGGTGAACTTGACTTTGACCGTGTGGTGATAGAAACCACTGGCCTGGCCGACCCAGGTCCGGTAGCGCAAACCTTTTTCATGGACGACCAGATTGCCGAGAGTTACTTGCTTGACTCCATCTTGACGCTGGTTGACGCCAAGCATGCAGCCCAGCAGTTGAATGACCGACAGGAGGCGCGCCGCCAGGTGGGCTTTGCCGACCAGATTTTCATTAGCAAAACCGACCTGGTGGCTCAAGAAGCCACGGACGCGTTGATGCACCGCTTAAAGCACATGAACCCGCGCGCACCGCAAAAGGCGGTGCATTTTGGCGAGGTTTCGCTGGCGCAGGTGTTTGATTTGCGCGGCTTCAACCTGAATGCCAAGCTAGACATTGACCCCGACTTCTTGAAGGAAGATGACCACGCCCACCATGACCATGTGCATGGCGAGCATTGCAACCACGCCGCGCATGCGGATGAAAACCACGGCCACCATCACCACCATGATGATGATGTGAAGAGTTTTGTGTTCCGTACCAATCGAATGCTCGATCCAGCCAAGCTGGAGGATTTTTTGGGTGCCATCGTCAACATCTATGGCCCGCGCATGCTGCGCTACAAGGGTGTGTTGAACATGAAGGGCACCGACCGCAAGGTGATTTTTCAGGGGGTTCATCAGCTGATGGGCAGCGACCTGGGTCCGGCTTGGGTCAAAGGTGAGCCGCGCAACAGCAAAATGGTGTTCATCGGCATTGACTTGCCCAAAGACATCCTGCTTCAGGGACTGGCGCAGTGCCAGGTTGGTTAAGCGCTTATGTTGATTTCCATGTTGCAGATGATGGGCCTGGCTTTTGCCAGGGCGCCAGCAGCGCCTTTGTCAGTGCCGGACTTGGCTAAATCCCCAAAGACTTCAAGTCGGGGTATAAAGCATATCGCGTTGAAAACCCGCGCTGCAGTTGCGAGCCCACAAACTGGCCAAGCGCGTAGCGGTTTTCATGAGGTTAGGTTAGCGCATGATGAAGTTATTTTCGCCGGGAGACAGCAAGTGAAAGCAGCATTAAAAAAAACCAATGCGCCAGCCAAGGCCAGCAAGCCGATGGCCAAAACCAAAAAACCCGCAGCCAAACCCGGGGCCGCTGGCGTGGGGGCCAATGGCAGCAAGCCACTGAAAAAAGCACCCGCTCCGGTAACCAAATCCAAGTCCGTCAAGCCAGTAAAATCAGCGGCCAAACCAGCCGTAAAAGTTGCCAAGCCGACGGCCAAGGCGCCCGCAAAAAAGACGGCTAAACCAATCAAAAAAACCATAACCAAGCCAACAGCAAAAAAAACCACTGCTTCAAGCGCCAAGGCAGTTGGCAAACCCGTGGTCAAGGTCAATCCCAAATTAACGCCCAAGGCAAGCGCTAATAAAGTGGCTGAAAAACCAGCGACCAAACCCGTCAAGCCCCTGTCGGCTAAGCCCGCCAGCGCAGCAACTCCTTCCAACACTACCCATTTGAAAACAGGTTCGACTTTGGCCAACGTATCGCCTCCTTTGCCCCCACCCACCAAGGCGCGCTCTTCCCGTATGGCCTCCCTTACGGTGCCTTCCATGGCGCAGGCTGTTGCCTCCACTGCCGCCAAATCCAGCTACAGCCAGTTGCCTGCGCCTGTGGTTTTAATGCCCTTGCCGCAGCCAGCGCCAGTTAAAAACCCCAAGCTCGCCAACAACTGGAAGACCAAGCCCGCAGAAAAACTAACCGATGAAGACGTGCTGGCCATGCCCGATGCGCAATACATGAACGAAGCGCAAATGGCCTTTTTTCGCTTGAAGCTGCTGCTGTTGAAAACTGACATTCTCAATAGCGCTGGTGAAACCACTGAGCATCTTCGTGAGGAAACAGTGGTGGTGCCTGACCCGGCCGACCGCGCCACGATTGAGGAGGAGCATGCCCTGGAATTGCGCACGCGTGACCGCGAGCGCAAACTGCTCAAGAAAATCGAACAGTCAATCGGTTTGATTGACAGCGGTGATTACGGGTATTGCGACGAAACCGGCGAGCCCATTGGCGTTGGACGATTGTTGGCCAGACCAACCGCCACACTGTCGCTGGAAGCGCAGCAACGACGTGAGCTACGCCAGAAAATGTTTGGCGATTGATGCCAGCTTAGCAGTGAAATAACCCATCACACCTACTTGCCATGGCCAAGGAAGAGAGCGGCGGTTTGCTCTCCAAGATGGTGAAGTTTGTGCGCAACCCGGGCACGAGCTGGTCAGATGGCGACGTCCAAGACTCAGGTCAAGAGAGTCTGCTGAACAAGCAGATGCTCAAAGAAATGATCGAGCGCAAGAAGCGCAACGATTTTGTCCGCAAGCGTGAATTTGACATGCTGCGCAAGCTGCGCCGCAATGAGGCTATGGCAGGGCAAGACGCCGCTGCGCGTCCCTCATTTTTCCAGAGCAGCATGCCGTCCAAGCCTGATGATCGGGCCGTGACGCTCAAGAAAATTGACGAAATTGAGGCGCAGATGTCGATGCAGTGGTGGAAAACCAAGCACGGCGATTCCTCGGTACAGTCGCAGCCTTTCCAGCCTTCAGTCAATCCATCCAGTGCTTCTGCCAAGCCGGGGGTACCTTTTGGCGCCACGCCGCTCAGCCGCCCATCTGCAGCCGCAGCACAACAGGCTGCGCGTCCTGTGCCGCCCATTGAAACCGCAACACGCGCTGCGGTACCAACCAGTCCCCCAGCGCGTCTGACTCAAACCCCACCGGCCCCGCCGAGGCCGGACTTGCCGCCCTTGAACTTTGACGTCGCAGTGCCTAGCGGTAAAACCAGCGCCACTGAAAATCTCCCCACTGCGCCCACGCCGTTAGAGCCGGTTGTGCCAGCGCCACGCGTTCCTGTGCCTGCTAGGCCTTTGATGGGGCATTTGACAGGCGCTAACGACGGACAGTCAAGCGGCTTCTCTGCCTCAAAGCTGTTTGCGATTGAGGTTGATGAAACGGTACACGACCCCGAGCTTGAAGAGGCGGCGATTCGTTTTGCCAATGGCGATGATGCCAGCGTTGAAGCTGGGCTGCTCGATGTACTTGGGCCAAAGAGTCCGCGTGCCAACCACCTTGAAACCTGGATGACGCTGTTTGATTTTTACCGTGCCACCGGACAGCAAAACCAGTTTGACAGTGCAGCCATTGATTTTGCTGGTCGCTTTGGGCGCTCTGCGCCAATGTGGTTTTCTGTGCCTGAGGCAGTGGCCCAAATGGCGCCGGCACCGCAGTCCGATGCGGCGCAGCATGTAATTGACTGGAACAGTCCTTCGTCTATTGGCATCCAATCGGTTGCGGTACTGAATACGGCTGTTGCCCGCGTCACCGGAGCCGTCAAGCTCAACTGGGCCAAGCTGATGTCTATTGATGATGCTGCCCTTGAACCACTCTGCAGGGCGTTTGCTTCATGGAGCAAGCAACCCATGCAGCTGCGTTTTATGAGTGTGGAGAATCTAGAAAGAGTACTGTCGGCTGCCACCCCTTCAGGCGATGCCACGGTCAACGCCCAGTGGTGGCATTTGCGTCTTGAGGTCATGCGCGTCATGCATCGCCCTGATGAGTTTGAGTTGGTGGCCCTGGATTACTGCATCACTTATGAAGTTTCCCCGCCTTCATGGGACGGAGCCCGTTGCGAATACAAGCCACTTGACGCCGAAGGGGGATACATTGCTGGCCACACCATCATTGGTAATGCCCAACATGATTCGCACACCTCTTCGATGGGTATCGGTGATACCCAAAGCCCCGACTTTGATTCCCAGATGGCGAATATTTCAACGGTCGAGCTCTCTGGCCAAATTCGTGGTGATGCTGCTGAGGTGTTGCAGTCGCTAGAAGACAAACTGATGGGTGCAGACATCATGGTGATCTCATGCGCACGCCTGATACGTGTTGACTTTGCCGCAGTAGGCAGCTTGCTCAACTGGGTTAGCGCACGACAAGCCGAGGGCAGGCAAGTGCAGTTCAATCACGTCAATCGTTTGGTGGCTGCCTTTTTCAAAGTCATCGGCATCAACGAGCATGCCAAGGTAGTACATCGCAGCGATTAAGCTGCTGCGACTGTTTACACGCCTCGTCTGCTGGCAACCTTACTGCCGGACTTCTTCTCATGTAACACTTTCAGAACCCCATCTAAGTGCTTATTTGGGAAGGTTTTTTGGCTTATTATTAGTTAATAATAGCGCCTAAGTTATTGATTACATTGCAATAATTTGTGCAACTCCTATGGAATTGCTTTCTTTTCCTGTACAGTGCAAAAAAGTGCAATTAAGTGGTGAAAAGTGTCATCACAGCAAGTTTTTGACAGTAAAAGGCGGAAAACGTGTTTCAAGGGGCTTCGTCATTGAGTCTGGATGTTAAGGGACGGCTGTCAGTGCCGACTCGGCACCGCGATGCCCTTGGCATCAATGAGCCCATCCAGTTGACCGTTACCAAACACCCGCATGGGTGCTTGATGGTCTTTCCCCGCATTGAGTGGGAAAAATTCCGTGACCGCATTGCCGCCCTGCCAATGGACGCCCAGTGGTGGAAGCGTATCTTCTTGGGCAATGCCATGGACGTCGACATGGATAGCACTGGTCGGGTGTTGGTGTCACCCGAATTGCGTGCGGGTGCTGGCATAACGCGCGACGTCATCCTACTGGGCATGGGCAGTTACCTTGAACTGTGGGACAAAGCCAGCTATGAGGCCCATGAGGCCAAAGCCATGCAGGGCGTAATGCCCGATGTCTTCAAGGACTTTTCTTTTTGAAGGCAAGTGGTGGACGCCCCATGGACACACACCACCGTCTTGTTAAACGAAGCAGTCGATGCACTGCTAACCGACCAAGCCGGCACCTATATCGATGCCACTTTCGGCCGTGGCGGGCACTCGCGTTTGTTGCTATCACGCCTGGCGCCGCAGGGCCGTCTGATTGCCTTCGACAAAGATCCGCAAGCCGTGACCGTTGCCCGCCAGATTGCCGATTCACGCTTTGTGATTCGCCACGAAGGCTTTTGTCAGTTAAGCCAGTTGCCCGATGCCAGCACATTAGGGGTGCTGATGGACTTGGGCGTGAGCTCGCCACAACTCGACGATCCGCAACGCGGTTTTTCTTTTCGTTTCGACGCGCCACTGGATATGCGCATGGACACCACACGCGGTCTCACAGTTGCGCAATGGTTAGCCACAGCCGAGCAAACGCAGATTGCGGAGGTGATACGTGACTATGGTGAAGAACGGTTTGCTGGCCCCATTGCAAAGGCGATTGTTGCGCGCCGACAGGAACGGGGCCCTGTTACGACCACCGCTGAGTTGGCCAGTCTCGTGGCTGGCGCGGTCAAAACCCGCGAGTCGGGCCAGAACCCTGCAACGCGTACATTTCAGGCTTTTCGGATTTTCATCAACGCCGAGCTTGAAGAACTGCAACAAGCGCTAGAGGCCAGCTTGAACCTGCTCCAACCTCAAGGTCGTCTAGTAGTGATCAGCTTTCATTCGCTGGAAGACCGCATCGTTAAGCAATTTATTGCGCGTCACAGCCGTGAAAGCGTAGACCGGCGCGTCCCTGGCTGGATGCTGAGTGCGCCGCCAGTGATGAAGCTTGAGCAAATGGGACGTTCACGCGCAAGTGCCAGCGAAGTGCAAGCCAATCCCCGGGCCCGCAGCGCCATCATGCGAGTAGCAAAAAGGACGTCCGCATGAGCTGTACATCTGCAGGAGTGCAGCCATGACCAAGTTCAATGCAATCTTGCTGTTGACTGTGATTTTGAGCGCCTTATTTCTTGTGCGAAACCAGTACGAGTCGCGACGCCTGTTTGCTGAACTAGACAAAGTCCGCGCTGGCAGCCGTCAACTGGAAATTGACCATGACCGTCTGCTGGTGCAACGGCAAGCGCAAGCCACGCCACTGCGGGTTGAAAAGCTGGCGAAAGATCAATTGCAGATGCGCAGCGTGACACCGGCAATTACGCAGTATGTAACCTACCCAGCTGGTGCGTTAGCGCCCAGCACACCGGCGGTTGGGGTAAGGCCATGAGTCGCAGCGGCAGCTACACCAGTAGCCCTTTGCTGGCTAGTCCAACGCCTGTATGGCGCAGCAAGTTCATTGTGGCGGCCATTGCCCTGGGGTTTGCCGGTTTGGCGGCGAGAGCTGCCTATGTGCAGGTGGTTGGCAACGATTTTTTTCAACGTCAGGGCGAGGTGCGTTTTGCCCGCACATTGGAATTGCCCGCCAACCGCGGGCGCATTCTGGACCGCAGTGGCTTGATTCTGGCGTCCAGTGTGCAGGCGGCCAGTCTGTGGGCCATTCCTGAAGATGTTGAGCGTGACAAAACCAAGCTGCGGCAGTTAGCCAAATTGCTGGAACTACCGTTGGCCGAATTGGAAAAGCGCTTGACTGATGAAGACAAGAGCTTTGTCTGGCTCAAGCGCCAGGTGGATGAGCCAGTGGCACGGCAAGTGCTGGCGCTTGACATCAAGGGTGTTTATTCGCGCAAGGAGTACAAGCGCCAGTATCCCGAGGGCGAAGCTGCCGCCCATGTGGTGGGCTTTACCAATGTGGAAGACACTGGCCAGGAGGGTATGGAACTGGCTTTCAACCAGCAACTGAGTGGTCGTGCCGGTTCGCGTCGCGTCATCAAAGACCGTTTGGGACGCGTGGTGGAAGATGTGGGCGAGCAAGTGCTGCCGGTAGACGGCCGCGACCTGACGCTCTCCATCGACAGCAAGATCCAGTTCTTTGCCTACCAAAAATTGCGTGACGCGGTGTTGGAGCACAAAGCCAAAGCTGGCAGTGTGGTGGTGCTGGACGTGCAGACTGGCGAGGTTCTGGCGCTGGCCAATTACCCCAGCTATGTGCCCGACAAGCGCCAGAACCTGAGCGGTGCGCAATTGCGCAACCGCGCCCTGACCGACACCTTTGAGCCTGGCTCCACCATGAAGCCGTTCATTGCCGCGTTGGCGCTAGGAAAAGGCATGGTCAAGCCTGAATCAGTGCTGCAAACTGCACCGGGCCGCCTGACGATTGGCGGCTCCACCATCAGCGACGCGCACCCGCATGGTCTGCTCACGGTTAATGAAATCATCCAGAAATCCAGTAACGTGGGCACCGTGAAGCTGGCCATGCAAATGCAGCCGCGCGAGATGTGGGAGATGTATACCCAGCTTGGCTTTGGACAAAAGCCTTTAGTCCCTTTCCCTGGTGCAGTAAGTGGGCGGCTACGCGCCTACAAAACCTGGCGGCCGATTGAGCAGGCGACCATGAGTTACGGATATGGGCTGTCGAGCAGCCTGTTCCAGTTGGCGCGTGCCTATAGCGTATTTGCGCACGATGGCGAGCAATTACCGGTGAGTTTGCTGAAGTCCAGCACGCCTGCTTTGGGTGTGCGGGTTATGGATGCCCAGCATGCGATTGCGGTGCGCCACATGCTTCACATGGCGGCTGGGCCCGGTGGTACTGGGCCCAAGGCGCAAGTGCTGGGTTATTCGGTTGGTGGAAAGACCGGCACCGCCCACAAACAGGAAGGCAAGGGCTATGCCGACAAGAAGTACCGTGGCTTCTTTGTTGGCATGGCACCGATCGACCAGCCGCGTGTGGTGGTGGCGGTGATGATTGATGAGCCGTCAAATGGCCGTTACTTTGGTGGCGATGTGGCTGCGCCGGTGTTTAGCGCCACCGTGCAGCAGACGCTGCGCATCATGGGAGTGCAGCCCGATATGGCAGTCAAGCCGCAGGTGGTGGCACGGGCCGTGGAGGAGTCCTTTTGATGACTCCCGCCGCGCCCATGTTGTTGCATACGCCTGAGCAGGCCAGCCAGTGGCTGCACCAGCGCGTCACCGGGAAATTACGCACCGACAGCCGCTGTGTTCGTCCAGGCGATGGTTTTTTGGCCTGGCCGGGTGCGGCCAGCGATGCCCGCCATCATGTGCCAGCCGCTTTGGCGCAAGGTGCGGCTGCCTGCCTAGTTGAGCACAAGGGGTTGGTGGCATTTGATTTGTCAGGCGATTGTCTGGCTGGTTATGCGGACCTGAAAGCGGCCTGCGGGCCGATTGCGACGGCGTATTTTGAGCACCCGTCCCGGCAGCTGGATGTGATGGCCATTACTGGCACAAATGGCAAAACCAGCACCGCTTGGTGGCTGGCGCAAGCACTAGACAAGCTGTCGCTGGAGGGCGGTGCAGCCTATACGCTAGCGCCAACAGGACTTGTCGGCACTTTGGGTATAAAAAAACTGCCGCAAACTGGCGTCCCGCCCGAAGTCAGTTCGGTGCTGCAAGCCACGGGACTGACCACGCCCGATCCGGTGCTACTGCAAAGCTATTTGCGCCAACTCGCCGATGCCGGCAGCCGTGCCTGCATCATGGAGGCCTCGTCGATCGGCCTGGCTGAGCACCGGCTGGCGGGCACGCGCATCCGCGTAGCCATCTTCACCAATTTCAGTCAGGACCACCTGGATTACCACGGCAGCATGGCCGCCTACTGGGGGGCCAAGGCCAGGTTGTTCAGTTGGCCTGGGTTGGGAGCGGCAGTCATCAATATCGACGACGCCAAGGGTGCGGAATTGGCGGCCACACTACAAAACAGCGGCTTGGATATCTGGACAGTGTCGTGTCATTACCCCGCGCGTTTGCGGGCCCAAGGCATCACCTACCAAGACAGCGGCCTGTGCTTCAGCGTGCAAGAAGGTGGGCAGACCCACGTCTTGGTCACCGGGTTGATCGGCGTGTACAACGTCTCGAATCTGCTCGGTGTGCTCGCAGGCATGCGCTGCCTTGGCGTACCGTTGGACGCCGCTGTGCAGGCGTGTCGCGGCCTGGGTCCTGTGCCTGGCCGCATGCAACGGCTGGGTGGCAAGGGGCAGCCATTGGCTGTGGTGGACTACGCGCATACGCCCGACGCACTCGACAAGGCGCTGACCGCTTTGCAGCCTGTGGCGCAGCAGCGTGGGGGCAAGCTCTGGTGTGTGTTTGGCTGTGGCGGTGACCGCGACACCACCAAGCGCCCCTTGATGGCCGCTGTAGCCGAAAAAAATGCCGACCAGATCGTGGTTACCAGTGATAACCCGCGCAGTGAAAAACCCGAAACCATCATTGGCCAGATTTTGCTGGGTTTGAGCCACCGTGATGCCGTGCATGTGCAAGGCGACCGGGCACTGGCGATTGCACAGACGCTCGCACAGGCGCACCCTGCTGATGTGGTGTTGATAGCAGGTAAAGGGCATGAAGACACACAGGAAATTGCCGGAATCAAGCTGCCATTCTCCGATGTGGCTCAGGTGCAGGCTGCGCTGCTGATGCGAAGGGGCAAGCCATGATGCAGTTGGGTCAAGCGCACGCCTGGCTGCCGGGGTCTCGCCTGGTGGGTAACCCGCAGACCGTGTTGGCGCGTGTCCACACTGACACCCGCACCCTGCAGCCAGGCGATTTGTTTGTGGCGCTCCAGGGTGATCGTTTTGATGCCCACGATTTTTTGCCGCAGGCCAAGGCGGCTGGTGCGGTTGCCGCCATAGCAAAACATGGTTTGGCGTCAGCCGGGTTGGCTGGCCTGGAAGTGGTTGATACGCAAACTGCACTTGGCCAACTGGCAATGCGTTGGCGCTCGCAATTTGCTTTGCCGCTGATTGCCGTAACTGGTAGCAACGGCAAGACTACGGTAACGCAGATGATTGCGTCCATCTTGCGTGCTTGGCAACCGCAAGCGGTGTTGGCTACCGAGGGCAATTTGAACAATCACATCGGTGTACCACTGACGCTTTTGGGTTTGCGCGAACAGCATCGCGTTGCCGTAGTGGAGCTGGGTATGAATCATCCAGGTGAAATTGCGCAGCTGGCGTGTATCACGCGGCCCACTGTGGCACTGGTCAACAATGCCCAACGCGAGCACTTGGAATTCATGTCCAGTGTCGAGGCTGTGGCGCAAGAAAACGGCTCGGTCATGGCTGAATTGCCGGTCGATGGTGTGGCAGTTTTCCCGGCTGATGATGCTTACACGCCTCTTTGGCACCGCATGGCTATCGGACGTAAGACGCTGACATTTGCATTAGCCGAGACTTCACAGGCTGATGTGAAAGGCAGTGGCCAATGGAAACACAACGCCTGGTATGTGAAGGCCCAGTCCCCTGCGGGTAAATTGCACTTTAGCTTGCGGGTGGCAGGATTGCACAACGTCAAAAATGCGCTGGCTGCTGCTGCCTGCGCTATTGCGGCAGGTGTGCCTGACCAAGTGATCTGTACCGGATTGGCGCAGTTTGAACCGGTCAAAGGCCGCTCACGCGCCATGCCATTGACGCTGGATGGCCACGCTATGACATTGGTTGACGACACTTATAACGCCAACCCCGACTCAGTGCGTGCCGCCATCGATGTGCTGGCTGCATTGCCTGGGCCGCGTCTGCTGGTACTGGGTGACATGGGCGAGGTGGGCAACCAGGGAGCACGCCTGCATCTTGAAGTAGGCGCATATGCGCGCGAGAAAAGAATAGAGAACCTGTTCGCTGTAGGCGAGCAGTGCATGCATGCCGCCAGCGGTTTTGGTGTGGCAAGGCACTACGCTGATATGGATGCGCTGAATGCAGCCGTGTTGGCTGAGTTACCGCAAATAGCCAGCGTATTGATCAAAGGATCGCGCTTCATGCGCATGGAGCGGGTGGTGCAGGCCATCATGGCGCAAATCCAGGCGCAAGAAATGATTGACGTGGGGGCAAATAACCATGCTGCTTAGCCTGGCCATATGGTTGCAGACGTTGACGCCAGAACTGGGTTTTTTGCGTGTTTTCCAGTACCTGACACTCCGGGCTGTACTAGCTGCCATGACGGCACTCTTGATGGGCTTGATTGCCGGCCCTGCAGTGATTCGCCGTCTGACCGCACTCAAGATTGGTCAGCCAGTGCGTGGCTACGGCATGGAAACGCATTTGCAAAAAAGCGGCACACCCACTATGGGCGGCGTACTGATTTTGCTGTGCATTGCTGTATCTACCCTGTTGTGGTGTGACCTCAGCAACCGCTTTATCTGGATTGTCTTGGTGGTTACCTTGGGTTTTGGTGCTGTCGGCTGGGCTGATGACTGGCGCAAGGTAGTGCGCAAAGACCCTGAGGGCATGCGCTCACGCGAGAAATATTTCTGGCAGTCCGTGATTGGCCTGCTAGCTGCCCTGTATCTGGTGTTCAGTATTTCAGAAAGCTCCAACCTCAAGGTGCTTGATCTGTTTTTCCGCTGGGTCAGCTCTGGCTTTGACATTAATTTGCCGCCTAAAGCCGGGCTGCTGTTGCCGTTTTTTAAGGAAATCAGCTACCCCTTGGGGGTCTTTGGTTTTGTCATTCTGACCTATCTGGTCATAGTGGGTTCCAGCAATGCGGTCAATCTTACGGATGGGCTTGATGGCCTAGTCATCATGCCGGTAGTCATGGTGGGTTCGGCGCTTGGCGTATTTGCCTACGTGACGGGTAGCGTGGTGTATTCCAAATACCTGTTTTTCCCCCACATTCCAGGTTCGGGGGAGCTGTTGATTTTTTGTGCAGCAATGGCCGGGGCTGGGCTGGCATTTTTGTGGTTCAACACCTATCCGGCACAAGTCTTTATGGGCGATGTAGGCGCGCTGGCTTTGGGCGGTGCGCTGGGCACTATTGCCGTCATCGTTCGGCAAGAAATTGTGTTGGCCATCATGGGCGGCATCTTCGTGGTCGAGGCGTTGTCGGTCATGCTGCAGGTCACTTGGTTTAAATACACCAAGCGTAAATACGGCGAGGGCAGGCGTATTCTGAAAATGGCACCGCTGCACCATCATTTTGAGAAAAGTGGCTGGCGCGAGACGCAGGTGGTGGTGCGCTTTTGGATCATTACCATGCTGTTGTGCTTGGTTGGTCTTTCCACCCTCAAGCTGAGGTAGCCGTGGTTGATCTGAACAACCAGCATATTTTGATTCTGGGCCTGGGTGCGTCCGGCCTGGCAATGGCACGCTGGTGTGCGGCTCAAGGTGCGTACGTTACGGTGGCCGACACACGCAGCGAGCCTCCGCAAGCAGCTGCCTTGCTGCGCGATGTGCCACAAGCGCGCTTTATTGGTGGTCCATTAGAAGCGGTTTTGCTGCAGTCCAAGCTGCAGGTATTCGGTGGCAAACCAGTCGTCGCTGTTTTCAAAAGTCCGGGCTTGACGCCAGCGGCTGTAGCACCGGTTTTTGAAGCGGCACATACCAGCGGCGTTGCCGCAGGCGGCGAACTCAGCCTGTTCGCGGGTGCCTTGCAATCACTCAAAGCACAACAGGGTTACGCACCCCAAGTATTGGCCGTTACTGGTACCAACGGCAAGACCACGGTCACTTCCTTGACCGCCTTGCTGGTGCAACGTGCCGGCTTGTCGGTGGCGCTGGCCGGCAATATCGGCCCTAGCCTGCTCGATACCTTGGCTGCCCATCTGGCACGTGGCGATCTGCCGCAAGTCTGGGTACTTGAGCTGTCGAGTTTCCAGCTCGAAGATGCAGTCCAGGGGCAGTCTGTAGACGGCTTTGACCCGCTAGCAGCCTGCATTCTCAACATCACCCAAGACCATCTGGACTGGCACGGCAGCATGTCGGCCTATGCCGCAGCCAAGCAAAAGATTTTTGGCCCACGCACGCAGCGCGTGCTCAACCGCAGCGATACCGTGTTGCAAAGCCTGCTGGTGGCACCTGCAGGCTTGGGCAAGTCGCAGCGTGGCCGGGCGGCGGCTTCTGCGGCTCCAGTGTGCGTTCGCTTTGGCTCGGACATGCCGCAACACGCCGGCGACTTCGGCCTCGCTGTGGTCAATGGCGTGCGCTGGCTAGTGCGGGCGCATCCGCTTGACGAGACGCCCAGGCAGCGACGGCAGACAACCGAAGAATTGCAGATTCAGCACTTGATGCCGGCGGATGCGCTACGCATCCGCGGCACCCACAATGCGCTCAATGCGCTGGCTGCGCTGGCACTGGCGAGCACCACGGGCAGCGCACTGGCCCCCATGCTGCACGCCCTGCGCGACTACCGAGGCGAGCCACATCGCGTGGAGCTTGTGGCTGTTGTGGCGGATGTGCAGTACGTGGACGACAGCAAAGGTACCAACGTGGGTGCCACCGTAGCGGCATTACAAGGTTTGGGCGAAGGTCAAAAGCTTATTCCAATTTTGGGTGGTGATGGCAAGGGCCAGGATTTTTCCCCGCTGGCAGAACCAGTGGTGCGTCATGCCCGCGCAGTGGTCCTGATAGGCCGCGATGCGCCTCTGATACGGGCCGCACTTACACATACTGCAGTGCCTTTGCACGATGCCACCAACATGGAAGATGCCGTCAAGCAAGCGGCCAGTTTGGCGCGCACCGGTGACGCGGTGTTGCTGTCGCCCGCTTGCGCCAGTTTTGACATGTTCCGTGATTATGAGCACCGCGCGCACGCTTTCCGCGCGGCGGTGGCTGAGTTGGCCCGCGAAATGGCGCAGCCTTTGGAGGGCGTTCTGTGAGTCTGCATGCCAGTGCCACCTTGGACGGCGTGCGCAGCAGCACGGCACCAGTACGCATACAAGCAGTTGACCAGGGCGTATTGTGGGTCAGCGTAGTGCTAGTTTTGTGGGGGCTGGTTATGGTGTATTCCGCCTCCATTGCCATGCCCGACAACCCCAAATTTGCGCTTTATACCCATCACCACTTTTTGTTGCGTCATGTACTTTCACTGGGTGTGGCGTTTGTTACGGCTTTGCTGGTGTTCCAAGTGCCAGTGGCTACTTGGCAAAAAGCGGCGCCCTGGCTGTTCGTCATGTCACTTTTGTTGCTGATTGCAGTACTGGTGCCGTTTATTGGCAAAGGCGTAAACGGTGCGCGGCGCTGGATTTCATTTGGCGTTATGAACTTTCAGCCATCCGAGCTGGCCAAGCTGTCAGTGCTTTTATACGCGGCGGGCTACATGGTGCGGCGTATGGGCGAGAAAGAGCGTTTCTTTCGAGCCGTGTTGCCTATGGCTGTTGCAGTAGCGGTGGTGGGCTTGCTACTGCTGGCCGAGCCGGATATGGGTGCATTTTTGGTAATTGCCGTGATCGCCATGGGCATTTTGTTCTTGGGCGGCGTCAATGCCCGCATGTTCTTTTTGATTGCTGCGGTGTTGCTGATGGCCTTTGTGATGATGATCGCCTTTAGCGAGTTCCGACGCGAACGCATCTTTGCCTATATCGATCCATGGAGTGAAAAACATGCGCTAGGAAAGGGCTACCAGCTCTCGCATTCGTTGATTGCGTTTGGCCGTGGCGAGGTATTTGGTGTTGGGCTAGGCGGCAGCGTCGAAAAACTGCATTGGCTACCGGAAGCGCACACCGACTTCTTATTGGCGGTGATTGGCGAGGAGTTTGGTTTGCTGGGCGTGCTGGCGGTGATTGCCCTCTTTTTGTGGCTGACGCGTCGCATCATGCACATTGGCCGTCAGGCTATCGCGCTGGACCGCGTATTTGCCGGTTTGGTGGCGCAAGGCGTAGGCATCTGGATTGGCTTTCAGGCTTTCATCAACATGGGTGTGAATCTGGGTGCATTGCCTACCAAGGGCCTGACACTGCCTTTCATGAGCTATGGCGGCTCGGCAATTTTGATGAATGCCATAGCCATTGCTATCGTGTTGCGCATCGACTTTGAAAATCGCGCTCTCATGCGAGGGGGGCGGTCATGAATAAATGTGCGCTCATCATGGCGGGCGGCACCGGCGGCCATATCTTCCCTGGTCTTGCCGTAGCCGAGGCGCTGCGCCTGCGTGGCTGGCGTGTGCACTGGCTTGGCAGCCCCGCCAGCATGGAGGCTGATCTGGTGCCGTCGCGCGGCTACGAGCTGGAAACCATTGATTTTGGCGGTGTCCGTGGCAAGGGCTTGGTCACTTTGGCTTTTTTGCCGTTGCGTCTGCTGCGGGCCTTCTGGCAAAGCATTCAAGTGATGCGACGCGTTAAACCCGATGTGCTGGTGGGTTTGGGTGGTTACATCAGTTTTCCTGGCGGCATGATGGGTGTATTGCTAGGCAAGCCCCTGGTATTGCACGAGCAAAATTCGGTGGCTGGCATGGCCAACCGGGTGCTGGCTGGCGTGGCTGACCGCGTTTTTACAGCCTTCCCGGCGGTCTTGAAAGGCGCGCAGTGGGTGGGCAACCCCCTGCGTACAGAATTTACTCAGCAGGCCGAACCCATCACGCGTTTCGCCAGCCGCAGTGGCCCCTTGAGATTGCTGGTGGTGGGGGGTAGCCTAGGCGCCAAGGCGTTAAACGATGCCGTGCCACAGGCCCTGGCATTGATTCCCGTTGAGCAGCGTCCACAGGTCACGCATCAAAGCGGGGTCAAGCAAATTGAAGCATTGCGAGCCAATTACGCAGCGGCAGGCGTGCAGGCTGAATTGACACCGTTCATTGAAAACACGGCTGAGGCGTTTGCCGAAGCCGACGTGATTGTGTGCCGCGCCGGTGCCAGCACCGTCACCGAAATCGCCGCCGTGGGCGCTGCTGCAGTGTTTGTGCCTTTCCCGTTCGCCGTGGACGATCACCAAAGCGCAAACGCCCGTTTCCTGGTTGATGCCGGTGGTGGCTGGCTACTGCAGCAAACCGAATTAACTTCTGAAAAACTCGCTGTAATGCTACAAAAATTAGAGCGTAGCGTGCTTGTTAAACATGCACTGCAAGCTAAAAAGATGCAAAAACTGGAAGCAACCGCAGCATTGGTGGCTGCCTGTGAGGAGCTGGCGCAATGAAGCACGCCATTCGCCATATTCATTTTGTCGGCATCGGCGGCGCTGGCATGTCTGGCATTGCAGAGGTGCTACACAACCTCGGGTATGCCATCAGCGGCTCTGACTTGGCTGGCAGTGCCACCTTGCAACGCCTGTCAAGCATGGGCATCAAAACTTATATCGGTCATGCGGCCAGTCACCTTGATCTAGCCGATGCAGTGGTCACTTCCACAGCGGTGCAAGCCGATAACCCCGAAGTGTTGGCTGCGCGCGAGAAAAAAATACCCGTGGTGCCGCGGGCGCTAATGCTGGCCGAGTTGATGCGTCTCAAGCAAGGCATCGCCATAGCGGGCACCCACGGCAAAACCACCACTACCAGCCTGGTGGCCAGCGTGTTAGCTGAAGCCGGGCTGGATCCAACTTTTGTAATTGGTGGGCGCTTGAACAGCGTAGGCGCCAATGCCAAGCTGGGTGCGGGCGACTACATCGTGGTTGAGGCCGACGAATCCGACGCCTCATTCTTGAACCTGCTGCCGGTGATGGCTGTAGTGACCAACATCGATGCCGACCACATGGCCACCTACGGCCACGACTTTGGCAAACTCAAGCAGGCCTTTGTGGACTTTTTGCATCGCATGCCCTTTTATGGCACAGCCATCTTGTGCACTGACGATGCAGCGGTGCGCAGCATAGTGCCTGAGGTGTCGTGCCCGGTCACCAGCTACGGTTTTGGTGAAGATGCGCAGGTACGCGCGCTGAACGTGCGTGCCGTAGGCACACAAATGCATTTCACTGCGCAGCGCCGCAACGGTGTCACCTTGCCCGATTTGCAGGTAGTACTTAACCTTGCCGGCCAGCACAATGTTTTAAATGCCCTGTCAGTGATTGCTGTGGCTGTTGAATTGAATGTGCCCGATGCGGCGCTTTTGAAGGCGCTGGCCGAATTCAAAGGCGTCGGGCGGCGCTTTCAGAGTTATGGCGAGCTACCTATACAGGCCAGCAAAAGCAGTGGCACCTTCACCGTGATCGAAGACTATGGCCACCATCCGGTGGAAATCGCTGCCACGCTGGAAGCAGCGCGTGGTGCCTTTCCTGGTCAGCGGCTGGTGCTGGCTTTCCAGCCGCACCGTTACAGCCGTACGCGCGACTGCTTTGAGGATTTCGTCAAGGTATTGGGCCTTGCCGACACCGTGCTGCTGGGCGAGGTATATGCCGCGGGTGAAGCACCGATAGTGGCGGCCGACGGCCGTTCCCTCGCGCGCGCTTTGCGGGTGGCTGGACAGATTGAACCGCTGTTTGTCGACGATATCGATGCCATGCCTGATGCGATTGTGCAGACGGTACGAGCCGGTGATGTGGTGTTGTGCATGGGCGCCGGTTCAATTGGCCAAGTGCCTGGCAAGCTTCAGCAAATGCTGCAAAACAATCCACCCTCTGCGGTCACGGGCGGTATGTCATGAGCCAGACCACTACGGATTTGGGCAAAGTGGCGGTTTTGATGGGTGGTCAATCGGCCGAGCGCGACATATCTTTGATGTCAGGCACGGGCGTGCTGCAAGCTTTGCGCGCACAGGGTGTCGACGCTTATGCGTTTGATCCTTCGCAGCGTGAACTGCTTGAATTGCGGCGTGATGGCTTCAAATGCTGCTTCATTGCTTTGCATGGCCGTTATGGTGAAGACGGCACGGTACAGGGCGCGTTGGAATTGCTGGGCATACCGTATACCGGCTCCGGCGTCATGGCATCCAGCATTGCCATGGACAAAATCATGACCAAGCGCATTTGGCGTGCCGACGGCCTGCCTACGCCAGATTACGTCAGCCTGCCGCCTCATCAGCAGCAGGCCCTGCATCAGCAAGCCGTGCTACAGCGCCTGGGCCTGCCGCTGATGGTCAAGCCACCACATGAAGGATCGTCGCTGGGTATCACCAAAGTTTCCCAAGTCGACCAATTTTCGCAAGCCGTTGCTCTATCAGCCAACTATGACCCCACGGTATTGTGTGAGGCGTTTATTCAGGGCGAAGAAGTTACCTGCGCCGTGGTGGAGTTGCAAGACAGCAACCGCGGTGGACAAGCTGCCGGTTTGGATTTTGGCGGTGGTTTTGGTCTTAACGATGGTGCAGGCGATGGCGCTATTGCCTTGCCAGTGATTCGCATCCTTGCGCCGCAGGGGGCTTACGACTACCAGAACAAATACTTCACCAACGCTGTGCAGTATCTGTGCCCCAGCGGCTTGCCCGAACAGGAAGAGCGCGAGATACAGCGCCTGGCACTGGCGGCTTACCGTGCTGTGGGTTGCCGCGGTTGGGGCCGGGTTGATTTGATGATTCGCGCCAGCGACCGTGCCCCGTTTTTGTTGGAACTCAACACGGCACCAGGCATGACCAGCCATTCACTGATGCCCATGGCCGCCAAAGCGGCTGGCATCAGCTATGAAGCGCTGTGCCTGCAGTTGCTCAGCCGTGCCGGGCTTGACTACCGCTTGCCTGTGGAGGCCCGCTCATGAGGAACTTGTTGGCTGGCACCAGGCTGAGTGGGGATCGTGTATTGCAAAGCACTGGCCTACCCATGGATGTCAGGCTGATGCGTTTGACGGCAACCGCACTCCTGCTGGTGTTTGCAACCGTGTTGCTGTGTAGCGCAGGCAACTGGGTGCTGCGGCACCCAGCCTTTGTCCTGCGTGCCATCACGGTGCAAGGCGATGTGACGCACAACAATGCCCTGACTTTGCGTGCAAACACCGCGCCGCGGCTGACCGGTAACTTTCTCACGCTCGATCTGGCGCAGGCGCGTAGCGCGTTTGAAGCCGTGCCTTGGGTGCGCCATGCCGTGGTGCGGCGTGAATTTCCCAACCGCCTGCGCGTGGTTTTACAAGAACACCAGCCCGAGGCCTTGTGGGGAACCGAAAGTGAGCCACGCCTGGTCAACAGTTTGGGCGAGGTGTTCGAGGCCAATGTCGGCGACCTGGAGCAAGCCGACTTGCCGCGTTTAAGCGGGCCTGACGGTCAATCAGCATTGGTGCTGGCGATGTACCGGGAACTGCTTGGCGTGTTGCAGCCGCTGGATATGGCTGTTGAGCAATTGCACCTGTCTGGGCGCGGCGGCTGGCGCGCCGTCCTGGATAGCGGTGCCGCCTTGGAACTGGGCCGCGGTACACCGCAAGAAGTAGTGGCGCGGACGCAGCGTTTTGTGGCCACCTTGACGCAGGTTGCCAGCCGTTATGGGCGGCGCGTCAACACGCTGGAATTTGCGGATCTGCGGCACAACGACGGCTATGCCTTGCGGCTGCGGGGTGTTAGCACGCTGGCCCAAGACAGCACGAAAAAATAGGCGAAACACATGGCAAAAGAATACAAAGATTTGGTGGTGGGACTGGACATTGGCACAGCCAAGGTGATGGTGGTGGTAGCCGAGGTGCAAGCTGGCGGAGAGCTCAAGCTGGCCGGGCTGGGCGTAGCCCCAAGCAGCGGCCTCAAGCGAGGCGTCGTAGTGAATATTGACGCCACCGTTCAAAGCATCCAACAGGCGCTGAAAGAAGCCGAGCTGATGGCCGACTGCAAGATCACGCGGGTCTACACCGGTATCACCGGCAGCCATATTCGTGGTCTGAATTCGGGCGGCATGGTGGCTATCAAGGACAAAGAGGTTACGCCCACCGATGTGGCGCGCGTGATGGAAACCGCCAGGGCTATCAATATCCCCAGTGACCAGCGCTTGCTGCTGGTGGAGCCGCAGGAATTCATCATTGACGGCCAGGCGGTGAAAGAGCCGGTGGGTATGAGCGGCATCCGGCTGGAGGCCAAGGTGCACATCGTCACCGGTGCGCAAAGCGCGGCCGAGAACATCATCAAGTGCGTGCGGCGCTGTGGCCTGGAGGTCGAACACCTGATGCTTAATCCGCAGGCCTCGAGCCTGTCGGTGCTGAGTCAGGACGAGCGTGAACTGGGCGTGGTGCTGGTCGATATTGGCGCGGGCACCACCGACGTAGCAATCTTCACCTACGGCTCGATTCGGCACACCGCAGTGATTCCGATTGCGGGCGACCTCATCACCAGCGACATTGCCATGGCGCTGCGCACGCCGACCAAGGACGCCGAGGACATCAAGGTGGACAACGGCTGTGCCAAGCAGTTGCTGGCAGACCCCGAGGTGCAGGTCGAGGTGCCCGGTCTGGGCGATCGGCCACCGCGCATGCTCAGCCGTCAGGTACTGGCTGGTGTGATTGAACCGCGTGTGGAAGAAATATTCTCACTGGTGCAGCATGTCATCCGTGACTCAGGCTTTGAAGAAGTCATCTCGTCGGGCATTGTGATTACCGGTGGCAGCGCCATCATGCCCGGCATGGTTGAGCTGGGCGAAGACATCTTTCTCAAACCGGTACGCCGCGGCAAACCCCGCTACAACAGCGCCCTGGCCGATATGGTGGCGCATGAGCGCGCTGCCACTGTCATGGGCTTGCTGGAAGAAGCGCGCATGACCCGACTGCGCGGCTTCAAACAGGCGCAAAAGTACGGTTCCATGCGCACAGCGCTGGATCGCGCCAAAGACTGGTTTGTGGGGAACTTCTGATGTGCAGCCATCCACTCCAACTTCACTTTGCCAGTCGCAAGGCTTGGCTGTCACGTGCCAGTCCGCCGAGGCGATGCCGCTGCACCGGCCCGCCAGGACAAGGTGTGCCGCTTTCAAGAACCTGTGCAAAAACAGCCAACCACCAGTACATACAGCAACGCATTAAAGGAGTTACACCATGAGCATCGAAATGATTGAAGTTGGAGAATTTCACCTGGGTACGCAGATCAAGGTGATTGGCGTGGGTGGCGGCGGCGGCAACGCAGTCGAGCACATGATCAGCCGCCATGTGCAGGGCGTGGAATTTGTGTGCGCCAATACCGATGCGCAAGCACTGGGCCGCAGCAGCGCGCACCGCACCATTCAGCTGGGCACCAACGGTCTGGGCGCTGGCAGCAAACCCGAGAAAGGTCGTGAGGCCGCCGAAACTGCGGTGGAAGACATCCGTGCGGCCATAGACGGTGCGCACATGCTGTTTATCACGGCGGGTATGGGTGGCGGCACGGGCACAGGTGCTGCGCCCGTGATTGCCCGTGTAGCACGTGAAATGGGTATTTTGACTGTAGGCGTAGTGACCAAGCCGTTTGAGTGGGAAGGCGGACGCCGTATGACCAATGCCGAAACGGGTTTGGCCGAACTGGAAGCCAATGTTGACTCGCTCATCATTGTGCTGAACGAAAAGCTGCTCGAGGTGCTGGGCGACGACATCAGCGAGGACGAGGCGTTTTCACACGCCAACGACGTGCTGAAAAACGCCGTCGGTGGTATTGCCGAGATCATCAATGTGCCTGGCAACGTTAACGTCGACTTTGAAGACGTACGCACCGTGATGGGCGAGCCTGGCAAGGCCATGATGGGCACGGCGGTTGCCAACGGGCCGGACCGTGCGCGCATTGCCGCTGAACAGGCAATTGCCTGCCCGCTGCTGGAGGGCATTGACCTGTCGGGTGCCAAAGGTGTGCTGGTGCTGATTTCAGCCGCCAAAGGCTCACTTAAACTGAGCGAATCCAAAACGGCCATGAATACCATCCGCGCCTACGCCTCGCCCGATGCGCATGTGATTTATGGCACCGCGCATGATGAAGAGTTGGGTGACCAGATTCGCGTGACCGTGGTAGCCACCGGCCTGTCGCGTCCTGGCATCCGCCGCAGCCCGCCACAGTTGCAGCCTGTGCTGCGAACCGGCACCGACAACATGCCTGTGCAAATCCCCACCCTCAACACCGTGCTGGGCTCGAGTGGACCCACGGGTGCGGCCACCGGGGTGGACTACAACAGCATGACGGTGCCCAGCGTATGGCGCACCAACCCCAACCGCATGCAGGCTGCGGCCAAGGTGGATGCATTGTCCTCAGGCGGCATGGACGATTTTGAGATCCCGGCGTTCTTGCGCAAACAGGCCGACTAAAATCATGAGATGCTCCAGCAACGCACCCTAAAATCCATTACCCATGCGGTGGGCGTGGGCCTGCACAGCGGCCAGCGCGTTGAGCTGACGCTGCGGCCTGCCCAGCCTGACACCGGCATTGTGTTCCGCCGGGTTGACCTGCCCGAGCCGGTGGACATTCCTATCACCGCACTGGCGGTGACGGATACGCGGCTGGCGTCCACCATTTCAGCGCAAGGGGCCAAGGTGCATACCGTGGAGCACCTGATGTCAGCCTGCGCCGGGCTGGGGCTCGACAACCTATACGTCGACATTACCGCCGAAGAAGTGCCGATTCTGGACGGCTCGGCCGCTTCGTTTGTATTTTTGCTGCAAAGCGCGGGCATCCAATTGCAGAAAGCGCCCAAACGCTTTGTCCGCGTCACACAGCCGGTGGAAGTGCGCGAAGGCGAAGGCCCCAATGCCAAATGGGCGCGGCTTACGCCCTATCACGGCTACAAACTGAGTTTTGAAATCGACTTTGACCACCCTGCGGTCGATTCCACCGGCCAGCGCGTGGAGTTTGACTTGAGCGTGGGCAACTACAGCCGCGACATTGCCCGCGCCCGCACCTTCGGCTTCACCAAAGACGTTGAAATGATGCGTGCCAACGGCCTAGCCCTGGGTGGCGGGCTCGACAACGCCATCGTGATGGACGACTACAAGGTGCTCAACAGCGAGGGCCTGCGCTATGACGACGAATTTGTGAAGCACAAAATCCTCGACGCCATGGGCGACTTGCACCTGCTGGGCAAGCCGTTGCTGGCCGCCTACAGCGCCTTTCGCTCCGGCCATGCGCTGAACAACCGCCTGCTGCGTGAACTGCTGTCGCGCCCGCAAGCCTGGGAGCTGGCCACGTTTGACGATGAAGCCCAGGCGCCACGTGGTTTTGCGCAAGTCGCACGGGCCTGGTAGCCATGCTGCTGTTGCGCTGGGCGGTATTGCTGCTGCTGGTTGCCAGTGCGGTGTCGTTCGCGTTTTACGCAGGTACAGGCCAAGCCCGCTTCAAGCACCTGGGCCTAACCATTCTGAAATGGACCGTGGCCGCTGGCCTGCTGTTTTTTGCTGTGCTGATCTTGCAGCGCATCGGCTAAGCGCCTAGGTTCAATAGCTGCGCCCGGCCTTGAACATGGCGCTTGAGCGCCGTGCCAATGGCGCAGCAGCCGCCAGTTTGGCCATGGCCCCGCCCACATGCGCATGCGCAATCGCCAGCCCCAGCGCATCGGCGGCGTCGCTGCCGGGCAGGCCGGGTAGCTTGAGCAGGCGCTTGACCATCTCCTGCACCTGACTCTTGGCTGCCTTGCCGTGGCCGACGATGGCCTTTTTCATTTGCAGCGCGGTGTATTCGGCCACAGGCAAGTTGGCGTTCACCAACGCGCACAGGCAGGCTCCGCGGGCTTGTCCCAGCAGCAAGGTGGACTGCGGGTTGACGTTGACAAACACAATCTCCACCGCCGTCGCCTCGGGCTGGTAGCGCGCTACCACCTCGGCCACGCCATCAAACAACACCTTCAGCCGCGCCGGTAAATCGCCGGTGGGCAGGTGTGTGGTGCGGATGGTGCCGCTGGCTACGTAATGCAGCACCTGGCCGTCTTGGTCAATCACGCCAAAACCGGTGGTTTGCAGGCCGGGGTCAATGCCAAGGATTCGCATGGGCTGGTTTTAAGGCTTTTGGACAGTTTGGGGGCCTTTTAGGGCCTGGCAGGCTGAAAAATCGGGAAAATTACAAATGAACAGCTGTTTTTATGTATTAAAAGTGGCTTTTTCTCTTTACTGATGTGCGGGTCGTGCTATCAATTATTACTATATATCTAGTAGCAAAAAAGCAGCACGCTCACAGCCCAAAATACCAGCGAACCGAATGAAAAAACACTGGTGCGGCAAAGCACAGGGCATCGACCCGGTCCAGCAAGCCACTGGCACCAGTGACTGAACGGCCCTGGCTGCCCCAGTGCGTCACGCCGCGGTCGCGCTTGAGGGCCTTCATCACCAGATGGCCTAGCGAGCCGGCTACGCAGGCAATCAGCGCCATGGCCAGCGCTTGCGCCGGTTTGAACGGCGTAAAGGTAGACAGCAGGCCACCCAAAAATCCCCCAGTGGCCACGCCAATGAGCCAGCTACGCCAGTGAAAGCTCTGGCTGATCCGAGGTGCTGGGCCTGCGGGTGCATTAGCCGCATGCTGGCGCGACACCAGGTGCTGCACCACCATGCAGGCCTGCACCACAAACACCAGAAAAAACACCAAGAAAGCGTTTTTGTTTTCGTAGCGCGGAAAGTCCAATAGCAAGAGCGCCGGGACATGGCTCATACCGTACACGCAAACCATAATGCCCCACTGCAGCTTGGCGTTACGTTCCAGAAAACGCTGCGGGTCACCTGCTAGCGCGCTCACCACCGGTAGAGCCAAAAAGGCGTAGACCGGAATAAACACGGTGAACAAGTCAAAGCGCTCGGTGTAGACCAACGCAAACTGCACCGGCAGTACAACAAAAAATGCCAGTACCAGGCTGCGGTGGTCCCCGCGCCTTGTGGGTGAGAGGGTGATGAACTCGCGCAGCGCAAAAAATGCCAGCACCGCAAACAACAGCGTGGCCACACCCTCGCCTGAAGCCCAGCCCAGCCAGAACACGCCCGCCATCAGCCACGAGGTGCGCAGCAGTCCCTGCAAATCGTGCAGGGCCAGGCGCTGCGCCTCACCCGCCGCATCGTCACTGCGCTCGCGCAGCGACTTGACAAACAGCACTACGGTGGCCAGCAGGAGCAGGCCAAATACCACCAGAAACAGCGCGCCAATTTGCTGGCTGGGCGTGAGACTGCGCAGGAACGCGTTCATGAATCGGGCTGCTCCTTAGACATCGCGCAAGGCAATGACGGCCTGGCGGGCGCGGTCTAAAAACGCGCGGCGCTCTTCGCCCGCTTGCAGTTGCAGTGGCGCGCCAAAAGTGACCGAGCACAGCACCGGCACCGGAATCACCTCGCCTTTGGGCATGACGCGCTGCACGTTGTTGATCCACGCGGGTACCAGCACCACCTGCGGGAACTTGAGCGCTAGGTTGTACAGTCCGGCCTTGAAAGGCTGGGGCTCTTCAGTAAAGCCGCGCGTACCCTCAGGAAACAAGATGATGGAATCGCCATTGCCCAGTGCGTCAATCAGCGGCTCCAGCGGGTCTTGCTCGGTGGTCTTGCTGCGGTCAACGTAAATGGCGTGGAATACCTCGGTGGTAATCCACTCTTTGAAGCGGCTGGCGGTCCAGTAGTCTTTGGCAGCAATCGGGCGCGTGATGCCACGCAGTTCGTGCGGCAGGGCGGCCCAGATCAGCACCAAGTCGGCATGGCTTTGGTGGTTGGCAAAGTAAATGCGCTGCTCGGCCTTGGGCGGGCAGCCGTACCAGCGCGCTTGCGCACCCGTGAGGACACGGATCAAGGCCAGCAAAAACAAACTCATGAGGCGCGGCAGCATACGCTTCAGGGTAGTTCCACATCGGCCATGCGGGCTGCGATGGTTTGTGCGCGGTTGGCCAGGTAGGGCGAGCGCGGCAGTTTTTCAAAGCGCTTGGGTGCAGGCAGCATCACCGCCAGCCGCGCGGCTTCATAAGCGTTGAGCTGGGCCGCGCTTTTGCGAAAGTAATGCTGCGCTGCCGCTTCGGCACCAAACACACCCTCACCCCACTCAACGCTGTTGAGATAGATCTCCAGAATCCGTTCTTTGGGTAGCAGCCACTCCAGGGTAACGGTCAACACCAATTCCTGGCCCTTGCGCAGCAGCGTGCGCTCGCCTGAGAGCAACAGGTTTTTGGCCAGTTGCTGGGTAATGGTGGAGCCGCCCACAATTTTGGGTGGCCGGGCGGCAGTGACTGACTTGGCACCGGGTTTGCTGGGGCTCTGGGGCCTGGCTGCTTCAACGCGCCGCACCGCTTGCTCTTGTGCCTTCTCGTTTTTTTGCCAAGCCTTGCGCAACGCCTCCCAATCCACGCCGCTGTGTTGGGCAAAACTGTCGTCCTCGGAGGCCAGCACGGCGCGTTTCAAGTGATCGGCAATCTGGTCATAGCCCACCCATTGCTGGCGCCATTTCAAGCCGCCAGCTGCGGTGCCGATGCGCCATGCCTCAGAGCGCTGGAAGCTGGTGGAGGCCGGGTCTAACCAGGCCATGAGTGTGATCCGGGTGACAAAGAAAAGCTGCAAGCTCAGGCCCGCCAGCAGCAGGCAGACAAAGAGGCGCAGTGCAGCTTTCATGGTGGTATTGAAGTTGGCAGGTGCTGGTGTGGTCAAGGTTTAAGCGTTGGCCTGGCGTAATTCAGCCAGCACCTGGGCCGACGGCGGGCGCACACCGCGCCAGATAAAAAATGCCTCGGCAGCCTGTTCGACCAGCATGCCCAGGCCGTCGCGCGCTTGCCCACCGTGTTCGCGCGCCCAAGCCATGAAAGGCTGGGCCGCAGCGCCGTACATCAGGTCATAGGCTAGAGCCTGTGGTGCAAGTAAGTGCGCAGGCAAATCGAGTGAATCGCCCTGCAGACTGCTGGCTGTGGCGTTGATTACCACGTCAAATTTGCCCGCCAGTTCAATCAATGGGCATGCATGCAGCTGCATTTTTTGTAGCGCAGCAATCTCTGCATGGCGCTTCACCAAAGCCTGCGCCCGCACTAGGGTACGGTTAACCACAACAACTTCCGCGCAGCCTGCATCAATCAGTGCGCCCAGCACGCCAGCGGCAGCACCGCCTGCACCCAGCAACAGCACATGGCGGCCACGCAAGTCAAACCCCGCGTGTTGTTGAATGTCGCGGGTCAAGCCAACGCCATCGGTGTTGTCGGCTGCTATGCCCTCATCTGAAAAAACGAGGGTGTTGGCTGCGCCTGCCAATTGCGCGCGTGCTGTGCAGGTGGTGGCCAGGGCCGCGGCTTCAAACTTGAACGGCACGGTGACGTTGCAACCCTTGCCGCCCGCGGCGCGCAAAGCGGCCAAGGCTTGTGCAAACCCGTGTAGCGGCGCTTCCTTCCTGTCGTAGAGCAGGCGTTGACCGGTTAGCTCGGCAAAGCGGGCATGAATCCATGGCGATTTGCTGTGCGCCACCGGGTGGCCAACTACGCAATAGTGATCCAGGCTTTCAGGCGGGCTGCCAGTGACGCTTTGCATCATGGGGCTTTGCTTCCGGGCGCTGGAGCGCTGCGGTTGATGGTGGTGGACTGGGTTTGCAGGCCGTCGTCGCGGGTGAACTTGAAGCGCGAGGCCATCACCATGATCTGAAATTCGCGCAGCATGGCCGGGGTGAAACTGCCATAGGGTTCGCCTGCTCGTACGATGGCCTGGGCCAACCGGTCAAGCATTTTGTTGCCCGAGCTTTCCACAATTTCAGTGGAGAGCACGCGGCCACGCGGGTCAATGCTGATCAACATGGTGAGCTCGCCATACAGCTTCTTGCCCGCCGCCGCAGGGAAGTTTCGGGTACCCAGCTCTTCGATTTTTTCCTTGACCCCAGCGTAGTAAATGGCATGTACCCCGGCTTGCGTGGCCGGGCTGATGTAGTGCTTTTTGGGGCGGGCGTTTTCTTCATTGATGCGCCGTTCAATCTCGGCCAGTAGCTTGATGAGCTGGCGGCGCTTGTCCTCGCGCGCTTGCGCTTCGGGATTGTCGCTGGCCTGCTTGGGGTCAGGTGGGGGCAGCGAGGCAAGCTGCTTTTTAAGCTGCGTGAGCAGCACGGTTTGCTGTGCTTGCAGCGCATCGACCTTGCGCTGCTCATCATCGGCTGCATCGCCTGGCGACGACAGGGCCGATGGCGGCAGCGGCGTGGTGGCACGGCCCTTGTCTGCGTCGCCGCCACCGGCCAGTGACGACTGCGCAATTGCTTTGGCTTGCTCGGGCTTTTCGGTGGATTTGGCGTTGACCAGAATCACTTCAAGCGGCGAGTCCTTGAAAACGCGGTTGAAGCTCTCGGGATCAACAAAACGTACCGACAGCACCACCGCATGCACACCAAACGACAGCAGCAGCGCAATTTGCAGGGCACTGAGGGAACGAAGGAATTTCACGGTGCGTTCAGTGGCGAGCAGGTGATTAAGCAGTAGTTTCTGCAGGCAACTCGCCAGATGCCGGGGGCGACATGTGGGTTTGTGCGCCGGGTTCTGAGGGACTGTCGCTGCCCGCATCGGCATCAGGGTCTTCGCCAAGGTCGACGGCAATGGCCAGCGGCCCGGCGCTTTGAGCCTCGTCTTCGCCGTCATCCGCGTTGTCGGCTTGGGTGCCGGTGCCAGGGGTGTCAAGGCGTTCAATGACGGTGCCGCTTATGTCCAGGGTAATTTCATCAATCGCGCCAAGCCTGATGCGCACTTGTGCGCCGCGCGGCAGGCCCTGGCCACCCAACACCGGCAGTACCAAGGGCAGATCATGCGCGCGCACAATCACCTCGACCAAGCCGTCTTTGACAACACTGGCTGTTAGTTCAGTTATGGCGTTTTGTTGCAAATATTTCAGCGTCCAAAAGCGCTCCATGCTGCCCTGATAGCCGTTATAGGCGGTGTAAGCCGCATCAAAGGCCGAGATGATGGAAAACAACTCGGCATCTTTGGGTTTGAACGGCGCGGCCAGCGCGGCGGTGGCGCCATGGCGCACGCAAGCCAGGATTTGCCACTGGTTCACCAGGTCGGTATAACGACGCAGCGGCGAGCTGCTCCAGGCATAGCTTTTGACGCCAATGCCCGCATGCGGCAGCGCCTTGGTGCCCATGCGCACCTTTATGCCCGGTGCCAAGCTGGCCTGGCTGCGGTAAATGCCGGGTACGCCCAGCTCGGCCATCCAGTTGCCCCAGGTGCTGTTGGCCAAAATCATGGCCTCGGCCACAATCAAATCCAGCGGGGCACCGCGCTGGCGGGTGGTAATTTCGACGTGCTCATCGCCTACCGGCTCGTCCGCCACCTTGCCCAGCAGCTTGAAGTTGTAGTCGGGTCGGTTGAAGCTCTCGGGTTTGCCGCGTACCAGCTCGCGCTCGGCTTTCAGGTGATTGGCCAAGCGGTATAAAAATGAGAGCTGTATACGCCCGTCTGGCAAACGATTCAGGTTATTTTGACCGTCGTTTGCGGCTTCAAGAACCGGATTTTGCAGCCACTCGGCCGTGACCAGCGCGTCCAATTGGTCATGCCGCAAATTGACGGCAATCGGCACTTGCTCCAGCTTGCTTTGCGTGCCCGTAATGGCCAGCGTGGTTTCGTCAAACGTCACGTACAGCGACAGGGCCGGGCAGGCGCGGCCCTCTTGCAAGGTGTAGTGCTGCACCACGGCGTCAGGCAGCATGGTGATTTTGTGACCCGGCATGTAGACAGTGGACAAGCGTTCGCGCGCCAATTGGTCGAGCACGCTGTGTGGCGCAATCGCCAGGCCGGGCGCAGCAATATGAATGCCCAGGGTGACTGCGCCAGTGCCCAAATCCTGCAGCGAGAGTGCGTCGTCAATCTCGGTGGTGCTGGAGTCGTCGATTGAAAATGCTTGCACATTCGCCAGCGGCAACAAGTCGGCCACGGGTGGGGGTTGCAGGGGCGCAAAGGCCGTGCCTTTGGGGAAAAAGTCAAACAAAAAGCGCTGCCAGTGAAACTGGTAGGGTGAGGCAATGGCACCGGCCTTTTGCAGCAGTGCAAGCGGCGCGGCTTGGCTGGTGCGTGCGGCTTCCACTACGGCTTTGTATTCAGGCGCGTTCTTATCGGGGCGGAATAAAATTTTGTACAGCTGTTCGCGCACGCTGGTTGGGCAGGTACCAGCGGCCAGCTCAGCGGCCCACTGGCTGATTTGCGCTTGCACCTGTTTTTTCTTTTCAATGGCAGCCAGCGCCAGCGCCAGCACATCGGCACCGGCCTTCTTGAAGCGGCCCTTACCCGCGCGGCGGAAATAGTGCGGGCTTTCAAACAGACGCAGCAGCATGGCGGCTTGCTCCGCAAGCGTGGCTTGCTGGCTGAAATACTCACGCGCCAGTTCGTCAAAACCAAACTCGCCCTCCGGGGCAAACTCCCAGGCCAAGTCGAGCTCGATGCCCTGGCCCAGCGCTTGTGCCTGAGCCAGCAATTGCGCAGGCGCGGGCTGCTCAAACTTCAGCAGTACGTGCGCGCTTTTGACCTTGACGCGCTTGCCGCTGTCCAGCTCGATCTGGGCGGAGGCTTGGGCCTCGGACAGCAAGCGGCCCGCCAAAAACTTGCCGGATTCTTCAAACAGGTAAAACATTGGGCAATTCTCCCACGCCGCTGCCTGCCACTGCGCTGGCAAAAGCCAGTAGCAGGCAGGAAATGCCCCGTGCGTGGCCGATAATTGCCTACTATGTCGGCTACCTTTAACCAACCATCTTTGCTGCAGCGCGCAACCCCGATGTTTGCGGGTTTTGATTTGCCGCTGGCGCTGGCCGTACTGATGTTGGGCTGTGCCGGCATGGTGGTTATGTATTCATCGGGCTTTGACCACGGCACGCGCTTTGTCGACCATGGCCGCAATATGCTGATTGCCGCCACCGTGTTGTTTTTGGTGGCGCAGGTGCCGCCGCAGCGCCTCATGTCGCTGGCCGTGCCGCTGTATCTGGCGGGTGTGCTGCTGCTGGTAGCAGTGGCTTTATTTGGGATTACCAAGAAGGGCTCGACCCGCTGGATCAACCTGGGCATCACCATTCAGCCCAGCGAGATCATGAAAATTGCCATGCCATTGATGCTGGCCTGGTGGTTTCAAAAGCGTGAGGGCCAGCTGCGCCCGCTTGATTATGTGGTGGCCGCCTTGCTGTTGGCCGTGCCGGTAGGGCTGATCATGAAGCAGCCAGATTTGGGCACTTCGCTACTGGTGCTGGCCGCCGGCTTGGCCGTGATATTTTTCGCCGGCCTCAGCTGGAAGCTGATACTGCCACCGGTGTTGCTGGGTCTGGTGGGCGTCGCGCTTTTGGTGGTGTATGAACCCGAATTGTGCGATAAGGGCGTGCGCTGGGTGATCTTGCGTGACTACCAGCAGCAGCGTATTTGCACGCTGCTTGACCCATTCAAAGACCCGCTGGGTAAAGGTTTTCACATCATCCAGGGCATGATTGCCATTGGCTCAGGCGGCTGGTTTGGCAAGGGTTTTATGCAGGGCACGCAAACGCACCTGGAATTTATCCCCGAGCGCACCACCGACTTTATTTTTGCCGCTTTTTCTGAAGAGTTTGGCCTGGCTGGCAACCTGGTGCTGATCGCAGCCTTTATCTTCCTGATTCTGCGCGGCCTCGCTATCGCACTGGAAGCGCCCACGCTGTTCTCGCGCCTGTTGGCGGGCAGCATTACGTTTATCTTTTTTACCTACGCCTTTGTCAACATGGGTATGGTCAGCGGCATATTGCCGGTGGTGGGCGTGCCACTGCCCTTCATCAGCTACGGCGGCACCGCCATGGTGACGCTGGGCATGGGATTGGGGATTTTGATGTCGGTATCCAAATCGAAGCGGCTGGTGCAGTCTTAGAGCACTCAAACTCAAATCAAACCATCGCTTCGGGCCAAAACACAAGTTTCAGGTATCAGCACTTTCCCCAATGTTTTGAGCCAGATGTTGGGCAGAACAAGGCGCATCATAGGCAGGTTGATATTTGCCAACCGCCTTCTTAAACAGCCCCGGAGATACCCATGCGTCGCGATACCTTTTTAAAATCCATGGCGGCTTTGGCTGCTGGTGCCAGCTTGCCCTTGCCAGCGCTTGCCGCTGCCAACGTGAAGATGATGATTCCCGCCAATCCGGGTGGCGGCTGGGACAACACGGGCCGTGCCTTGGGCCGAGCGATGCAGGATGCGGGCGCGGCGGCTACCGTGACCTATGAAAACAAGGGGGGTGCCGCGGGTGCACTGGGTCTGGCCCAGTTCATCAACGCCAGCAAGGGCGACGGCAATGCGCTGATGGTGATGGGCGCGGTCATGCTGGGCGGCATTATTACCGGCAAGCCGCCGGTGTCGCTGAGTCAAGCCACGCCGATTGCGCGGTTGACCAGCGAATACAACGTGTTTGTTCTGCCAGCCAACTCGCCTTTCAAGTCGATGGCCGAGGTGATTGCACAACTCAAAAAAGACCCTGGCAGTGTGAAGTGGGGTGGCGGATCGCGCGGCTCCACCGAACACATTGCCGCGGCCATGATTGCGCGTGAAGTCGGCGTTGACCCGGCCAAAATCAACTATGTAGCCTTCCGTGGGGGTGGCGAAGCCACGGCGGCCATTTTGGGCGGCAACGTAACGGTGGGCGGCAGTGGTTACAGCGAGTTTGCCGAATACATTGCGACGGGCAAGATGAAGGCGCTGGCCATCACATCTGAAGTCCGCTTGAAGGGTGTGAACGTCCCAACACTCAAGGAGCAGGGCGTGAACGTGGTGATTGGCAATTGGCGCGGCGTTTATGGCGCCCCTGGCATTTCGGCGGACCAGCGCAGGGAATTGACCGATCTTGTCCTCAAGGCCACCAAGTCCAAGTCCTGGGTTGAAGCGTCCGAGAAAAGCAACTGGAGCGCTGCCGTGTTGACGGGCGCTGCGTTTGAAAAGTTTGTTGATGACGAATTTGCCAGCTTGCGCGCCACCATGGTCAAGTCGGGCATGGTCTAGGGACAAGCATGACACAACCACGTAGCCATTTCCTGCTTCAAGGTTGCGTAGGCGCAGGCGTGTTGTTGATTGGCCTGGGGCTGGCAGCGGGTGCTGTCAGCATTCCGTCAGCGGCTGGTTACGGCGGTGTTGGCCCCAACTTTCTGCCTTGGCTGGTGTCTGTGGCACTGGTGGTTTGCGGTGCCGTGATGCTGTGGGAGTCACGCACCGGTGGTTTTCGCGCCATGGACGAACCGGCCGACGCGGCGGGGGCTTACTGGCCCGGGTTTGTCTGGGTTTCTGCAGGCTTGCTGGCCAATGCCGCGCTAATTACCACGATCGGTTTTATTTTCAGTTGTACGCTGTGCTTTGTGCTGGCAGTGCAAGGCTTGCGCGGCGCTGAAGGCAAGGCGCGCTTCCAGCTGGCAGTGCTCGTCAAAGACGTGTTGATCGGCATGGCTATCTCAGCGCCGGTCTACTGGATGTTCAGCAAGTTTCTGGCTATCAATTTGCCAAGCCTGACTTCGACCGGATGGCTTTGAATGGACATTCTTAACCAACTGATGCTGGGCTTCGCCACTGCCGCCACACCGGTTAATTTGCTGTGGTGTTTTGTCGGGTGTGCGCTGGGTACGGCGGTTGGTGTGTTGCCAGGTATTGGTCCCGCAGTGGCTGTGGCCATGCTGCTGCCCATCACGGTCAAGGTTGAGGCCACGGCTTCCATGATCTTTTTTGCGGGCATTTACTACGGTGCCATGTACGGCGGCTCAACCACCTCGATTTTGCTTAATACGCCGGGAGAAACGGCCAGCATGGTGACGGCGATGGAAGGCAACAAGATGGCCAAAAGCGGGCGCGCCGGCGCGGCATTGGCCACGGCCGCCATCGGCTCGTTTGTAGCAGGCAGCATTGCCACCGTGCTGGTCACGTTGTTTGCCCCGGTAGTTGCAGACCTGGCCGTCAAGCTGGGGCCGCCCGAGTATTTCATGCTGATGCTGCTGGCCTTCACCACGGTCAGTGCGGTGCTGGGCAAAAGCACGCTGCGCGGCCTGACCGCGCTGTTTATTGGGTTGGCAGCAGGCCTGGTCGGGCTGGACCAAATTTCAGCCCAGGCGCGCTACACCGGTGGCGTGCCCGAACTGCTCGACGGTATCGAGATCGTGCTGGTGGCCGTTGGGCTGTTTGCCGTCGCCGAGGCCTTGCATGCCGTGCTGTATGAGGGCAAGGTGGTTGACTCGCAAAACAAGTTGAGCAAGGTCCATATGACCGCCAGAGACTGGAGGCGGTCCTGGCCCGCGTGGTTGCGCGGCACCGCCATCGGCGTGCCCTTTGGCTGCGTTCCGGCGGGTGGTACCGAGATACCGACTTTTTTAAGCTATGCCACAGAGAAAAAACTTGCCAAAGACGCGTCGGCGAAAAGCGAATTTGGTACGGCCGGTGCGATTGAAGGCGTTGCCGGGCCGGAAGCGGCCAACAACGCCACGGTGACCGCCGCCATGATCCCGTTATTGACTCTTGGCATACCCACGTCGAACACCACCGCTGTTTTGCTGGGGGCTTTCCAGAACTACGGCATTCAACCGGGGCCGCAGCTTTTCACCACGTCATCGTCGCTGGTGTGGGCGCTGATTGCGTCACTCTACATCGGTAACGTGATGCTCCTGGTGCTCAACCTGCCCATGGTTGGCCTGTGGGTCAAGTTGCTAAAAATTCCCAAACCCTACCTGTACGCCGGCATTTTGATTTTTGCCACCGTCGGCGTCTACGGCATGCGCCAAAGCGCGTTTGATTTGTTTCTTTTGTACGCTATTGGCGTGCTTGGTGTGGTGATGCGCCGGTTTGACCTCCCGACGGCACCCGTCATCGTTGGCATGATTTTGGGACCTCTGGCTGAGGCGCAACTGCGCAATGCCATGTCTATCGGAGAGGGCAGTGCCATCGTGTTTGTGCAGCGACCTGTGTCGCTGCTGCTCATCGTGGTGGTGGTCGCCGTGCTGGTGCTGCCGCGTCTGGCCAAGGCCTGGACTGGCCGACAACATGCCCGTTGAATGGGCTGGTTCAAACAGATCCCCACATAAATACTGTTTATTTAAACAGTAAATAGGGTATGGTGTGTGCTTTGGACTCACCATGCTGCGCACCCTGTTTATCGATTTCAATTCCTACTTTGCTTCGGTTGAGCAGCAGCTTGAGCCCAAGCTGCGTGGCCGCCCGGTCGGCGTGGTGCCGATGCTGGCCGAGACCACTTGCTGCATTGCCGCCAGCTATGAGGCCAAGCAATTTGGCGTGAGAACCGGCACCGGTGTGCGTGAGGCGCGGCGGCTGTGCCCGGACATCGTGTTGGTTGAAGCCGTGCATGAAAAATACGTGCGCGTGCACCAGCAGGCCGTGGCGGCGGTAGGCCGTATCGCGCCAGTGCGACAGGTGGTGTCGATTGACGAAATGGAATGCGAACTGACCGGCCGCTGGCGCGCGCGCGACAAAGCCGTGGCGATTGCCCATGCCGTTAAAAAAGAAATCATCAGTAGCCTGGGCGAATGCATGACGACCTCGATTGGCATTGCCCCCAATACCCTGCTGGGCAAGCTGGCGTCCGACATGCAAAAACCCGATGGCCTCACGGTGCTTGAGCTGACCGATTTGCCGCACGGCCTCTACCACCTGAAGCTGCAAGACATTGTGGGCATTGGGCCGCGCATGTTGACCCGGCTCAACCGCGGTGGCATCCACAGCATTGAGCAGCTTTATGCCGCGCCGCGCGACGTGTTGCACACCGTGTGGGGTGGCGTGGCGGGCAGCGAGATGCACGACATGCTGCGCGGCCAGTGGTACGGCCCACGCGTGACCACACCACGCAGCCTGAGCCACGCGCATGTCATGCCGCCCGGCATGCGCCATCCGCAAGGCGCTTTTGATGTGCTCAACCGGCTGGCGCAAAAAGCCGCCATGCGGTTGCGCAAGCAAGGCTACTACGCCACCGCGATGAGCGTGGGCGTGCGCGCCGACCACCGCTACCACGACAGCCCCGGTGGCAGCCGCGACACGCGCTTTGCGCAAACCCAAGACACCGCCTACTTGCTGCATGTGCTGCACCTGCTGTGGCACAGCGGCTTGCATGAGGTGGCGCACCCCAAGGCGGTGAGCGTGACGCTGCACGGACTGGTGCTGGCATCGCAGCACACGCCGGATTTGTTTGCCGACTTCTACCTGCCTGCGTCTGTCAAGGTGGCGGTCACGCCCTCACTCAATCCGGCCAAAAACACGCCGCGCGACCGCAGCAAACTGTACGCCGCCCTGGATCGCATCAGCATCGAGCACGGCAAAAATGCCCTGTACTTTGCTACTGCCCACCACGCGCTTGAGCACGCGCCGATGCGGATTGCCTTCAACCGCATTCCTGATCTGGAAACCGAGCGCTGATGGAGGTCCGCCGGGCTCACGCGGTGATGATCCAGCCCTCCAGCGAATCCATGTTGTCCGGTAAGCCATAACGTGGTTTGCCCGACTGGTGTTGCTGCAAGGCCCAGGCCGCCTGCAGCATGCACAGCACGGCATCCAAGCTGTCGCCGCTGGCATCGTCCACCAGCGTGTCACGCTGTGCATGGCTGAGCTTGAGGCGCAATTTCAGGCGGGTTGCGCCGTTTTCCAGTGCGGTAATCAGGTCTTTGCGGGCGATCAGGCGCTCGGCGGTTTGCTTGGCTCGGTCATCGCTTTTATAGCTGCGTTTGGCCAGGATTTCGCGGGCTAACAAGCCGGGGTAGGCTTCCAGCGCGATACGCTGTTTGTCGCCGTCATGCAGACCCGGTAGGTGCACCCCCGCTTGCAGCAGCAAAGGCACACCGGCATGCAGCATATAAGCCACCGGTGGGTTGACCCATTTCATGCTCGGGCTGGAGCCGGCAGGCGCATCGGTGGCACGGTGGGCAAACTTGCCGCCCACTGGCCGGGCATCGCAAAAGGCTTTGAAGGTGGCGCGAATCTGCGCGCGCGGCAGGCTGGCGTAGTGCTGCATGCAGGCCCGCCATGGCGTGGGCCAGCCCAGGTGTTCGACCAATTCGCGTGGCAGGCCAAACGGCAGGTCAAACGCGCCAACCCAGGCTTGTGGCTGCTGCAACCAGTCACCCAAAGCGGTAAGTGACGCAAACCGCTCTAATTTTGACAGCTGTACACGCCCGCTGGACAAGCAACCCAGGGCTAGAACAATCGGTTTTCGGCGGTTGGGGCTGCTGGTGAAATCGCAGCCAATGACAACGTCAGACACGGCGACGCTAACGAAGAGGACGCGTGAACCGCAAGTGTCAAACCCGCCCGATGATGCTGGCCGTGGCCATCAATTCTTCGAGCAGCGCCAGTGACACCTGACCCGACACCGCATACGGATCCAGCTCGGGTCGCTCGGAGTATTTGAGCAAGATGGTAGTGTTGATCTTGGCGATATTGACTTGCCCCATGGTCCAGCCGCCAAAACGGCGCTCGGTGATTTCTTCGTAGTGCAGCAGCACCACGTCTTTGTGGCGGGTATCACGCTGGATGTGGCCATACAGCTCACTCACCGCATTGCGCCCGCCCTCGATGGCTTGCAGAAAAATACCGCCGCCATAGCAAAGAATGCCAGTGATGCCCAGTTGGGGATTGTGCTGGCGCGACTGGCCCAAAATCGATTCGGTGGCTTCCGCGTTGGCGGGATCAGCCGCGCGGCTGACATAAAGCAGACGTACCAGCATGGCAATTTTTCTCCGTGACTAAAAGGTATATCTGAACAGACTTGGCTTATTGGTGCCTGCCCGGAATCAAGGCCAAAAACTCGCGCCGCAAGTTGGGGTCTTTCAAAAAAGTGCCGCGCATGACCGAATTGATCATCTTGCTGTCCGGGTCTTTGACACCGCGCCAGCTCATGCAAAAGTGACTGGCCTCCATGACGATGGCCAGGCCATCAGGGCGGGTTTTTTCCTGGATCAAATCGGCCAGTTGTACTACAGCTTCTTCCTGGATTTGTGGGCGATTCATGATCCACTCGGCCACACGCGCGTACTTGGACAGGCCAATCACGTTGGTCCGCTCGTTAGGCATCACGCCGATCCAGATGCGGCCAATTACCGGGCACAGGTGGTGGCTGCAAGCGCTGCGCACCGTAATTGGGCCAACAATCATGAGCTCGTTCAAGTGCTCGGCGTTGGGGAATTCGGTAATGGCAGGCGCTTGAACATAGCGGCCTCTGAACACCTCGTTCACATACATCTTGGCCACGCGGCGCGCAGTGCTTTTGGTGTTGTGGTCGCGCTCGGTGTCAATTACCAAGCTACTCAAGACGCCCTTCATTTTTTCCGTGACTTCATCAAGCAGCAACTCCAGCTCGCCGGGCGCAATAAAGTCGGCAATGTTGTCGTTGGCGTTGAAGCGCTTGCGCGAGGCAATAAGTCGCTGGCGGATTTTCACGGACATCGGCGTGCCCGCATCGTCCGTTTCAGGGGGCAAGTTGGAGTCGGTTTTTGTCAGCATGCGCCATCCTAGCAGCGATTGTTTGTAGGGTCTTTGCTGCTTGGCAGCCTGGCTGCCGGGCTGCTTTTGCAAGCCTGTCTAAATCCAATTCCCCATCAATACCGTTTGCCCGAGAGCAGCACCGCCAGCCGCATCAGCCCATAGGCCAGATGCTCCATAAAGCGTTTAGGCCAGGGCCGGTTCAAATACTGTTGGGGATCAATGCGCTGGCACTCGGCCATGGCCGCTTCCAGCGGCTTGCGCAGGGCTTGTGCAAAGGCGCTGCCGTAAATGCCTACATTGGCCTCGCGCGCCAGCAGCAGGCTCAAGGGGTCAAGATTGGACGAACCTACCGTGCTCCAGGCCCGCGGTGTGTCGGCATCAATTACCGCTACCTTGGCATGCAAAAAGCTAGCCGCGTATTCATGGATTTCCACGCCCGCCGCCAGCAAGCTGCGATAAAGCGGGCGCGTGCCGTGGTATTGGATAAAGTATTCATGCTTGCCTTGCAGCAGCAGGCGCACCCGCACGCCACGCCGTGCCGCCGTGATCAGTGCTTTGCGCAGTTTGCGGCCCGGCAAAAAGTAGGCGTTGGCAATGATGATTTCGCGCTGCGCAGCGCCAATCGCGCGGCGGTAAGCGTGTTCAATGCGGGTGCGATAGCGCAGGTTGTCGCGCAGCAGCAGTTCTACCCGGTCGGCGTGCAGCCCTGTAGTGTCCGTGACAGCTGTGGACGCGCTGGGGCCTGGTGCCGCTGCAAGCGCCGGGCTGTCGTGTGGCGGCTTTTTGCGCCAGGTGTGCCAAGCGCTTGAAAAATCGCGTGCCTTGGCGCTTTGAACCGCTTGCAGCCGCTGCCACAGCACGCTGGTGGCCGCTTCAATGGCGGTCACCACCGGGCCTTGCAAGCGCACTGAGAAATCAAAGCGTGGCGCGTCAAGCTGGCCGTGGTTCGGGTCGTAATGGTCGTCCAAAATATTGATACCGCCGCAGTAAGCCACACGGCTGTCAATGACGATGAGTTTGCGGTGCAGCCGCCGCCACTTGGTGCCGCTTAGCATGGCCAGTTTGCCCCAGCGCGCGTGCAGCGGCGAAAACACGCGCCACCGCACCCCGGCCTGGCGCAATTCATCCAGCGTGGTTTGGGGCACTTCATCAGTGCCCACGCCATCAACCAGTACCTGCACCTGAACGCCACGCTGCGCGGTGCGCACCAGGGCCTGCGTTACGGCAGCGGCGTCGCCGTGCAGGTCGAACAAATAAGTTTCAATCTGCACCCGGTTTTGCGCGGCGTCCATGTCGGCAATCAGCGCGGCAAACAAGGCACTGGCCCCTTGCAGAAGCTGTAATTGGTGTGCAGATGGGGCCGCAGGTGCGCTCATGCGGCAAAAGCCCATTCAGAAATCAGCGGTAGATGGTCAGACATGCGCCACCAGTTGCGCCCGCGCGGTACTTGGGCACCCAGCGGGCGCAGGCCACGGGCATACACCTGGTCAAGTTGTGCCAGTGGCAGGCGCGCCGGGAAGGTGGGCAGCACCAGCGGGTGCGCCAGCAACTGGGCAGTTTGCATGGCCTGCTGGCAGCTGCGGCCCCAGTCGTTGAAGTCGCCGGCCACCAAAAGTGGCGCGTCAGCCGGGACCTCGCGCGCTATGTAGCGCAGCAGTTGCGCCACTTGGCGCGTGCGGCTGGCGGCTATCAGGCCCAAATGCACCACGATGACGTGCACACGCCGATGCCCTACCTCAATCTCGCCGTGCAACAGGCCGCGGCGCTCAAAGCGGTGGTCCGACATGTCTTCATGCCGGTGCGCCAGTACCGGCCAGCGCGAGAGCAGGGCGTTGCCGTGCTCGCCGTGCGGGCTGACGGCGTTGCTGTGGTAGATGGCCTGGTAGCCCTCGGGCGCCAGGTAATGGGCCTGGCCTTGCGCTGGCCAGCGCGCAAAGCGGGCTTGCTCGCGCTTGTGCAGCAGCCGCACTTCCTGCAGGCAGACCACGTCGGCGTCAAACTGCTCCACCGCGTGCAGCAAGTTGTGAATCTCCAGCCGCAGCAAAGGACCCAAACCCTGCACACCCTTGTGGATGTTGTAAGTGGCAATGCGGAAGCTATCGTGTGCTTCATGTGCTTCATGTGCTTCATGCGGCGCTTGGGCTGGGGCGGCCGTGTGCCTTGGTGCGGGGGGTGTATTCACCGGGCAAATTTTGGCAGCATGAGGATGGCCTCAGCATTTGATGGTGAAAAACACGCATCGGCTGCCGCGCGCCAGGGCAGCCATTGGTAGGCCGTGTGTTCGCTGGGGCTGAGACTAATGGGCAGCTGCCCGGGCAGCGCCAGGCCAAATACACGCTCGGTGTTGCGCGAGACGCCGGGCGCGTAGCGGTAGCGCCAGGCAGGGTAAATGTCGTAGATGTTCTCCAATTGCCAGTCTTGCAGCGTGCCAGCCAGCGCGCTGCCAGAACCGCAGGCAAGGCCGGTTTCTTCTTGTACCTCGCGGGCGGCGGTTTGCTCAAAGGGCTCGTCGGGGAAGTCTTTGGAGCCCGTTACCGATTGCCAGGTACCACTGTCAGCGCGGCGAATCAGCAGTACATCGAGCGCCGGGGTGTAGATGACTACGAGCACGGACTGCGGGATTTTGGCGGCTGCGGGCGGGGGCGGCGTGCTCATGACGCTCAAGGGTAGCGCATGGAGGTGGTCAACCCAGCGGATTGCAGATTGAAAACACTATCAAAATAATAGTAAAAAATCATAGCGGTACCCGCACGTCCACTATGACTAAACTGACGATTTGCCTTGCAATTTCTGGTCTGAAAACCAGATTTTTAGGCTTTGGCCCCCGTCTGGGGTGCTTAAATGGCAAAAAAGTCGTTTAAGCGTCGCAAAATGCCTGTTTTTTAGCACCAAATACGGCTTCAAGCTAATACTGACGTGCGGGAAGCGCTATTAATTTTGCAAGCCTGCACCCGGCACTTTAGGCGGCTTGCACCGTGCGCAGGCGAATGTGCAGTTCCCGCAACTGCTTTTCATCCACTGCGCTGGGCGCCTGCGTCAGCAGGCACTGAGCGCGCTGGGTTTTGGGGAAGGCAATCACATCGCGAATGCTCTCTGCACCGCACATCATGGTGACGATGCGATCTAACCCAAAAGCCAGACCACCGTGTGGCGGCGCGCCGTATTGCAGGGCGTCGAGCAGGAAGCCGAATTTCTGCTGGGCCTCTTCTTCGTTAATGTTGAGCGCGGTGAAAACCTTGCTTTGCACATCGGCGCGGTGGATGCGCACCGAGCCACCGCCCAGTTCCCAGCCGTTTAACACCAGGTCGTAGGCTTTAGCGATACAGCGTCCAGGGTCGGTTTCCAGCCAGTCTTCGTGCCCATCTTTGGGTGCGGTAAAGGGGTGGTGCATGGCGCTCCAGCGACCCGCTTCTTCATCAAACTCAAACATCGGGAAGTCCACCACCCACAGCGGTTTCCATTGGCCATTGGCGGAGCCACCAAGGCCGCGCGCCTTGCCGAATTCGCTGTGGCCGATTTTGATGCGCAGGTTGCCAATTGCGTCGTTGACGATTTTTGCCTTGTCGGCGCCAAAGAAAATGATGTCACCGTCTTGCGCACCGGTGCGCTGCAAAACCGCGGTCAATGCCGCATCGTGGATATTTTTAACGATGGGGCTTTGCAGGCCGGGCCAGGGCTTGGCCTTGTCGCCGGGCTCGATGGCGCTGCTGTTGACCTTGATGTAGGCCAGCCCCTTGGCACCGTAGATTTTGACGAACTCGGTGTAGGCATCAATCTCGCTGCGCGGCATCTCGGCGCCGCCAGGTATGCGCAGCGCCACCACGCGGCCGCCCACCATGTTGGCGGCACCGCTGAAGACTTTGAAATCCACGTTTTTCATCACATCAGTGAGTTCGGTGAATTCCAGCGGCACGCGCAGATCGGGCTTGTCGGAGCCGTAGCGGTGCATGG